>CAJLLT010000005.1 GCA_905207625.1 uncultured Eubacteriales bacterium | reverse complement strand
TGCCAACGGGGCTGCGGTTCCCGTGGCTGCGGTTGCCGCCGGAAGCGGAGATTCCTCGGAACCCGCAACAGTGTGCTTCATTCCCGCCGGAAGCGGAAACGATTTTGTAAGAAGTCTGTATAAGGGAAAAAAGTTCGGCGAAGGGTATATGTCCGTACTCCGGGCGTCAAAAAACTTTACCGAAAAGAAAATAGACTGCGGTAAGGCAGAATACAACGGTGAAACCAAATTCTTTCTCAACATAGGTTCGGTGGGGTATGATGCCGAAATAGTAAAGAATTCGGAACGTTACAAAAGCAAGCCCATATTCCGGAAGATAAGTTACATATTGTCCGTGTTCTATACTCTCTTCCGCTATAAAGGAACAGAGATGAGGGTTACGGTGGACGGGAATGTCCTGGAGGGTAAGATGCTCCTTACCGCCGTTGCCAACGGTCAGTATTACGGCGGCGGTATCCGCATTGCGCCGAAAGCGGAGCTCAATGACGGACTCTTTGACGTTCTTGTCATTGATATGATGTCGCCCCTCAAGACATTGTTTCTTCTTCCGAGGCTCATACCGGGGACCCATCTTAAATGCAGGACGGTCCATCTGTATCATGCGAAGACGGTAACGGTGGAATCCCCGGAATCTTTCCTCCTGAACCTCGACGGGGAACTTATGCCCACAAAAAAGGTGACCTATACCATGTGCCCCGACGGAATGACAGCTCTGACTCCGGAAAAGTAAAAAATGCATGCATACGGTGAATATTGTTTTTGAAAAACATCTCCGGCCTGAGTATGCAAAAAATACCAAATATGCATTGAAAATTTATAAATATACAGTATTCACGTTGAAAAATGCTGTTTATGCAGGTTATGTTGAATTATATTCACAAAATGGTAAAAGTTTATCCATTGCATTTATTCTGAATTTATTGTATAATAACAGCACGAAAAGCGAATCAGTCCTTTTCGTGGGAAAGCAGGTAAAATGAAAAAACGGTTTTTGCCTTTGATTGCCGCTCTGGTCCTGTCTGTGACCTTTCTTGCTGCGGCGATTCCCTCATCGGCAATGTTCGGTCCACTTGATGTCGGCAATGATATTGACTACGATTCGGGTTGGGACTCGGGCGGAAACGACTATGACGGCGGCTGGAGCTGGGGAGATTCCGGTGACGGAGCTGTCTTCGGCGGCGAATTGTCCTGGACAACGATCGTTATAATCATCGTTGTGATAATTGTTGTCCTCATTATCGGAAAGGGCAAGGGCGGAACTTCGGTTTCATCCCGTCCCACCGGTACGTTCACCGGAGGTGCTTCTCTGACACATATTCCTCCGGACAACAGTGACCGCATCACTGAGGCTATAAAGCAGGTTGACCCCGACTTCAACAAGGATAAGTTCCTTTCCTGGACAAAAGAGGTCTTTGTTACTCTTCAGAATGCCTGGACCGCAAGAGACTGGGAAAAGATCCGTCCCTTTGAGAGCGAGGAACTGTACCGTCAGCATGAACATCAGCTTCAGGAGTACGTCAGGAACAAGACCATCAATATGGTGGAGCGTATCAATGTCGGTCAGACTTTCCTTACTTCCTATACCCGGAACAAGGATACCGAAACTCTTACGGTGTATATGAGGGTGAGGATGAACGACTACATCGTCAGCGAGGAGACCGGGCAGGTCGTCAAGGGCTTCAAGGACGTTGAGGTCCACACCGCAAAACTTCTTACTTTCATGAGGTCGACCGGAACCAAAACGGTAACGGACGGTGACGGACTGAATGTGGTCAAATGCCCGAACTGCGGAGCACCGGTTTCGGTAACCAGTGCCGGACAGTGCGAATACTGCGGACATATCATCACCAGCGGCGAGTATGCCTGGGTTCTTACGGCAATGTCAAGTGTCAGAAATGACACCGTTTTCGATACCAAGGGCGTAAATATTTCCGATGAAAACTGAAAGGACTGAAAACTATGGGACTTATTAAAGCTATCGTCGGTGCGACAGGCACCGTTCTCGCGGATCAGTGGGTAGACTATTTCAAATGCGACGCAATGGATATGAACGTTCTTGCCCGTAAGGGAAAACGTACCGTAGGCAATAAGAGCAGCAATACCAAATACAGCCCGGACGTTATAACCGATGGCTCCAAGGTGGATGTCGCGGACGGCCAGTTCATGGCGATTGTGGAAAACGGGCTCGTGGTTGATTTCTGTGCCGAACCCGGACAGTATATCTACAAGACCGGTACACAGCCCTCACTCCTCAGCGGAGGCTTTACCGGACTGATCGATTCTTTCAAGGAAGTCGGCAAACGCTTTGTTGCCGGCGGCCAGCCCACCACCAGCCAGTATGTGTATTACTTCAACACAAAAGAACTGATGGGCAATAAGTGGGGCATAGGCGGTGTTCCGTTCCGTGACAGCGAATTTGACTTCACCATGAAGATCAGCGCATACGGAGAGTACTCCTACCGGATCACCGATCCTCTGATGTTTTACAAGAACGTCTGCGGAAACTTTGCTTCCGAATATACACGTGATCTCATCGACAGCCAGCTCAAGGCTGAGCTTCAGGCGGCAATGCAGCCGGCCCTCGGCAGAATCGCGCTTAAGAAGATCTCTTATGATCAGCTTCCGCTTTTCACCAAGGACATCCGGGACGAACTCAATACCGAACTTACCGCTGAGTGGGGCGCAAAAAGAGGCCTTTCCGTCTCATCATTCGCCGTGGCTCAGGTTGCTCCCGATGAGGAGAGCGCAAAGAAAATTGCGGTATTCCAGGAGTCCAGAGTCTATACCGACGGAAGAATGATGGGTGCCCGCCTCGGCACCGCCACTGCCAATGCCATGGAGTCCGCCGCCGCGAACGAAAACGGCGCGGTAAACGCTTTCATGGGTGTCGGCATGGTGAACAATGCCGGAAATGCAGCCAATATAGGGCAGTACTACAATATGCCCTATGAGAAGAAGGAAGCTCCTGCGGCTCCTGTTACGAAGGCTGACGCAGCGGCAACCTGGACCTGCACCTGCGGTGCCCTGAATACCGGAAACTTCTGCCCCCAGTGCGGTGCAAAGAAGCCTGAGGAAAAGCACGGTTGGACCTGTGCCAAGTGCGGAACCGAGAATAAAGGTAAGTTCTGCAGCGAGTGCGGAGAGAAAAAACCCGCCGATGAACCTTTGTACAGATGCGATAAATGCGGTTGGGAACCGGAAGATCCGAAGAATCCTCCGAAATTCTGCCCCCAGTGCGGCGACAGATTTGATGAGAATGATATAACAAAATAATTGTACGAAAGTTAAAGCTCCGCTTTAACCGGGCGGAGCTTTTTCATATATAAAAAATGTAACCGAGAAAAGGAAGGTAGTAATCATGAAAAAAATTATGGCAGCAGTCCTCGCGGCTGCAATGATGGTCGTACTTCTGTGCGCCTGCAACACCGGTTCCGTCAGCTCCGCAAAAATTAAGGTAGTTGACATCGAACTGTCTCAGGAAAGTTATGCTTTCGCCGTTTCCAAGTCCGATAAGGAACTTATGAGCAATGTAAACGAGTATCTTGCAAAGATCAAGGGAGACGGAACATTTGACGCTATCTGCGACAAGTACTTCGGCAACGGTACCCCCACAAAGGTAGAATCCAAGGCTCTTGACACAAGCAAGGATCAGCTTGTCGTTGCCACCTCCACCGGCTTTGAGCCCTTCGAGATGGTAGACAGCGCCGGTCTGTTCTACGGTATAGACCTTGAGATCGCCGCCGGTCTTGCCTCTTATCTGGGCAAAGAGCTCGTCATTCAGGATATGAAGTTTGAATCTGTTGTAACCTCTGTTCAGACCGGTATCTGCGATATCGGTATGGCAGGTCTTACCGTCACCGCAAAACGTCAGGCTCTTGTTGACTTCAGCGATTCTTACTACAACGCGGCACAGATGCTTATCGTAAGGGCTGATGATACCACTTTTGACAACTGCAAGACCGCTGATGACGTTGTTGCTATACTTGACAAGCTGACCTCCGCAAATAAGATCGGCTGCCAGGCTGGTACCACCGGTGAGACTTACATAACCGGCGACCTTGATCAGGGTGACGACGGCTACGGTTTCAAGGGTATCCCCGTAACCAAGATGGCATATGACTATGCGGCTCTCGCCGTTACCGCTATGATCAACGGAGAGATCGACTACGTTGTCGTCGACAACGCTCCCGCAAAGGCAATATCCAAGTCGGTAAACGGTAAATAAGACAACTTCGGACAAGACGGGACTGTCGTCTCTGACGGCAGCCTCGTCTTTAAGACTTGAAAGGACTTTTCCCCATGGATTATTCTTTGCTCTGGAATAAATTCTGGCAGGCTTTTTACGTTGAGGGCGCGTATAAGCGTGTTCTCAGCGAGGGTTTGAAAAATACCCTTATAATAGCTGTCAGCGGCCTGCTGATAGGTATTCTTATCGGTATAGTGATTGCCGCGGTCAAGGTCATGCCCAAATATAAGGTCATGCCCCGTATACTGAACACAATATGCACCGGTTATGTCGGGTTCTTCCGGGGTACACCTATAGTTGTTCAGCTTATTCTTGCCTATTACGTCATTTTCCCTCTTATGGGAGTGAACATCGGCTCTCTCCGCACCTGTGTGCTTGTTTTCGGACTTAACAGCGGTGCCTATGTTTCCGAAATAATGCGGGCGGGAATACTTTCCGTTGATCCCGGTCAGATGGAGGCCGGAAGGGCACTCGGTCTGAGCTTTACTTCTACCATGATCAAAATTGTCGTGCCTCAGGCCGTAAAGAATATCCTTCCCACCCTGGGCAACGAATTTATAGCCCTGGTAAAGGATACTTCGGTAGTCAGCTTTATTGCGGCGGTGGATCTCTACAAGGTCTTCAATGAAATCGGTGTCCGGAACTATGAGTTTATCATGCCTTACGCATTCATGGCTTTGATATACATAGTTCTCGTGCTCGTCATAAGTCTTATATTTAAACTGATTGAGAAATATATGCGCCGCACGGAGCGCAGATAAGGAGGGATTTCAAATGAAAAAGACGGAAAACAAAGTTGCCCGCCCCGAGATAGGCGAGAATGACCTTATTGTTGTTCAGGGTCTTATGAAGTCCTTCAAAAGCGGCAGGAAAACCGTGAACGCTCTCAATGATATAAGCACTGTCATACACAAAAACGAGAAAGTGGTCGTCATCGGACCGTCCGGATCGGGAAAAAGTACGTTTCTGCGTTGCCTGAACTGTATGGAAGATCCCACCGGCGGGAGTATTTATTTTGACGGTGTGGATATTGCGGATATGCGGGTCGATATAAACAAGCATCGCGAGCACATCGGAATGGTTTTTCAGCAGTTCAATCTTTTCAATAATAAGACCGTTTTACAGAATATAATGCTTGCCCCCGTATATTTGGGGATAAAGAATGCCGGCGGAATATTTGCCAAACCCTCCGTTAAAAAGCAGATAAAACAGCAGGCTAAGGAAAAGGCGCTTTCCCTTTTGCGCCGTATCGGACTTGAGGATAAGGCTGACGCATATCCTTCTACTCTTTCCGGCGGACAAAAACAGCGTATTGCTATTATCAGGGCTCTTGCGATGAATCCTTCGGTTATGCTTTTCGATGAGCCTACTTCCGCGCTTGACCCTGAAATGGTAGGGGAGGTGCTTGATCTCATGAAGCAGCTTGCCGATGACGGGATGACGATGGTTGTCGTGACACATGAGATGAATTTTGCCAAAGAGGTTGCGAGCAGACTCCTTTTCATTGACGAGGGCAGAATAATAGAGGATACCACTCCCAAGGAATTTTTTGCCTCTCCCAAGACGGAACGCGCGAAAACATTTCTCGACAAGATTCTTTAAAATATCACAAGTTAAAGACACTGTACGTGAGTGCGGTGTCTTTTAATGTCAAAAACAATGGATTTTTGGTTTACTAAATGTGATATTTGATAGATTGTTGCACAATTAGTGATAATTTGATAACAATTTTGTTGCATTTGCATGGTACTCTATCCGTACAGAAAAAGAAGAAAGGAATACTCCGGTACGGAGGAGAACTATGCAAAAAGTCAGAACCTGCTGCTTTACCGGGCACAGACCTCAGAAACTTCCTTTTGGCTTCAATGAAAATGACTGGCGGTACAAGGAACTCCGGAAAGCGCTTTATCAGCATACAAAGGATATGATAACTCTGTCCGCCGTAAATCGTTTTATTTCCGGAATGGCACTGGGTACTGATATATGGGCGGCGGAGACCGTTCTTGAACTGAAGGAAAAGTATCCCGAGATAAGTCTTGAAGCCGCTGTTCCCTGTAAGGGGCAGTGTTCCCGCTGGTCTGAGCAGGATCAGGCGAGGTATAAAAGCATTCTGCGCCGTTGCGACAGCATTGTTCTTCTTCAGGAAGAGTACACCTATGACTGTATGTTGCGGCGGAACCGGTACATGGTGGATAATTCCGATTTCGTTATCGCTCTGTGGGACGGAAGCAGCGGCGGTACGGAATATACCGTAATGTATGCCCGGTCAAGAGGTATCCCTGTTGATATGATAGACCTCGGACCGCTGCTGGAATGCGTATGAAATTTTCCCCCGATGATAAGAGGTGTCACTTCGGGGGCGGGAGTGTAAAATGAAAAGGTGCAGCCGGAACTGCACCTTTTTGCTGTTTTTAATTATGATTATTTTCCTATATCCGTGACCGTACCGGTGAATACAGGAAGAAGAGTTTCCGTATCATAGATCATATACATGAACGGACGGTCAAGAATTACTCTCTTGGGAGGTTCCGGGTCAAAGGCACTGGTCGGGTTCACTATAACCGCAGTTACAGCCGCCGCTTTTGTTCCGGATTCGCTGAGTTCTATATGAGCTTTGTGCAGAACCTCCGAAATCGCAAGGGGCCCCGCGTCAGAGATCCCTATTCCGGACAGATCTGCGTCACCGCCGAAGGCAAGAGTCATCCCCATGTCCTGAAGCAGTCTGTTGAGGGTAATGCTGTAGTCACAGGTAAACTTGGGCAATCCGGTTTCAACTTTTTCCCGGGATGGTTCCGAAAGCATTCCCCGAAGCTCCTCCGCTGTAAGGGAATTCACGAATTCATCCAATGTGATCCCATCCTCCGGAAGCAGTGCCGCAAAAGCATATTTCCCGCCTTTGTAGTCTTTGATGAATCCTGCGGCTTTGTCATTTCCGATATACCGGTATTCCGTACCGTACATCATTTCCACTGTTCTCTTTTCGCCGTTCCCGGTGGTAAAGTCCGCATCCGCCACACTGTACTTCTCATATGGGGTAGACCATAAAGCCTCAAAAGTAAGGGCATTTATCAGGCACATCACGGTTTGTGGATCCAGGCGGTCGAGAATTCTGTCTATCATTCCGTCGGTATTTTTCTTCACCCAGTTGTTGATATCTCTGAGCGTTTTGTCGTCAAATGCAGATTTGAATACCCCGGCATCATAATATTGGGCGTTTGTTTTCAGAAACTCATCGTTGATATGAAGCCCTTCGTTGTCCTTGAACCAGATGGAGTCAGCAACCCGGACACTGCATTCTTTGTCCTTCGGCAATCCGGCAATAAGAACTCCGAGGGAATCATTCATTTCTTCCAGAACTTTTTCCGCTTCCTGTTCCGGGATTTCGTACCCCAGGGCGGAAAGCATCTCTGTAAGGGTCTGCCCCTTTGCGCCGTTTGCGGTCATTGCGAGGGCAAGATAAACCGATAGAGGGCTTACCGTGACATTTCTGTTCTCAGTCCGGATACAGCCCTGCAAAAGTTTCAGCGAAAACTCCGACTGAGCCGTCCACGCCCGTGTATACTGTTCTTTTTCCTCTTCGGAAAGCTGTCGCACCGGCAAGGGATTTTCCTTATCATCTTTGGGCATATCTGGTTTTATACCATTCATCAGATCGGTACTTCCTTTCGTTGTTGAGCATCCCGAAAACAGGACTGTTGCGGAAAAGATCTGCAATGAGGCGAGAAAAACGGCTATAAGCTTTTTCATAGGGTTCTCCCTTCCTGTCAATATTCATCTGTTGGACGGGAAAAAGCGGAAAAAGTTCCGCTTATTCCGAAAGCTTTTTTTCCATGGCTTCTCTGCACTGTTTCTGCAACTGTTCAACGCGGCGCCTTTTCGGAAGAGTCGTGTCGGGATATATCGCCGGCAATACGGTCAGCTTCAACGTGGGCTTTCTCTTGAAAATACGGAAAATTCCGCGGGGCTTATGCTGTGTTATGACCATGGGGAGGACGGGAACATCATTGTCACAGGATAGGTGAAACGCCCCGCTCTGGAACTGCCGCAGACCTTTATGGTACGGATACATTATCCCCTCCGGGTAGATCTGCACGATATCGCCGCGCCGCAGGGCTGTCCCCATGGAGTCAAACAGCTCTTTCATTCCGTGCATTGATTTCGGAAGCGGGACTCCGCCCAGCCACAGAACTATGTGGCGGATTACCGGTATACGGAAGTTTTCTTCTATGGTGATAAAATATATCCGTCTGAGTCCGAGAATATGATCCACAAAGGTGCAGTCCATCTGATGTATGTGGTTGCATACCGTCACCGCTCCGCCTGAAAGAGCGTCTATATTCTCTTTTCCCTCGTATTCAATGCCGAACAGGGCCTTGTCCAGGACAGTCAGTATTCCTTTTACAATGAAACGGAAAATGTTTGTACCTATTCTGAAAACCTTTCCGTCATGCAGATAATCGTAGCCCTGCGGCGTGGTAAAGGACAGAGGTTCCCACATATGGAAAACTCTTCCGTTTTCATCCGCTTCAAGGGTTTCTTCTTCTGTTTCAAGTGGTTTTTCTTCGTACATTCAGACCTCCGCCGCTTCCGTCAGCGTTTCGTTTTCCGCTACGGGAACGGTGCATTTTTTATTGTCGGTTTTTTGTCCGTTGAAATCCTCTATCGCCTGCCGGAACATTTCCTCCGCCTGTGCAACGCAGTTTCTGAGATCATATTTACTTCCCAGCAGGGCATAATTCTGTTCCGCTTCCAGTCTCTGCTGAGTGTTTTCGTACCAGTAGTCGATCTTTTTTGCCAGATCCTCACTGTCTCCGGCAGTGAAAAGGCTCCTCTCGTCCAGTGCAAACTGAGGTGTCGCGCTTTTTGCACTGTCCGCGATCACGGGGACACGTCCGCAGGCGAAAGCCTCCATACAGGACATGGCTTCTATTTCCATGTCTGCCGCATGAACGTACAGGTCACACCTTGAAATCGCCTGTATAAGTCTTTCTTTAGGCAAAAATTCCATTTTTACGGGTACGGACAGGCTTTTCGCCAAATCCCGGAGATATTTCTCCTTCGGTCCCTTACCCGCCAGGGTGAGGCTGATCCTGTCCCTGTATTTGGACCGGGCAACGGCACGTATGGTCACATCCTGTCTTTTTTCTACCGAATACCTGCCTACGGAAAGAATATTGAAGGTTCCGTCCGTCTGTTCCGGGTGAGGTCTGTGACCGATGAAATCTGGGTCAATACCGTTGGAGATAACGTGCAGTTTTTCCGTATATCCCGCCTGGCGGAGCTCTTCTGCGATAAAATTGCTGGGACAGTGTATATGTTCGCAGTACCGGTATATATAATGGTGGAACCAGTGATAAATACCGTCATTTACCGCCTTTGCACGGTTCATGTTTATTGAGGAGGTTATATTTTCCGGCTGAACATGAAACGCTCCTGTGAAAGGGACTCCGAGCTCCCTGCATATCATTATTCCGTGATGGGACAGGGCAAAGGGAGATACGAAATGAACAACGTCAGCCCAGGAAATGGCTTTGCGAAGTACATCGTCATCCGGTTTTGCGAAGGTCATACCCTGGGAGGTTATAAGTCCGTCGAAGAAAGGAACGGTAAGCTTGTCCATAACATAGCTCATATCTTTTTCTTCCGGAGACGGATGCCCCGCGCTCACTATCCGGACCTGGTTGCCTCTGTCCTGAAGGGTCTTGGCATAACGTCGGGCGGAAATGGTGAAGCCGTTGTTGGGATCAAAAAACTGATCGAGTGCAAACAGTATTTTCAACTTTCCGTCACCTTCTTTGCTGCGGTTTTTTTGGTCAGCGCCTTCAGCGGTGACGACTCCCTGAACTGAACCACGTCACCTATATCGCAGTGTAATCTTTGGCATATCTTGCACAGTATATCCAAAGATACGGTTTGGTTGTGATTGAGTTTGCTTATGGTACTCGGGCTCAGAATCTTTCTCAGATCGTTTTTCCTCAGTTTCAGCTGGGCAAGTCTTTGCCAGAGCCTTTCATAACTTACGGACATTATATCTCCTCCATGGGAACCGTTTGTTGACAATATTATATCACAAAAAATACTTTATTTCAATACAAATGTTCGAGATGTCGAACATTTATTCCTTTGAAATAATAGTTTTGCCATAAAAACGTCAAAAAATAACTTCTGGCAAGGTTTGACACTTGCCAGAAGTTTTAAACATTCGGCCTATATTCAGGATTCCCGGTAGTGAGGTTTATTTTTCAGCTTCAGGAGCGGACTTGCAGACCGTTTCCACCGTTTCCGTATCTTTTTCCGGTTCGGGTTTCGGTTCGGGCTTTTCTATTTTGCATCCGCACTTCGGGCAGAAATTAACGTCAGCATCAACTTCCGCACCGCATTTATGACATACATTGACGCCCTTGAGGTCTCTTATCTGGCGCTGGAGGCTGTCTATATATGCGATCTTCTGTCCTACAGCCTCAAACAGCTCCTCAAAGGATCCGTTCGTTCCTTCCCTGGATTCCGCATAGAACTTTTCGCCTATCCTGCGGTAGAGTTCTTCCAGTGCGCTTTTTTCTCCGGAAAGCTGTGCGGAAAGTTTTGTCCGGGACGCAAAGGATTTGGTTTTATCGACCGCGGTCTGTCCCAGGTCAGTGATCTTTGCCGAGAGGTCTTCAAAAAATTTCATGGGTAATCTCTCCTTTTCTGTCATTGAAGACTTTTATGTATAGATTGCATTTCCTCATCCAGTCTTGCGATATCGACCGCACAGGCTTTCAGCCGGTCACGCAGATCTGCCGGTACTTTGTTTGAGGACTTGTAACGGAGTCTATGCTCAAGGCTTGCCCAAAAATCCATTGCGATGGTTCTGATCTGAACTTCAACCGGGACGTATACCGTTTCCGAAGCCAGAAATACCGGTACCGAGACCACCAGATGAAGGCTTCTGTAGCCGTTTTCTTTCGGTCTGGCTATATAGTCCTTACGGCAGACAAGCGTCACGTCATTATGGGAGACCAGAAGCGAGGCGATCCGTTCCGTATCGTCAATGTAGTTGCAGATAACGCGGATGCCGGCAATGTCCGTCAGGTTCTCGTTCATGGATTTCATCGTTACCGGAAGTCCTCTGCGCTTGAGTTTCTCTATGATGCTCCGGGGCTGTTTTAATCTCGATTCTATATGATGTATGGGGTTGTAGTCATAACGCACCCGGAACTCGTCATCAAGAATTTCAAGCTTCGTAAGAACTCTTTTTATCCCCGCCGAATATATCTGCATCCGGCAGAGAAACTCTTTGGCGTTGGCTGAAAAATCGTTGTCTCTGAGCAGTTTTATGTCCGATTCCGACAGGGAAGGCCTCAACAGTTCGGGAATCTGATTCATTTCTTTTCTCCGTTCCGTATATTCTTACTTCTTATTTTCACATCCTCTGGGTATATTATAGCAGATAATATCAACATTTTCAAGAGTTTTTTGTCGAAAATGCAAAAAGTCCTTACAGATTTACCTGTATTTCCTAAAATTGAAGGATTAGTGATCATCCCCGGAAGGAACACTCCCCGGTATCCCGGGAAAGCCGGGAGCTCTGCGGAAAAAACCGGGTCCCGGTGAAAGGGCTGCTGTGATCTGTGTGGCGGGACTGTTATCCGCAAAATAAAAAGCCGGGTGATCCCGGCTTTTCAGGTTATACCAACTGGAAAATATAGAACTTGAGATAATCCGTTTCCGGAACGGACATAAGTGTCGGATGATCCGGAGCCTGTCTGCGGAGTTCCACAAGCTTCAGCTGAACGTCAGCATCTGCCGCAGCAGAGTTGATCATCTTGATGAAAAGATCGTTTGGCATAAAGTGGGAACAGCTTGCGGTCGCCAGGTAACCGCCCCGGGGCAGAAGTTTCATTGCCCGGTAATTTATCTCCTTGTATCCGCGTTCCGCCCCCGCCACTGTTTTGCGGCTCTTTGTGAATGCCGGAGGGTCAAGGATTATCATGTCGTAGTCTTTATGTTCCCGGCAAAGCTCCGGGAGCAGATCGAACACATCCGCACATACAAAATCCATGCGGTCTTCTATTCCGTTGAGTCTTGCGTTGGACCGGGCAAGATCTATTGCCGACTGGGAAACATCCACCGCTGTGACATGGGAAGCTCCTCCCAGGACCGCATTCATCGCAAATGATCCGGTATGGGTAAAGCAGTCCAGTACTTTTTTGCCACCGGCAATTTTCGCCGCCGCAAGGCGATTGTACTTCTGATCCAGGAAAAACCCCGTTTTCTGCCCGTTTTCAATATCTACGGCGTATTTTAAGCCGTTTTCCGTAATTATGATATCTGTTTCTGTTCCGAGGGGGATCTGCCCGTTCCCGTACCAGCCTTTATACTGGTCAAGCCCCTCCAGGTTCCGTATGGCAACGTCGTTCCTCTGAAATATTCCACGGACCGGAACTCCGTCTTTTTTCAGTTCCTCTGCAAGGACGGTGAAAAGCTCGTTTCTGCGCTGTTCCATTCCGAAGGAAAGTATCTGTGTTACAAGAATGTCACCGTACTTATCCACGGTAACTCCCGGCAGTCCGTCGGCTTCTCCGAATATCAGCCGACAGCAGTCAAAGTCCTTTCCCATTACCGTGTGGCGGTAATCGATGGCATAGCGGACTCTCCGCGCAAAGAATTCTTTGTCAAAACGGTCGTTTGCGTTGCGGGAAAGAATCCTTACCCTTATTTTGCTTTCCAGACTTATAAGTCCGGACCCCAGATATGAGCCTTTTGATGAGAATACATCGGCGATTCCTCCGTTGGTCACTTCACCTGCGATTTCCGAAATTTCCTCCGCATAAACCCAGGGATGCCCCGCTCTCAATGCCTTTTCTGCTTTTCCGGACACAGTGAATGCCGGATACGGTCTTGTTGTTTTCATCGTTTATCCTCAACTGTCTGAACTGAATCCAGGAACTCCGAAAGAACTTTTTCGCACCGGGGTTCATCCGTCAGCCAGCTCATTCCGTGTCCGGCTCCGGGGACTGTCAGCAATATCTTTTTGCCGTGAAATGCTTCAAAATTCTTTTCGGAACTGGAGCAGGGAACAAAGTTGTCCTTTTGCCCGTGGATAAAAAGAACCGAAGCCTTTATGCCGTTAATATTTTTTACGGTATCAACGTCATGAGGGTCCCATCCCGCCTTGCGTCTGCAAAGGTCAACCGTTGACCTCAGAAGTATTCTTTGCCAGAGGTGATCGGCAGGGGACAGGACGTAATGAAGCTCGTCATAAGCGTTTGAATACCCGCAATCAGCAATGACGCCCTTGAGTCGGGGTGTCATGTCGGGAAGCTGAGCCGCAAGCAAAGCCGAAGCGCAGCCCATTGAGATTCCCCCGAGAAGTATTTTTTCGTCGGGGTCCCGGGATGCCATTAAGTTGCACCAGTCCCTTATGTCGTACTTTTCAAACGCACCGAACGTTATGTATCTGCCCTGACTTTTTCCGTGGGCGCGCTGGTCTATGATAAGTATGTTATAACCCCGCCCGGAATACCAGGGACATATACAGCCGAAGTCATGGTCGCCCTGGCTTCTCCACCCATGACATAGTACTATGGTTGTGTCAGTGTGGCTCGGCGAAGCATAGAACCGGGCATGCAGGCGCACTCCGTCCGCGGATGTCAGGTATAAGTCTTCATGAGGTTTCTGCCTGACCCAAAGCCGCCCCTCGCGGAGTTCGGGGATTTTATCCGCAAGGGGAGTTTCGGAAAGCTTTTCCTCAAATTTTTTCAGATCTTTTTCCATGTCACCGTGGCATGGCCCCATGAATCTGTAAAAAAACACTCTCAGCAGTGTGTAACAGATCAGGACGATTGCCGCCGCAGTACAGGCAAAAATCAGTAGAAACTGCATTTACTTCACTTCTTTGAAATAGAATTCCTTCGCGCAGCCCTCACTGGTGAGGTCTCCGTTGAAGTTTATTCCGGCGTTCATGAGCCTTGCTCCGGAAGCTGTCAGATTCAGCTTTTCGCAATAGTAGGTCTTGGTTGCGTCAAGTCCCTGCATCCTTACCAGGAAGTTCGGTTCAAACCCGTGTCTGTAGCAGAGTGCGGTCATGAGGCACTCACGCTTGTCTCTGGACACATAACTCCAGACACAGCGGCTTGCGTCGCCGTCATAGGGGGTAATAAGTCTGTAAAGATCTCCGTAATGAATCATATCATAGTATTTGTGGAAATCGGAGACCTGCTGACGGACGAGTTCTCTCTCTTCTTCGGTAAAGGTTCTCGGATCCATCTCATAGCCGAAGGTTCCCGCCATAGCCACTGTTCCGCGGAATTTGTAGTCTCCGGCTCTGTCCTTATGAGACACATGTGAGCCCATTGCGGAGGTCGGGTAGCAGAGGGATGTTCCGTACTGTATTCTTACACGGCAGACGGGATTTGTGTTGTCGGAAGTCCAGATCTGGGGAGAATAGCAAAGCCATCCCGCATCGAATCTTCCGCCGCCGCCGGAGCAGCTTTCAAGGAGTATGTCCGGATATTTCTCGGTAAATCTTTCAAGGAATTCATAAAGACCGAGCATATAGCGGTGGAAAAATTCTCCCGCATGGTCCGCATCCAGCAACGCGGAGCCTGCCTCGGTCACGTTGCGGTTGAAGTCCCATTTCACGTAGTCTATATCGTAGTTGTCCAGGATAGCGGACATCTGGTCGAATATATTGTCACGGACATCCTTTCTGGAAAAGTCCAGAACGTACTGATATCTTCCCTGGGAGGCGGGTCTTCCCGGAACATGTATGTGCCAGTCCGGATGAGCCCTGAACAGGTCGCTGTTGGGACTAATCATTTCCGGCTCGTACCATATGCCGAACTTCATTCCCATTCCGTGCACTTTATCGGTCAGCTTTTTCAGATCCAGTTTGCCCTCATAGATATACCAGTCGCCGAGGGAGGAACGGTCATTGTCTCTGTGTCCGAACCAGCCGTCGTCCATGACCAGCATCTCTATGCCCAGATCCTTTACCGTTTCCGCGAAGGAAATGAGCTTCTCAGTGTCGAAATCGAAGGTCGCGGCTTCCCAGGAATTGATCAGCAGGGGGCGCTTTGTGTAAGCCCAGCGTTCCGGAATAAGGTGGTCAAGATACAGTCTGTGGAAAGTCCGGCTCATTCCGCCAAGCCCCTCGTCGGAATAAACAGCAACGCATTCCGGGCTCTGAAACTCTTCGCCGGGCAGAAGATTCCATCTGAATTCAAAGGGATTTATTCCTGCCATGACACGGGTCGTTCCCAGGGTGGTTACTTCAGCGGAAATCCTGAAGTTGCCGCTGTAAACAAAATTTATGCCGTATACTTCGCCGCTTCTTTCATCTGCGTTATGTTTTGCCAGGGCAATGAAGGGGTTGTGGTAATGTCCGGATGCCCCGCGTTTGCTGTCAATGGACTGGGTTCCGTGCTGAAGGGGAGTCCGGGAAAGATTCCGCTCCTGGTTATGCTGACCCCAGAGGTGTATAAAATCAAAATCCATGGTCTTGAGGTCGAAGGACAGTGATGCACAGTTTTCGAGTTTCAGCGCATCTTTACCTCCGTTACAGACCTTCGCACTGCGTACAAGTGCGTCGGAACCCTCAAAAACAGTATATATCAGTGTAACTTCCGCGCCGGTATAGTAATCTTTTGCGTAAAGCTCAAGAGTTTCACAGTCCTCTTCCGTTCCATAGAGGGAAGGAAGATTTGTCAGGCGGTTTTTGCCTTTGTATATCTTGTATCCCGTGTAGCGGATATCCGTAACACTGTTTCCGTCCTTGTTGCGGATGCAGAGTGCGGTGTCCCGGTGGTCGCCTGTTCCCGGAGTGGGATATTCAAAGCCCGTAACATCGGTGAAGAAGGGCTCCGGAGGATCAAGTTCAAGTATTTCCGCCTGTTCCGCTTCAAAGGATGCGTGCCAGCCGAAATTGTTCATGTCCCTGAGGTTTTCGCCTACCGGAATTTTCGCGCCGAAATACAGGTGCTGAATAAAATTCATATGTTCGGGGTATACGCCTATAACGTAGCTGAAGGATTTTCCGTCCAGCTGGAAGGTATGGAGCTTTTCGCTGTAAGTGATTGCCATAATGTATTCCTTTCGGTCATTGAATTCTTTTATATATCAGCCTTCCATAAGGTGCAGGCTTCTTATCTTCGGTGAATGTATTCTTTCCGTTACGGAAAGCGCGTGGGATTCAAGATATCCGGACTGTGCTCCGGAAAGCTTTTGTCTGCGTAACTCCTCGGCAACTTTTTCGCACACTCCGTCAATTATTTCTGCCTTGGCCTTTCCGTCTCCGTCCGGGGCTGTAAGCAGATATTCAAGGGGCAGCACCAGATCCGTGAGGGACAGTTTCTTCATTGCCCGGAATATCCATTTGTAATACGGCGCATGTTTTTTTTCCAGAAGAAACGCAAGATCAGCCGCCGCACGGACAAATTCATCCAGCGCCAACCTCGCCGCACCGATCTGCCCGCGGCGCATACAGCGCATGTAGTTGTACTGTCCGGTCTGGGCTGCAACGGCGCACCTCGCGGCAATTTTTTTCAGGCGCACGTCTTCGGGCATTCCCGTGAGAATACGTTCTCTGACGGCGGTGAAGGCTCCCAGATCGTCTCTGAAAACTTTTCCGTTCGTAGCTTCGGCAAGGTATGGGGAGGGAATACTCAGCCATTGCATGTCCGTTTCCGGCGCACCGTCGCTTCCGGTATATGTCCGGTAAAAATTTTCAACGGTGGTCACCCCTTTGCTTTCCGAGCCGAACCGGCTGAAGGCTACGGTATGTATTCCCATATAATCCGGCGGAAGCAAAGCGTATTGCCGCTGCAAGTCCTGCCCGAATACCGCAAAATCCGATTTTGTCAGCCAGAGACAGCATCCGGCATCAAAATCGTGGTCCGTGCTCAGTTCGTCGTCATAGCCGAAGCATTCCGAACCGTGTCCGACAAGGCCCACGGCAATGCGATATTCGTATTTGCCGAATTTTTCATGTATCATCGGGGCGACTATTTTTTTGTAGTAGCTCTCGGAAAGCTCAAGACCCTGCATATATCTCTTCCTTCCGTTTATTCAGTTCATCCCGGATAGCGGTCATTCCGAATTGACCGAAAGCGGGAGCGCATTTGGAAGCAATGAAAGCGTAATTCCCGTCCCGTGGCAGTTTGTCGCTGTCAAGAAGTGCCCAGGCGGATTTCATGAATTTTTCGCTGTCACAATCCGGCAGATATGCCATGTTCACGTATGTCACCGCCAGTTCCCCGTCGGCGTCTCCGCGCTGCTCCAGTATCTTTGCCGCCTTTGTATAGCTTTTTTTTGCGTCGGAGTACAGTCCAAGTTCGGAAAGTGCAGTGGCAAGATTGTTATAAAATCCCGCCATGCGGAAATCCTCAGGTTCAAGATTTTCCCTGTATATTTCACCTGCGGCGGCATACCAGTCGAGGGCTTTCCTTGCAAGACCGAAAGCTTTCATTGTAGTTGCGGCATTGAGCATTATCGTTGCGCCGGAAACGGTGGTTTCAAGCCCCAGTTTTCCGATAAGGGACAGAGCCTCATCCACCGCCGCCAAAGCCTTGTCTTTTTCTCCCGTGCGGCGATAAAAGCCGATCTGTTCGCTGCGTATCTGCAACAGCCCTCTGTCATCAGAGTTGGTGCGGGATTCATTTTCCCAGTACAGAAGCAGTTTTTCCGCTCCGGCCAGATCGTCCCTGGCAAAAAACCGGTCCAGCTTGTCCGTTATCCGTTGCATATCAATGGTTCTGCCGGATTCGTTTCCGCAGTCCGGACAGGCTTCTTCAAGTATAAAGCGGTCTTCTTTTTCCGTGTTCATAAAGCGCCTCCGAAAGGCATACTTTCTACAATAATAGTATACACTATCCGACGCAAAAAGTCAAGTGTCGACAGCTTCACAAATAGTTTTCAATTTACAGTAATTTTACAATTTACCCTATTGCTTTTTCGTCAAGGGTGTGATATAATATACAGGCAAGTGCGATGGGGAAGAAAATCTTCCGGAAACCGGCACTCAAACGCTGGTGTGGCTCAATGGCAGAGCAGCTGATTTGTAATCAGCAGGTTGATGGTTCGACTCCGTTCACCAGCTCCATATGGGGGAATTCCCGAGTGGCCAAAGGGGGCAGACTGTAAATCTGTTGTCTCTGACTTCGGTGGTCCGAATCCACCTTCCCCCACCAGAAACCGACAGTTTCCGATGAGACTGTCGGTTTTGTTTTTTTATTTTTACGTACTGATTCCACATCTGCCTGAGGAACCGAGCCTTGAGAAGTATATTCCGACGAAAGGGTAAAGGTGTATTTATGAATATTGCCGTGGATATAGACGACACTCTGACGGATTCTTTTGAATACTTTATGCCGTTTGTCGCGGAATTCTTCGGCGAGGACAGGGATTCCCTGGATAAACGGAATATTTCCTACAGTAATCTTCCGGAGGAATGGAAGGACCGGGAACTTGATTTCTGCAGGAAATACTATGACCGGATAGTTGCAGATACGCCGTTCAAACCTGATGCTGCCTCCGGCATCAGAAGACTCCGTGAACTCGGACACAGGATAGTCATCATCACCGGGCGTACTGCCGATTTCTATACCGATCCGTACAAAACCACTGGGGAAGAACTTTCCCGGGGCGGCATTGTATACGATAAACTCATATGTACTCTCGATAAAGCCGCGGCATGTGTCAGGGAAAACATCTCCGTTCTGGTGGACGATATTCCCGGAAACTGCTCTGTGGCGGCGGAAAAGGGGATAAAAGCTATACTTTTTGACAGCAGGGCAAACCGTGATGCGATTACGGAGTTTCCCCGTGTTGAAAACTGGACTGATGCTGTGGAGACGATCCTGAAATCTGTGTAAAATATAACGGAAGAGGACTTTGCGGAAGCAAAGTCCTCTTTATTTCAATGAACACTATCCCGGTATATTTCCGGTTGCGGCTTCTCCGTTTTATGAAGAACTGCGTTTTTTCCGTAGCTTTGCGTTTCTGCCCGGAAGAGACTTTTTCCCCAGCCAGACGACAGCATCGGTAACGGTCTCTTTCAGAGATCTCGGGTAAAAATCCAGATCCCGGAGGGCTTCACTCCTGTCGAAGGCGGAGTTGGAGGCAAGAACCGCAACCGAATACGGGGTAAAAAACAGTTTTCTCTTCCGCAACAGACTGATTTTTTCGTATAGCGGCGCCACTGCCTCTGCCGCTTTCAGCGGCAGATACAAAGTACGCTTCTTTATCCCCGCCGCCTCTTTTGCCGTTTCGAGAATGTCCCGTATTGTTGCGTAATGTCCGGATAAAACGTACTGTTTTCCCGCTTTGCCGTTTTCGGTACAGCTGACTGTCGCTTTTGCCACATCGCGTACATCCACGAAATCGTATCCGCCTCTGACCGCCGCAGGCAATTTGCCCGAAAGCAGCAGACTGAGCATACTGCTGATACTTCCGCCGCAGGTGTCTCCCGGGCCTATGATTCCGGATGGCATGACTATGCTCGCGTTGAGTCCTTTTGCCACAGCATCCTGAACCAGAACGGTGGCTGCCGCCTTGCTTTTTGCGTAGTGACCGCTGACAAGTTCCGGGCTTATAACGCAATTTCCGTCCATGATCTGCCCCACAGGCTTTTCCGGAATTGCGTGAACAGAGCTCACGTATACCAGTTTGCCCACGTTGTGTGCAATGCACTGTGACACTATATGTCCTGTGCCGGCAACGTTTACGTCGTATATTTTTCTTCCGGGTTCGGAGGCTACCGAAACTATTCCTGCACAGTGTATTACGCAGGATTTTCCGTCTGCTTCCGTAAAAAAGTCTTCAACGGACTTTCCGTCGCATACATCACCCGTTACGACATTTATCTCCCGGGGCAATGTATGCCTGAGTGAGTCTGTTTTCAGTACCATGGCGTATACGGGTACATTTTTCTTCATCAGCTCATGTATTACCGCATTTCCCAGGAATCCCGTGGCTCCCGTAATAAAATATTTTGTGTACATATTACCCCGTCCTTTCTTCCGTATCGTTTTCCGTAAGGTTTCCGTACTTTGCATTTCAATTGTAAAACATCGTTCCGGCTTTGTCAATATTTTACGCTGTTTTTACACATATTTCCCGTGATTGAGGCATAATTCTGCGTCATTTGCGCCGGATACGTTGGTGTAACGGTTTTTTTGAGACATTTTACGGATTCTCCGGAATACTGACCGATTGGGGTTGCATTTGTGTGTTTTTTGTGCTATAATAAAATTTAGACGTTTCCGATACGGTGCCTGAACCGTAAAAGGTGTAAGCGTCCCGATTCGGAAAAAAAGAAAAAACTGGAAGAAGCGCAAAATGGAATTTATCATAACATTTCTTGAAGGTTTTATTTCTTTTATATCCCCGTGCATGCTGCCGATGTTTCCATTGTATATGTCATATTTTGCCGGCGGCGAAATAAAAAAGAAAAACGTTGTTGCCCGAGCGGTCGCCTTTGTCGCGGGGTTCACGCTTATATTCTGTGCCATGGGCGTTTTTGCCGGCTCTGTCGGTTCATTCCTGAACAGATACCATGTAGCTTTAAGGGTGATCGCCGGACTGCTGATAGTATTCTTCGGGCTGTCCTATCTCGGACTTATCCGGTTACCTACACCAAAAGGTGTGAAAACGGTCAAGACGGCTGATTGTGTCTTTTCCGCGTTTCTTTTCGGAATAGCGTATTCCCTGAGTCTGACGCCATGCGTCGGTGTTTTTCTCGGGGCAGCGCTTACACTTGCTTCAACCTCCGGAACTGCAGTCCTGGGCTTCTGGCTTCTGATGGCATATTCCCTCGGACTGGGGATTCCTTTCGTGATCTCCGCGGTACTTATAGAGAAACTTAACAAAACATTTGATTTTATAAAAAAGAGTTACAAAATAATAAACCTTGTCTGCGGTATTTTTCTGGTAGCAGTCGGGGTTCTTATGGCGGCAGGTCTGCTTGATGCGGCAATGTCCGTCTTCTCTTTAAAATGGAGATAATTTATGAAAAAAAGAATAGCTCGGCTGGGATTTTCATTCGCTCTGTTTGTATTGCTGATTGCTGTCGCAACCATAGGGTACCGGCACATGCGGGCCGCATTTGACGCTTATCAGTTGTCTACCGGAACTATCTCATTTCTGGGGAATTCCGATATTACGGGTCCGACGTGGGAAAATCCGGTTCCCGCAAAGGATCTTTCGTTTATCGATATGGAGGGAAATCCGGTAAAGCTTTCCGATTTTTACGGCAGACCCATTGTTATGACCTTCTGGGCGTCCTGGTGTGAATCCTGCAGGGATGAAATGCCCGGTTTCGAAAATATGTATGCCAGATACGGCGACGAAGTGACTTTTCTTATGGTTGACTTTGTTGACGGGATCCGTGAGACCGAGGAAACGGCAAAAAAGTTTATTTCCGACAACGGATACTCCTTTCCGATATATTTTGATATAGGGAAGAGCGGAAAAAACGTGTATAACGTTCCGACGATCCCGTTTACCGTTTTTATCTGTGCCGACGGAAATATTCACAGGATCAGGAACGGTGAAATCCGGGAAATGGATTTTATCTGTTATGTGGAGGATGTCCTGGCAGATCAGGAGACTGAACAGCCCGAGGAATAGAAAAATCCCCTTTGCGTGGTCACGTTCTGACCCGCAAAGGGGATTCTTATAAGCGTTATGTGTCCCGGTCCGTGTTTTTCCCGCGCCGGACATTTCCCGGGAGGTTTCCCGTTTGTCTTCGGTACAGCTTTGAAAAATAGTTATAATCCGCTATTCCCACCGCTTCCGAGGCTGCGCAGACGGTATATCCGGAGGAAAGCAGTTGAGTTGCTTTTTCTATCCTTCGTCGTCGGATATATGCTGCCGGAGGCATACCGAAGAGTTCTTCGGACAGGGAATAAAGCTTTCTCCTGCTTATCAGGAAAAAGTCGCACAGACTGTCAACTGAAAGGGACTGTGCCAGGTTTTTGTCTATATAATCCGCTATCCGGAACGCCAGATCGCCGTCATCGCCGCTGATCATTTCGCTTACCCACAGGTAGCAGGCGCAGGTTTCCATAAGTTTCGCCGCCGCGAGTATCTGTTCCGGATCCTTCACTGTAAGTTTCTCCACTGCGGGGGCGGTTTTTTCGAAAAAGGCGGAAGCGTACGAGGATATCTGTTCCTTTGTGGTTTTTCCCCCGCTGTCAATAAGCTGTCCGAACATAATATATCCAAAAGTAACACCGCCGTACCTGAGAGGAAATACCGCCTCGGTAAGACCCGCATGGCAGGTGTAAATGTATAATCCGCCCTGTTCTCTGCTTTGTCTGCAACCTTTTTCGTCGCAGGCACGGCAGAGTTTTTTTGATACGGGATCGGATTTCATCAGTGTACAGAAATCACATTCCCGCTCCGGTACCGAACAGACCTTTTCCAGCTCTCTGTCAAAGATCACCAGCCGTATGCCGCTGAGGGTGTGAAAATCCTTCATCAGTTCCGTAAGTTTTTTTCTGTCGATTCTCAAAGCCATCTCAATCGTCCTCCGGATCGTTGATACGAAATTACAGATTACGGTATGTTTGTATCTATCATTATAACAGGAAAATATGCTAAAATCAAGTGGACAGAAGAAATTTTTTTCCTCTGTAATATCCTGATAGAAATTTTTGACATGAAGGATGGTCTTGTTATTATGAAATTCGCACTCTATTTCGGAAATCGCGGCTTTTTCCCCGCATCTCTTATCGGTACCGCCCGTGCCGAAGTTTCCGCGGCTGTGTCCGATGCCGGATATGAATACCTTATGCCTCCGGCTGAAATGACCCGATACGGGGCTGTGGAGACCAGGGATGAGGGGTATGCTTATGCCGAGTGGCTTCATTCCCATGAAGGCGAGTATGACGGAGTTATAATGTCCCTGCCCAATTTCAGTGATGAAAACGGGGCTGTCGCCGCGCTCCGGGATGCGGGTAAACCCATTCTTATCCAGGCTTATCCCGATGAGATCGGAAAAATGGATTTTGAACACCGCCGGGACTCTTTCTGCGGAAAATTCAGCATAGAGGACGTTTTCCATCAGTATGGCATTCCGTATACTGTTTTCGAGCCCCATGTGGTTAGTCCTGCAAGTCCCGAATTCAGACGAAACCTAGACGATTTTGCCGCTGTCTGCCGTGTGGTCAACGGCATGCGCCGTTTTACCGTGGGCTGTATAGGTGCCCGTACCTCCAAATTCAAGACCGTTCGTTTTGATGAAATAACTCTTCAGAAATACGGAATCACGGTGGAGACCTTTGATCTTTCGGAGCTCTTCTACAAAGTGTCTCAGCTTCCGGATAACGATCCGGCAGTTCTGGTCAAACGGGTAAGACTTACCGAATATACTGATTTTTCCAGGGTTCCGGATGAAAAGCTTACCGTTCTTGCAAAGGTCTCGGTCATACTTGACCGGTATATAACCGATTTCAGACTTGACTGCATAACATTGCGTTGCTGGGAGGAAATGCAGTCCGTTCTGGGAGTCGCTCCCTGCGTACTGCTCAGTGAACTTAACGACAGAGGCATAGTTGCCTCCTGCGAAATAGACCTTTGCTCCGCCATAAACATGAGATCCATGGCTCTTGCCTCTGAAAAGCCCACCGCTTGCGTTGACTGGAACAATAACTACGGCAATGATCCGGATAAGGTGATACTTTTCCACTGCGGACCGATTGCCCAGTCCCTCATGACCGGGAAGGGCACTGTTACAGACCATAAAATGTTTGCAAAAGCAAATCCCGGCTGTGGCTGGGGCAGTAATGAGGGGCGCATAGCCGCTTTCCCCATGACCTTCTCCAACTGCAAAACAGAGGACGGCAAGCTGACCTTCTATGTGGGGGAAGGTGAGTTCACCGGCGAAGAGATCGAGCCTGAATTCTTCGGTTGCGGCGGAGTTGCGCACATTGACGGACTCCAGAAAAAGCTCATTACTCTGGGCAGAAGCGGTTTCCGTCACCATACGGCTGTTGGCGTTGGTCACATGGCGGATATTCTCCGTGAAGCCTTTACGTATTATCTGGGCTACGATATGATAGAGATCTGAGAGGAGACTGACAAATGTATCTCGGCGGACTTGATGTGGGAAGCGGAGGTTGCAAGGTCACCGTCTGCGACGACTCCGGAAATTATATCGAAAGTCATTACGAGCCCTATGAAGCGGAACATACCGGCGGCACGCATACTCTGGACGCAGGACTGATACTCAAAGCGGTGGAGAAGGTTATTTCTTCGGTTTCGGTGAGCCTTGAAGCCCTTGGGGTAACCTCCTTCGGTGAATCCTTTGTTTTACTGGATGAGAATGACCGGATCCTGAACCGTACAATGCTGTACGATGATCCCCGGGGGGATGAGGAAAGCCGGACCTTTGACCGGGACAGGGTTGAAAGTGTCTGCTGCTGTACTCCTGCGGCGATGTACACTCTCCCGAAACTTATGTGGATGAGACTGCATCAGCCCGAGATCGTGGAAAAGACCTCAAAAATACTTCTTATGAGCGATTTTGTGGTATATTTCCTTACCGGGAGCCGGGTTATAAGCTATTCCTCGGCCGCACGCACCATGGGCTTTGACGTTCGGAAAAAGACTTGGGACAGAGATCTTTTTGCCCATGCCGGTATAGATATATCCCTTATGTCTGAGCCGGTGCCTGACGGAACTGTTGCCGGGGTGTCTGACAGATTCGGACTTTCCGGTACAAAGATAATCATCACCATGCACGATCAGAGTGCCGCCGCCATCGGTGCGGGAGCTCTCCGTGCTGGGGACGCAGTGGACGGCAGCGGAAGCGTGGAGTGCTTTACTCCGATAATGTCCGCACTCCCGGAAAACCGGAAATGCATGCGCGCGGGGGCATCGTTTTTACCCTATACGGGCGGACTTTTCGCCGGCTGTGCCTTTTCATATACCGGAGGCTCTGCACTGAGATGGTTCCGCGACGGCTTTGCCCCCGGTGAGAGCTACTCCTCTCTGGACGCGTCTGTTGGTGAAGACCCCGGAAACATACTGTTTTTACCTCATCTTGCGGGTGCCGCAACACCTTATATGGATCTGGATTCAAAGTCCCTTGTATGGGGCATGACCCTTTCGAGCACAAAAGCCGATCTTTACCGTGCGCTGATGGAGGGTGTGGCTTATGAGTTCCGGATAAATATGGATATGATGTCCGAAGGCGGAGTTCATCCGTCACGAATACTTGTAACCGGCGGCGGAGGCAGGAGCCGTGTCTGGAACCGGATAAAAGCGGATATAACGGGACTTCCTCTTACCGCAATTGACGTTCCCGAGGTGGGGGCAGCCGGCGTGATAATGATCTGCGCAAGATCCATGGGTTTGGTAAAAACACTGACCGAAGCCGCGGATATATTTTCCCGGGAAGGGGAGACCTTTGTTCCCGATCCGGCAAGAAAAGCTTTCTATGACGAAATGTATGAAAAATACAAGCGTATGTACCCGTTGACTCTTGAACTGAGAAAAAAGGAGGCATAATATGAATCTGTCTGACTATATCGGTCATCCTTCCCAGCTTCATCGGGTGGAACTGCACCGTCTTGTGGGCGGAAAAGGTGACGGGATGCGCCTTGTGCAGGCTGATGACGGTCGGGGGTTGAGTTTTACCGTAAGCGCCGACCGTTGCGGTGACATATCCAGGTTGAGCTGGAGAGGTATGAACATAGGCTTTTTCGCTCCTTGCGGATATGTTTCTCCCCAGTATTATGACCCTGTTGGTGCGGGGTTTCTTAAATCCTTCACTGCCGGATTCATGACCACCTGTGGTCTTACCGCCGTCGGTTCTCCCTGTACCGATGAGGGACAGCCCCTGCCTTTGCACGGGACAATCGCAAATACCCCGGCGGAAAACCTTTCGTTTTCCGATGACGGAAACATGATCAGGATAAGCCTTACCGTGCGGGACGCGGCTCTTTTTGCCGATAAACTGGTCCTGACCCGGGAATATGTCTGTCCTCTCGACGGTTCGGGCAGAATAATTCTTCACGACCGGGTGGAAAATATCGGGGCGAAACAAACCCCGTACATGATCCTTTATCACTTCAATTTCGGCTACCCGATGCTTTCTCCCTGTGCGGAGCTCAGTATTCCGAGCCGGCAGACAGCTCCCCGTAACCGGCGTGCGGCAGAGGGACTTAACACTGCCTTTGAGATTACGGAACCGCAGTCCGATTTTGAAGAACAGTGCTACTACCACACCCTTTCCGAGGGGAAAGTAAGTCTGACCGACCCTGAAAGCGGCGTTCGTGTCAGTCTCGATTTTGATCTGGATGCACTGCCCTTTTTTACCCAGTGGAAACTGATGCAGCGTGGGGAATATGTTCTCGGGCTTGAACCCGGAAACTGTACCCCTGACGGCAGAGACGTCCTGAGAAAGTCCGGAAAACTTAAATTTCTTGCCCCCGGACAGGTTGCGGAACAGACCGTTACCGTTACCTTGGAAAATGTGAACTGAACCTCCGCAGAAGCGGAAAAAGGAAAGGAAGACTGAAAATGCTTGTAACTCTGAAACAGATACTTAAAATAGCCGAGGCAAAAAAATGTGCCGTCGGTTCTTTCAATACCACCGGACTGGAATGTGTGGAAGCGGTCATTGCCGCCGCTGAGGAACTTGATGTTCCCGTAGTGATAATGCATGCCCAGGTACATGAAGAAATGGGACTGTGCAAACTTGACGTGATCGGAAGGGTAATGCTGATGATGGCTGAAAGGGCAAAGGTCCCGGTGTCTGTGCACCTTGATCACGGTACGGATCTTTATTATCTGAAAAAAGCCCTCGATCTCGGTTTTACCTCTATCATGTACGATGGCTCGAATCTGCCCTATGACATAAATCTTGCCAATACCTGTGCGGCTGTGGAAATGGCTGAAGGATACGGGGCGAGCGTTGAGGCTGAAATGGGAAGCATGGGCATCAGGGATAAGGCCCCGGATGATCCTGATAATCTGTATACCAACCCTGAGGCGGCAAAGAGCTTTGTTGAGCAGTCCGGTATAGACGCCCTTGCCTGTGCTTTCGGTACGGTACACGGAATATATCTCAAACAACCGAAACTCGACCTTCCCCGCCTCGAAAAAGTGGACAGTCTTGTTGACATTCCCCTTGTCATGCATGGCGGCAGCGGCATTTCCGATGAGGATTACCGGAACGTCATTGCCCGGGGGATAAGGAAGATAAATTACTACACCTATATGGCAAAAGCCGGAGGAAATGCGGTTGCGGAAAGCTCGGACAAGACTTATTTCCACGATATTGCCGTCACCGCCACAAAAGCCATGAAGGAAAACGCGCTTCATGCCATGAAGGTTTTCAGCGGTAAGGAATAAAAGATCCGGGAGTTCTGAAAACCCGAATTCGTGCTGCGTCTGAAAAATACGGATCATAATTGCATGAAAAAGCCATCGCTGTATGTTTCTGCGCGATGGCTTCTTTGCTTTTTCTGTTTAACCGTTAAGATATTGTGAAATTTCTTTTACAAGATAACATAAACCGGAAACAACTGTTGAAAAAAAACGGGGATTATGTTATCATTTAATCGGAAATGTTTTCCCAACCGGTTTTTTTGCTGTTGTGCAACGGCGGAAAGGAGCAGAAATGAGAAACAAGTGCTTCCGAAGATACTGGATCCTGTCCTTGATGGGTGTTCTTGTCGCGTCTTTTTATCCCCTGTATATGGGAATAAGAGTAGTTTCCGATATGATCCGCAACGGGACAGTACTTGCGGAGGATTATCCGAAATACATAATTCCGTATACACCGATCTGCCTGGCTCTGCTTGCCGGAGTCGTTCTTTTGCCTCTGCTTGTCCGGTATGCGGGAAAACTTGCTTTGCCCGTGGCATCCGTTATTTCTTCGGCAATGTTTTTTACCTCCGAACTGTTGCTTGAAAGCAAGGTTATAGTGACTTCTTATGTACAGTCCAGCCTTGAAAGCTGGCAGATGTATATGTGTTATGTTTCTCCCGAGATATTCGAGACCCGGACGTGGAAGCCCGTGGATGTTCTTATAGGAGAATACAGCCCGGCGTTCAAGCTTCATTTTTATCTTATATCCATAGTCATCATACTTTCTCTGCTCAACTGCTTTTACGGCTTCGGAGACCTGATACTGAGCGGAAATAAAAAACGTCTGAAGCCGCTTGTGTTGCAGTCTGTTTCAAGTGTTGTATTTGTCTCGATGTGTGTCTGGGCCTGCTTTACCGCATTTTACCGTACCGGTGACGTTACCGTCAGCGCAGTATCGGCGGTTCTTATGGCGGTTTTCTTTATTGTTCTCGGTATGACAGTCGGTATTTATGCTGGCTCTTTCACACTGGAAAAGAATAAGTTTTTATCCGTTGTCCTTCCCGGAATAGTCGCAAGTGCGGTAACAGGACTGATGTACGCAGGGGAACTGATTCTGCTCAGCGGTAATCTCTACCGTTTCGGCTCGGGATTCTTTTTCAGCGGACTGCCACTGATAGTTTTGTCTCCCGCCGATATAGTGATAGTGCTTTTATCCGGTCTGCTGACTTCTGTTATCTTTGATGCGGTCTGCGAACGTGAAAGCAAAAACAGTCCTGAAACCTGATTTAACCGGAGTTTTACGGAATTGAGGTTTTATACGTTACAAAACGGCGGTATAATCAATATATAATTCGGAGAAAAGAGCTTGAGTATGGAAAAAGAAGAAGTATTCTGCGGCGTAACTTATGAACAGCTGAAAAACGATGAGGCAATAAAAACATACATTTCTGCGGCAGATGCCTCCCTTATAAGCCTGGGGTATACAGAACACAGTTTCGCGCATGTCACCCTTGTGGCTGAAAAGGCCGGGTATATTCTGCAAACTATGGGATATCCTGCTCATATGGTGGAAATGGCTAAAATTGCCGGATATCTGCACGATATCGGAAACCTGGTGAATCGGGTGGAACACAGCCAGAGCGGGGCAGTTATGGCTTTCCGGCTTCTCGATAAAATGGGTTTTGCCCCAGAGGATATTGCGATGATAACCTCTGCGATAGGTAATCACGACGAGGGGACAGGCGTTCCGGTGAGTCCTCTTGCGGCGGCGCTTATACTCGCGGATAAGTCCGACGTTCGCCGGAGCAGAGTCAGAAATACCGACACGACTACCTTTGATATTCACGACAGGGTCAATTATTCCGTTACCCGGTCGGAACTGAAAATAAATGAAGCCCATACGCTGATAAAACTGAAACTTACGGTAGATACCCATATGGGCTCTGTAATGGACTATTTTGAAATATTCCTTAACCGTATGATACTTTGCCGCAAAGCGGCGGAAAAACTGGGATTGCAATTCAAACTGATGATAAACGAACAGCAACTGATCTGAATCTTTGCTCAGAAAATTTAAAATAATCAGGAGAAAATCATCATGAACGGACCTATAAGAACATTTCCAAGGCGGAAGTCCTTACCCTGAAAGACGAGATCGCATATCAGGAAGGGCAGGTCGTAAGCAAGACCCTTGCCCAGAACGGAGCGGTCAGCATAACCCTGTTTTCCTTTGATAAAAACGAGGAGATCAGCACCCATGCCTCTGGCGGAGACGCTTTTGTGACCTGCCTTGACGGGGTGTGAAGAATAACAATTGACGGGATAGAACATGACCTCCACCCGGGACAGAGTATAGTGATGCCTGCCGGCCATCCCCACGCGGTATTCGGAAAAGAACGTTTCAAAATGCTTCTTGTCGTCGTTTTTCCCGTATAAAAACTGGAATAAAGTAAGAGCTGCCTCAGGGCAGCTCTTGCTTTATCGTTTTCCGGCTTGATCTTTTGCCGTGACAATACGGAAAAATGAGCGGCATTCAGATCTTTATCGGTGCGGAATAAACGATTTCCGAGTAAAGTCTGTTTTTGTCGTAGACCCGGACCCCGAAACGGACATATTTGCCCCTGATGGCGCCGTTTATAACGACTTCCGCATCCTTTTTACCCCAAATCGTGCGGTATTCACCGTTTCTTTTTTCGGATTTTTCCCAGATAAACTCTGCCGGACCGGCATCCGTGCCTTCAGGTGAAAAATATCTGTACTCCGCCCGTATGACTTCACTCCGGCGGAATCTGCCGCCTCTTTTTATCCTCAGTTTTTCCGCTGTCGGAGCTTTTCCTCCCACCTCACGGGAAACACCGTTGCGCAGATACGGCATAAGTCCTATTTTTTCCGTGTGAATATTCTCGAATCCGGGCAATGTCTTACGGATGTGGTCAAGTCCCTGCGGTGTAAGGGTGAAGTCCCTGCCGTAGTCCCGGAACATGGATTCTCCGGAGGGCAAGATATCTGTCTGTGCCCGGAAATTTTCCGTTCCACGGGCATTTCCGGTGTACGTCTGGCCGTTATTATCGGTTTTGATGCCTATATTGACGTTTCCCTCCACCAGATTTGTACATTCCGGAGCGTGGGCATCCAGGAAGGCTTCATATTCCTTTGATGTTTCCGGTGTCCGCAGGCTTTTCCATTCCCGACGGAGTTCTTCACTGAAAAGATCGGGGATGGGCTCCCATTGTGTTCCCCGGTAATGCTCCCGCCACTTCCTTCCGAAAATGTCCACATCCCGGGTCACTTTTTTCCATTCCCCGTCGCTTGCCGCCCATTGCCACCATCCGCCCTGACGCTGGCCCGGCCATTCAAAGTATGCCCCGTCGGTGCCGAACATCCATTTCCAGGTCTGGAAGCGCAGAGCCATGGGGGAGTCGATGAACATATTATTTCTGAAAACTCCGTACTGACCTCCGTTTTCCTTCACGGCAAAACTGTCCCTTTCCGTGCCTCCAAGGCTTTCCGGGAGAGAACCTCTGTAAAAGATGTTACCGAACATGTACGGTCCCGCCGAACCGTCGTCCACAAATACGGACTGCTGTCCCACACCTCCGTAGGTATTGTAGTTGTGGTGGAAGTAATTGTAGCATATTTCTATGCCGAAGGTCGACCAGTTCCTTCCCCAGTATATTGCGCCCATATCGGAGGAGTCAGCAACGGCATGGTGTATTTCGTTGTAACGGAAGCGTATGTCGTTGGAGTTTGCGCACTCAATAATAAGGTGAGGGGAGTCGTATATTTCGTTGTTTTCCACATCAAACCCCATTCCGGAAACGCTCAGCGCCGGACGATATGTCCGCACATTGCGGCACATACTGTGCAGTCTGTTGTTCATTATCCTGTTATTTGCAGGGACAAGCTCTTTTCTGTCGCCGCCTCTGACGTGAAGCATTCCCGACGCAGTGTCGTAGAAGTGACAGTTTCTGACAGTAATACTGCTTCCCTCAAGACCCGCCGCAGCCTGGGACGTGTGCCCGATGTTCACTCCGTCAAGAGTGAAGTTTTTCAGATTTCTGCCTCTTATCGGTGCTGGGCGGGTATAGACTATGCTTATATTCCGGAAAGTTACGTTCGAGACATCCTCAAAGGATAGAAAAACATCGTTGTATTTCGGCAAAATGACCTCAGCGTTTTCCATGTCACAGGGCGGATAGAAGTAGATCATTTTTGCTTCACGTTCAATGTAGCTTTCTCCCGGAACGTCTATTTCTTCGGGAAGATTGAAAAAGTAGAACCGGCAATTGCCCCGGGCAGGGTATGCGGAGCCGCAGGTGGAGGTAACTTTTTTCTCTCTGAAATCGAAAGAGGATATACGGTAGGATCCGTCCGACCAATCGTTGCCCATAAAGCCGCAGAAGCACAGCTGACTTACATCGACCTTGTCCCAGAATCTGCGGGCGTGGTCGGTTCTGTCTATGTATGTGAACGTAAACGGCTTCTCTCCCCAGTGGTCAAGGTCCACCCAGGTTTGTCTTGTACGCAGATAAGCGTGGCCCGGTTCGTCATTGGGCCAACGGGATTGTGTCAAGGCTTTTCCGTTTACATAAACTTCGATCGGGGTGTGTCTCAAACCTCTTTGTTCATCCACCGGGTTCGGAATATCTTCACCGAGATCCGAAAGATCCGCCTGCATAAGCTTTGATGCGGCAAAGGGGTCTATGACCCTTTCCACGATTTCTCGGTTTTCCGCTTTTTTTACCTTGTTTTTCGGAATTCTGAGTCCTCCCGAAAACACAGGATCTTCATTTCCGTATGCCTCGTAAGTTACAGGACAGATTTCTGTCCCGGAGTCCTCTGAGGTGAAGTAAACCGGTGCGGTAATGTTATATTCTCCGCCTCTTATATATACTGTAATGGGTTCGGACTTGTCAGCTTTTCTGACCTCAGCCCTGGCTCGGTCTATTGTCGCAAAGGGATTTTCAATCGTCCCGTCGGCGTTGTCGCATCCGTACGGAGCTATATAGAAAGCTTTCACAGACTTATCCTCATTTCTTTCTTACGGTATCAGTGTCCCGCTCCGGGAAACTTCTCCCGTTCGGGTTCAGGCTCAACGAAAAGGGCTTACAGATCCACTTTACGGTCTTTGAAGTAGTATTCTTTGTCCCGTTGTCCCACCTGCCTGAGAACTCGGCACGGATTTCCCACGGCAACCACTCCGGAGGGGATATCTCTGGTCACAACGCTGCCGGCGCCTATTACCGTATTGCTTCCTATGGTTACACCTGGCATTACAAGAACTCCGGCTCCCAGCCACACGTTATCGCCGATATGAACGTCGGCGTTGTACTGAAGTCCCTGCCGGCGCAGGTCCGGATCTACGGGATGACCTGCCGTGGCTATGGTCACGTTCGGGGCAAACATGCAGTTGTCCCCAATAAATATTTTTCCGTCATCCACCAGGGTGAGGTTGAAGTTGGAATAAAAATTTTTTCCTATATAAACGTTTTTTCCGCCCCAGTTCGCATGGACGGGGGATTCCAGCCTCGCCCCTTCACCTATACGGGCAAAAACTTTTTTATACATTTCTTCCCGTTTTTCCTGTTCAAACGGCGGTATCTGATTAAGCTGCCAGAGATCCCTGACGGCTTTGTTCTGTTCCTGTATTATTCTTTCGTCGGCGGGAAGAAAAAGCCTTCCTTCATCGCTGCGTTGCTTCTGTTCCTGATAAGTCATGTTCGGAAAAGTCCTTTCTTTATCTTTTTGTCCGAAAAAAGGCAGACCGCCCGGCGGTCTGCCTTTATTTGTTACAGTACCTTTACGGGTGCGGAGAAGATGTCGTCGGAATATATCATATTACGGTCTCTTACCTTTACCGCAACCTTCAGATATTTTCCTCTGAGGTCCTCGGTTATGGGAATTTCACGGTCTCTTCTGTTGTTCAACGGTCTGTATTCTCCGTTTTTGCTGTCCGAAACGTACCACAGGAAGCTTGAGGCACCCTCTTTCACTCCGGAGGGAGAAACGTACCTGTAGTTCGCGGAATAGGTCCTGCTTCTTTTTATTCTCAGTCCCTCTGCATAGGGCTCCAGTCCTCCCACGAACACGGTGTTTCCCTCGTCATCGGTAAAGGGCTTCAGTCCGATGAGATCAGTGGGAATGTTCTCAAAATCGGGGGCAGTTTTGCGGACTTCTGCAAGGCCTTCTTCAGTGAGTCTGAAGTCTTTTCCGTATTCCACAAACATGGACCTGCCGGAGGGGAGAATATGAGAGGGGGAGCTGTAATTTCTGTCTCCGCTTGCATTTCCGGTGTAGGGCTGACCTTCTGTAAATGCAAGAGTCTTTATAGCGACGTTCTCTTCACAGAGATTTGAGGCTTCCGGGGCATGTTTATCCAGGAATTCTTCATATTCTCTTGATTTTGAGGGGTCGGCTTTGAGAGCCTTCCATTCCTCTCTGAGTTCTTCGCTGAACATTGAGAATATCGGAGCCCACTGGGTATCTTTGTACCTTTCGACCCACTTGGGATCCCAGAGGTTAAGTTTCTGGGTTATTTCCTTCCAGGTCCCGTCTCCGGCGACCCACTGCCACCAGCCGCCCTGTTTCTGTCCGGGCCATTCAAAGTATTTTCCGTCCGTTCCGTACATCCATTTCCAGGTCTGGAAACGCAGTGCGCAGGGAACGTCCACAAATATGTTGTTTTTGTACACACCGTACTGTCCGCCGTTGGTTTTTACCGCAAAGGCGTCGGTAATCTTGCCGCCTCTTTCTTCCGTGAGTGCACCCTTGTAGAAAATGTTTCCGTAGACATAGGGCGCCGCCGAGCCGTCATCCACGAAGATAGACTGCTGTCCCGCTCCTCCGTATGTGTTTCCGATGTTATGGAAGTAGTTATAACGGAAATTTATGCCCATGCTCATAACGTCTCTTCCGTAATATACTGCCCCCATATCCGATGATTCCCGGACGGCATTATATATTTCGTTGTATTCTATATCCACGTCGTTGCCGCGGTTTATTCCGACTATCAGGTGAGCGGAGTCGTAAAGCTTGTTGTTCCTTATGGTCATACCGCACCCGCTGAAACCTATCGCGTCGGCATATACCTTAGTGTTTCTTGCCATGCTGTGCAGTCTGTTGTTTTCCACCAGATGATTTGCGTGGACGAGGTTCCGTCTGTCGCCGCCGTCAAGAGTTATTATTCCCGTGGCGGTATCAAACATATGGCAGTTTCTTACAGTGCAGTTCATGCCCTCCATCATGACCGCGGTTTCGGAGGTATGGCAGATATTTACGTTGTCAATTACTATGCGGTTTACGTTTCTGCCCTTTACGGGTGTCTGTCTGGTATAGGCAATTTCAAGGTTCTTGAGTACGACATCCGACGTTCCTTCAAACTCAAGGAACGTGTCGTAGAAGGTTGAAAGGTATACGTCGGCGCCTTTCATGTCACAGGGAGGGTAGAAGTATACGGTTTTGTTGTGTCTGTCAATATAGCTTTCGCCGGGCAGGTCTATTTCCTCCAGGATATTGAAGAAATAAAAACGGTGTCCGCCCAGGATATTCCAGTCTGAGCCGTTGCCCGCGACCACATATTTGTTTTTGAAATCCATATCCGCGACACGGTACACTCCGTCCGTCCAGTCGGCACAGAGAAAACCGTAAATATACATATCCTTCAGGGTTCTTTCGTCCCAGTATTTTGCGGCATGGTCGGTGTCGTCGGCATAGTTGAAGGCGAAGGGCATACGGTCCTGATGATGCTTGTCGTTCTCCGTGCGGGTGCTGAGAAGATAAGCCTCACCCTCCACGTCATTGGGCCAGCGGGACTGCCCCAGGCAAACACCGTTGACGTATATTTCCATGGGTTCCTGCGCCCAGGAGTTTTCCGCCATGACCGGGGTATAACGTTCGATAAGTCCGTTAAGGTCTATTTTCATGAGTTTTGACGCCGCGAATTTATCTATGATACGGTCAAGAACAGCGTTGTCCGTAACCTTGCTTATTCTTCCTGCGGGGATCTTTTTTCCGCCGTTAAAGAAGGGGCGCTCGTTTTTATATCCCCTGTATGTAACGGGAAATTCGGGTGTTCCGGAGTCCCTTTCATCAAATTTCAGGGGCTTTCTGATTTTATACTCACCCCCCCGGATGTTTACTGTTATGGGAGCGGTCTTAGGCGTTTCTCTCACTGCCTGCTGAGCCCTGGCAAGGGTCCGGAAGGGCTTCTGCAAGGAGCCGTCGTTGGCATCGTTTCCTTTTGTGGAAACGTAATAGTTTATCTGGTTCATTATTGGGGAAACCTCCTTGGCATGCATCTTTTTTTGCTATAAAAATCCCGCTCTGCAAAGAAACGTCCTCAGAGACGCCGTGCCTCAGGGCTATGCTGTTGTCTTCGTTGCAGAAGCGGGGAAAATCCGTTATTTTCGATTTTTTTTGTCCTGGTTTTTTTTCTGCATTTTCCGCATGTACCTCGTATAAAGATCCCTGCGGCGCAGAGCCGTTATTTCAAGAGACTTTTCCAGTCTCCATTTTGCGATCTTCGCATGATCCCCGTTCTGCAGTACCTCAGGCACCGCCATTCCTTCATACACCGGGGGACGGGTGTATTGTGGATATTCCAGTAATCCGTTGAAGAAACTTTCGTCCTCAAAGCAGGACGGATCAGCCAGAACTCCGTCGACCATTCTCGCCACACAGTCCACAACTATCATTGCCGGCAACTCTCCGCCGGTCAGAACGTAATCTCCTACGGATATCTCTTCGTCCACGATAGTGTCGATTATGCGCTGATCTATTCCCTCATAGTGACCGCACAGCAGGGTTATGTTTTCCTTTTTGAGAAGCCTTTTTGCGCAGGTCTGAGTAAATCTTTTCCCCTTTGGGGAAAGGTATACAAGGTAAGTATCGGGTACCTGCTGCTTTATATCTGCAAAGCAGTCGAAAACGGGCTGAGGCTGCATAAGCATTCCCTTGCCTCCGCCGTATGGGTAGTCATCTACCCGGTTATGCTTATCTTTCGTGTAAGCCCGGATATCATGGCAATGCACCTGAATATATCCGTTTTTTCTTGCTCTTCCGATGATGCTGGCGCTCAGAAAAGCGTCCACTTCGCCCGGAAAGAGCGTCATAATATCAAATCTCATTGTCAGTCAAAAAGTCCGGGAAGGGGTCTGATTTTCATTTCGCCTTTTTCAATATCAACACCGATAATACAGTCTCTGATCGCGGGGACATAAAGCTCTTTTTTTCCGTCGGTGACGATTTTATACACGTCGTTTCCCGCGGGGTACTGTATCACCTCCGCAAGTACTCCGTATACCTCGCCGCTGTCGGCATCGGTCACTCTGAGCCCTTCCAGATCTGCGACAAAATAAGAACCCTCGTCCAGAGTGAATTCCTTTCTGTCCGCCGAAACAGTTTTTCCTTTGAGCTTTTCCGCATCATCCATGCTGTCAACACCCCTGAGCTTTGCAAGGACGCAGCTGCCGTGAACTCTCGCCTGAATTATTCCGTACTCTGTTCCGTTTATCCAGAGGGATGTCAGTTTTGTGAGAACCTCGGGACTGTCCGCCCACGGTTCGATCTTTACCTCGCCTTTTATTCCGTGCGTGTTAACTATTTTACCGGTTTGAATAAGTTCCATATTGTTACAGGATGTCAATATTTATCTTTTCGCCTTTTTTGGACGCTGCGGCCTTTACCACATGGCGGAGAGCCTTTGCCACACGTCCCTGTTTACCTATGACGTAGCCCTTGTCTTCTTCAGCGACCTTGAGGTTATATACTACGCAGTCGTCTCTCATTCCACCGCGTTCTACGCTGACCTGATCCGGATGGGCTACAAGATGCTTGACAATATAAGCTATGAGTTCTTCCATTTGGGTGATGTCCTTTCTCTTTCTGCGTCATGACACCATATTGCCGTAAGGCTTTTTCAGCAAAAGCCTTACGGTAATAACAGCTGATCCTTACAGGATGCCGTTCTTCTTCAAAATAGCTCTTACGGTGTCGGTAGGCTGTGCGCCGTTCTTGATCCACTGAGCGGTTTTCTCAGCGTCGATCTTCACGGAAGAGGGCTCCGTCTGAGGATCGTAAGTACCGAGTTCCTCGATGAATCTGCCGTCTCTGGGGAAACGGGAGTCAGCGACTACTATGCGGTAGAAGGGGTTCTTCTTTGCGCCGATTCTGCGAAGTCTGATCTTTACTGCCATTGTTTTTCACCTCACTTGAAATGATTCGTCTCTATGTTAATAATCGGGACGCTACATGAATTTGCGGCGGAAGGCGGGATTGTTCATACGTTTCATCATGACCTTCATCTGGTCAAAGCTTTTCAGAAGTCTGTTCACGTCTTCCACTTTCGTACCGCTTCCGGCGGCGATACGGCGTTTGCGGGATGGGTTTATGATCGCCGGGTTTGACCTTTCCCGCTTTGTCATCGAAAGTATGATTGCTTCGGTGCGTTTTATTTGCTTCTCATCGACGGAAATGTCCTTCGGAAGCTTCGCCGCGCCGGGCATCATCTTGAGTATATTTTCCAGAGGTCCGATATTCCGCATCTGATTCAGTGAATCGAGAAAATCATTCATATCGAACTTGTTTTTGAGCATTTTTTTCTCTAGCTCCGCCGCTTTTTTCTCGTCGAACGCCTGCTCCGCTTTTTCTATCAGCGTAAGCATATCGCCCATTCCGAGAATACGGGAAGCCATGCGGTCGGGGTGGAAGGGCTCAAGATCGCCCATTTTTTCACCCGTACCGGCGAATTTAATCGGTTTCCCGGTGGTGTATTTCACGGACAGTGCCGCGCCGCCCCGGGTGTCGCCGTCGGTTTTTGTAAGTATGACTCCGGTGATGTCCAGCAGATCGTTGAAGCTTTTCGCTACATTCACCGCATCCTGACCGGTCATGGAGTCCACTGTCAGAAGAATCTCCTTCGGTGTTACAGCGGCTTTGATCTGCCGAAGCTCCTCCATGAGCTCTTCGTCAATGTGAAGTCGGCCCGCGGTATCCAGCAACACCACGTCATTGCCGTGGTCTTTTGCGTAGCTTACCGCGCGTTTCGCTATATCAACGGGCTTTGTGCCCTCCGGTTGAGTGAACACCGGAACTCCGATCTTGCTTCCGAGGGTCTGAAGTTGCAGTATTGCGGCGGGACGGTATATGTCGCATGCCACAAGCAGCGGACGGTGCTCGGAGTTTTTCAGGAACAGTGCGATCTTTGCGCAGTGGGTGGTTTTGCCGGCACCCTGAAGGCCGCAAAGCATCATCACGGTAGGGGGATGGGAGGAAAAACGGAGTTTGTCGTTTTCTCCGCCCATGAATTCAGTCAGTTCCTGGTTAACTATTTTGATAACCTGCTGTGCAGGGGTAAGACTTTGCATTACCTCCGCTCCGGTCGCCCGCTCGGAGACCTTTGCGCAGAAATCTTTGACCACGGTATAGTTTACGTCGGCGGACAGAAGGGCGAGTCTTATTTCCCTCATTACTTCCTTTACGTCGGCGTCGGTCAGTTTTCCGTGGGATCTGAGTTTTTTGAAAATTGCTCCTAATTTATCGGAAAGACTTTCAAAAGCCATTTACGGTACATGCTCCTTAAAAGATCACTCTTCGCTGTCGTCCCCGATTGTTTCGGCGGACAGTCTTTCTATTCTCGCGGCTCTTTCTATTATCTCCGTGGGCAGGAACTTCCTCTTTGCATAATCTTTTATAAAGGAAGCGTCCTCGTAGGATTTTATCGCTGCCTGACGCATCTTTGTTATGCGTTCCATAAGTCCGAGCCTGTGTTCTATGTCAAACAGGGTCGTTTCCGCACGCACAAGGCTGTCTCTTACCGCCTGACGTGTTATCCCGAACTGCTCGGATATCTCGGAAAGGGTGAAATCCTGCTGAAAATACAGATCCATCGCCTGACGCTGTTTCTCAGTAAGGATGTTGCCGTAAATATCGAGCAAGATTCCTATTTTTACCCGCTCTTCGCCCGAGGAAATGTCAATGTTCGGCATGTTGCCCTCCTGTCTGAACTATGTAAAGTCGTATGTCTTTACAAACATTATACACTCAAAAATCCCCTTTGTCAAGTGGATATTTGTAAAATAATTGAAAATAATGAGAAATTTCTGTTTTCCTCTTTACAAAGCGGACATTTTATGGTATACTGCTAATGTGTGTTTTCACACTTTGCCGTTGCACAGTGCGACGCTGCACCGGCGCGTACTTTGTTTCTGGCGTATTTTATATCTACGGAGGTGAACGAATATGGAACAGACCCAGAAGACTGCGATAATCGAAGCAAACCGTCTTCACGGCACGGATACCGGTTCTCCGGAGGTTCAGATTGCGATCCTTACCGAACGCATAAAGAATCTTACCGAGCACCTTAAGGCCAACAAGAAGGACTTCCATTCCCGCAGAGGTCTTCAGCAGATGGTCGGTAAGAGAAGAAATCTTCTGAACTATCTGGCGAAGAAAGATATCAACAGATATCGTGCCATAATCGAAAAATTGAATATACGTAAGTAAATTCAATCGTTACCTTGGCCGGGGCATACGGTGCGCCGGTCAAGGTAACTCCGCATTTCAGACCAGAAACGTCACGGGTTTCGTTTCAGGCAGTTATACGGGTGCGTGAAGCTTTTGCGCTTCGGTATAACTGCTCGAAACCGTGATGTTTTCGATATACTACACTTCAGAAGGAGTATTGAGATGAACATTTACGAACATTACAGAAAATTTGAAACCACACTTGCCGGACGTCCTCTTGTTGTGGAAGTCGGAAAATTCGCCGGGCTTGCCAACGGTGCGTGCATGGTAAGATACGGCGAGACCTCTGTTCTTGCCACTGCTACCGCCTCCGAAAAGCCCCGTGACGGCGTTGATTTCTTCCCCCTTGCCGTTGACTTTGAGGAAAAACTGTATTCCGTGGGAAAGATCCCCGGAAGTTTTCTGAAGAGAGAGGGAAGACCTTCCGAAAAGGCGATCCTTTCCTCCCGTGTTATAGACAGACCCATCCGTCCTCTGTTCCCCAAGGATATGAGAAACGATGTTGTTGTCGGTCTTTGTGTTATGTCCGTTGACCCCGACTGTTCCCCTGAGATCACCGGTATGATCGGTGCTTCCGTTGCAATATCCATTTCGGACATCCCCTGGAACGGACCCATCGGCGGTGTAAGCCTGGGCTATGTTGACGGTGAATATGTGATCAACCCCACCGAGGCTCAGAAAGAAAAGAATCAAATGTCCGTTACCGTTGCCGCTACCGAAAAGAAGATCGTTATGATCGAAGCCGGTGCCAACGAGATCCCCGAAGACGTTATGCTGAAGGGTATCATATTTGCTCATCAGACTATCAAAGAGATCGTCAAGTTCATTGAGATGATCAAGTCCGAGGTGGGCAAGCCGAAGTTTACCTATCCCAGCGCAACTGTTCCGGACGAAATGTATGAAGATATTAAGGCGTACTGCAAGGATGCCGTACGTGCCGCCCTTTGCCACGATGACAAGGACGAGCGTGATGCCTGCATGTCCGTCGTTTCCGAGGATGTCAACAATCACTTTGCCGAGAAATATCCCGACAGCGCCGCTTTCATTGCGGAGGCAATATACAAGACTCAGAAATACGTTGTCAGAAAAATGCTCATAGACGAGCATAAACGTGTCGACGGCAGAAGCCTTGAAGAGATTCGTCCCCTCCATGCGGAAGTGGGACTGCTTCCCAGAGTTCACGGCTCCGGTCTGTTCAGCAGAGGTCAGACCCAGGTTCTTACCGTTGCTACCCTCGGTATGCTTGCGGATGCCCAACTCCTCGACGGTATCGACGACGAAGAGACCAAACGTTATATGCATCACTACAATATGCCCGGTTATTCCGTGGGTGAGGCGAAATCCGTAAGAAGCCCCGGAAGACGTGAGATAGGTCACGGCGCCCTTGCGGAGCGCTCCCTCGTTCCGGTCCTGCCCTCCGTTGATGAGTTCCCCTATGCGATAAGACTTGTTTCCGAGGTTCTGTCCTCCAACGGTTCTACCTCTCAGGGTTCCGTCTGCGGCAGTACGCTTGCCCTTATGGATGCCGGCGTTCCGATCAAGAGACCCGTTGCCGGTATAAGCTGCGGTCTTATCACGGATGCCGACCGTTGGCTGACCATGGTAGACATTCAGGGACTTGAGGACTTCTTCGGTGATATGGACTTCAAAGTCGCCGGAACCGAGATCGGTATAACCTCCATCCAGATGGATATCAAGGTTGACGGTCTTACCTACGATATTATTGAAAAAGCCTTTGAGCAGACAAGAAAAGGCAGAATGCAGATACTCAATGACGTTATTCTCAAGGCTATTCCCGCACCCCGTCCGGAGCTTTCCAAGTATGCGCCCAAAATCATGACGATAACCATTCCCACCGATAAGATCCGTGAGGTCATCGGTACCGGCGGAAAGGTGATCCAGCGCATCACTGCCGAAACCGGCGCAAAGATCGAGATAGAAGACGATGGCCATGTATACATCTCCTACACCGCACAGGAATGCGGAGATGCTGCCAAGTCCATCATCAAGACCATTGTCGACGGCGCTGAGCCCGGAATGGTGTTCAAGGGTAAGGTAACCAAGATAATTCCCATCGGATGCTTTGTGGAATATGTTCCCGGAAAAGAAGGACTCGTGCACATCTCCAAGCTTGACAACAAACGTGTTGAGAAGGTCGAAGACGTTGTGAGTGTCGGCGATGAGATTAAGGTCAAGTTCCTGGGTACCGACAATCAGGGAAGAGTGAACCTCTCCAGAAAAGACGCTTTTGAAGACTGATAAATGAATAAGCCTGCCGTCCGTTTTCTTATGAGAACGGACGGTCTGTTATTTGCCGGTTACCGGGCCGTGTCGATTTAAGAAGAAATAAAGGGTTTTTTCGAAAAATTGTTGATATTCTCATAGTTATGTCATTGACTATTCTTTTAAATAATGATATAATATAGCATATACTGCGAAAGTATAGACTATCACTATCCGGAGAATTCAGACGATGCTGATTGCCGACAAATGGACCGATTTCTGCGTTCTTGATGCCACCTGCGGAGAGAAGCTGGAACGGTGGGACAAATATACTCTTGTCCGCCCTGACCCACAGGTTATATGGAAGGACGAAAAACGTTCCGGTCTGTGGAAAAAGGCGGATGCTGTCTATCAGCGCTCTTCCTCCGGCGGCGGTCACTGGGCAGTCAACAAACTTCCCGAAGACTTCACCGTAAACTACGGAGAGTATGTTTTCAAGCTCAAACCGACAAATTTCAAGCATACCGGACTTTTTCCCGAGCAGGCGGTCAACTGGGACAGGTGCTACAATATAATCCGCTGTGCGGGAAGACCGATAACGTTGCTGAATATGTTTGCGTATACCGGCGCCGCCTCCGTCGCGGCTTCAAAAGCCGGAGCTCAGGTATGTCATATTGATGCGTCCAGAGGTATGGTAGGCTGGGCCAAGGAAAATGCGGCACTGAACGGTATCTCCAATATACGTTTCATAGTGGACGACTGTGTGAAATTCGTCGAACGCGAACTCCGCCGGGGCAAAAGCTATGACGCAGTGATACTTGACCCTCCATCTTACGGAAGAGGACCGGGGGGAGAGGTATGGAAGCTTGAGGATGAGCTTTACGGGCTGCTTGAAAAAACCGTGAAACTGCTTTCCGAAAAACCTCTGTTCGTGCTTCTGAATTCCTATACTACGGGGCTTTCCGCTTCGTGTATGCAGTATATTCTCGGATCCTGTATGGATTCAAGATTCAAAAATCTGCCCCACACCCTTTCGGCGGATGAGATCGGACTTCCCGTTCTTTCCACCGGATACATGCTTCCCTGCGGCAGTTCCGCTTTCTGGTGTGCGGCGCAATAAAGGCGAAAGGCAAACGACATTGAGTATAATCAAAGCTGAAAATCTATCATTTACATATGACGGAAAGACCCCGGTACTCAGGGATTTGTCCCTTGAGATAGAGGAGGGGGATTTTGTTGCGGTCCTCGGACATAACGGCAGCGGAAAATCCACTTTTGCCAAGCTTCTGGACTGCATTGAAAGGCCGGGCTCCGGCAGTCTTACCGTTGCCGGTTATGACTGCGGAAACGAGGATAATGTACCTCTTATCAGACGTAAAGTCGGTATGGTCTTTCAGAATCCCGACAATCAGATAATTGCCACGGTGGTTGAGGAAGAGGTCGCTTTTGTTCTGGAAAACCTCGGCGTTCCCACTGAAGAGATGCGGCGCAGGGTAGACGAAGCTCTTGAAACGGTGGGAATGAGCGAGTATAAAAAGCACGCCACCCACCAGCTTTCCGGAGGTCAGAAACAGCGCATAGCCATTGCCGGTGTTATCACCATGCATCCCGATATCATTGTACTGGACGAACCTACGGCAATGCTCGACCCGAAGGGCAGGGCAAAGATAATGAAGATCCTGCACGAGCTTAACGACTCGGGTGTCACCGTTATTCTCATAACCCATTTTATGGATGAAGCGGCGCAGGCAAAACGTGTTATTGTTATCAATGAGGGGGAAATACTTCTCGACGGAGATCCCCATTATGTTTTCCAGAATGCTGGGCTTCTTGCCAGTGTAGGTCTTGATGTTCCGCCCAGCACCTCCCTGATGTTCCTGTTCCGGGAACACGGGCTGAGGGTTCCTCTGGCTGTGCTTACGGAAGAGGAATGCGTTACGGTACTGGAGGACCTTCTTGATGAGTTCGGACAGGGAAAGAGCAGATAATGGAACCTATTTTACGCACTGAAAATCTCACGCATACCTACGGTATCTCCACTCCCTTTGAAAAGGTTGCGGTGGATAACGTCAGTATTGATATATACAAAGGCGAGTACATCGGAATAATCGGACAGACCGGCTCCGGCAAGAGTACTCTTATCCAGCACCTCAACGGGCTTCTTAAACCCACTTCGGGAAAAATATACTTTGACGGAAAAGACTGCTGGGAGAAAAGTTTTCCCCGTAAACAACTCCGTTTCAACGTCGGGCTTGTTTTTCAGTATCCGGAGTATCAGCTTTTCGAGGAGACTGTGGGCAAGGATATCGCTTTCGGTCCGAAGAACATGGGTCTGGACGAAAACGAAATACATAAACGTGTCGTGGAAGCTCTCGGATTCGTGGGACTTGACGAGTCATTTCTCGAAAAGTCTCCCTTTGAACTTTCCGGGGGACAGAAACGCCGTGTTGCCATTGCCGGTGTAATGGCAATGAAACCTTCGGTCCTTATACTTGACGAGCCCACAGCGGGACTTGATCCCAGGGGACGGGACGAGATTCTCGCCCGTATACGGGAATACAGACAGCAGCAGGGCAGTACAATAATGCTTGTGTGCCACAGCATGGATGATATCGCCCGAAATGCGGAAAAGATACTTGTTATGAACAGGGCTTCCGTGGCTATGTTTGCCCCGGTCAGGGAGGTTTTCGAACAGGCGCAGACGCTCCGTGACATCGGACTCAATGTTCCTCAGATAACCCGGATCTTTCTTGACCTGAAGCGGGCCGGCTATAACGTGGATACTTCCGTTTTTACTCCCGAACAGGCGTGCCGGCAGATACTTGCCATCCGGGACGGGAGGGCTGCGGAATGATAAAGGATATTACCCTCGGACAGTATTTCCCCGGGACATCGGTTGTTCACCGGCTTGACCCGAGGATGAAGATAATACTTCTCATAGTCCAGATAGTTTCACTTTTTGTTGCTCACAGTATTGTAAGCTATGTTACCGTTACGGTTGCAACTCTTGCCTTCGTGTGGCTGACAAAGGTTCCCTTCAAGCTTTATCTGAGAGGTCTGAAGCCTCTTTTTCTGATAGTTGTGTTTACTACCCTGCTGAATCTTTTCTATTCCACAGGGGATAATGTTCTGGTTCAGTTCTGGATAATCCGCATAACCGCGGAGGGCGTAAAAAATGCCGTATTTATGGTAATACGCATAATGATGCTGGTCATAACCACATCGATGCTTACCTATACCACCTCACCGATAGTTATTGCGGAGGGGTTGGAGCGGTTGCTTTCCCCTCTGGCAAAGCTGAAGATCCATGTTCATGAGTTTTCCATGATGATGACCGTTGCACTTCGTTTTATCCCGACGCTTCTTGAGGAAACGGATAAAATAATGAGTGCGCAGAAAGCCCGCGGAGCCGATTTCGAAACGGGCGGATTGATAAAACGGGCGAAGGCGCTCATGCCGATACTTATTCCGCTGTTTGTCTCTTCTTTCAGACATGCCGAAGAGCTGGCGGTTGCCATGGAGTGCCGTTGCTATACCGGTTCCGGAGAGGGAAGAACGAGGCTTACGGTATATGAACTGTCTGCCCGGGACTGGATAGCCCTTGCGGTCTGTACGGCGGTTGCGGTTTCGGCTGTACTGCTCAATAATGTATTGATTTTCGGGATGTGAAATGTACTCTTACGTTATCAATCTCTGCTATGACGGCAGGTGTTTCAGCGGATATCAGGTACAGCCCTGTGCAAGGACCGTAGGTGCGGAAGTACTTCGTGCCCTGACCGGTCTTTTCGGTTCGGTTACGGCTTTGTCCGGTTGCAGCCGTACCGACAGCGGCGTTCATGCCCTGTCCTATTACGCCTCCTTCAAAGCCGGAAAGCACCTTCAGCCGGAGGTGGTGGTAAGGGCGCTCAACGCGACTCTTCCGCGGGATATTGCCGTAAAAAACTGCCGCTTTACCGACGGGGGTTTTCATGCAAGGTATTCCGTAAAGCGGAAAGAGTATATCTACCGGATATGGACAAATCCCGTCCGTTCGCCTTTTCATGAGGGATATACCTGGTTTTTCGGTCATGATATTGATACCGGACTTCTCAACCGGGCGGCTGAAAAGCTCCTCGGAACACATGATTTCAGAGCGTTCATGTCCTCAGGAAGCGACATAAAGGATACTGTCCGGACGGTTTATTCCGCACGGTTCGAGCGTTGTGGAGATGAGGTCGTATTCCGTATCTGTGCCGACGGTTTCCTTTACAACATGATACGGATCATAGTAGGGACGATGATCCTTGTGCAGAGAGGCAGGCTTTTGCCGGAGGATATTCCGGCGGTGATCGAAAGCCGTGACCGTAATCAGGCGGGACCGACAGCGCCTCCCGACGGGCTTTATCTTGCGGAGGTTTACTATGACTGAAGCCGAAAATAAAAAATTCAAGCGTCTCCGAATAGCAAAACGCATCTTATTGGGTATCATAGTACTGTATATGATTTTTCTTGTGGCGGTCAATTCCGATGCTTTGTCTCCAGATAATGCCAAGAGAATGATATTCAACATCAAAAAATCATTTTCCTCGGAAAAACGCAGCGAGATAAGTGTTGACACTTCCGACGGTTTTTCGGTAAAGCCGTTCAAGGACGGTTTTGTCACCCTTACCAAGGGACAGCTCACGGTATACAGCTCCGATTTTCACGTTTACTCGACTTACGGTATCGGGCTCGCAAATCCTGTACTCCGGGTCAGCGACAGATATATACTCTGCTATGACCGGGGAGGAAAGCGGCTGTACGTTACCGACAGTTTCAATATTCTTTTTGAACATGAATACGAGAAGGGTATAATCAATGCCGACATAGACCGGGACGGATGTCTGGTTGTGGCCGTCAACGGGGATGATGAGGACTCTTCCGCAGGTTCGGACCGCGCTAAGGCTTATAAAGGTGCGGTTCTGGTCTACGATAAGGAATACAACAAGATCTTCCGCTGGTGGTCGGCTGACGGATATATAGCCGATGTTGTTGCCACTTCAAAGAATAATATTCAGGTAATCACCGTGGAGGCGGAAGGAACAGGCTCAGACACTGTGATACGGTCCTTCAATTACAGATCCGTCAGCGGACAGGAACGTGAAGTCGTTCGCGTAGACGACCGCATAGCCCTTATGTCGGAACTCAAAAGTGACGGTTCCCTCGAACTTTTTTCAACCTATGACGTGGTTTCCGTACGCGGAGAGGGATATAATGTGATCCGGGATCTGGAAGGAGAAAACGTGGTTCTTGCCGTAAGAGGCAAGGATTACTCGATGATCGCGTCCGTGCTGGACAGATCAAGGAAAATATATCTCGTAACGGCATTTGATACGGTCGGTAACGTCTGTTTCAGCCGTGAATTCGATTCCGTGTCCACCATGGCGGTATACGGTTCGGATTTTTATGTGGAATCTGCCCGGACGGTTATCCGCCTTGACAGATCGGGAAATATCACCGGGAGTGCGGAACTTGAATCCGCCGCAATTCAGATATTGCCGATTCAGCGGAAGGTCCTGCTGGTGGGAGTAAACAAGATCCTTAAACTCGATTTCAGCCAACAAGAATGAAGACGGAGAGGTAAAACAACGTGGAAATAGCGATAAGTACGGCACTTGACTTGCTTATAGTCCTGATATTCGTTATCAGTATAGTGATCGGTATGCGCCGTGGACTGGTCAAGTCTGTTATAGGGCTTTTCGGCAAAGTCGTGGCGTTGATAGTGGCTTTCCTTCTTTCAGCAAATCTCGGTACCTATATCGATACAAACTATGTTCATGCCCCCATGCGGCAGTGGCTTGTGGACAGACTTTCTCCCACTGCGGAAGGAGTCAAGGCGTCTCTTGAGGATCTTGACCTGGAAGAGCTTCTTGCGGATCAGCCGCAGTTTTTTCTTGATACCCTTGAGTTTCTCAATATTGACGTTGATGCCGTGATCGAAAAATACAACAGTCTCAAGGAGTCCGGTGTGGAGTATGCCAAATCTGCCGTGACCGACACTATGATAACACCTATTTCCGCAACGGTGAGCCGGGTCATCGCGTTTGTGCTGATATTCCTTATATGCTGCATTGCCATAGCGGTGCTGTGGTGGCTGTCGGATCTTGTGATCAATATTCCGGTCGTGCGTCAACTGGACAAATTCGGTGGAGCCGTAGCCGGAATAATCAGCGCTTTTCTTGTAACTTTCATTGCCGTATCTCTTGTCAACGTGGCCTCCGGCTATGTAATGAAGGATACGAGCATTGCAGACCGGCAGAAGATAATAGACAATACTGTAGTTTACGAGTATTTCGATGATATAAATCCCTTTAACCGCCTGTTCGGTAAGTGGTGATCGGGATATTTGAGATCAGAGGTAATTATATTAAGGAGAACCTTTCGAAATGTGGACGATTCCGAATCTGATAAGTGTTATAAGAATACTTCTTGTTCCCGTGTTCTGCGTCTTTTACTTCACTCCGGGAATGAAAATCTATGCCTTTGCCGCGCTTGTGCTGTCAGGAATTTCGGATGTCCTGGACGGATATATCGCCAGAAAGTACAACCAGATATCAGATCTGGGAAAGGTTCTCGATCCTATCGCGGACAAGCTTTTTCATATTTCCACCATCGGTTGCATAGTTCTTAAAGGGTTTGTTTCCCCGTGGCTGCTTCTGGTCGTGGTAGCCAAAGAGCTGTTCATGGCTGTGGGCGGAATAGTTTTTCTCAAAAAGACCCACGCCGTCATAGCCTCCAGATGGTACGGAAAACTTGCGTCAGTGCTGTTTTTCTGCACTTTTCTTTCCGCTATCGTCATGGATGTGGCTGAGGTTGAAAAAATAACTATTCAGATAGTTGTTTCTATCTGTATGAGCGTTGCTTTGGCGGTTTCACTTTTTGCCGCGGCAAATTACGTTGCTACGGCAATAAAGATCAATCGGCTCAAAAAAAATGAGACCGGAAAGCAGACTGTTTAAGAACGGAGAATTACACAGAGATGTTGTGCAGCAGATGCAAAAAAAGAATGGCTGTGGTTTTTGTTTCGAGAGTTGAGGAAGGTAAGACCATAAAGGAAGGGCTTTGCATTAAATGCGCCCGTGAGATGGGTTTCAACCCGGTAAATGATCTTTTCCAGAACCTCGGGCTTGACCAGGATGCAATGGATGAAATGAATGAACAGCTTACGGAACTGCTTAACGGTGCCGAGGCTGACCAGGATTTTTCCGAGGGCGGTGCGCCGAGTGTGGATCTGTCCGCTGACGGACTTGCAAAATCCGAGGAGACTCCCGGAAAAGAGAAAAAACAGAAGAGGGAAAGATCCCGTCAGAGTGACGACGGAAGACTCAAATATCTGCCCCAGTTCTGTCAGAACCTGACACAGAAGGCAAGAGAAAATAAAATAGATAACATTGTAGGCAGAGAAACGGAAATGCAGCGGGTGATGCAGATACTCAACCGCCGCACAAAAAACAATCCCTGTCTCATCGGTGAACCAGGCGTTGGCAAAACCGCCATCGCGGAGGGCGTTGCTCTCCGTATAGCCCAGGGGAAGGCTCCAGCAAAAATCGCCATGAAGGAAATATATCTGCTTGATCTGACGGCGCTGATAGCCGGAACCCAGTTCAGAGGTCAGTTTGAGAGCCGGGTAAAAGGTCTGATCGAGGAAGTCAAGCGGGTAGGTAATATCATACTTGTTATCGATGAAGTCCATAATCTCGTGGGTACCGGGGATTCCGAAGGAACGATGAGCGCTGCGAATATGCTCAAACCCGCGCTTTCAAGAGGTGAGATTCAGGTTATCGGTGCAACTACGCTTAAGGAGTACCGCAAGTATATTGAAAAGGACGCAGCCCTAGAGCGAAGATTCCAGCCGGTAATAGTCGATGAGCCTTCAATTGCGGAGACCGTTGAGATGATCCGCGGAATAAAAGGCTACTATGAAAAATTCCATAACATCAAGATCCCCATGCTTGTGGCTGAGAAGGCGGTTGAGATGTCCGAAAGGTACGTTACCGACAGATTTCTCCCCGATAAAGCCATAGATCTTATAGATGAGGCGGCGTCAAACGCTGTACTGCGAAATCCCGCATACGAACAGCTTTTCCTTAAGGGACGTGACCTTGCCGCGGCAAAGGATGAGCTGGCGGCACTGGGTGCAATTGCGGAGCCTACAAACGATGATTTCATGGCTATAGCAAAGGCAAGAGCCGCCGAATGTAAGCTTTCCGAAGAAGTTGCGGCACTTCAGGATCAGATAAAGGATTGTGCGGTGACTTATGACGACCTGGCTACGGTCGTTCAGCTGTGGACCGGAATTCCCGCGGCAAAAATACAGGAAAGCGAAAACAGTAAACTCAATAATCTTGAGGCAAATCTGAAAAAATACATCGTGGGTCAGGATAAGGCAGTCGCCGCAGTTTCCGCCGCCGTAAAGCGGGGCAGAGTGGGACTTGTTCCCCGGCACAGACCCATATCTTTTATCTTTACCGGGCCTACCGGCGTTGGTAAAACGGAGCTTGTGAAGGTTCTCTCCAGGGAACTTTTTGATTCACCCGAGACCCTCATAAGACTTGACATGAGCGAGTTTATGGAGAAGCATTCCGTTTCACGCATCATAGGTGCGCCTCCGGGATATGTTGGCTATGACGAAGCTGGACAGCTGACGGAAAAGATCCGCCGTAAGCCTTATTCCGTCATACTTTTCGATGAGATCGAAAAGGCTCATCCCGATGTTATGAACATACTTCTTCAGGTTCTTGACGACGGACGCATAACCGATGCCCAGGGCAGAACAGTGAATTTTGAGAATACTCTTATAGTTATGACCTCAAATGCCGGTTCTAACATCAGGGGCAGTGCCGCAGGATTTACAAAATCATCTGCGGAAGCCTCCGAGGAGAAGACAAAAAAGGCTCTCAGCGAATTCCTTCGTCCTGAGTTCCTGAACCGTGTAGATGAGATAATCACATTTGATCCTCTTCCGAAATCAGTGTTCGGCGATATTGTCCGGATACGTCTGCGTGAGCTTGAGGACGGACTGAGACAGCGTGAAATAGCCCTGGAATATGATGACGGTGTGGTGGATATCCTTGCGGAGAAGAGCTACAGCGCCGAGTATGGGGCGAGAAATGTCCGACGTGTGATACAGAAGCAGATCGAGGATAAGGCGGTGGCACAGATGTGTGCTTCCGATTCCGTTCCCTCAAAAGTGATACTTTCCTCCGAAAACGGGGAAATATCGGTCAGCATCAATTAGCTTTTAAACTTAAGCCGTGCGCCGCGATTTTCGCGGCGCATTTTTCATGAATAAACAGAGTTGAAAAGGGGATTGCTAACTGCATAAGTGTAAATATTTTTTATAGAATATTAACCTTTTGTGTTTTATAGTGTAAAATATACTTACACATTGAAAAAGGCGGTGCAATCCCGTGGATCTGAACTACAAAGAAATCGGGGCAAGAATTGCCGCAAAACGCCGTGCCCTCGGACTGAAGCAGGCTCAGGTTGCCGAAATAGCGGATCTGAGTGACAACTATCTTTCGAACATAGAGCGGGGACACAGTGTAACCAGCCTTGAAACGCTGGCAGGAATATGCAAAGCCCTTGACATGACCTTTGACGAGGTCCTTCTCGGGGCGCAAAACCGGAAAGCCGGAATTCCGGACGAAAAGACTCTTGCGCAAAAACTTGCGCTTCTGGATGAAAAGGACAGGGAGCTGGTTTTTGCCTTTACTGACATGCTTATCGGCAGGTCTGGCCGTAAATAGCAAAAAAAAGCCGCCGATACAAAATCGGCGGCTTTTCAGAGTCATTGTCTGACTTATTTGATTTCAGCGAAATACTTGATGGTTCTGACCATCTGAGAGGTGTAGCTGTTCTCGTTGTCGTACCAGGAAACGACCTGAACCTGATAGGTATCGTCGTCGATCTTGGAAACCATGGTCTGGGTTGCATCGAACAGAGAACCGTAACGCATACCGATAACGTCGGAGGAAACGATCTCGTCGGTGTTGTAACCGAAGGACTCGTTGGAAGCAGCCTTCATAGCGGCGTTGATGCCTTCCTTGGTAACATCCTTGCCCTTAACGACAGCAACCAGGATGGTGGTGGAGCCGGTAGGAGTAGGAACTCTCTGAGCGGAGCCGATGAGCTTGCCGTTGAGTTCGGGAATTACCAGACCGATAGCCTTGGCGGCACCGGTGGAGTTGGGAACTATGTTCTGAGCGCCGGCTCTGGATCTTCTGAGATCGCCCTTTCTCTGGGGACCGTCGAGGATCATCTGGTCGCCGGTATAAGCGTGAATGGTGGACATGATACCGGACTGAATGGGAGCGTAGTCGTTGAGCGCTTTAGCCATGGGAGCCAGGCAGTTGGTGGTGCAGGAAGCTGCGGAGATTATCTGATCGTCAGCGGTAAGAGTCTTTTCGTTAACGCTGAAAACGATGGTCTTCAGATCGTTGCCTGCGGGAGCGGAGATAACGACTTTCTTCGCGCCGGCATTGATATGAGCCATGCTCTTTTCCTTAGAGGTGTAGAAACCGGTGCACTCAAGAACAACGTCAACGTCGAGCTTGCCCCAGGGGCAGTTTGCAGCGTCTTTTTCAGCGTAGATCTTGATTTCCTTACCGTCGACAATGATGGAGTCTTCGGTAGCTTCAACAGTGTGCTTGTTTTCACCGATTCTGCCGAGGAAAGAGCCCTGAGCAGTGTCATACTTGAGCAGGTGAGCCAGCATCTTGGGGCTGGTAAGATCGTTGATGGCTACAACTTCGTAACCTTCAGCGTCGAACATCTGACGGAAAGCCAGACGACCGATACGGCCAAAACCGTTAATAGCAACTTTAACCATTTTTTAGTCCTCCAGAAAAACTATATAAAGTTTTTTATACGATGACATTTTACACTGAAATTGTGTCATAACATGGAAGTTTAGGCGAATATTACCGAATTTAACTGTTAATTTTTTTTCGGAAGCCCTTAATTGTTTCTCCGGATGGGGAAGAGTCGGGGAGAGAATATACTACACAGGAACTGTAAACGGAGGAAAAATGAACGATTTTACAAAAGTCAGGACGATTCTGGGGCCTTTGTATGACAATGCGTCCTTTCCGGTCATATTTGTTACGGACAAACTTGACCGGATATATTCAAATGATTTTGCTTCAAGAGAGTTTCCGGAGCTTTGTGAGGGGCAGGGAATAAAACGTTTTATCTGCCCGATGTATATTCAGGAAATATCGGAAAAACTTCACAGCGGCAAACCTGCCGGAATTTCAGGTCTGGGTATCAGGGGTTTCAGTTCGGCAAGTTTTATCCCCATAGGCGGCATTCTTAACGGCAAGTGCGCCATAATGCACGTTGAACAGCCAAAGGAGCTTCTGGAGTCCATGTATGCCGAAGCGGCTGATATCACCCTTGCCGACCGATCCGCGGAGACCTTTGAAAATCCTGTCCGTTGCATGCGTGGGCTGATAGAGAAGCTTGAGCAGCGTGAGGATCTAATGTCCGATCCGATGTTCCGTGTTGCGATGTCCCGGATGACGGACTGCGTACAGGAGTTTTCTTCTTATGTCCGGGATTATACATATGCGCTGAGACTCGTTTCAAAAACTTCGGAGCCTAATCATTCAACTTTCCGTCTGAAGGATTATTTCAGCACCTACTGCAAGATGCACGCGGGGCTTATCTGTGCGGAGAACTGCGATGATAGTGTGTTTATTGTCTGTAACGGCAAAGAGCTTGACGAAATGCTTGATGCCGCCGTAAGTTACGTCTTTTCCGCGGCCCCGGCAGACAGTGCCCGCGCCAAAGTTCGTGTAAAGGGCGAAGACGTTACATTTATTTTCAGTGCAAGAAGAAGCGGCATTCCTGTTGTAGAGTTTGCACCTGACGGCAGGATACAGTCAAGACTGGAAAAAGCAAACTCCGTTGCTCTGCGTTACGGCGGTTCGGCAGAAGCAACGGAGAAAAAAGGCATACTGACTGTAACGGTAAAAATGACATCCGCCCTGGGCACGGAAGCCGGGAGCTATCTTCACAACCGGACGGAGAATATCAGTTATTCTTCCTGAAAATGCCGGAAAACCTGGTCTTCAGGGTCTCTTTCACGCTGATACGTTTATAACCCAGGATATAACCTGTTCCGGCGCATACAATTGCAATCAGGTAAAGGAATATGACCGCCACGGTGGCTCCCACGGGGGAAAGAGGAAAAAGAACGTAGAACAGATAGAATCCTCCGGAGGAAAGGATAATGCGTACAAGTCCCCACACTTCGCTTGCGGGACCTGTGCTGCTGATGAAGAAAAGCGATATTGCGAGAGCTATGATTATCGGGATCAGTACTATTGCCGCAGAAACAAAGCCTTTCCAGAGCGTTTCGGGGGCCTGTCCGATCTTTACTCTGTTCGTGTCCCGATCTCCCTCATACCACAGAGTGTAGCTGAAGAAATACAGCAACGCGAAACCGTAGATCACAACAAGAATGTAAGAAACGAACTCATATTTTGCCGCCAGAAGGTAGCTTGTAAAGGAGAGAAAAGCCACGAGGGCGAACCTGAGCAGAAGATACAGGGAATTTTTCAGTACCGATTTCATGATTCCTCCGGGAAGAATTGATTACTGTATCAAAATTATAGCGTATCTGCCCGGGTTTGTCAATATAAAGCGGACTTTTCCCGAAAAATTTCGGTTTTTAAGAATCCTTGTTTTAACAAAAAAGTCAATAACGAGTATTGAAAACAAGGGTAAAATGTGGTATACTTATGCATATAATTATATTTTTTTACAGGAGTGTACAGTCATGAAGAAACTCAGGATAGGTTCCGTCGGTCTCGGCGGCATGGGATCTTTCCATCAGGAAAATTATGCGCACATGGATAACGTTGAAGTCGTTGCCCTCTGCGATATCATCGAGGAGAGAGCCGTAGAGATCAAAGATACCCTTTTCCCCAACGCCAAAGTTTATACCGACTATAAGGAAATGATAGACAACGAGCAGCTTGATGCCGTTGATATCAGCACCCCTAACTATCTGCATTCCCCCATTGCCGTATACGCACTGGAGCACGGTATGCACGTTTTCTGCGAGAAGCCCGACTCCGTAAGCGTTGAAGATGCGGAAAAGATGAGAGACGCCGCCGAGAAAGCCGGCAAGGTCCTCATGGTCATGCGTAACAACAGATATTTCGAGAACTCCAGATATATAAAGAAATTTATCGACGAGGGCAAAGCGGGTCAGTTCTATGCCGGACGCTGCTGCTGGATACGTCGCAGAGGTATTCCCGGTAAGGGCGGTTGGTTCACCACCAAAGCCATGTCCGGCGGCGGTCCTCTTATAGATCTCGGCGTTCATATGATAGACCTTTCAATGTGGCTGATGGGCAATCCCAAACCTGTTGCCGTTTCCGGCTGTACCTACACTGTATTTGATAAGAACGAGGCGAAAAGCGACTCCGAGCATTCCAACTTCGGCGATAAAGTGGAAGGCGGAACCTTTGACGTGGAAGATCTCGCCTGCGGTTTTATCAAGTTCGATAACGGCGCCTGCCTGCAGATAGAATTCAGCTGGGCTTCCAACATCGAAAAAGAGACCCGTTTTGTTGAACTCCGAGGAACCAAAGCCGGATTCCACTGGGACGGCGACGGCACCATTGACATTTTCACCGAGTGGGACGAGTGGGGCAGAGGCGGCACCACCGACATCAGACACAAATGCGACATGGGTAACGGTCATGCCCGCAATCAGGCGCATTTCGTTGACGTTGTGCTTAACGGAACAAAACCCGATTTCGTTCCCCAGCAGGGTATAAACATGATAAAGATCCTCAGAGCTATGTACAAATCCGCCGAAACCGGAAAAGAAGTGCTTCTGTAAGGATCCGAAAAGGACGTTCTTTAAATGGACAACAAAAAGTTTTATATTACGACCCCTATCTACTACGCTTCGGGTAAACTGCACATAGGCCACACTTATACTACTGTTGCCGCAGACGCAATGAGCCGCTACAAGCGTATGCGGGGGTATGATGTGTTCTTTCTCACCGGTACCGATGAGCACGGTCAGAAGGTGGAGCGCAAAGCCCTTGCGGCGGGAAAAACGCCCCAGCAATTCGTGGACGACATCGTTGCCGACATAAAAGATCTGTGGAAGATACTCAACATCTCATATGACAAATTCATAAGGACCACCGACCCTGCGCACGTTACCGCCGTTCAGAAAATATTCAGGAACCTTTACGACAAAGGTCTGATCTACAAAAGCGAGTATGAGGGACTGTACTGTTCCCCCTGCGAGGCCTTCTGGACGGAGCATCAGCTTGTGGACGGAAAATGTCCGGACTGCGGCAGACCCGTGGAAAAGACCAAGGAAGAAAGCTATTTCTTCAAACTGTCCGCTTTCCAGGACAAGCTGATAAAACTGCTTGAGGAAAATCCGCACCTGCTTCAGCCGGAGACGAGAGTAAACGAAATGCTCAACAATTTCCTCCGTCCCGGACTGGAAGATCTGTGCGTTTCCCGTACGTCGGTAAAGTGGGGTATTCCCGTTTCCTTTGACGATAAACATACGATCTACGTCTGGATAGATGCGCTTTCCAACTATATCACCGCACTGGGCTACCTTTCCGATGACGACAGCCTGATGAAGAAATACTGGCCCGCCGATGTTCATCTTGTGGGTAAGGAGATCGTGCGGTTCCATACGATCATATGGTTTGCGTTGCTGATGGCTCTGGATCTGCCTCTTCCGAAGCAGGTGTACGGTCACGGCTGGCTCAAAATTGACGGTGACAAACTTTCCAAGAGTAAGGGCAGCGGAGCACTGAGCATAGTTGACCCCGTACTTCTGTCCGACAGGTATTCTGCGGACGCTGTAAGGTATTTCCTGCTCAGAGAGATGCCCTTCGGGTCCGACGGCAACTACAGTTTTGAAGGCTTCCTGACCCGTATAAACGCGGATCTTTCCAATGATTTGGGAAATCTTGTTTCCCGGACTGCGGCAATGGTTGAGAAGTATTTCGGCGGTGTTCTGCCCGGTGAAGGGGAGGATTCTGCGGAGGATGAGGAACTTGTAACCCTCGCTTCCGGCATGGCAAAAAATGTTGCTCCGCTCATGGACAGCATGACCTTCTCCGTGGCGCTTACCGAAATATTCAAGCTTGTGGACAAAGCCAACAAGTATATTGACCAGACCGCTCCCTGGGTGCTTGCGAAGGATGAGGGTAAAAAGGCGAGACTGGCGACGGTTCTGCGCAATCTTTGCGAATGTATCAGAATATGCGCCACACTTCTGTATCCGGTAATGCCCGTAACGTCTGAGAGAATATATGCGGTTCTCGGTATCCCCGCCCAGAAGTGGGAAGACGCCGAGGAGTTCCGCAGACTTCCGTCCTCTTTCCGTGTCGTAAAGGGTGAGAACCTGTTCCCCCGGATCGATATCGCAAAGGAAGTCGAGCTTCTTTCCGCGGAAGAAAAACATGAGCCCGAAAAGGTTGAAAAAGCCGCGGAACCGGATCTTCCCGAAATAGGAATTGAAGACTTCATGAAGGCGGATCTTCGTGTGGCACAGATACTTGAGTGCGAGAAGGTCGCGAAAAGCGATAAGCTGTACAAACTCAAGGTGGATGTGGGCGGAGAGATACGTCAGATAGTTTCCGGTATAGCAAAAAGTTACACTCCCTCCGAACTTACAGGCAGGAAGGTGGTTGTGATCAAAAATCTCAAACCTGCGAAGATCAGGGGAGAGGAAAGCCGGGGAATGCTTCTTGCTTCCTCCCACGGTGATGAGATAAACGTCCTGTTTGCCGACGAAAAGGCAAATGCGGGGGACAAAGTCCGCTGAAAAATAAAACAATATGTTTAAATTATATCCGTCGGGATTCCCGGCGGATATTTTTTGTCCCCTTAAACATATACTTGAACGGTAACGTGCCGTTTGTCAGAGGCAAAGTCGGAGGTCTGGGGTGAAAAAGTATCTTTTCGGAATAATTGCCGTGGCGGGAATAGCAGGACTGATGATATGCCCCACCGAGGCTGTGTCTGCGGGCAAAGAAGCTCTCGGTATGTGCTTTTCTTCCATAATTCCCGCACTTTTGCCGTTTTTTGTTTTTTCCTCCCTGTTTGTTGGGTTTGGGTTTGCCGAGATCACGGGGAAAGCCCTCGGCAGGGTCATGCGTCCCGTTTTCAACGTGAGCGGCGCGGCGGCATCGGCATTTATTCTCGGCATAGTTTCCGGTTTTCCCGTGGGTGCCAAAACCGCCATTGACCTGTATCGCAGAGGCCTGTGCTCAAAGGCGGAAACGGAGAGAACCCTTGCATTCTGCAATAATGCGGGACCGGCTTTTGTTCTGGGAACGGTCGGGGTCGGAATATGGAGCAGTACCCGTGTGGGTTGGCTTCTCTGGAGTGCGCAGACGGCTGCGGCGGGGATAACCGGAATATTTTTCGGACTTTTCTGGAAGGGTTCGGATGAGTTCTGTCCTCCCTCTGAAGCAAAAAGGGAACGTGTGGTCCGGTTTTTGCCCACCCTTGTGAATGCTGTCCGGGATTCTGCCGTAAGCCTTGTGTATATTTCCGCTTTTATAGTATTTTTCGCTATAGTTATCGCAATGCTTTCCTCATTCGGGATTATCCCTGCGGCGGCATCATTTCTGGCAAAGATTCCTTTTCCCCTGAACAGTTCCGACTGGGAACATCTTCTGTCCGGAATAGTTGAGTTTACTTCGGGGATAAAAATGATAGGGGCTGAGGAACCATTCCGCCGCAGTCTTACTCTGACTGCCGCAGTCCTGGGCTGGGCAGGGCTTTCCGTGCACTGTCAGGTCCTCAGCTATATCAGCGATGCAGGCATAAGCGCAAAGGCATATATCGTGGGTAAGTTCATGCAGTCCGGACTCTCCGCCGCGATAACATACGGACTGTCATTTGTGGTTTCCGTCCCCACCTCCGCGAAGGCTTTCGCCGCCTTTGCCCAGACCCCGACATCCGTGGCCGGAACCCCTCTTTTTCCGGCATTTTCCGGGCTTGTCGCAATCGCTTCTCTGTTGCTTTTTCTGGCGTTTTCAGCCACCGTTCAAAATGGCAAATAAATGTAAACTCTATTGACTTTTATAATACCGTAATGTATAATATTTTTATTGAAATTTCAACGTATTTTCATCTGTCCGGAGGAATCCGGAACAGCTGGCGAAGGGAGGGCTGATTCAATGCCGAATGACCTTTCCTCCGAGAAAAGATATCTGTCCGGCGTTATCAGAAAAATCGACGCGATGCGCGATGAACTGGAGACGAATGCCACCGACCTGCGTAAGTATATTATGCAGGAAAGGCGTCGTATCTGGGACGATTTCAGCCACGGAAATCTCGATGCGGAGCAACTTGCGGACCTGACGCAGATCACTCAGTCTGAGGAAATAGATATGCTTCGTTTCGACGATTTTGTGAAACGTATCGAAAAGCTTCAGAAAATGCGTAATTCTCCTTATTTTGCGAAACTCACTTTCCTTGAAGAGGGCGAAAAGGAAGAGGAGAGCCTCTATATAGGCTATCTGTCCCTGCTTGACGGTTCGGATGTCCTTATCTGCGACTGGCGCGCCGACATCTGCTCCATGTATTACGATTCTCCCCTCGGTCCTACCCATTATTCCACCCAGTACGGGGATGTGGATGTGGACCTTCGTCTCCGCCGCCAGTTCAAGATAGTCAAATCAAAACTTGTTTATATGTTCGACAGCGATATCGCCATCGAAGACAGTATTCTCCGTGACGAACTGGGTAAGGCTGCCGATCTCAAACTCAAAACCATAATTACCACCATCCAGAAGGAACAGAACTCCATAATCCGTGATATTTCCGGCGATCTGCTGGTTGTCCGGGGCGTGGCGGGAAGCGGCAAGACTTCCATAGCTCTGCACCGTCTGGCTTATCTGCTTTATAAATACAGAAAGACACTGACCTCCGGGAATATAGTTATTTTTTCCCCGAACAAGGTGTTCAATTCCTACATTGCCGACGTTCTTCCCGAACTCGGAGAGGACAAGGTCGTTCAGACTGATTTTTACTCCTTCTTCCGACAGTATCTTTACGGAAAGGAGTTTTCCGGCATAGCCGAACAGTATGAGGCTATGACTTCGGATCCGGTCCGGAAAAGCGACGCAGCATACAAGGGAAGTGCCGATACGGCGGAAAAACTGAAGGAATACTTCGACCATCACACGGGAAACATTCCTTTCAATGATATCATGCTTGCGGATACGGTAATCGTCACTTCGGAGGAACTCCGCCGGATGTATAATGAAGATTATTCCGGGTATTCCGTGGAAATCCGTAAAGGCAAGATAATTTCAAAGATTACCGATCATGCGGAAAACGACAACGGAATAAAACGCCGTTGTATAGCAATGTTTGAAAAAGACCTGAAAGCCCGTGCCCTGGCAACGTCCCTCAATTACAGCGATTCCGAGATCGAGGATGAGAAAAAGCAGTTCTGGATAGATACTCTTCGCCGGCTGACCTCGGATCTCGAAGCGGCATTGTCGATAGATGTTTACGAACTGTATCTGAATGCTCTGAAATCCTTTGCTCCGGAAGACCTGTGGAAACGTACCTCCGAAGCGGCTTCTGCCGGAAAACTCGGCTTTGAGGACATGCTCTGCTGTTTCTGGCTTCAGCTTCTTGCGGGACAGGTCCCGGTTCAGCGTAAGATAATGCAGGTAGTCGTCGATGAGGCTCAGGACTATCCTCCCATAATCTTCATGATACTTTCCAGGCTTTGTTCCCAGGCCAAGTTTACCATTCTCGGTGACGCAAATCAGCGCCTGACAAGCTATGGATGTGATCTGAACGGTGTTGCGGACTTCTTCAATGCGTCCAATCCCAAACAGTTTGATCTGCGTAAGAGTTACCGTTCTACTGTGGAGATAAACAATTTCATCGAAAAATTCAGAAGCACGGACGAGACCATAGAGTTTCTGTCCCGTCACGGACAGGAGCCGAGGGTTCTGACAGTGGCGGACAAAGCGTCCGAAATTGCAGGAATAATCAACGATTGGGTCAAACGAGGACTCCGTTCAAACGCCGTTATATGCCGTACCGCAGCTGAAGCGGCAGAAGTTTTCGGTATGCTTCAGAAGAGAGTTCCCGAACTGAAACTGACCGATCCCGATTCGTCGATGCACAGCGGCTGTAACGCCGTGATTCCTCTGTATCTGACAAAGGGTCTGGAGTTTGACGGGGTAATAGTTTACAACGCCGATCCCGGGACCTCTGATCCGGAACTGAAGCAGGACCTTTATGTTGCCTGCTCCAGAGCTCTTCACGAACTTGTGGTTATAACAGAATAAGGGCTGCCGCAGACGGGATGCAACTGATTTCTGTTTTTGCGTGTGCCTGACAATACTGAATCTGACATGGAGGCAAAATGCTTGTAAAAAAACCTCCCATGGGGTGGAACTCATGGAACACCTTCGGCAAGGATATTTCCGAAGAACTGATAATGCAGACCGCCGATGCCCTGGTAAGTACCGGGCTTGCGGATGCGGGTTATAACTATCTGAATCTGGATGACACCTGGTCCAACCGTCAGGGCGGAGACAGGGGAAGGATAGACGGCAAACTTCTTGCACATCCGGAGAAGTTTCCCCACGGAATGAAATACCTTGCGGATTATATTCACGGAAAAGGTCTTAAATTCGGCATATACTCAAGCTCCGGACGCTGGACCTGCATGGATTTTGCGGCAAGCTTCAACCATGAGTTTACCGATGCCCACACCTTTGCCGACTGGGACGTGGATTATCTGAAATACGATTTCTGCGGACTTATAGACGGGGATGAGGAGAATATGAACTATCACCGCATGTCCCTGGCTTTGGGAACTGTGGAACGGGATATTCTCTTTGCCGCCTGCAACTGGGGCAGTTACGATGTCCAGAACTGGATAAGAGGCGCCGGTGCGGATGCTTTCCGTATCTGCGGTGATATCACCGATAACTTCCAGTCCGTTCGCAATCAGTCCGAGGGGCACTTCAAGTACAGTAACCGTGCCGGAGTCGGTTGTTACATAGATTTTGATATGCTTGTAGTGGGTATGGACGGCAAGGGTAACGTATCCAACGGTGGATGTACCGATATGGAGTATCAGACGCACTTCGCCGTATGGTGTATGTTTGCCAATCCTCTGCTTATCGGCGGCGACATCCGGAATATGCGGAAAGAGGCCCTTGACATTCTCAAAAACAGGGATCTGATCGCGATAGATCAGGACGAGGAATGCCGCAATCCTTTCAATATCGGCGGCAATCCGGAAAAACATCAGTATGCGCTGTTCCGCTTCCTTGCGGATAATAAATTTGCGCTGATGTTCCTGAACTATTCCGATGAGGAAGCGATGATAGACGCGGATCTGCGGCTTGCGGGTCTTGCGGAGAATTCGGGTTATGAAATGGAAATGTATGATACATACAGCCATGAGCCTGCGGGAAGAAAAGAAGGGGTATTCAGCCGTACTCTTCTGCCCCATGAGAGCCGGGTTTATACAATGAAACTCGTTAAAAAAGCGTAAGTGATGCGGCAATGAGAGTAGTCTCGCCGGAAAATATAAGAATTCGGAAGGAAAATAACAGAAATGATGCTTGCTAAAAAACCCCCTATGGGATGGAACTCCTGGAATACCTTCGGAGAAGATATAAGCGAAGACCTTATTATGAAGACCGCCGACGTTATGGTTGAGACCGGACTTAGGGATGCCGGATACGAGTATGTTGTAATCGATGACTGCTGGTCTGAGAGAAGAAGAGTTGACGGCAAGATAGTTACAGATAAAAACAAGTTTCCCCATGGCATGAGATACCTTGCGGACTATATTCACAGCAAGGGCCTTAAATTCGGTATGTATTCCTGCGCCGGAAACTGGACCTGCGCCGGATATCCTGGAAGCCTCGGATATGAATACGTTGACGCTCAGATGTTCGCTGATTTCGGTGTTGATTTCCTGAAATACGACTTCTGCCATAAGCCCGATGACGTAAACGGTCCTCAGCTTTACTACAGAATGTCCATGGCTCTCAAAGCCACCGGCAGAGATATACTTTTCTCTGCCTGCAACTGGGGCAGCGACAACGTGGAACAGTGGATTCGTTCCACCGGTTCACATATCTATCGCTCCACAGGCGATATTATTGATAACTTCAATTCTTACAGGGATATATTCCTCAGCCAGATCGACAAGATTTCCTACTCCGGCATCGGTTGCTACAATGACCTGGATATGCTCATTGTGGGTATGAACGGAAGAGGAAACGTAGGCCACGGAGGATGCTCCGTAGAGGAATACCGTACGCACTTTGCCCTGTGGTGCCTGTTTATGTCTCCGCTTATGATAGGCTGCGATGTGCGCAATATGGACTACGAAACAAAAAAGACGTTTATGATGCAGGATCTTATCGCCATAAATCAGGACGAAGAGGCGAGACCTCCTTTCCTTGTGGGCGGATATACGGGCGACAGACTTGTTTTCTTCCGTCATCTGAGCAATAACGAATACTGCCTGGCTTTTGTCAATTTCAGCCAGTATAAGGAAAAAATACACACGCTCTTCTGCGATTGCGGACTTGCGGACAACTCCGGCTACGCTTTCGATATGTTTGATATTTATCAGCAGAAAAATATCGGTAAGTACACCGAGGGCTTCAGCGTGGAAGTTCCCGCTCACGGATGCAGGATATATAAGGTCAAGGTAGTCAAGGCCTGAGACGGAGGTTGGATATGTCTGTAAAAACTCCCGTAATGGGATGGGATTCCCGGAGAGCTTTCGGTAAAAACGTTTCCGAAGAGGTTATACTTGCGTCCGCAGATGCCCTTGTTTCTTCCGGACTCCGGGATTGCGGATATGAATATGTGCTGATTTCCGACGGTTGGGCTTGCGCGGAACGTAATGACGGCGTTCTTGCCCCTGACCCGGAAAAGTTTCCCCACGGCATGGAATATATTGCCGGTCAACTTCATTCCAGAGGACTTAAGCTCGGTTTGTATATCGGTTCCGGAAGTCTGGGTAACGAGTTTGCGGATGCGCAGACTCTTTCGGACTGGTCTGTGGATCTGGTGCAGATAGACCTGCAAAGTGTCCCGGAAGACGTAAGACGCGCGGAATACTGCTCGAAAATGAGCATGGCTTTGACTGCTGTCGGGGCGGAGGCTGTGCTTTGTTGCTGTGACGGAGATGTTTCCTCAACTGCGGCGGCAAGGGAAGCGGGAGCGGAGATGATCCGCACTTCTGCCGATTTTGCGGATACCCTTGAATCTTTTTCCGGGGTAGCGGTGAGTCGCATGGATTCACTTGGAACAGCATTGCCCGGGTGCTTCAACGACCTCGGATCCCTTACCGTTGCCATGAAAAAGGAAGAGGGAACAGGCGATGTGTGCAGCAAGGAGAGTCGCAAACTGGAGTTTGCATGGTGGAGTATGTTTGCTTCTCCGCTGATGATAGGCGGCGATATCAGAGAACTTTCTGATGATGCCAAAGAGATACTTTGCAACCGTGAAATAATAGCTGTGGATCAGGATCCCGAAGCCCGTCCCGCATTCCTTGCAGGCGGGTACAGGGGCGAAAGAATGGCATTTTTCCGTCATCTCGATAATGGTGAATATGCTCTGTTGCTTGTGAACCTGAATATTTTCAACCAGAAAATAAGGGTCGATTTCTCCGATGTCGGGCTGTCGGACAACAGCGGATACGGTTTTGACGTGTATGACCTTTACGAGCACGAAAATGTCGGATCTTTCCGGGAAAGCTTTATCTCTACGGTGCCTATGAAAGGCTGTAAAATGTACCGGCTCAGACTTACCGGCAGGGTGTAAGTGAATGTCGGGCTGTAAATGCGCCCGTTGCGGAAAACCTTTGGAAAGCGACGAGGTTGCCCTTCACAAAAAGCTGATAAACCGGGGAGCAAAAAGCGGATTTATGTGCATAGACTGCCTGGCTAAGCATTTTGAAGTTTCCGCCGGTTCTCTCCGTGAAAAAATGGAACAGTACAAAAAAATGGGCTGCACCCTTTTCGACTGCAACAAAATCAACTGAAAAGCACGGATATGATTCCCGCAGACGACGTATCTGCGGGAATTCCGGTTGTATATGATGATATAAAATATCCCCGGGAGATATGAAAAACATATCTCCCGGGGATAAAAGTTTTTATTGTGTCAGGTCAGATCCGGGTATTGCTTATTTGTACATCGGACCGTAAGCGGCGCAGGCTCTGTAATCCTGTCCTTCTTTATCCATACCGAAGGCATTCCAGGCTGCGGGACGGAAGATCTTATCTTCGGGTACATTGTGCATGCAGACGGGGATACGGAGCATGGAGCAGAGCGTGATAAGATCCGCACCGATATGACCGTAGGATATTGCGCCGTGGTTTGCGCCCCAGTTATTCATTACGTCATAAGCACTCTTGAAGGGGCTGCCTTCCTTGCCGTCACAACGGGGGGTGAACCAGGTGCAGGGCCAGGTGGGATTGGTGCGCTCCATAAGGGTATCGGTAACTTCATCGGGAAGGTTTACGGTCCAGCCTTCAGCAATCTGAAGCACGGGGCCGAGACCTTTGACAAGGTTGAGACGGATCATTGTCGCAGGCATCTCCGCACGGGTAACAAAGTGGCTGGGGAAGCCGCCGCCGCGGAAGTTGTCAAAGCCAGCTTCGCACCATACGGTGGCATCGGTCATCTTCTTGATATCCTCTTCGGTAACGTCCCACCACTCCTTCATGACGTGGTTTCCGTTCTCATCCGTGCACTCGCCGCAGGCATCAAGGCAAGCCGCACCGGAGTTGAGCAGATGGATTATACCGCCGTTTTCCTTTGCGTGACCTTCAAACTCATATCCGGTAACGCGTTTTGTTGCTTCGGGAGACCAGAAGGTACGGACATCGGCAAATATCTGGGCACGGTTTGTCAGCAGTCGCATGAAGAGCATTCCCAGACCGTTGAGAACATCATTTTCGGTGGCAAGAACGATGGGTTCTTTCTTTCCGGTGAAGTCGAAGGAAGAATTGAGGATCGCTTCGGGATAGTCGCAGTTCGGCCAGTGGTCGGTCCACTGTCTCTGTCCCTGGAAACCGCCGGCAATGGCGTTGTGTCCCACAGATTCTTCTTCAAAGCCCTCGGGAAGAGTCTTGTTACCGTTCATGAGGTCTTTGATTATGCAGTACATCTTGATTGTGAATTCCCACTGCTTATCCTTCTGCTCGCGGCTGAAACGCACGAAATCCGGGTTATCGTCACGGCCTTCTTTGCAGTGTTCTTTGGTCCAGGCGAGAGCATTTTCATAATCTTCTTTATTGTATATGCCCTCTTCCATACGGCGGAGGATCTCAACTTCATCCACGGATTCCACACGGAGTCCCAGGTATTCTTCCATAAAGGACTGATCCATTATGGAGCCGCCTATACCCATGGTAACGGAGCCTATCTGAAGATAGGATTTTCCTCTCATGGTTGCCACAGCAACAGCCGCGCGTCCGAATCTGAGGAGTTTTTCCTTTACGTCTTCGGGAATCTTGGTCACGTCATCCCTGTCCTGAACCTCATGACCGTATATACCGAAAGCGGGGAGGCCTTTCTGCGCATGGGTGGCAAGAACGGATGCGAGATAAACCGCACCGGGACGTTCCGTACCGTTGAAGCCCCATACACCCTTTATCGTCATCGGATCCATGTCCATGGTCTCCGAACCGTAGCACCAGCAGGGAGTAACAGTGAGGGTTATATCAACGCCAGCTTTGCGGAATTTTTCAGCGCAGGCGGCGGATTCGGGAACACGGCCGATGGTAGTGTCCGCAATAATTACCTTTACGGGGTCACCGTTGGAATATCTGAGATTTTCTTCAAAGAGTTTCTTTGCCGCCACAGCCATTCCCATGGTCTGATCTTCGAGACTTTCACGAAGCTTCATGGGACCGCGACGTCCGTCTATGACGGGGCGTATGCCAATGACCGGGTAGTCGCCGACATATCTGTTTGTTGCCATCTGGGATTACCTCCTGAAACGTTATGTTATTGTATTAAGATCGGTTTTGCGTCTTTGCCTGAATCCAGGCAATTATTACCTACATTATATCACCTAACCGCGGAAAAGTCAATCGGTAAATGAAAAAATCTTTGTTGCGATATCCGACTGATGGGTTTCTCGGAGATTTAACAAAAAAATCAAAAAAAGGACTTGCAAAAAGGCAAAAACTTTGGTATAATATACGGGTATATAACAATACTTGCTTGGAGGTGAAAAAATGCCCAATATTAAATCTGCCAAGAAACGTTGCAAGGTCACTGCCGCAAAATCTATGCAGAACAAGATCCAGAAGTCTGAGTTCAAGACCGAAATAAAGAAGGCTTCCGCAAAGATCGCTGAGACCAAAGACGCTGCCGCTCTGTCCGCTGCTTACAAGGCTATTGACCAGGCTGCCGCAAAGGGTATCATTCATAAGAATGCTGCCGCAAACAAGAAGTCTCAGCTTGCTGCCGCAATGAAATAATTTCAGCAACAGATTAAGACAGGCTCGGTGCCTGTCTTTTTTGTTTATTTATACCCGGACGCTTCCGAAAAACGGAGGTGTCCGGTTTTTATGCTTCCGGCAGTGGGAATCTCCTTGGCTGTGGCTTATACGTTTTTAAGTCCGTCAATATATCCCTGCAAAAGCACTGCCGCGGCTGCGGAGTCTATGATCTGCTTTTGCTGTTTTGCTTTCTTTTCGTTTGCGTGAAGCATACGGGAGGCGATAACTGTGGTATACATTTCGTTCACGAACCGAATAGGTTTATCCGTAAGCTGTCCGAGTGCTTCCGCAAAATTTTTCACCTTTTCAGTCATCGGGCTTTCTCCGCCGTCGGTTCGGCAGGGCATACCTATTATTATTAGTTCCGGAGAATACTGATCTATATATGCAGAAACTCCGTCAAGAAGCGGCTGAAAATGTTTTGAAGGAACATGGGGCAGAGGCGAGGCTATAAGTCCTGTCGGATCGCTTACCGCAACTCCCGTACGGGAAAGCCCGTAATCAATGGCGAGTATTCTCATTTTTCCACCAAATATAAAATCAGGGACGGAACAGCAGAACCTCCGTCTCCGTCCGGTTTATACGGTACGGCAATGACGGGGGAAGGCTCATCCCGCCCCTTCCGGCAACAGCAGAGACGGTCTGATGCCTTCTCTGCTTACTGTTTCTGATCAGTTGAGATGTTCTTCGATATAGCTGACGACATCTCCGATGGTCTTCATTTCCTGAGCGTCCTCATCGGGAATGGAAATATTGTACTGATCCTCAAGCATCATCAGCAGGTCAACCACGTCAAGGGAGTCTGCTCCCAGATCCTCGAATATATTTGTAGTCAGCTTAAGCTCGGAAGCCGGCACCTCAAATTTCTTTGAAAAAACGTCTACGATCTCATCAAACATACTAATTCTCCTTAATTATTACGGTATTGCCAAAATCGAAAAAATGTGATATACTTTATCCGGGATTAAAAAGGAAGTCCGGATACCGTACATGCGTCTATATTATATATCCTGTGTCGGGATTTGTCAAGGGGTATTTTTACTTTTTGTCACTCCGATTTCATCTGAGGGGCTTTTCCCGTGAGAGTCCAGACTGTACGTTCTATTGCGTCACGACTGTTCTTCCAGTCCTCCTTGGCAAAGCGATAGTCGAATTTTTTGCAGAACCAGTCTATATCCTGTTGAAGCGTTTCCATATATTTTTCTTCGGTGGAGTCTACCGTCCGGGCAAATTCCGCAAAGGATTTGCGATTGAGCTCTCTGGAACCGTATTCAAGGAGCTTTTCATAATGGGGCAGGCAGTATTTCGTCTGGCTTTTTACCTTATCCCTGAACCCGGAGTCATTTGTCCAGAGCCAGAATATGTTTGACCACAGGTTCTTCTGTTGCTGTTCAAGTCGGCGGCAGACGTAACATTCCTTTGAGAGCGCAGAGAGGTGTTTTATCTGCGTCTGTGCGGGTTTTCCGAAAACATCCCTGCGGATCTTTTCCAGGTGACTCTGCATCATCAGCGCCACCGGGAGCCTCTTTCCCACGGCGATTATTCCGTTGAAATGGTCATTGCAGAAGCCCAGTTCATTGGTCTTCATCCTTACGGAAGGTTCCATCATTGATGCGCCTGTGACCGCTTCGAGTTCATTTCTCTCAAGCATGGCAAAAAGGGAACAGATTGGGCAGTCCCCGGTTTTTGCAAAGTGTTCGTTTATCGGTATGGTGTAAATATGTTCCATGGTTTTACTCCGTACTGTCGGTTTGAATACAGTATACATTATTTTAAGGAGAAAGAAAAGGGGTTTTTATGAAAATTCGGGAAATTGACGGGAATACCATCATTTCCGGTACAGATATAAGCCTTGACGACACCTTCGGTTGCGGACAGTGTTTCCGCTGGTCGAAAAAGGACGGTAACTGGACCGGGGTTGCAGGCAGCCGTGTCGTTACCGTAAATCAGCAAGGGGATACCCTTACGTTTTTTGATACCCCGGAAAATGAGGTGCGGGATTTCTGGGTGAGTTACCTTGATCTCGGTCACGACTATTCCGCAATAGCCGAACCGTTTGCCTCCGATGAATATCTTACCCGTGCCGCCCGTTACGGAAGGGGAATACATATTCTGCGTCAGGATCCGGTTGAAACGGTTATATCCTTTATAATTTCTTCCAACAACAATATCTCCAGGATATCGGGGATAGTTGACAGATTCTGCGCCCTGTACGGTTCTTCCGTCATCTACAGAGGGGCTGAATATCACGCTTTCCCGACGCTGCAACAGCTTTCCTCGGTGACCTTGGACGGACTTCAGCCCATCAGAGCGGGGTTCCGGGATAAATATATCCTTGATGCCGCAACTAAGCTTTCGGACGGGATGACGGATATTGCCGCCCTTGCCGTAATGGATACAGCCGATGCGAGAAAGGAACTGATGAAAATAAAGGGCATAGGGAACAAGGTGGCGGACTGTGTGCTTCTTTTCGGTTTTGCCAGATACGAGGTCTTTCCGAAGGACGTATGGATAAAACGTACCATGGCACAGCTTTACGGAGATGATTTCGATGAACACCGTTTCGGCGCAAATGCAGGTATAATCCAGCAGTACTTTTTTCATTATGCCCGGAATTCCGGAAAAGAATAGTTTTGAGAATATTCAGGCTCAGCCCTTGAGGCTGAGCTTTTTGTTTTTTGTACTTTCTTTGCTTTTCAAAGGCTTAACGACCCATTACACAGATTTAACAATACACTACTTTCTGATTTAACACTTTTGCGGTATCATATGGGCGTAGGATAAAAAAAGAATAAAAACAACGGAATGAAAGGAAGTACCGTTATGAAAGTGAAAAGCATTATCGCAGTTATCATCGCAGTTCTTTGCCTTGCCGCGTTTGCCGGCTGTTCCGGGAAGACCGGGAACACCGTGTCCACCGACGGCTCCACCTCTATGAGCAAGGTCATTGGTGCCTTGGGAGAATCCTTTACCGAAAAGTACAAGGATATAGCCTTCACCTACAATCCCACCGGATCGGGTACAGGTATAAAGGCGGTGCAGGAGGGCAGATGTGATATCGGTCTTTCCAGCCGAAGCCTCAAAGACGAGGAAAAAGCTTCCGGACTTAAGGAGACAGTCCTTGCATACGACGGCATAGCCATTGTCGTGAATCCGGAAAATCCCGTCAGTAACCTTACAGCCGAGACCATAGCCAAGATCTACACCGGTCAGATCACCGACTGGAGTGAGGTCGGCGGCAAGAGCGGACAGATAGTCCTTATCGGCAGAGAAGCCGGAAGCGGCACAAGGGACGGCTTCGAGTCCATTACCGGAACGAAGGATAAATGCCTGTACCGTCAGGAACTTACCTCTACCGGGGATGTTATAGCAACTGTTGCCCAGAATCCCAACGCAATCGGATACGCATCCATGGCATCGGTAAAGAATACGGTAAAAGCGGTTTCCGTAGGAGGCGTCGCCCCCACAGAAAATACTGTGAAGAACGGTACTTATGTACTGCAGCGTCCCTTTGTGCTGGTGACCAAGACGGATACTCCTCTTTCCGAATCAGCCCAGAAATTCTTCGACTACGTGACTTCTCCCGAAGTGGCTGAAATAATCTCCGCCGCAGGCGCCGTATCCGCAAACTGAATCCCGGAACCGGGGCGGTCAGTCTGACCGCCCTTCATTTTGTAAGCGGAAAACATGAAAGCGGGGAGAATATGAGTAATAAAGAAACTGTACCCGTCGGGGTGAAGAAAAAAAGCAAAAAGGGTAAAAAAATACTGGAAAACGTGATACACGGCATATTTCTTGTCCTCGGACTCGTGACCGTGGGCTTTGTACTCTTTATATCCGTTTATCTTATAATCTCCGGTATACCCGCGATAAAAGAGATCGGACTGATTCCGTTTATATTCGGAAAGACCTGGGCACCTACCGCCTATGAGCCTTCGTTCGGAATTCTTCCGATAATCCTTACAAGTATTTACGGCACGGCGGGAGCCATAATTCTCGGAGTTCCCATAGGTTTTCTTACCGCCGTATACCTTGCGAAGGTTGCGGATCCGAAGGTCAGGGAAGTTATGCAGTCCGCCGTAAGCCTTCTTGCCGGAATACCATCAGTGGTATGCGGTCTTGTGGGTGTTTTCGTTCTTGTGCCGGGAATACGCAGGATATTCAATATTCCGGACGGAGCCGGGCTTCTGGCGGCGATACTGGTCCTGTCTGTCATGATCCTTCCTTCGGTCATAAAAGTATCGGTGACAGCTCTCGAAGCCGTGCCGAAGGAGTATGAGGACGCTTCTCTTGCGCTCGGCGCCACTCCGGTGGAAACATATTTCAGGGTTTCCGTTCCCGCCGCAAAAAGCGGTATTGCCACGGCAGTGGTTCTCGGTGTGGGAAGAGCCATAGGCGAGGCGATGGCAGTTATGATGGTTTCGGGAAATACGACGAATATGCCCGGTCTTTTCCAGAGCGTGAGATTCCTGACTACAGCTGTCGCAAGCGAGATGTCCTATTCCTCAGGGCTTCAGCGCCAGGCTCTTTTTTCCATAGCACTGGTTTTGTTCCTTTTCATAATGCTGATTAATGCAACGCTGAACTTCTTCCTGAAGAAGAATAAGGAGGGCTGACGGAATGCTTAACCGTAAAATTTCGGCAAAGAGAAAAGCCTACGTCGGCGTGATGCGGGTGCTGATGTATATTGCCGCAGCGGTGACTGCGGGACTGGTATTGTTTATAGTCGGTTTCGTGATGATAAAGGGCCTTCCCCATATATCCTGGGAACTTCTTTCCACGCAACCGAGTATCCTCAAGGGGCGGATAGGTATTCTGCCCGATATACTCAACACCGTTTACATAATCATCACGACTCTTGTCATCGTTCTTCCTCTGGGGGTTGGAGCGGCAATATATCTTACTGAATATGCTTCAAACAAGAAAATAGTAGCGGCTATCGAATATGCCGCTGAGACGCTTTCCGGTATACCCTCCATAATTTACGGCCTGGTGGGAATGCTGTTTTTCTGTGAATTTCTGAAGCTGGGGACTTCTATTCTTGCCGGTGCCCTTACACTTGTTATAATGAATCTTCCCACGGTGATGAGAACTACTCAGGAAAGTCTGAAAACAGTGCCGCAAAGCTATCGCGAAGGGGCTTTCGGACTGGGCGCGGGCAAGTGGCGTGTAATAAGGACGGTCGTGCTTCCCGGATGTGTTGACGGAATAGTTACCGGATGTATACTTTCCGTGGGCAGAATAATCGGGGAGTCTGCGGCTCTGTTGTTCACCGCCGGAGTTGCCCATGTCCTCGGTGGTTTTTTCGAGAGCCTGACCCGTTCCGGATCTACCCTGACAGTTGCCCTTTACTTCTATGTGAAGGAGGACGGAGAGTTTGATGTGGCGTTTGCCATAGCGGCGGTACTGATGATACTGACTTTGCTTATAAACTTTTCCGCATCTCTTGTGGGAAAATATTTCAAGAGGAGAAAAAATCAATGAACGGAATAATGACAGCGGAGAACCTCAGTCTCTGGTACGGAAGCCATCAGGCTCTGAAAGATATAACCCTTGACATTCCGGAGAAGAGCATCACAGCTCTCATCGGACCCTCAGGGTGCGGAAAATCAACTTTTCTCAAGACTCTGAACCGGATGAACGATCTTATTCCCGGGGTGAGGATAACCGGAAAAGTCTGCTATAACGGGGAAAATATTTTCAGCCCAAATGTAGACGTGAATGAACTGCGGCGGGAGGTCGGAATGGTGTTTCAGAAACCCAATCCGTTTCCGATGAGTATATATGACAATATCGCGTACGGGCCGAGGACCCACGGAATAAAAAGCAAAGCAAAGCTTGACGCTATAGTGGAACAATCCCTGCGCGGTGCTGCTATCTGGGACGAGGTCAAGGACAGACTGAAAAAAAGTGCACTGGGGCTTTCCGGCGGCCAACAGCAGCGACTGTGCATAGCCAGGGCTCTTGCGGTCGAGCCGAAGGTCCTGCTGATGGACGAGCCCACAAGCGCCCTGGACCCTATATCGACCTCAAAAATAGAAGATCTCGCCTCTGAATTGAAAGAAAAATATACAATAATAATCGTAACGCATAATATGCAGCAGGCGGTGCGTATTTCCGATAAAACGGCATTTTTCCTTCTGGGAGAACTTGTGGAGTATGATGACACGGAGAAACTCTTTGCGGATCCTGCGGATAAGCGCACCGAAGATTATATTACCGGGAGGTTTGGCTGATGAGAAGCAAATTTGATGAACAGCTTCAGGTTCTTAACCGGGAGCTTACGGAAATGGGGGCTCTGTGTGAAGAGGTCATATCCCTTGTGTCCAAGGCACTGACCTGCGCTGATGTGGAAATGGCAAAGAGGGTTCCGCCGCTGTCCTCGGAAATAAGTCAGAAAGAGCGGGATATTGAGTCCATGTGTCTGAAGTTGCTGTTACAGCAACAGCCCGTTGCAAGGGACTTACGCCAGATATCCGCCGCGCTTAAAATGATCACGGACATGGACAGGATCGGAGTTCAGGCAGAGGATATTTCGGAGATCGTAGGTTTTCTTGACGGAAAAACGGCGGCAAATGACACCCTTCTGCGTGAGATGGCAAAGGCTACAATAAACATGGTTACCGAAAGTGTGGATGCGTTCGTGAAACGGGATACGGCTCTTGCGGATAAGGTAATAGCCAATGACGATATCGTGGACGACTATTTCGATAAGGTAAAACAGGAGCTTATCCGCAAGATAGCCGAAAATCCCCAGGACGGGGAATATGCCATAGATCTTCTGATAATCGCCAAATACTTTGAACGTATAGGGGATCATGCCGTGAATATTGCGGAGTGGGTCATTTTTTCCGTCACCGGCGAGCATAAAAGAAGCTGATCCTGTTTTAAAATCAAAAACCGCAGGTACTCTGTCAGCACCTGCGGTTACTTTTTTTATTTACGGATCAGTCTTTCGCGAAGCCCAGTTCTTTATCGACTCTGTCGCTCCAGAAGCCCTCGTAAGGCTTGTCGATGACCACATCGGCGGGAGCCGCCCAGTGAATGGCATTGTCGATTATTTTCTGAACGTATTCATTGTGGAATGAGGGGCAATACTCGTGACCGGGCTGGAAATAGAACACCTTACCCAGACCTCTGTAGTAACAGCATCCGCTGCGGAACATATATCCGCACTCATACCAACCGGCAAAGACCACCTCATCCGGTTTCGGAATGTGGAAAGGTTCAGCGTACAGTTCTTCCTGGCTCAGCAGGAACTTCTGCGGAATTCCCTTTGCAATGGGATGGGAAGGCAACATATTCCACATCACTTCGTTGTAAAGTCTTCCCCAGGTAAGGTCGCCGGAACAACCCACAAGGCTCTGGAAAACCTTGGAATGGTGGGAGGAATGCAGGGCGATGAAACCCATTCCGTAGAAGAGTACCCTGTTCTTTATCTTCTCCACCAGTTCGTCCCTGACTTCATCATGGTGCTCATAACCCCACCATACAAGAACGTCGGTATTGTTAAGAAGTTCGTCGGGAAGACCCTGCTCCGGATCGTCCAGGCAGACCTTCGTTATCTGAAGCTCTTTGTCCCAGGCGAGGGCATTGGCTATAGTGCCGTGAATACCTTCGGGGTATATCTCACGGACGGATTCTTCCTCCCGTTCCTTACGGTATTCGTTCCATATGGTTACTCTTATCTTGTCAGCCATTTTCACACCCTCCTATATACCGTAATATTCCGTCAAGGGCTTACCCGCAAAGCCTTCAAAAGGCAGTGCGATGTTGACCTTTGTCGGAGCCGCCCAGTGAACGGCGTTTGTAAGAATCTGCTGAACATATTCGTTATAGAAGGAGCGGCAGTATTCATGTCCGGGCTGGAAATAGAATATTCTTCCCAGACCCCTGTACCATGCACAGCCGGAACGGAAAATATAGCCGTTTTTGAACCAACCGCCGAATATCCACTCATCGGGAGTGGGGATATGGAAGGGTTCGCTGAAAAGCTCTTCGGTATTCAGCAGAAAGTGATTGGGCAGACCCGCCGCAATGGGGTGGGAGGGCATAAGATTCCATATTATTTCGGGACGCGCGGGACCGAAGGTCAGCTCGCAGGCGGTTCCCATAAGTCTTACGAAGGGCTTTGAATAATGTGCGGAATGCATGGGGATAAAGCCCATACCGTATTTTTCAACACGGGTCTGGATCTTTTTCGCCAGTTCGTCCTTGACCTCATCGTGGTGCTTGTGTCCCCACCACATAAGGACATCGGTATTGTTGAGAACCTCATCCGGCAGACCCTGTTCCGGATCATCCAGGCAAACGGTTCTGACCTCAAGGGTCGGATCTTTGGACAGAAACTCCGCAATTGCTCCGTGGATGCCGTTGGGGTATATGGCCTTGACTTCTTCCACATTGCGCTCATGACGGAATTCGTTCCAGACGGTAACTCTGATCTTATCAGCCATAGTTTTTCTCCGATCTTACGGTATTTTTATTCGTCATCATCTTCTCCGGTACGGGGTTCGATGCCCAACTGTTTGACCAGAGAATGACGGTGAGGACCGCCCACTTCGTACTTGGAGCCGAAGTTTATGGGAGCAGCCCAGTGAATGGCGTTGTTGATTACTTTCTGAACCAGGGGATTATAGAAGGAACGGCAGGTCTCGTGTCCGGGGGAGAAATAGAATACCTTGCCCATACCTCTGTACCAGGCGCAGCCGCTTCTGAAGACGTAGCCGAATTTATACCAGCTTGCGAAGACCAGTTCGTCGGGCTGAGGAATGCTGAAAGGTTCTCCGTAAAGCTCTTCGCTTTCAAGATGTATATATTCGGGGATACCCTCCGCAACGGGGTGATTCTTCATTATCGTCCATACGATCTCGGGCTGATTTGCGCCCCAGCAGAGATCGCAGGGGGTTCCCATAAGGGATATGAAGGGCTTGGAGTGATGCGCGGAGTGCAGAGCTATGAAGCCCATACCGTCGTTGACAACGCGGTCGTGGATCTTCTGGGCAAGTTCATCGGGCACCTCGTCGTGAGCCATATGACCCCACCATACAAGAACATCGGTGTTGTTGAGAAGTTCATCGGGCAGACCGTTATCCGGGCTGTCCAGGAATGCCGTAGTGACTTCAAGAGTGTCGTCTGCGGAAAGAAAATCCTTGATGCACTCATGGATACCGTTGGGGTATATCTCCCTGACGTTTTCCTTTTCACGTTCGTGACGGAATTCGTTCCAGACGGTAACTCTGATTTTTGCCATATTACAATTCCTCCGTATTTATTTCTGCCGGCACTGTCCCGGTCCGAATACGGAAAAGCCTTTCAGGGGCATTTGTTTTTCTGTATGTCCGTTCTCGGGAAAGCAGTATCGCGCGTATATATTTCCGGACAGTATTATACAGTATTTTTTTCCTTTTGTCAAGGGGTGGATCCGGCAAAAAATACGGTGTGAACCCATATTTCCCGCACACGGGCAGTCACTGTTCCCGTGTCCGGAAAAGGGTGTGGACAAAACAACGGAAAAGACCGTCCGGGTCGGATCCGGGCGGTCTTTGCAATTCATTTTCAGGAGGCTTTTTCCACGGAATTTTCCGCAACGAAATCAAGTACTTTTTCGTTCTGCAGGGCATACCGGATCTGAGCTTCGGTGAAATATTCTATAAAATCCTCGGCGTTTTCAAATCCGTAACTGTCAAAATCTCCGGAGGACAGGTAATTCTCCACTCCGCTAATATATTCCTCATCAGTCAGCTCCAGGTGCTCAATATCCGTTATCGCGGCGCAGAGAATATCTATTTCGGTGCTGTTTTCCGCGCTTTCCTTTACCTGCTCGTAAAACTTTTCAGAGGATCCGAACTGAGCCGCAAGGTATTCGTCAAAGGAATTTATCCCGTTGTACTGATAATATACGGAATATGTGGCATAGTCGTTTCTGTAACGGTCCACGAGATAATCGTAATAATAGTCGTAAAGTTCCTGGGGATAAGAAGAAAACTCCGAGTTTTCAACTATTTCCGCAAAAAGATAATTCCGCTTGTAATTTACTCTGTCCTGGTGCATGGAGAGTTTCAGGCTCTCCCGGACCTCGTCTATATACTCTTCAACCGATGTATAGTCCTCGGAAAGCTGCCTGACGTCCTCCAGTGTAAGGGAGTCCATTGTCAGAGGTTCCGCGATATAATGTACAGTGACTTTGAACAGAACGTCCTTGCCGTTGAATTCTTCATCGCCGTAGTCCTCGGGAAACTTCAGATAAAGATCAACCGTTTTGTCTTCGGAAGGAACAGCCCCTATAAGTCCGTCTTCAAAGCCGTCGATATAGTTCATTCCGCCCACGACGAAATTTGTCATTGGGGTTGTGGTATAGCCACCTTCGAATTTCTCGCCGTTCATGTAACCGGTGAACTCCACGCAGATGGTGTCACCCTCCTTGACGGCTCTGTCTGTGATCTTCCGGCAGATATCGTAGTACTGAAGTTCGTATTCAACCTGCTCTCTGATCTGTTCCTCCGTCGGTTCCGGATTCATGTCTATTTCAAGTCCCTTATAGTCGGCAATGGTCTTGACATGATCCTTATAATCGTACTTTATGTCGTAAAGATTCTGGACTGCGCTGCTTCCCGGTTCGGTTGCGGGGTCAGTGGCAGGCTCCGTAGGTTTATCTGTATCCGTCGGTTTGCAGGCGCAGAGAAACATCGTGAGCGCAATTGCCACGGCAAGCAGAAGTGATATTTTTTTCATTTGACCGCCGAATAAATCGGCATCCTTTCCTGTCATTACGATTCTATGATACACCACCGGCTGAAAAAATTCAAGCAATATTGTTTGAACTTTTTTAGGTCACAGTTTTATTGCGGTGGCAGTAAAATTTCCGTTATCCGCGTTTATTACCGTGTAACTGTCCGAAAAAGTGACAGAACCGGGGTTAATGAGGCGTACGTCTCCGACTGTTTCGTCAAAGGGGCTGTGGGTGTGTCCGAAAAGGGCAACTGAGCATCCTGCCCTCTTTGCGGCGGCGGCAAGTACCGTTTTTGTCGTTTTTACCCCGAAAAGATGCCCATGGCAGAGAAAGACCGTGGTTCCGCCGGCAGGATACACCAGTTGCAGGGGAATTGACGGGGCATAGTCATTGTTTCCTCTTATCATACATATACTCACTCCCGGGAGAAGTCTTTCGAGCTCTTCCGCGTCCCGGACGGTGTCTCCGAGGTGAATCACCGCGTCAGGTCTGTGTTCAAGGCAGGCATAGTACATCCTGGATACTTCTCCGTGAGAATCTGAAAAAACAAGAATTTTCATTTAAACGCTCCTTTATTACCGGATATTATAAATCGAATTGGCAAAAAAGTCAATACCGGCATAGATTGTTAGTATAGCGAAGCAAAAGGAGATTAGATATGAATAACGTTCCCGATCAGGAAAAACTCAGGCGTGCCATAGACATTATAAAACAGGCGCTCGGGCCTCAGGAGGCGGCAAGGATAGAGCAGAAGCTTGCGACCGATTCCGGTTCTTTCGGTCTTCCCCCCACGCTTTCCAAAAAGGATCTGAGCATAGTTCTTCCCGTTCTCGACAATCCCGAAATACTCCGGCGTATACTCAGTTCACCCCAGGGCAGGGAAGGGCTTAAAAAAATCCTTGACCAGAAACTGTAAGAGGTGATGACCGATGGACGATATGATGTCACGCATTTCCGAAATACTTGACGATCCGGCTCAGGCGGAGAAAATAAAACAGCTTGCATCGTCCATGTTCAGTTCCGGCGCAGATTCTCCGGCTTCCGCGCCGGAGGCTTCCGCCGGACCGGATACATCGGCTGTTGCGGCCTCCGCCAGACCTGTTTCTCCGCAAAGTTTCGCTCAGGGCTTTTCCGGTTCCGATTTTGCTTCTGTCGCCTCCACTCTGTCCGGTTTGCTGGGAAACAGCAGTATTATGCGGAAAATGCCTTCAAGCGAGTCAATAAACCGGAATATAAATCTGCTGAATGCGATAAAACCGTTCATGCGGCAGGAAAGAGCTACCAGACTGACCTCAGCCATGAAGGTCATGCAGTTTATTTCGGTAATAGCAAAGATGAAGTAGGAGGCGTAACGTGTTTGCAGGAAACTCTTCATATCCCTCCCGTGAACGGGATTATAACGCCAGGCGGGAGGCGGCTATAGCCGACGCGCGGCGCGCATACGCATCAAAATACGGCGGAAGCGGATATTCCACATCGTCCCGTCCGGCAGCATCTCCGACCGTAATGGGATCGGCATCTCCGTCTGCACGGGCGGCATCAGACGGCGGGTCAGCGGGTCAGTCTTATCAGGATGCTCTGGCTGCGGGTGAACTGACCGGAGCTGTGGGACTTGACGCTGCCGCCTCCGCACTGAGTTCAATTCAGGGATTCGGTTCCCTCCGCGGTTTTGTCGAGGGACTTGAATTTGACGATCTGCTTATCATTTCACTGTTTTTTCTCCTGTTCAATGAAAACAAGGACGACGATATCCTGATATTGCTGGTCCTTGCGGCGCTGTTCTTTACATAAACCGGAAAATCAGATTCCGTTCGTATTCCTCAAGAAAAAAGCAGACCTCAGAGACGGAGGTCTGCTTGATATTTATGTCCGGTTATAACGTGTCATAGGTGTAAAGCTCTTCAGCCTGCCGGAAGTTTTCAACAGCACCGGAACAGGTTACGCCCCGGTTATCCTTATCATTGCCACAGTGTGGTTTTTCAGCGTGATTGCCTGCTTTACATCGTGGCCGTAGTAAAACTCCGTCTTGTAAAGGATACCTATGTTTTCTTTGTCTGTGAGGTATACTTCGGCTTTTTTCAGTCCTTCGCCCAATCCGTTCAGCGTTACGGTGCAGATCCCGTCCTCTCCCTTGTAGTCGGATATGAGGACGTATTTTTCTTCGTCGTTTTCGGATGCGATGGCATACAGACCTTTTCCATCGCAGAAGACTTCAGTACGGCAGGGAGCAAGTGCCAGCATCTGTCCGTAATATTTGAAAGAGTTATAGGTGTGCTGAATTATTCCGTAGCGGTCAAAGAGTCCGCAGTATTCTTCATCGTACTGAGCGTCATAGTACGTTGCGACATCTATATCTGAGTCGTTGAGTGCGATCATCAGTGCTGCGGCGTAAGATGCTCCAACCTCGTTTTTCTGGGAGTCAAAAAGGTCTTTTGCTATTTTCGGGTCGGCTTTGTATGCCTTCCAGAGTTCGCCGCTGCCCATGCCTTCTCTTCCGAAATAGTTCCATTCATCAAAGAGTATCTCAGTGCCGGAGAATCCGTTTTTGTCAAGAATGTTCCGGACCTTCGCCGCTCTCTCCACTACCTCTTCCACGTCGTCGCCGTATCCGTGATAGGAGCAGAAGTCCAGGGGCAGCTTATGTTCCCCGCAATACTCCACAAACTTTTCCAGCCACTCATTGACTGAAGTCATCGCCATGCCCCCGACGATAAGTGTAGGGTCGTATTCCTTCAGGGCTTTCGCAGTCATCTCGTAGAGCTGACAAGCCTGAAGAAGAGTTCCGCCGTTCCATGTGGGGCTTGTTCCGTCAGCTCTCTGAAGGTCGGGTTCGTTCCAGACCTCCCACCACTTCATGTCAGTGTATCTGAAACCGTCAGCCCAACCGTCGGTATAATGGCGGACTATGTTCAGGGCGATCCTGACCCATTTCCCGAAATCCTTCGGGGGATGATTATGCCTTTTGTATATGGAATGGTCGATGCTTTCGCCCAGTCTGTATATCGGTACGGCGCCGCATTTCCTTATCTCACTGATCAGGTAATCTGTATGCTGAAACTGGTAGTTTTTCGGATCGTTTTCGTCCGCATCGAAGTTGGTGAAAATATGTGAAATATCAACGTAGTAGGGGTAGGATGCGTAACAGGTATCGTGCAGTCTTATGTATGGAAACCGTGCCTGCGCAAACAGATCCGCTATGGACTTTTCCTCCATGACCGGACCGTTGCAGACACCGTTTACTTTCTTCAAATCTTTCCCGGTTTTTTTGCCGAAATTAACCTTGATCTCCATTTGTGTTCTCCTTATCGCTGTTTTGCTGTATTTTAACATATTTGTGAGGAGTTGTCAAGGACACCCCGGATTTGTTTCACACTCAGGACAAGTTCCGTAGTTTTTTCCGAACAAAATTAAAGGAAGATTGACATCGGGACGGGAGTTTAGTATAATACGCTTGGTAAACTTTGCACAGCAAGGTTTGGGGCTCTGCCCCTGTGCGCAGTGCGCACACCAAGCTATTGACGGCGTCGCAAAAATATCCTTGCGAGCAAATATTTTTGCTCCTGGTATAATACGCAAATACGGTAAACCTTGCGCGTCAAGGTTTAGGGCTCTGCCCCTGTGCGTAGTGCGCACACCAAGCTATTGACGGCGTCGCAAAAATATCCTTGCGGGCAAATATTTTTGCTCCTGGTATAATACGCAAATACGGTAAACCTTGCGCGGCAAGGTTTGGGGCTTTGCCCCTGTGCGCAGTGCGCACACCAAGCTATTGACGGCGTCGCAAAAATGCAATGCCGGCAAAAATTTTATCTTATGCAAAATCATTGAATTACAGGTATTTGAATGGAGACTTTTTTTGTTGCGCTCTCGGCGGTCGCGGTAATGCTGCTGTATGCCGTTCCGGGATTTATTCTTGTAAAAACAAAGGCAATAAAGCCTGACAGTATACCGGCGTTTGCAAAAGCGCTGATGTATGTCTGTCAGCCCTGCCTGACGATATATTCCTTCAGCCGGATAGAATTCAGTCGGGAGCTGTTCTCCGAGATGGCTGTTTTCTTTCTGATAGTTGTGGTTTTTCTGTCTGTACTGCTTGCCGCGGCATTTGGCATAATCTTCCGTAAGCGTCGTCAGATAACATTCCGGGTCTGCGCCCTCGCGTCCTGTTTCGGCAATTGCGCTTTCATGGGAATACCGCTCCTTGAGGCTATATTCCCCGATGAACCTGCGACAGTGACGTTTTCCGCTGTATTCTTTTTCGTCATGAGTCTTATGAGCTGGACTGTGGGTTCAGCCATTATCACACTTGACGTCAGGTATGTCAACATCAGAAAAATAATACTTAACCCGTCTTTTCTTTCAATTCTTGTGGCTCTGCTCATATTCGTCACCGGGTTTGAGATACCTCCGATGCTTGACAATATGATAACGCTTCTCGGACGGATGTCAACGCCCATGTGCATGCTTGTTATGGGCATGCGTCTTGCAACCGTCTCCGTGCGTAACATGATCTGCCGTCCGATACATTGGCTGACCATAGCCGTAAAACAGTTGTTGGCACCTGTCATCGCTTTGGTTCTTATATCCTTCGTTCCGGTGGATCCCATGACCCGATCCACATTTGTCGTGCTTGCGGCCTGTCCCGTAGCCAGCGTGGTGCTGAATTTTGCGGAAATGCTGGGACAGGGGCAGGAAACCGCCGCGGATCTGGTTCTTCTGGGGACGCTCAGCAGTGTTCTGACGATACCGATAATAACGCTTTTATTATAGGAACTGTGCAAAGTGAAAGGGCTTCCATGCGGAAGCCCTTTATGTTTTTCAGACGGTGAGATCTCATAAATATGTTGAAAAAGACACAATTCTGTGTTACTATGTAGCGGACAAAGCTGGGGAAACAGGTGTAACTCCTGTACGAGCCCGTCGCCGTGAAACACTTTTGTGCGGTAGCCTGAGCCCGTTCCGCCGCAGGAACGGGGGAAACGCCATTGAAGCTTCTGCTTTGAGAAGGTGGCAACCGTGTGTTGAGTCGAAATACCCGTTTGTCAAAATCCGCTTTCCCTTTACTGCGAGTGCCGGTGTGTTTAAAGCGGAAATATATTCTAATTAGGAGAAAACAATGCAAACAAAAGCTGCTTTTTCAAGACTTTTGTCCGGACTGCTTTGTTTTGTGCTTATTGCGGCTATGGCACTTACAATGGCTTCATGCAAAACCGGACCCGAACTTCCTTCCGAGGATCCGTCCGTAAAGGCTACGGTCGTCGGACAGGGTTCCAAATCCTTCTCTTTCAATGTCTTTGACGCTGAAGGCAATCAGACTTCCTTCACCGTCAAGACGGATAAAGAGACTGTAGGAGAGGCTCTTCTTGATGCCGGACTTATCGCCGGAGAAGAGAGCACCTATGGACTGTATGTAAAGACCGTTAACGGCGTCACTGCCGATTATGATGTGGACAAGACCTACTGGGCTTTCTACATCGACGGGGAATATGCTATGACCGGCGTTGACGCTACGCCTGTTACCGAAGGGGCTGTATACGCATTCAAAATAGAAAAATAAGACTTACCGTACGGGAAATCGTTATATTTGCGCTCCTCGGTACGATAATGTTCGTGTCCAAATTAGCCCTTGAGTTTGCTCCGAATGTACATATGCTTGCGGCTTTTACGGTGGCTTTCACCGTATATTACAGGAAAAAAGCCCTTTATCCCATTTACGTTTATGTTCTTATGAACGGGGTCTATGCGGGATTTTCCATGTGGTGGCTGCCTTATCTGTATCTCTGGACCATTCTCTGGGGTGTGACCATGCTGCTGCCGAAAAATATGAAAAAACCCGTTGCAGCAGTTGTCTATATGGTCGTCTGTGCACTTCACGGTTTCCTTTTCGGCACCATGTACGCACCGGCTCAGGCCCTGATGTTCGGTCTGAGTTTCAAGGGGATGATCTCCTGGATAATTGCCGGGCTTCCCTGGGATGCCGTACACGGTATAAGTAATTTTTTCATGGGGATGCTTGTTCTCCCGATCTGTAATCTGCTCCGCCGTCTGGATGAGACGGCTGGGAAAACTTAAGAAAAGAATAACCGGACAGTGAAGACCGTCCGGTTATTCTTTTATGTTTTGTTACTGTTCCTGTTTAAGTTCGGCAACAGCCTGGCTGATCTGCTTTTTAGAGGCTTCCTGGCTGTATTTATCTACAACAAGTCTGTTCTTTTCCGCATGGGTCAGACACCCTGCGCCTCCGACGCAACCGCCGATACATGCCATTCCTTCTATAAAGTTTCTGTCGCTCTTTCCGTGGGTCGCTTTTACCAGGGCTATACGGCATTCCTCTATACCGTTGCATGAAACGGGTTTAAGTTCGAAGTCCTTGATTCCGAGTTCAGTAAGTCCCTCCGCAACCGCGTCCGCAAGTCCTCCGCAACGGGCAAATATCCTTCCGTAATAAGAGGCGGTGTCCAGGGTCTCTTCTTCAAACTGGGATATGTCGAAGTCACGGCTGTCAAACAGCGCCTGAAGTTCTTCAAAGGTAATGACCGCATCAACGTACGGACGGACTTCTTCCTTCTGAAACTCCATTTTCTTTGCGGTGCAGGGACCGATGAAAACAACCTTCGCCGTGGGGTCTTTCTCTTTAATGAATTTCGAAATGGTAGCCATAGGGGAGAGGCTGTGGGATATGTTTTCAGCCATCTTCGGATAACTTTTCTTGACGTAGTCAACAAAAGCGGGGCAACAGGAGCTTGTCAGCATTCCTTTTTCCGCAAGCTCTTTTGATTCCGACATTGCCACCATATCCGCACCCAGAGCGGCTTCAACCACATGGGCAAATCCCAGTTTTTTTATCGCGGCAACGACCTGCCCGAGTTTTGCGTAGGAAAACTGGCTCGAAATGCTGGGGGCAACCACCGCGTATGTCTGATATGACGTGTTATCGTTGCTCTTTTTCAGGATAGTGATGGTGTTGAGGATAAAAGATCTGTCCGAAATCGCGCCGAAAGGACACTGATAAACGCAGGCGCCGCAGGAGATGCACTTGCTGTCGTCTATCTTTGCGCTTCCGTCCTCGGAGGTGGAAATTGCTTTTATCTTACATGCGTTTTCGCAGGGACGTTTTCTGTTTGTGATCGCCGAATAGGGGCAAACCTCCGCACATTTACCGCAGTTTACGCACTTGTCCTTGTCTATTGTCGCCCTGAGTTTGTCAAAGGTGATTGCTCCCTTCGGGCAAACGTCATCGCACCTGTGGGCAAGGCAACCGCGGCAGGAGTCGGTGACGAAATATCCTCCGGCAGGGCAGTCATCGCAGGCGATGTCAATGACTCTGATGACATTGGTGTTGTCTATGCATCCGCTCATTGCCAGATCCACGCGCTCAGCGAGAATCGCTCTTTCCTTGTAAACACAGCAACGCATTGTCGGGATCTTTCCGGGTGTTATGACCTTAGGGATGTTTGACAGAGTCTCATAATTCATCCGGCCTTCCCATGCAAGACGGGAGACCTCCCGAAGAACTTTGTACTTCAGATGCTGTACTTTTGTATCGAATTTTTTCATGCTGTCGCTCCGTATTTGCTTTTTCCGGGGATGTCTGCGGCCCTTCCGACGTCCCCCGGGTCGGAAGCCCGTTTTAAGTCCGGCAGAGTAATATGTTTTTCCGGACTTTGAGTTCGTATATTTTTTCCGCCCATGAGTATATCACAATTTCGACATCAAGTCAATTGATATTCCTATTTTTTTGCATACTGCCCACATTTTTGTCATTTTCCCTGTCGTAAAAGGCGGATTGTTCAAAAAAGATTCAGCCGTTCCCTTGACTTTTTGTTTTAAATGGTGTATAATAGAATTACCAGCTTCGGGGGCGTACCGGATTTCGACGGGGACTTTGAAGTCGGATAAGCGAGTAGCGTGCAGACCGCTTTAACCTGCAAACTTTAAAATTAAACGCTAACAATACTGAATTAGCTGCTGCCTAACTTTGGCAGCCGTTCCCTGCGGGAGTACTGCGACCTGCAACGGAGCGTCGATTAGCAGTGAACGATAACCCCCGGTATCGGGAGAGGGTTATTGAATAATTCCGGTTGTTCCGCCGTGAGCTTTGCTCATTGTGTTCACGGCGGCGAAAACGAACGATGAAGCTACACTCGTAGAAAGTCCCATGGAAGGGTTTTCGGACACGGGTTCGACTCCCGTCGCCTCCACCATATGCAAATAATACGAACCCTGAAAACAAATCGGAGTTCGTATTATTTTTTGCAAAGGACTTCTTCGGCGTAAAAATACCGAGATAAAAGCAGTCACAATGTCGTAGTATAATATTCTTAAATCAGAATGACAAATCGGAATTTGTGGAGGAGAACTTTTGACATGCATATCATTCAAATAGCAAATGATGAGGATAAAAAGAGCATAACCAGAAATATATTGGAAGAACTGCCTGAATGGTTTGGAATCCCTGAGGCACGAGAAGAATATATCCGCGACAGCGCAGGGAAAGTCTTCTTTTGTGCCATGGAAAACGAAAAAGACTTGGGATTTTTGTATCTCAAAGAAACGGGAAAAGATACAGTTGAGCTTGCGGTTATGGGCGTCTTAAAAGAATATCACCGCGAGGGAATCGGAAAAGAACTTTTTAACCGTGCGAAAAAGGCTGCAAAAGAAATGGGTTATTCATTTATACAGGTTAAAACTGTTCAAATGGGGAAATATAAATCCTATGACGATACAAATCGGTTTTATATTTCTATCGGTTTTAAGGAGTTTGAAGTATTTCCCACATTATGGGATAAATGGAATCCCTGCCAAATCTATGTGATGGGAATATGACAAATTCCAGTTTGTCGAACTGAATATAGCGTACATAGCCGCTTGGTTTTCAAAAGAAATCAGGCGGCTATGTACCTGAATGGAATGGGAGTAACAACCATCTAGTACGAGCTTGAGAAAGCGGGACGGCTGACGGCGCTGGGAAAGGAGCGGTGGTTTGCATTGTACATTTCGAAAATGCTTCGCAATTCCTTTTACTGCGGCATCATAACCTACCACAAGGAATATACGCCTGATTTTCTGAAGCAGAAGAAAATCAAGAATTACGGTGATTTGGAGTATGAAGACGAAATCGTTATAACCTATAATTTTACCGACAGCCCTGAACGGCTGAAAGTCAATAAAGAGCAAATTTTACAGGAAGAAAAACAAATAAAACGAGCAAAACACTCTTTTTCTTTTAATTCAGGTTCGACCATTTTGGCAGGCTCTCCACCAGACTGATTGTATCCTGGTTTCGGGGATACGGGCATTGTCGTCACTCACAATGTGCGACGTTTGAACACGGATGTTTTACCGGCCCAACTGAAAAGCAGCGGGAGCATTCGTTTATGCAGTTAGTTTAAGGAGGCACAGTGTGTCACTGTGCCTCCTTGGATATTTTATAAGCTTTGTTCTTTTGCAGAGAGTTTCTTATTTACAGCATACGGAATACAGTATCCCTGATTTCTGCAAGGATATAGCTGGATATGGCTGAACTGTTTCCTGCATTGCTTATTATTGAGATAATGGTTTTTACGATAAACCCTATTACGATTGTTATCAGCAACAGAAGAAAGAACAGTCTGAATGTACTGTAAAGGATTCGGTTGAATTTTTCGATTTTCGGCTGTTTGGAGAAGTTTTTTGACAAAACATCGAAAAGGGCTGTAACTTTGTTCATGGTCTGACCTCCTTCAGTATTTTGTGTGCCGTAGCTTTCCCGTGCCTTTACGTCGTTGCGGCTGTGAAGGTTGACTCTTATTGGCGGATCATGAATAGCTGTTTTGAATTTCTGTCTTTCGTTCCTGATTTTGATTTAGCCTCTGGGGCTTGGGGAAATGTTTCTGATTCCGATGATCGAAGCTCGCAACATGACGTAAAAGCATCAATCGCCCGCACGATTGGCGATTTACGGAGTTTTGTCCTCTTTTAAATTTTCCTGCAGTTGGGCCCCTGCAATTAAATGATATCACTTTTTGTCGATGTTTGCAATACCCAAACGATGCGGAAACCCGGGCAAACACGATTTGCCGGAAACAAACTATATTTTGAAGGATTCTGATTCGATTATAAAAAAGTCAAACTGTATTTTTTCGTGATTATTTGTCAGAAAGGAAAAAAGAATGTCAAATCAAGAGTGCAGTGAACCTCTTTGCGAGACTCTGTCCCGGATGAAAAAAGTGCGGGACTGACGAACCGTGAAATAGCGGAAATGAGTAACATTCCGGAAGCAACAGTCACCAAAGTTATGAACGGGGACACGGCGTCACCCAATCTTCTGACTGTCGGCGGAATAGTAAAAGCCCTCGGAGGGTCAATGGATGACATTATGGGCATCCCGACAAGCGAGCCCGATACCTGTTCCGAAACCGTAAAAGCGTATCAGATGCTGCTTGAAAGTAAGGATCAGGAAATTAAAAGAATGGAGGAATCCCACGCCTGTGAACGGGCGAGAATGAAACGGGAGTGCAATATTTTTCTCGCTCTTTTTGCCGGTCTTCTGGCTGTATTTATATTTATCCTTGTTTTCGATCTTGTCAACGGAAATATAGGGTACATAAGATATCAGGCTTCAAGGATCCCTTCCGGGTTGTTCAAAGGTCTCGCATCTTTGCTTAACGACATGTATCATCTGATACTCAGACTGAATCTTTAGTGCTTCTGCGGAGAATTTTGTCCGGAATAAATATCCCCCCGTAAAACGGGGGGTATTTCAGTTTCGGGCATAGCCCTAATACTACTGGCTGCGCACAAGTGCGCTTCAGATTGGC
>CAJLLT010000004.1 GCA_905207625.1 uncultured Eubacteriales bacterium | reverse complement strand
ATATTGTTCCGGCAGCCGTTACATGGCAATAAATATTATCCGGGACGGTCAGCCCTGAGGCCTGTCCCCGTGCTGCCCTGACGGCATTGCATCAGAAATCGACTTCGGTGTCGTAATAGCAGCATTTAAGCAGCTTTTCCATTTCCTCTACGCTGGGCTGACGGGGATTGGAGCCTGTGCAGGCGTCGCCGATGGCGTTGACGGCAATGTCATGCAGTCTTTCAAGGAATACATTTTCGGGAACGAAGCCGTTCTCCGTCGGATAGCTGTCCGCACCGTAGTTCTTGATGCAGTGGGGGATATTCAGTTCGTCGTTCATCTTACGCAGATGTTTTATCAGCAGATCTACCTTCTGCTCAACGGTCTCTCCGCCGAGGTTCATGTAGTCGGCAATGACAGCGTAACGTTTTGCGGCGGTCTCATCCTTTGCGTTGAAAGCGATGACCTTGGGCAGGTACATAGCGTTTGCGGCACCGTGAATGATGTGCGCGCCGTAGTCGGCAAATGCGGCACCGGTCTTGTGTGCCATGGAGTGAACTATACCAAGCAGTGCGTTGGAGAACGCCATGCCGGCGAGACACTGGGCGTTGTGCATACTGTCGCGCTTTGCCATGTCTCCGTTATAGGAGTCCACAAGATCATTCTGGATCATCTTTATCGCATAAAGAGCCAGAGGATCGGTGTAGTCGGAATTAGCGGTGGAAACAAAGGCTTCGATAGAGTGGGTCATAGCGTCCATACCGGTATGGGCAACCAGCTTCTTGGGCATGGTCTCAGCCAGATCGGGGTCAACTATAGCCACGTCGGGGGTAATCTCGAAGTCTGCGATAGGATATTTTATTCCCTTGGAATAATCGGTGATTATAGAAAACGCCGTTACTTCGGTGGCAGTGCCGGAAGTGGAAGAAATGGCGCAGAAATGAGCTTTTTTACGAAGTTTCGGGAGTCCGAAAACTTTGCACATATCTTCGAAGGTCACTTCGGGATATTCATATTTTATCCACATTGCCTTGGCAGCGTCTATGGGAGAACCGCCGCCCATAGCGATAATCCAGTCCGGCTGGAATTTCAGCATCGCCTCAGCTCCGCGCATAACAGTCTCAACCGACGGATCGGGTTCGATTCCCTCAAAGAGTTCAACTTCCATTCCCGCCTGTTTAAGATAATCAACGGCCTTGTCAAGAAAACCGAAACGCTTCATTGAGCCGCCGCCTACACAGATGATTGCGCGTTTGCCTTCAAAAGTTTTAAGAGCTTCCAATGCTCCTTTTCCATGATACAAATCTCTGGGTAATGTAAAACGTGCCATAGGTAATGTCCTCCTTGATACAGTTGATGTTATTATGACCATCGGTCACGATAATTATAACATTTTTCCGGAGGTTTGTGAATTGCCTATTTTTCATATCGGTATTGCTTATATCGATATACCCTGGTTTTAAATACCCTGTATTTGTAAAAAAGTCCGTATATCAGCAAAAAACAGCGCAGACTGTTCCCGGACGGAAATGTTTTTTGCTCAGGGTTTATGCCGCAGAATGTAAAATTTCAATTCCTGCGATACCGGTTGACAACGTTTCCGGCGAGATCTTTCCACAGAAAAGTGCCGTCTTCCAGAGTCATGTACCCGTGGTGACTGTCCTGCTTCGGGATGGAGACAGAACCCGGGTTCATGTATACATACGTTTCGTGTTCCGTGCATGCCGGGATATGTGTGTGTCCGTTGAGAAGAATGTCCCCGGGATGGAGCGGCGGGAGATTCTTTTCGTTGTAAATATGCCCGTGGGTAGCGTATATGATGAATCCGCCCATGTCAAGCACGGCGTAATCCGAAAGCACCGGGAAATCAAGGACCATCTGATCCACTTCCGTGTCGCAGTTTCCACGGACGCAGAATATGTCGTTTTTAAGTCCGTTGAGCATTTCTATGACCTTTTTGGGAGCATACTCTTCCGGAAGATCATTGCGGGGTCCGTGATAAAGGATATCTCCGAGAAGAAGCATTCTGTCCGCCTTTTCTTCGCAGTATCTGTCCAGCATCGACCGGCAGTATCCGGCACTTCCGTGGATATCCGAGGCTATAAAAAGTTTCATTCCGTTTTCTCCTCTCCGAGAACCTCTGCTCTGGTTTTTATGAGCTGGTCTATAAACAGCCTGTCAAGTTCTGTGAGGGTATAATCCCTGCGGTAAGTAAGCACATCACGGTATATCTTCCTGTTTTCCGGGCAGGATCTCTGAACCAGTCCGTAGCGTTTCAGAAGGCTTTCCGGAATCGGGGAGACCCACATGAATGTATCGGTATTCTGGGAAAGAAGTTCAAACTGACTGCCTCTCTCAAAGACGTATATCCGCCGTGTGCAACTGTCCGTAAGCTCTTCTTTTCTGACCTCCGCAAAGGGCAGAGAGGGGACATAAGGATCAGCGTGTGCAATTTCCATGTACCGGCCGAGATCCTTTGAGCTTAAATTTTCCTTCTTTGCCAGGGGGCTGTCCTTACTGAACACGAGGACGTACCGGAACCGGGTTATCAGGTCATATACCAGTTCTTTTTCTTCCATCATGTCCCGATAATACCGGTCATAGCTTTCCGCATAACGGATTATACCAAGCTTGTAGTCCTCCTGCAGGATGTTTTTTATTGCCCTTATGGAATTTGTTTCTTTGTAGAAAAGCTCGGCTTTTTCATTTTCACCGATGCTTCTGGAAAAACGGGCAAAAGCTTCCGAAACGTAACTGGCTCTGGGGACGGAAACGGAAAAACGTTTTTTTCCGGAATGATTACCGCTGAACATTGTCTCCACGTCATCCACCTGCTTGAGTATGGTCTTTGCGTAGCGCACAAAAACCTCCCCATCGGGGGTAAGAAACATTCCCTTCGGACTTCTTTCAAACAGAGTTACGCCCAACGACGATTCCAGTTCCTTTATCGCACGGCTGAGGGCAGACTGCCCCACATACAGGTTTTCAGCCGCTTTGTTGATTGAGTTCGTTTCCGATATTTCCACGGCGTACTTCATGTGCAAAAGGTTCATCGCAAAGCCTCCCGCATGACTTTATAATATATAATAACATGAAACTGTGACAAAATCCGAAATTTTTCGTCTCTTGTTTATTATTATTTCAAGGAAAAGAGCACAATTCGCCCGTTTACCGGAGAATAATGGGGATTTTTCTTCCGGAATGCGCTCCCGAACAATATCCGTACATACACTTTCACCTTTACCGGTTCTCTGTGAAGCCCGATCTTTGTTTCATGCTTCATTTGCTCCCGTGAAGAGGACCTGAAAGGATTTTCAAAGTGCTTTATTTGGCTTGTCAAGCCAAAATGCTTTACATTTAATGTGCTTATCCGGTTTTTGTCAGTTATTTTGTTTTCCCTTGAATTGAAGGGCTTTCGATGATGTGTAATGTTTTGTGGCTTTACATGTCTGATAGCAAAATTTTTCATAATAAACGGCAACTGTATCCTCATTGCCGGAACCGGGTAAAGGCTGTGCGCGCATCCGGGGAAACGCATCCTGAAACCGAAAATAACTTTGTCTTTCGGTCATTCACTTTTACATAAGTCTTTACAGGTCTTTACATAAAAATCTCCGCGGCGAAAACCGTAATTATTTCTCTACCGGCATGCAAGTGGGGCTTTTTTCTGCGGTTCGGTATGTACGTTCTTCTCTACCGGACCGTAACTGCCGGGGACTGTGTTTTTACCCTTTTGGGAAAATCTGATCTGAAATGCATCCTGAAAACGTTGATGTTATCGGCTTTTCTACTGACGGTAGAGGGACGTTTTCGCCCGGTTCGGTTACCGTTTTTGCGGTAGAGATGCCGTAAAAATGTGTAGAGAGCTTTGCTTTGAAAGTAGGTTGCTTTATGTGCCGCGATATGTTATCATTTATACAATGCCCGTAGCGGTTTTTAAAAAAATCAGCTTCCGGGATTTACACACGGCGGGCCGTGTGGGGTACGCAGTCCGGTCGGAAGACAAAACCTTCGCGGATGTATTTTCCGGGCGGATCCTGATTGAAAGGAGAAAATTTTACATGATAAGACTTTTTACCGATTCCGGAGCAAATCTGCCCCGGGATCTTGCTGAAAAATACGGCATAACGGTGATACCTCTCAGGTACAGCATTGACGGGGAGAGCGTTGATCCCACAGAGTCGGCTTTTGACGGGAAAGCATTTTACGATGCGATGAGATCCGGAGCTGAGGTCAGGACGTCAATGATAAACATAATGGACTTTTCGGAAGCGTTTCGTAAAGCCTTATCCGAAGGGAATGACGTTCTGTATGTCGGCATGTCCGGAGGGATCAGCGGTACGGCTCATGCCGCGGCGGTAGCCGCAGAGGAGCTTGCTTCTGAATTTCCCGCAAACCGCATAGCTGCCGTAGATACTTTTGCCGCATCCCTCGGCGAAGGGCTTCTGGTCCTTGAGTGCGGAGAGATGATACGGAAAGGGCATTCCTTTGCCGAGATCACGGGGTACGTTTCCTCCAGAAGAAACACCATGTGCCAGTTTTTCACCGTTGATGACCTTGAATACCTGAAAAAGGGGGGCAGGATCAGCGGAGTTGCGGCTGTCGTGGGAACGATACTTAAAATTAAGCCCATACTTACGGGGGCGGCTGACGGGAGAATAGTTTCCTGCGGCAAAGTCCGGGGGACAAAAGCCGCACTGACCGATCTTGCGGACCGTTATGAAAGCCTTGCTGCGGATAAATCCGCACCGATAGGAATTGCACATGCGGATAATGAAGAGGGGCATGATGCTCTTCTGCAGATGTTATCCGACCGTGGGTTTACCGGGAGCTGTCTGAGTGTCTTCTATGAGCCCGTCACCGGTTCTCACGTGGGGCCCGGAACAGTGGCTCTTTTCTTCCAGGGAAAGCATAAGTAATACTTCGTTTTGTCCGGAACGGTTTTGTGTGCCTCAGAGAGCTGTCCTTATCTGAAATTGTCTTCTGCGGCTGAAACTGTTCATACACATAAAGACGCACACGGAAAATCCTCCGTGTGCGTCTTTATTGAAAGTTCAGCCCGGAATATGGACATTCCGATCCGGAACAAAAAGTTTTCGCGTGGTGCAGAAATCTGCTTTATTAAAGATTGAATATGACGAAATTGTGAAATTTTGCCGAAATGTGTACCAAACAGTAGACACAGTACAATTTTTATTGTATAATTAAGTCACGGGCAGGATCGTTATTTTTAATTCCGGGGCCGGAGGATAAGCCCGTGTTTCTCTGTTGCCGGACGATCTTTTCCCGTAAAGTGTTATCAGAAAGAAATTTCCACACAGGGATTATTCCCTGAGGTGGGACAGACTTCCGTATCAGGGAAGGGAGAACAGCTATGACCAAAAGAGCTATCAAAAAGAAATTCAGAAAATTTGCGGGATTTGTTGTCTGCGTTGCGGCTGTATTGGCGATGCGTCCGCTGCGGTCTGATGCAAATGCCGGAAAAATCCCGGACAACGCCGGTGAAAAGGATCTGTACGGGGTTCAACAGCGGCTTTATCTGGCAGAGGTTGATGTCTCCGGACACAAAGCCGGACTTGACGGGACCTTCGGTATTGCCGAAGTCTATTCCGAAAACGTAAGCCGGAAGACCGACATTACCGTAAGAATAAGGGTGGATGATGAACTGTACCGTGATTATGAATTGGGAAAGATAAGTTTTACCCACCATAATGATGCCCTGAAGCTTTGGAACACGGAATCCGGAGATGTTTCCAGGATCATTTCAAATGTCACACATGAGAAAAAGGACGGGGAAAGTTTTCTCGTATACAGAACGCAGTTTTCTCCGATCGGCTCCTCCGGGATGTATTCTCTGGGTATTGATGTTTCCGCTTCTTCCGGCGGAAAAGAAGAAACCGGTACTCAGATTGCAGGGAGGCTTATCGGTAACGTAAGCGTGAATGTAAGTGAAGTCAGACCTGTCCGGATCATCCCCTCCGTGACGGTCCGTGTTGCCGGAACACTGTATGCCGAAGATATATCCGGTCCGGAAGTAAGTGCTTCTGCGGATTCTGAATCCGTATGTTCCACGGTGTTTCCCCGAGGATGGAAAAACTATTTCAATGATCAGGGATTGGATGCGTCATATCCTGCCCGGTGCGGTGATTTGTACACTTTTGTCGTCCAGTTCATACCGGGAGACGGATTTGTGGCGGATGCATCGACTCAGATCAATATTATCGGGGAAGCCTGCATAGTATCACGGATAGTCTCGGAGGACGGAAAGTTCCTTTGGCTGGAAATAGGTGTCGTCGCTCAGAAAGGAACTTTAAACGGAAACTGGCAAAGAGACAAGTCAGAATATCACTACCGGAACTGTGGCATTTACGGCCAAAACGGTGGCTCCTGGGAGAAAAAGCCCCATGAATGGGGGCAGTGGCAAGCAAGTGACTGGGATCCTGAAAATGAAAAAAGATATTGCGCAGTTTGCGGTGCCGATGAATTCCGTTATGCTCAGTCCGAAAAAATCTGGTGTCTGGAAATTTCGGTCAGGCAGCCTGAAGCCGGAAAAACTCCTTCTTCCCGGTATTTATCCGTAGACGGCGGTTATTCCGATTTTGCGGAAATTGTACCCGATTCGGTCAAATGGTTCGGAGAAAATGATTCGTCTCCCGCGAATGTCTTTGTCCGGGGGCAGTTGTATACGGTGGAGTTTACTCTGCGGGCAAAAGACGGGAGAGTATTTGATACGGATAATCTCAGTATTGACTATCTCGACAGATATACAAGCGGGGCTGCTACCCGGAAGTTCAGCGACGACCTTAAGGAGCTTACCGTTCGGGCAAAGATCAGATTCCCTGCCGCGGATTATTCCACGGTCGATGTGTCTTTGCCTTCTCTGACGGTCGGGCAGCCGCTGCCTCTCCCGTCTCTGCCTGAAGGGGAAGAACTCCTTTATGCGGGAGTGGAATGCACCGTTCAGTCTCAGAGCGGCGTATATAAAACTTATTTTTTCCACCCTGTAGAAAAAAGGTGGTATGTTTACGGCAATCTGACGGGTCTGACTTCACCCGCGACGGAAGAAGACCTTCTGGTCGTTGCGGGAGAAACATATAAGTACGGTCTGGCAGTAAAAGCCGAATACGGAGAAAAAGTTTTTATCAACGTCGTCAATACCGGAAACGCACAGTCTACGGATGTCATGGACGACCTTGTCTGTTCCGTTTACAGAATGGAAAGCGACTATTCTAAAATAATACCCGGTGCTGATATTACTGTAAATGGGTTCGGATACGGAAACAATCCGGACAGTGTTGAATTCAAGATTCCGGCGGACGCAAAGTTTACTTTGAGTAATCTCCGTTGGTCTCCTTCAGGGCAGTCTTTCGGAGAGGGTAAATACACCGTTATTTTCAGCCTTGAGGCTTCGGAAGGTTATACTTTTGCCGATAAATGCAGCGTTACGGTTAACGGGCATAAAGCTGAATATGACAGTCTTTACAACACCGTAAGCTATACTTTCCCGTCTCTGGAAGCCCCTCATGTTCATGAATGGAGCGAATGGAATTTCAAGGATGAAGAGAGTCATTACCGTACCTGTTCCTGCGGTACGGTGCAGACCGGGCTTCATGATTATACCGACTGGCAAAGAGACAATAAAGAAAAGGACTATTACAGGGAGTGTTTCGGCTGCCTGAAGGTTGTCAGAACCGACAGCATCCCGTCCTCCGGAAACCCGTCCGCGGCAGTTGTTGTCGTGGCAACTGCGGCAGTGATCGGAGTCGTAACGGCTGTGGCTGTTGTACTGACGGCAAAGAAAAGAAAGAGTACAAATAAACGCGTATAAGTATCGTTTTGATCAGTGTGTAGCCCCCGGGATCATCTGCCCGGGGGCTCTTTGTCCGCGGCGGATATGGACCGCCGGTAGAGTAGTCTTCTCCGACATACTTAAATTTGAAGAAAAATCAAAATTCCTATTGCATTTTTGGAAAATCTGTGGTATACTCTTGTCGGTAAGGGCAACCTTGCCGGGACCAGTTACGGGTCGATTATCGTAAAACGGACGGTTGAAAAAATGGCTAAACTCTATTTTAAATTCGGCGCAATGGGCAGTTCGAAAACCGCTCAGGCTCTCATGACAAAATTTAATTATGAGGAAAAGGGAAGCACCGTATGGCTCATAAAGCCTTCGGTGGATACCCGGGATGACGACCCTGACGGGAACGGCGGGGCGCACATACTACGCTCCCGTATAGGACTTTTTGCCGAAGCGGATGTGGTAACGCCCGATCAGGATGTCCGCCGTGTTTTTACGGAAAAGACAAGGCAGAGGCATTACGATGTTATAATATGCGACGAGTGTCAGTTCCTTACGGAGAAACAGGTCGGGCAGATGAAGGACATTGCCGATCTGGATGACGTTCCGGTGATGTGCTTCGGTCTGCGTACGGATTTTCAGACGAAAATGTTCCCTGGAAGCAAACGTCTTTTCGAGATTGCCGACAGCATAACGGAGATCAAGTCTATCTGCCGTTGCGGAAGAAAGGCTACCGTGAACGCACGTTTTGACGATTCCGGAAAAATCATCACGGAGGGTGATCAGGTTTGTCTGGGAGGTAATGACCGGTACGAAAGCATGTGTTACAGCTGTTACCGGAAACTTGTGCGCAACAGCGGAAAATAGATTTCATTGACGGTGAAAGAATCCCGGGATCCTTTGTAAGTTACAGGGGTTCCGGCTTGGGTACAATTTATTCAATACGGAGGAAAAATTATGGAAATCAAGGATATTCTGGCAAAGGTGGATCATACGCTGCTCAGTCAGACAGCAACATGGGAACAGATCAGAGGTATATGCGATGACGGTATAAAATACGGCACGGCTTCCGTATGTATCCCCGCCTGTTATGTAAAACAGGCAAAGGAGTACGTCGGTACGTCTCTGCCGATATGTACCGTTATAGGATTTCCGAACGGTTACAGCACCACAAGAACAAAATGTTTTGAGACCGCCGATGCCGTAGCAAACGGGGCGGACGAGATCGATATGGTTATCAATATCGGCTGGCTCAAGGACGGTAAGTACAGCGATGTGCTTAACGAAATAAAACAGATAAAGCAGGCTTGCAACGGAAAACTCCTCAAGGTTATAATCGAGACCTGTCTGCTGACGGATGAGGAAAAGATCGAAATGTGCCGGATTGTTTCCGAATCCGGAGCTGATTTTATAAAGACATCCACCGGATTTTCAACAGCAGGCGCGACAAAGCACGATGTTGAGCTTTTTGCCGCCCATGTTGCGCCCCATGTCAGAATAAAAGCCGCCGGCGGAATAAGCTCGATACAGGATGCGGAAGACTTCATCTCCCTCGGCGCGTCCCGCCTGGGTACCAGCCGCATTGTCAAAATAGTCAAGAGCATGCAGTGATCATTATCTCAGACAGAATTGAAGGAGGCTTGTTTTATGTCTCATCCCTATCCTACTCCCCATATTAATGCCACTCCTGAGGATTTCGCCCGGACGGTACTGATGCCCGGTGATCCCTTGAGGGCAAAGTTCATTGCGGAAAACTTCCTGACCGATGCAAAACTGATAAATAACGTTCGTTCCGTTTTCGGTTATACCGGTTATTACGGCGATACCAGAGTGACTGTAATGGCAAGCGGAATGGGCATACCTTCGATCGGAATATATTCCTATGAGCTTTATAACTTTTTCGGCGTTGAAAACATTATGAGAATAGGCTCTGCCGGGGCATATGACCCGGAAATAAAGGTCAGGGATATCGTTATTGCCATGGGTGCCTGCACAAATTCCGGCTATGCGCATCAGTTCCGCCTGCCGGGAACATTTGCACCTATATGCAGCTATCCAATGCTGAAGGCCTGCGCAGATACCGCCGAAGAGCTCGGGGTCCGTTATCATGTGGGAAACATCCTTTCCAGTGATGCATTCTATGGAGACGATGAAGGTGTTCCGGAGTCTCTTCAAACCGTCTGGTCCTGGAGCAAAATGGGAGTCATGGCGGTTGAAATGGAGGCTGCCGGACTGTATATGAACGCCGCCAGGGCAGGGAAGAACGCCCTTGCAATATGCACGATCTCAGATCATCTTATAACTCATGAACAGACCGCTGCGGAGGAGCGCCAGAATTCATTCACCGAAATGATGGAGCTGGCGCTGAAAACAGCCGTAAAACTCGACCGCTGAGGCTGGATGAACAGGTCATGGAGGAAGGATTATGAAAAGAGTTTTTCTTATAGTTCTTGATTCCTGCGGCGCCGGACAGCTTCCGGACGCGTGGAAGTTCGGGGACAGTGACTGCAATACCATAAAACGTATATCCGCTTCTGAAAATTTCAGATGCGTAAATATGCGCCGCCTCGGACTGGGCAACATAGACGGGCTTGATTTCCTCCGTCCCGTTTCCCGTCCCCAGGGGGCTGTCGCGCGGCTTGCGGAGCTTTCTGCGGGCAAGGACACCACCGTGGGCCATTGGGAGATCGCCGGACTGGTTTCCGAAAAGCCTCTGCCTACTTACCCCAACGGGTTTCCTCCTGAGATAATTGATGAGTTTTCGCGCCAGACAGGGAGAAAAGTGCTGTGCAACAAGCCTTATTCCGGCACGGATGTTATCCGGGACTACGGCAGGGAGCATATGAAGACCGGCGCTCTGATCGTTTACACCTCCGCTGACAGTGTTTTTCAGATAGCCGCCCATGAGGACATCGTACCAGTGGAGCAGCTTTATGAGTATTGCCGTATCGCAAGGCGGATACTTCAGGGAGAACATGCGGTGGGGCGGGTTATTGCCCGGCCTTTCACCGGTCAGTATCCGAACTTTGAACGCACTCCCAACAGACATGATTTTTCCCTTGTTCCTCCCCGGCAGACTCTTCTCGATGCCCTTTCGGATTCGGGAAAAACGGTGTACTCCATCGGGAAAATCAATGATATTTTCGCCGGCCGCGGTATTACGGAGAAAGTTTTTACCAAATCCAACGATGACGGTATGAAGCAGACTGTTATTGCGGCAGAGAAGGACTTTGAGGGACTCTGCTTTGTTAATCTCGTGGAGTTCGATTCAAAGTACGGTCATCGTCAGGACGTGGACGGATATGCGGGGGCATTTGCGGATTTCGACCGCTGGCTTCCGGAACTGGAAAGCGTTCTCAGGGACGAGGATATAGTAATGATAACCGCAGACCACGGATGTGATCCCGGGGACAGCCACACCGATCATACCAGAGAATATATCCCTCTGATAGTTTTCGGGAACAGTATCAGATCCGTAAACCTCGGCACCCGTAAAACCTTTGCGGATATCGGGGCAACTGTCGCGGAGTATCTCGGTTCCGGTTTCAGGGGTGCGGGACAGAGCTTCCTTGCGGAAATATCCTATGACACGGAAAAGGAAAAAGAGCTTTGCCGGGCAGCGATCGACGCCATGGGCAAGGCCTATGTCCCTTATTCGGGATATAAGGTAGGTGCCGCGGTCCTGACCGGGAGCGGAAAGATTTTTTCCGGCTGCAACGTCGAAAATGCTGCTTATTCTCCCTCTATCTGTGCCGAAAGGACCACGATTTCAAAGGCTGTCAGCGAGGGCGAGCGGAAATTCGGAATGATTGCCGTCTGCGGCGGCAAGGACGGTTCTCTGACGGGAATGTTCCCGCCCTGCGGAGTATGCAGACAGGTCATGGCGGAATTCTGCGGTCCGGATATGCCCGTGTTGCTCATAACCGGCAAAGACACCTATGTAAGAAAGAGACTCGAACAGTTACTTCCGTTCTCTTTTAACCCTTCAAATATCGAACCGTGACACATACAATTAAAAACTTTTTTACAAAACTATTAAAAAGTACTTGATTTTTGTTGAATGTGTGTTATAATGGGCTCGCAAAGCGGAAAGATGCGTTTACGGGTTCCTTATCTCTTTTACGGAACGTAAACAGATCAGGGGGCTTTGCGGATGTTTCGGCGGTAGACCGCCGATATTGATCTGTACTCAGGCAAACCATAATATATTCTTTATTTTTATCAGGAGGCTGTATACCATGAAAAGAATTCTCCCCATTCTGATCGCGCTTCTTGTGATCGTCGGATGTCTTGCCGGATGTAAGGGCTCCACCGTCGATACCTCTGCGTGGAAGGTTGCGATGATCACCGACTACGGTGATATCACCGACCAGTCTTTCAACCAGACCACCTATGAAGCATGCAAGGCTTTTGCCGAAGAGCACAAGCTTACCTTTACTTATTTCAAACCCGCCGGCAACAACACCGAATCCCGTGTTGCCATGATTGAAAAAGCTGTTGACGAGGGCTACAACGTAATCGTAATGCCCGGTTACGCTTTCGGCGGTGCTATTGTCGAAGCTGCTCCTCTGTATCCCGATGTTAAATTCATCGCTATCGACGTTGCAAAGGGCGACCTCCTTGAGGCTGCTGTTCCTCTGAAGGGCGAGACCTATGACTACGAACCCAAAAACTGGGATCTGAGCAAATACTTCGATATGAAGAATGTTTATTGTGCTATTTATCAGGAAGAGCTTTGCGGTTATATGGCAGGTTACGCCGCCGTCAAACTTGGTTACACCAAACTCGGCTTCCTGGGCGGCATGGCTGTTCCCGCGGTTATCCGTTACGGTTTCGGCTTTGTTCAGGGCGCTGACGCCGCTGCAAAGGAACTCAATATAACCATCGATATGAAATACGCTTACGGCGGTCAGTTCTACGGCGATGCAGACATTACCGCAAGAATGGACACCTGGTATGCGGCCGGAACACAGGTAGTGTTCGCCTGCGGCGGCGGTATTTACACCTCTGCTGCTGAAGCTGCGGCGAAGGTTAACGGAAAGGTCATCGGCGTTGACGTTGACCAGGCTCCCATTATTGATACAAAGTACGGCGCAGGAATGACCGTTACTTCCGCTATGAAGGGTCTGTATCCCGCTACCTACGATACTCTTAAAGACGTTATCGTCAACGGTAACTGGAGCAAGTATGTCGGCAAGATCGAGAACCTCGGTCTGGTCAGCAAGAATGACCCCACTCTGAATTATGTTCAGATCCCCATGGATTCTACTCAGTGGGCTGAAGGCAAATTCACTGCCGACGATTATAAGAATCTTGTCAAGGATATGTTTGACGGTAAGGTAAAGGTTTCTTCCTCTACCGATGTGATGCCTTCCACCACCAATACCAACCTTGACGATCAGGGTAAGATCAAAGGTTAAGGTCTTCGTAAATAACAGAAATCTTGTGTCATCTTGACATTGAGGGCACATATTGACAGGGGTGTCCAATGACACCCCTGTCTTTTTTCATGTATTCCGTTGCAGGGAGTACGAACCATAGAACCGATCAAACATCGGAAGGGAGTGAGACCATGGATCAGCCTTATGCTGTGGAAATGCTTAATATTACCAAGCGTTTCCCCGGTATCGTCGCGAACGATAACGTGACTTTAAGATTGAAAAAGGGCGAGATTCATGCTCTTCTCGGTGAAAACGGCGCGGGAAAAAGCACACTTATGTCTGTGCTTTTCGGGTTGTATCAGGCTGAGGAGGGCGAAATACGCAAAGACGGTAAGCCCGTCGTTATAAAAGATCCGAATGATGCGAATGCTCTGGGCATAGGAATGGTGCATCAGCATTTCAAACTTGTAGAATGCTTCTCCGTACTTGATAACATAATTCTTGGTACCGAGCCGAACACCGCCGGATTTCTCAGGAAGAAGGAAGCCCGGAAAAAGGTAATGGAGCTTTCCGAGAAATACGGTCTGCAGGTGGATCCGGATGCTCTGATAGAAGATATTACCGTGGGAATGCAGCAGAAGACCGAAATACTGAAAATGCTGTACCGGGATAACGAAATACTTATTTTCGACGAACCTACGGCGGTTCTTACCCCAAGTGAAATTACGGATCTGATGGGTATAATGCACGGACTTGCCGCAGAAGGAAAATCTATACTTTTTATATCCCATAAACTTAATGAAATAATGGAAGTCGCCGATCGCTGTACCGTTCTCCGCAGGGGTAAGTTTATAGGTACAGTCAACGTTGCGGAAACCACGAAAGCCGAACTTTCAAAGATGATGGTCGGCCGTGAAGTGGATTTTACGGTCAAAAAGAATGAGGCAAAGCCCGGTGAACCGGTTCTCCGGGTCAGGAATATGACCGTTGCAAGCAAATTACATAAGAACAATGCCGTAAAAGATGTGTCCTTTGACGTCCGTTCCGGAGAGATTGTATGTATTGCCGGTATAGACGGAAACGGACAGACGGAGCTTGTTTACGGAATAACGGGTCTTGAACCCATAAAAAAAGGCAGTCTTGAGCTCCTGGGGAAGGACATTACCCGTGCTTCCATAAGAAAACGCAACATGAGCGGACTCAGCCACATTCCTGAGGACAGACACAAACACGGTCTGGTCCTTGACTATTCCCTTGAGGACAACCTTGTTCTTCAGCGCTATTTTGAGCCGGAGTTCACGAATAAAGCCGGATTCCTGAAAAGGAAGAATATCCGGGCTTATGCGGACAGACTTATTGGAGAATACGATATCCGTTCCGGACAGGGGCCGGTGACAAAAGCCCGGAGTATGTCCGGAGGCAATCAGCAAAAGGCAATCATTGCCCGTGAAGCGGACAGGGAGCATAAACTTCTCATAGCCGTTCAGCCCACCCGCGGTCTTGACGTGGGAGCGATCGAGTTTGTGCATAACCTGCTGGTTCAGCAGAGAGACAGAGGCTGTGCGGTGCTGCTTGTTTCCCTTGATCTGGATGAGGTCATGTCCGTGGCTGACCGGATCCTTGTAATGTATGAGGGACGCATCGTCGGCGAATTTGATCCTGAAACGGCTACTGTGGAACAGCTCGGTCTTTACATGGCAGGAGCGGGAAAGGGGGATGTTGCAGATGAAAAGAAAGCGTGAATCGATTCTTAAAAACAGCGCTGTGCAATCCGTGGCTTCCTCTCTTATCTGTATAGTTCTCGGTCTGCTCATAGGCTTCATAGTCCTGCTTATAATAAATCCGGACGGAGCTTTCAAGGGTATATCCGATCTTGTCCGGAACTTTATGACGTATAAAAGACCCGAATCCCGGCTGAAGTATTTCGGAACCACCCTTGTCAATACCGCCCCCCTGATCCTCTGCTCCCTGTCGATACTGTTCTGCTATAAAGTGGGACTTTTCAATATCGGAGCCGCAGGGCAGTACACTATAGGCGCGGGTGTGGCTATATATGCCGCCCTTGCGTGGCATCTTCCCTGGTGGATGTGTGCTTTGATTGCCATTATCGCAGGCGCGCTGATGGGTGCAACAAGCGGACTTCTTAAAGCTTATTTCAACGTCAACGAGGTCATCAGCGGCATTATGCTGAACTGGATAATGCTGTACTGTGTGAATATGTTGCTGGACAATGTCAAAGAGGCGACAAGCCCTTATACCCAGCAGATAGCCTACAGCAACGAAAGTGCCCTTATCCCGTCGCTGGGACTCGGGAAGCTTTTCAATAACAACAAATACGTAACTATCGCCATACCCCTGGCGGTGATAGTTTCCGTTGTTATATGGATAATCCTTGAAAAGACAAAGTTCGGATATGAACTCAAGGCGACCGGCTTCAACAAGAATGCCGCGAAATACAGCGGAATGACTGAAAAGCGGAATATGATAGTCACTCTGGCTATCGGCGGAGCCCTCGCGGGACTCGGCGCCTCCCTGTATTACCTGACGGGCATTGAGCAGTGGGAATGCGGTATATCTTCCGTGCCTGCCATGGGCTTCAACGGTATTGCCGCCGCCTTCCTCGGAGGTCTTAACCCTATCGGATCGATCTTCTCCTCCTTCTTTATCCAGCATATAACCGCCGGCGGCGCGTATGTTGACAAGACAATGTACTGTTCTCAGATATCCGATCTTATTTCCTCAATCATTATCTATCTGTGCGGCTTCGTTCTGTTTATGAAACATGTCATGAACAAACGTATAGCTAAAAGGGAAGAAAAATTAAAGATAAAGGAAAATGAGAACGCTGCGAAAGGAGGCGAGGAATAATGCAACTTTTGCTGCAATATACTCTTCTCTACGCTTCCGTGCTGACTCTTGTGGCTTTGGGCGGATGCTTCTCTGAGCACTCCGGTGTTATAAACCTCGGACTTGAAGGTATTATGGTAATGGGGGCTCTTGGCGGAGCTCTGACGATGAGGGTTATTGCCGAATCCTTCCCGTCGACTCCTGCGGTTGTGATAATACTTCTGACGGTTATTGTCTCAGCCGTTGTCGGACTTCTGTACTCTCTGCTTCTTGCGGTCGCGAGCGTCTCCTTTGCCGCGGATCAGACTATAATCGGTACGGCGATGAATATCCTCGGCGTGGCCGCCGCTACCGTAATCGTAAAAGCTATCAACACGTCAAAAGACGTAAGCAACGTATCTTCCATTGTTCACTATATCGGACCCAAGCAGGCTCTTATGTTCCGGATCGGGGACATACAGTTCAGCTGGCTGACAGTGCTTACAGTGGTTCTGATAGCAGCGTCTTATGTGGTTCTGTACAAGACAAAGTTCGGTCTGCGCCTCATGGCATGCGGCGAGCATCCCCAGGCCGCGGCAAGTGTCGGTATAAATGTATTCAAAATGAGGTATGCCGGAGTTATGATTTCCGGTGCCCTCGGCGGTATAGGTGGTATAGCCTATATTACTGCCGGAGTGAGCGAATGGAAGTTTGAGTACGGTGTTGCCGGCTTCGGCTTCCTGTCCCTGGCTGTCATGATCTTCGGGCAATGGAAACCCACCAGGATAGCGCTTGCGGCGTTGCTTTTCGGACTTTTCCGTGCTTTGTCCAACGTATATTCCGGAATAGATTTTCTTTCTCAGCTCAATCTGCCCGGCGCGATCTACAATATGATTCCTTATATCATATCCCTGATTGTGCTTATCTTCACTTCCAGAAATTCGAGAGCTCCCAAAGCGGAAGGTATACCCTACGACAAGGGCGCAAGGTAAAAGAATATCAGAAAGGGGCGGAGCTGTCATTGAACACAGCTCCGTCTCCGTGTAAGGAGAGTTTCATATGAGAATGTACGATATTATACTCAAAAAAAAGGAGGGAAAGGCTCTTTCCCGGGAAGAAATAAACTATTTTATTTCCGGGTATACCGCAGGGGAAATTCCCGACTATCAGGCATCAGCTCTCGCAATGGCTATATGTTTTCAGGGGATGACCGATCCCGAAATAGTTTATCTTACCGAGGCCATGGCGGCATCGGGAGATATGATGGATCTGTCCCGGTTCGGGAATCTGTCCGTGGATAAACACAGCACCGGGGGGGTCGGCGATAAGACGACTCTCATCGTTGCTCCGATAGTAGCAAGTCTTGGGTGCAAGGTCACCAAAATGTCCGGGCGCGGGCTTGGACATACCGGCGGAACTGTGGACAAACTGGAATCCATCCCCGGTTACCGTACCACTCTGTCCGAAGAAGAATTTATGAATCAGGTGGAGCGGATAGGTGTCGCTGTCATTGGTCAGAGCGGAAATCTTACCCCGGCGGACAAGAAACTGTACGCCCTCCGGGATGTTACCGCAACGGTTGACAGCATACCTCTGATAACCTCCAGCATCATGAGTAAAAAACTTGCTGCCGGATCTCATTCCATTGTTCTTGACGTAAAGGTCGGCAGCGGTGCGTTCATGAAAACTCCGGAGGACGCAAAAATGCTTGCCGGGGAAATGGTCCGCATAGGCAAGCATTGCGGCAGAAATATGGCGGCATTGCTCACATCCATGGATGCGCCCCTTGGCAACGCCATCGGAAATGCCCTTGAGGTGATGGAAGCGGTGAAGGTCCTGAAGGGGGAGAGCAAGGGGGATCTGTACGAAGTCTGCGTAGCACTTGCCTCTGAAATGGTGATGCTTGTTCACGGATGGACCGCCGAAAGATCCCGCTCCGAGGTGGAACACGCAATTGATTCTGCAAAAGCCTATGAGACGATGCTTGAATGGATCGCCGCGCAGGGTGGGGATATCAGGTATATTCGGGATACGTCCCTTTTCCCGAAGGCAGAGGTTGAGTATGATGTGGTCTGTGATAGGGACGGTTATATTACCTCCATGGATGCGGAGCAGATCGGATCCGCAAGTGTCATACTCGGTGCAGGAAGGGCATCGAAGGAAGATAAGATAGATTTCTCTGCGGGAATAGTTCTTCATCGAAAGACCGGTGACAGGGTGAAAAAGGGTGATGTACTCTGTACGCTCTACGCCGGAGGACGGAGACCTGTTTCCGAAGCGGCGGCAAAGTTCCTTGCCGCGGTAAATATCGGTGATTCCGAGCCTGAAAAGAAACCTCTTATTTACGGCATAGTAAGATAATGATTTGAAACGGAAACGGCGGACAGTTTTTGCTGTCCGCCGTGCTGCATATGTATCTTTCGTGCCGTGCCCCGGGACCTATTCCACATCGGAAACGAATCTGTGGGTAGCCTTTCCGTCTTTTTCCTCCGCTTTGAGGTAGGACACGGTCCCTTTGAATCCGTATTCTTTCCGTAGCTTTTCCATATTTCCGCGGATATCCGGCAGGTGGGTCACCGCAACGGTTTTCGCGCCGCAAAGTGCCGCCATTGTCATGAATTCCGAGAGTGCCTCAGAACCCTCGTCGTATGCCGTGGATTGGTATACTTCGTTGAACAGGAGCAGATCGTTCGGCTGCATCACATCCAGGAATCCGGAACAGGTCTCCACTTCCTCTTCAAACCGCCCCTGACCTATATCCAGGGCGGTGAAATACGCGAATACCGTTGCTGCAGGGGTGACTAAAGCTTCGGTGCAGGGAACGGGAAGTCCGGACTGAGCCAGAACCTGTATCAGTCCTATTGCTCTCAGAAATACCGTTTTTCCCGCATTGTTCCTGCCTGAGATCACACAAACGGGACAGTCCTCAGTCAGAATGGCATCGTTGGGTACAAGCGTTTTCCCCGGAACGGCAAGAGGGTCTTTTTGACGCTGTTTCAGCGCGAACCACAGGTCATAAATATTTCTGCATTCAAATCTGCATCCTTTTTCATTGAATTCCGGTGTACAGCAGGGGAGTCCGAGGTCCGCCAGTTTTCTCTTGTATATAAAAGCAAAATCATAGAAAAAGAACCCGTCCGCCAGTTTTTCAAAAGGTTGCCTGAGCTGGGTGACCACTGATTGCAGCAGGTTTGTCAGCTTCACCATGCTCCGTTCCGCAAAAAAACTGAGCTGGCTGTCCGATTCCTGCTCAAAGCCTATGAAAGCCACCGGGAGGGATTTGTCTTTTCTCGATCCCGAGTTTTCCCCGTAGCAGTAAGGGTCGGAGGAAAGCATGAACATTTCGCAGTCACATATCCGAAGGTACTCATCGATCTTTGCAAGTATGACGTAAGACGTGCTCAGGTCCACGGATTCGAAAAGTTCTGAGGAAAGAGCCGAGAGTTCACCGAATTCGGGTCTTTCCGTCATTTCCTCCACGAAACTCTTCATTCCGGTGAATATTTCAGATTTTACTTTAGCCCTGCCGAAGGCGGTTTTATAAGCAGTATACAGTCCCAGGGCTTTATCGACGCAGTCGGCAAGGGTCTTTATCGTGGATACGGCAGAATCCTTGTTGGAGGTTCTGGATTTATTTCCCGAGGTCTGTATTTCGGAAAAACTGCGTTTGAGAAGCTTCATTGATTCCTGAAGCTGAAGATCCTTTTCATGGATTTTTTCAAATTCATGCAACAGACTTTCATTTGCTTCAAAATCTGCCAGTGCCTGCTGCCTCCATACGAGATTTTCCCGGTCCTGTTCCGGATAGCGTAACAATTCAAATATCTGTCTCCGGTATATCGGATTGACTGTCAGAAGGTCCACGGTCTCTTTCAGAAGAAGGCTTTCCATAGCCATATCCAGTTGCTTCGAAGGTGATATTTTTTTCGGATTTTTGTATAAAAGGTCAAATTCCGGAAGCATTTATCTGCCCTCCTTCTTGAGTTTCAGGCGTTGGAACATCTGTGCCGCAGTCATACCGTATTTTTCAAGTATATCTTCCGCAAACGAAGAATTCTGACTGGTCATGGGTACTATTCTGTACGTTCTCTGTCCCGTCCTGCCGTCCTTGGCGGCAGTGAGTATTCCTATATGCGGCGCCTGCTGTTCCGTTGAGGTTGCATAGTCCTTCAGAGAATGCAGATGGGTAACGAAAAGTCCTTCAACATCATGTTTCCGGACGTTTTCACACAGCTCCGAGGATAACCGGTATGCCACGTCCGCCTTTGTTGACGAGTAGGTTTCGTTGAAGAATGCCGCACAGTCTCCGTTGCCGACTGCGGCGAGGATTTTGTCTACCCGATTCTGCTCTTCCACAAGCCGTCCGCTTTCATCGTTGTACTCTTCCACGGGAAAATGGGTGAAAAGCCGTCTGACAATACGTATTTTCGCCGATTTTGCGGGAACGATCCCGCACCCCTGGAACATGAGTCTGCACATCGCCAGCGCGGAAAGAAAAACGGTTTTTCCTCCGGCATTGGGACCCATAATAAAGAAGAATTTCCTGTCCGGAGTTGTATTTAAATCGTTGCATACGACCTGCCCGGGAGTTGCGCCTTTCGAGGCAAGGGCAAGGCTGTATAGCCCTTCAATTTCAGTGTTGACAGCGGTTTTACCTTTTGTTACGGGAAATCCGGATGCCTTGAGCTTACGGAAAATAAGGGCGAAGGCTATTACGGCACTGAGTTTTGGTATCAGATCAAGCCATTCACCGTCAAAGGTTTTCTCATATTCCGAGTGAAAGCGCTCTATGCCGTCGAAAACGTCTTTGTACTCTTCGTGCAACGCGAGGAATACCGGACGTGTCAGCTCCCGGCTTACCTGGAGCGCGCATACGTTTGCTTCGTTTACGTCAAGCCCCAGTCCTGCGGCGAGGTCTGATATATGCTTTGTCAGGGACGGTTCTTCCGTGGCGGGCATTATGCTGTTTTCGATATTCTGCCCCCTGGAAAAGAAACGGTTGAACCGGACGGACTCAAGTTTTTTCAGCCCTTCTCTCATGGCTCTGACATCTTTTTCCATTCTGTCAAGTTCGGCTTTCCTGTCGGTGTCACGAATATCGGTGATAATCTGTGAAAATGCCGGAGAGAGCTCTGAGGTGTCTGTGTCTTCAGCCTTTGCCAGCAGACGTGAGTATATACGGGTGAATTTTTCGGTTATAAGAAATGTTTTCAGCGCCCTGGTCTCCGGAATCTGTCTGAACATATTCATCTGATAAAGTTCGTTCAGCTGCACAAGTCCGTCACGGAGGTCTGAAAACAGGCGGAAAACCCCGTCATTCCCGATAAGATCGTATACTATCTGCTGGCGGTAGTCGATTATACTTTCATCGCGGCAAAACTGCATAAGAACCTTTTTTGCCGCCGTTTCCATTTCTTTATCCGAGATAAGTCCGTGAAGAATGTCATCGAGCCGGAGATCAGCCGCCACACATTTGTCAAGTTCAGACTCATTTTCCTGCATCTTTATGGGGTCAAAAAATAACTTCATCTGTTTTCTCCTTTTTCTCCGGATATGTGCTTCCCTCTCAGAGCCGAAACAGCCTTTTTCATTATTTCAGCCCTTTTTACCGGGTTTTCAATGCTTTCTTTTATTCTTTCGGGATATATACTCTCCGCAACGACGGCTCCGTAAAAGGTAACATCTCCGTTTACCAGCTCCACATGATCCGCCGTCCTCACAAGCTTTATTCCCGGATTGAAAAGATATACCGGGACACAGTCAATCTGCTCTCCGTCGAGGGCACGATTTATGGCTGCGACATATTTGATCAGTCCCGAAGGCGCTTTTTTTGTGTAGTTACGCCTTTGAAGCTTATGTACCGTTTTCGCCAATGCGCTTTCTTTCGCCTTTGAGGTGTCCGGAATATATCTGGAAACCTCCCATTTTTCGGGGGAGGTAAAGGTTACGGTACTCCGGAGCTTCCGGAGAGAAAGCAGTTTTACAGCATAGAGTTTATTTGCCGAAAGAATGAGTGCGTCGGGTTTCCCCTTTGTATTCGGAAATATGAAACTGAGCGGACCCACCGGGCGGAAACTGCCTTTACTGAATGCAAAACGGAAAAACAGTACGGCCCGGGAGAAAAAGTAAATAAGTGCAGGCAATACGAATTCGATAAGGATTATCGCGGGAATTCCCGCATAGATTATCGCAAGCCCCGCAAGGCGGAGCACTCCGAGCAAAAAACTTAACAAGGGACATCCTCCGTTTGTATGAAGTTATTACGATTATATCATATTTATTGTAGAAAATCAATAAAAATTTTCCTGTTTACGGAAATTTCATATAAAAATAAGGAGACTTTCAAAAGTCTCCTTACTGTTGTTTTGAAGTTTATTTTATAACCTTGATCCAGCCTTCGGGAGCTTTGACCCGTCCCATCTGGATTCCGGTAAGAGTTTCGTACAATTTCTTTGTGACAGGACCCATTTCCGTTGCTCCGTTGGCAAAGGTTATTATCTTTCCGTGGTCGTCCAGCGTTCCCACGGGGGAGATGACCGCTGCCGTTCCGCACAGACCGCATTCGACAAAATCAGGCACTTCGCTCAGGTAAACGTCTCTTTCCTCTACCTCAAGTCCCAGATATTCCTTAGCCACATATGTAAGGGAGCGTCTGGTGATGGAGGGCAGGATGCTTGAGGATCTGGGAGTGACGACCTTGTTGTCCTTAGTGACGAAGATTATGTTTGCGCCGCCGGTTTCTTCTATTTTTGTACGGCTTGCGGCGTCAAGGTACATGTTTTCGTCATAACCCTCTTTATGGGCTGAAACGATAGCGTGAAGGCTCATCGCGTAGTTAAGACCGGCTTTGATATGACCCGTGCCGTGGGGCGCGGCTCTGTCAAAGTCGCTTATGCGGAGATGGAGGGGTTTGACTCCTCCCTTGAAGTAGGGGCCGACAGGAGTAACAAGTATTCTGAACTGATATTCAGTAGCGGGTTTTACGCCGATAACGGGGTTTGAGCCGAACATATAAGGACGAATGTACAGTGTGGCTCCGGAACCGTAGGGCGGAACGTACGCTTCGTTTGCGGCAACTACCTGAGTCACCGCGTCGATGAATCTTTCCTTGGGAAATACGGGCATTTCCAGTCTTTCGGCGGACTGCATCATTCTTTCCGCGTTCAGGTCGGGACGGAAGGTAACGATGTGCCCGTCCTCGGTGGTATATGCTTTCAGTCCTTCAAAGCAGGTCTGCGCATACTGAAGAACTCCGGCACATTCATTGATAACCACGTTGGGGTCGGACACCAGCGCGCCGTTGTCCCATGCGCCGTCCTTGTAGAAGGAAACGTATCTTTTGTCTGTCTGCATATATCCGAAGCCGAGTTCGGACCATGCGATGTTTTTCTTTTCCATTTCAAATACCTCTCACTTTTTATGTTTCATATAGTATATCACAAATTTGCCGTCAATTCAACAGAATTAATTGAATAATTTATTAAATTTACACGTCCGTAAAACGGAAAAGGGAAAAGCCCTGTACGGACTTTTCCCGGATTGTAGGGTGATGTTTTACCTGTCTGACATTGCCACATATTCCCGGTGAGGGGCTATTGACTGATAAGCGGGACGGATTATTTTGCCGTTGTTTACGATTTCTTCAATTCTGTGCGCGGACCAGCCCGCAATTCTTCCTATAGCGAAAAGCGGAGTGAAAAGTTCTTCGGGAAGTCCCAGCATACGGTACACGAAGCCGGAGTAGAAGTCTACGTTCACGCTGACGCCTTTGTACATTTTCCTGTGCGCCGAGATCACCTCAGGTGCAAGCCGTTCGGTTCTCTCGTACATATCGAAGTCTTCAAGCAGACCTTTTTCCTCAGCCAGTTGTCTGACGTATTTCTTGAAGATCACAGCTCTGGGGTCCGACAGGGAGTACACCGCGTGTCCAACACCGTATATCAGCCCCGAACCGTCAAAGGCCTCTTTATTCAGAAGTTTGTTGAGATAATCGCAGATCTGCCCGTCATCGTGGACGTTTTCCACAGTTTTTTTCATGTCATCGAACATTCTTACGACCTTGGTATTTGCCCCACCGTGGCGGGGGCCCTTAAGGGATCCGAGGGAGGCGACAGTGGAGGAGTAAGTGTCGGTTCCGGAGGAGGTGACTACGTGGGTGGTAAATGTGGAGTTGTTTCCGCCTCCGTGTTCGGCGTGGAGAACGAGGGCAAGATCAAGTATTCTTGCCTCAAGGGGGGAGTATTCTTTATTCGGACGGAGCATCCGCAGAGTGTTTTCCGAAATGGAAAGCTTCGGATCCGGGTTGTGGATAACAAGGCTCTTCTGCTTGTGGTAATGCCGATAGGCATGGTAGGCATAAACACAAAGCCCCGGGAATCTGGAAATGAGCTGCAGACACTGACGGATGACGTTTTTGATTGATACGTCGTCTGCCGCATCATCGTAGGAATACAGGGTGAGAACACCTTTGGACAGTGCGTTCATCATATCTTTACTCGGGGAGGAAAGAATGGTGCTTCTTATGAAGTCCTCGGGAAGTTGCTGGTAGGATGCCATAAGACTGCGGAAGTCATCGTACTGCTCCTTTGTGGGAAGATGCCCGAATATCAGCAGATATACCGTTTCTTCGAATCCCGCCCTGTTTTCGGAAAGGAAACCGTTGACTATGTCGTTGACATCTATCCCTCTGTAATAGAGTTTGCCGTGGCATGGCTTTTCTTCTCCGTCCACGACTTTTTTCGCGACCACCTCCGAAATGTTCGTAAGTCCCGTAAGTACGCCCTTACCGTTTAGATCGCGCAACCCCCGTTTAACGTTGAGCCTGGTGTAAAGCTCCGGGTCGGTCATAAGACCCGCAGAGGCAAAGTCTGCATAGCTGTCAAGCAAAAAATCTTCGTTTTTTCTCATTTTGTCGTCTCCTTTCATCCGTCGCCGGAATCCTCTCTTATTTTTGTTTTTGTAACAAAAAAGTCATTTCGCTGCCGAAAGTTTTTTTGTCCTTCTGCTTGATTATGGTAGAAAAAAGTGTTATAATAACATGGCGAATGCCTCGCATATGCAAAGCTTCGCTTTTCGCCGGCATCATCGGCTTGCCATGCTGTTGACGGCATCGTAAAAATGTCCGTGAGAGCAAGCATACCTGCTTCCGGCGGGATACACGTAGTGCCTTCATCCGGCATGGCACTTTTCCCGTTGAAACGGTGCAGAAAAGCCGTTTCCGGATCCTGCGGCTGTGCCGAAAATCCTGTTGCACAACGGCAAAATCCCTGTATTATTATATCATCTATATGTTACCCGGTCAACAAATTACTGCCGAATTTTTTGTGGCAGCCTTATTTTAGGAGGAAACAGTATATGACATGGATCAAAAAAGCCAAGTGGGCTTACATCGGGTTGTCTGCCGCTCTTGTGGTTCTCGGAATTGCAATAATTGTTTATCCGAAAATCTCCTCGCTTGTCCTCTGTTATGCGGCGGCATTGGTTCTTGTTTGTCTCGGTGCGATAAAGGTCATCGGTTATTTTAAGGATAAGACCGTCCGTGCGCCTTTCCGCTACGATTTTTCCTTTGGCTTTGCTACCCTTGCCGCAGGTGTTCTTCTTGCGGTATTTGCGGAAAAGGTACTTACGGTTTTTGTGTTTGCCGTAGGTCTCGGTATTGTGGTTGCGGGTGCTTTCAAACTTCAGACCGCAATTGACGCCAAACGCTTCGGTTTCCGGGCATGGTGGGCTCTTCTCGCGGCCTCCATACTTTCCGTTGCGGTGGGAATTTTCCTTATGGCTGACCCCATATCCAGCAAGGATGCGATGATGATAATTGCCGGCGCAAGCATCGTTTATGCCGGATTGCAGTGTATTCTCACTGTTATTTATGTTTCCAAACTTGCAAAACTCGTGACTACTGAGAAAGTCGTCTATGAGTTTGACTGATCCTGACTGAATCGGCTTTTTAGCAGAAAAAGAGCCCGGCAGGGCTGTTCCTGTCGGGCTCGTATCGTGTCCGGACGTTTATTTTAGGCAATCCCGGTGTTTTTGCTGACGAAGCCATGTGTTCATTACAAAACGGTGGGGCAGGAGCTTTACCAGCAGTACCTGCATTTTCACCGGAAGACCGTGAACGGAGACATCTTTCTTTTTCGCCCGGTCCTTCATTGCCGTTGCGATGACCTGTTCCGGGGAATATGTCACATTGAAATAGGTCACGGCTTTTTCGTCGGTTACGGTTGCTCTGTCAAAGAATTCTGTTCTGACCCATCCCGGACAGACCGCCATGACCCGTATCCCACGCGGACTCAGTTCTCGGTTCAGCGCTCTGGAATAGCTTAGTACAAAGGCCTTTGTTGCGGCATATACGTTAAGATAGGGAACGGGCTGAAAAGACGACAGGGAATCCAGGTTGACTATGTCCGAGCCTTTGCTCATATACGGAAGTGTCAGCTCCGTCATCTGTACAACGGCTTTGCAGTTGAGATCTATCATGTTCAGGCTTTCGCACAGGGGAATATCCGCATATGTCCCGAATTTCCCGAAGCCGCTGCAGTTTACGAGGGTGACCACGTTCGGTCTTTCGTTTTCGAGAAGTGATGCATAGTCTTTAAAACTGACCGGGTCCGTCAGGTCAAGACCTATGACTCTGACGGGGGTTTTCAGTTCAGCCGCAAGCAGGTCAAGTCTTTCTTTGCGGCGGGCGATCACCCATATCTGCTGATACGCCCCGGTTTTGTCCAGGGCTTTTGCGAATTCTTTCCCCATACCGGAACTTGCTCCGGTTACGACTGCTATATTCATCTGATTCTCCGTGTTCATTTGTTTTATACTGTAATTATACACTTTTTTCGCCTGGAAGTCAACCCTGAGGAGGTAATATGAAAAAATCACGGTTAAAAAATCTCAATGCCCGCATAAAGGAGGATAAAGTCACCTTTACTGTGTATGTAATCCTTCGAATCTTCGTTGTTCTGTCCGCAGTAGTCGCCGTACTGCGGTGCAACTATGAAAACCTTTTTTATTGCGTGCTGACTCTTGTTCTTTTCATCATACCGTTTTTTGCCGAGGAAAATTTCGGCATTGAATTGCCCCGGACCCTTGAAATTATCATTCTGCTGTTTATTTTTGCCGCTGAGATACTCGGTGAATTGCAATGCTATTATCTTAAAGTTCCCCATTGGGACACTATGCTGCATACGGTCAACGGTTTCCTTTGCGCGGCAATAGGCTTTTCCCTGGTGGATATGTTTAACCGTACCGAGCGCATGACCTTCCGGCTCTCGCCCCTGTACATGGCTATAGTCGCGTTCTGTTTTTCCATGACCATTGGTGTTCTCTGGGAGTTTTTTGAGTTTGGCGGAGATATGATTTTCCATACGGATATGCAGAAAGATACCGTAATCAGCGCAATATACTCCGTTGATCTTAACCCCACGGGTAAAAATATCGCGGTGGGAATAGAAAATATCACCGAGGTGTACATAAACGGCGAGCCTCTCGGAGTAGGTGGATACCTGGATATCGGACTTATAGATACGATGAAGGATCTGTTCGTCAATTTTATCGGTGCGGTGATCTTTAGTATTATCGGATTTTTCTATGTCAAGGGAAGGGGACAGGGCAGATTCGCCCGGAATTTCATTCCGACGGTCGTTATCGGAGAGGATGCAGAAGCTTCCGGTTCCCCGGAGCAGGTTTGCGACAGATCCGAAAACAAGGACTGAATTTGCCGTGATCCTGCGGTATATCATTTCGGTTTTTAATTATTAACAGCAAAAACCGCCCTATGGGCGGTTTTTTGTGTAAAAGGATTATTTCCATGACGGAATACGGTCCTTGAAGAGTTCGTAAAATTCGGTGTTTGTCACGCAGATCACGTCCTCCGCTTCGGACATGGTTTTTACAAGCTGTTCCAATTCGTCGTACAGGTCGTATGCGTCCAATTCGTAGCCGTGTCCCCAGACAAAAAATATCTTTTCAGTGTCGCTGTTGTCCCGGATAAACTTTTTCGTAAGCATTTCAAGTCTCTTATCCGTTATGGAACAGGTGGGGTTCCAGATCATGAAATGCTGCGGAAGCCTGAAAGAGTAGGTCGATACCGTACCTCTCGCAAAGCGGATGTCGGTGTTTTCCAGTATAAGTTCTATGGTCCGCTTCGTGAACTCTGTGTTTCCTCCCGGCCAGGCCATCCCCACCGGGCGGATTCCGGTCATGTCGAATATGTTGTCCGCATCCGTCTGTATCTGATCCGTCAGTTCGGGTATGGACCAGTCGAGGGATTTCAGGGATACATGGTTCAGTGAATGAACCTGAACATCGAAGCCATCGTACACTCCGCTTCGGATCTGCTGTTCGGTGTATCTTTTATGGGTGAGTCCCTGTTTTCCCACGGCGTCCGCCACCCAGTCCCAGCTTTCGCCGAGAAGTCCGGTGTTGATGTTGAAGGTACAGCAATTGACGTTGTATCTGCGCAGTATCTCCATTATTTTTTCATCCTGGGTAATACCGTCATCAAAGCTGAGGGTAAAGTATTTTTTCGGCTTTTCTTCCTTTTCGGGGTCTGTTTCATCCCCGCATTCTGTGTCCCCCGTATTCTCCGGTTCGGTTGGAACATCTGTCGGGATCTCCGTATCCGTCTCCGGTTCCGTTGGCTTTTGCACCGTTACCGTGGTCAGGGCTTCCGTTTCCGGTTCCGTGGGGATTTGCGTCGGCATTTCCGTGCCAGTTTCCGCCGGAGCTTCGGTTTCTCCTTCAGTTTCTTTTTCCGTCGGAGCGTCGGTTTCCGCTTCCGTCACGGGTTCGGTTTGTATCTCTGTCACCGGTTCCGTCATTGTTTCTGATGGGAGATCCGTCGCTGAAATCACATCCTTTTCCGTGTCGCAACCGGCAATCAGCGCAATGCACAGAATAATACAGAGAATAAAGGATATTTTCTTCAAGCCTGTTCCTCCATATCCAGTTTGTACTCCACCGCATCCGCGAGGGCGGTTTTGGAAGCCTCGATAATGTCTGTGGACACCCCGACCGTTCCCCAGGTCTCGTGTCCGTCGGTGGATTCTATGTATACCCGAACCTTACCTCCGGTCGAACTTCTGCTGTCAAGAACCCGGACCTTGTAGTCCGTCAGCCGGGTGTCGCTCAGTGAGGGGTATATGACATGCAGTGCTTTTTTCATGACCTCATCAAGGGCATGAACCGGACCGTCGCTTTCTGTTGCGGCAATTTCAATGGTATCGTCGACCGATACCTTGATAAAGGCATAGTTGCATCCGTCGGGGGAATCCGCAGTGGACTGTTCGGCAATGAGCTTGAATTTTTCTATCGTGAAATGCGGTTTGAAAAGTCCCAGATGCTTCTTTATCAGGAGGTCAAGGGAGGCCTGTGCCTCTTCATAGCGGTAGCCTTCGGATTCCTTCTGTTTTATCGTGGCGAGAATCCTGTCCATGACCGGACTGTCCTTTTCCACCGTGGGGTCTATACGGTGAACGTATGGATATATAATGCTTTTTCCGCTCATTTCGGAAATGAGCAGGTTTCGCTTGTTTCCCACGGTTGCGGGGTCTATATGTTCAAAGGTGTGCGGGTTTTTAAGCACCGCATCGGCGTGCATTCCCGCCTTGTGCGCAAAGGCATTGCGGCTGACATAGGGCATTCCGTCGGTGTTTATGTTTGTTATCTGCGCAACGCTCCGGCTGATACGGCTCAGAAGAGCTATCCTCTGTCCCAGCAGATCAAAACCGGATTTGAGCTGAAGGTTGGCAATGACGGTGGAGAGATTCGTATTTCCGCAACGCTCGCCTATACCGTTCAGTGTCCCCTGAATTATTTCAGCCCCCGCCGTAACCGCAGACATGGTGCTTGCCACCGCAAGCCCGGTGTCGTTATGGCAGTGTATTCCCACCGGTACGGAACAAAGCTTTGCCACTTCAGCGGTTATCCTTTCGATTTTATCGGGAAATGTACCGCCGTTTGTATCACAGAGAATAACGGCATGGCATCCCGCTTCTACGGCGGCGCAGACCGTTTTCATGGCATATTCACTGTCGTTGATATATCCGTCAAAGAAGTGTTCCGCGTCAAAAAAGACTTTTTTGCCTCGCGAAACGAGGAATTCCACGCTTTCACGGATCATGTTCAGGTTTTCTTCCTCCGTCGTTCTCAGAACGTCCCGGACGTGCAGTGACCAGGCTTTTCCGAACACGGAGCAATATTCGGGAGAGTCCGGAGAACCAAGACAGTTCAGAACAGGGGAGTCCTCGCACTTTATCCCCGCTTTTCTCGTACTTCCGAACATCACAAGCTTTGACCGGCTGAGATTTATCCCTTTGAGTTTTTCCAGAAAATCCGCTTCAGCCCCGTTAAATACAGGGTTGCCCACTTCGATGAAATCTATTCCGAGTTTGTCCAGCAATATGACTATGCGCAACTTGTCATTGACGGAAAACAGAACCTTTTCGCTCTGCGCTCCGTCTCTGAGGGTCGTGTCAAAAGTGGTTATCTTCATCATTGCACCTTCCGGTCAGATCTCTATTTTAAGCTCCGGCACGAGTTCGTTTACGGCGTTGAGATAGGCATAAATACTCGCTTCCACAATATCGGTGGAAATGCCCACGGAGGTTACTTCCTTGTCTCCGTAACGCAGTCTTACCTTCGCCGTACCCTGAGCGTCCTTACCCCCGGTGACGGCGGTTATGTAGAATTCCACAAGCATGAAATGCAGTCCTATGATCTTTTCAATTGCTTTGAATGCGGCATCGATAGGTCCGTCACCGTCCGAAACTCCCTCGGCAACTTTTCCGTCCTGTTCAATGGACACGGACGCTATGGTTGAAAAGGCATCGCCGCAGGTTATAACGAAATGCACAAGCTTGAACATGTGTTCTTCATACTTGGCTTTGCCCTTCAGTATCAGCGCCTCGATATCCCGGTCGTGAATGTCTTTTTTCTTGTCCGCAAGGGCTTTGAAATCTTCGAACAGCGCCTGGAGCATATCGTCGCTGAGTTCATAGCCGAGTTCTTTTATCTTCGCGTCGAAGGCGTGTCTGCCGCTGTGCTTGCCGATGATAAGGGTGTTGTAGTTTGCCGCCCCGATGGATTCCGGGGTCATTATTTCGTAGGTCAGGGGATTTTCCATGACCCCGTGCTGATGTATGCCCGATTCGTGCAGAAAGGCATTGGCTCCCACTATCGCTTTGCTGGGGGAGACGTTTATGCCCGTCACCATCTGCAACAGTTTTGAGGTCCGGGCTATCTGCCTGGTGTCCACGGAAGTCTCCACTCCGTAATGCTCTTTTCTGGTGTTGAGAGTCATTATTATTTCTTCGAGAGCCGCATTTCCCGCACGCTCGCCTATTCCGTTTATTGTTCCCTCAACCTGCTGTGCGCCCGCCTCAACGGCGGAGAGGCTGTTTGCCACCGCGAGACCGAGGTCATCGTGGCAGTGTACGGAAAGGATCACCTTGTCCATGTTTTCAACATGTTCCTTAAGGTATTTTATCCTGTATGCCATTTCTTCCGGCGTGGCGTAGCCTACGGTGTCGGGAATGTTTATGACGGTTGCTCCCGCCCTGATCGCCGTACTTACGGCACGGCAGAGAAAATCTATGTCTGTTCTTGTCGCGTCCTCCGCGGAAAACTCCACCTCTGACACGAATTTCTTGGCGTAATTGACCGCTTCGGCGATATTTTCCAGAGCCTGAGCTCTCGTTTTATGGAGCTTGTACTCAAGATGAATATCACTCGTGGCGAGAAAAGTGTGTATCATCGGATATGCCGCCGCTCTTACCGCTTCCGCCGCCGCGTCTATATCTTTGCGCAGGGCTCTGGCGAGGGAGCATACCTGCACGTTCCGGACTTCTTTCGCTATCCGGGCAACGCTGTCCGAGTCGCCCTTGCTTATTACCGCAAAGCCGGCTTCAATGGTATTTACCCCGAGTTTCTCAAGCTGACGGGCGACCTCGATCTTCTCCCTGGCATTCATGGAATAGCCGGGGGCCTGTTCTCCGTCCCGCAACGTGGTGTCGAGGATCCTTAAACTGCGCATATTTCCTCCGAAAACACAAATTTTTCCCCATTATACGATATATATGTTACGAAACGGTGTCGTTTTAACCTGTAAAAAAAGTTTAGAAATATACCATTGATTTTACGGGCATTTTATTGTATAATCAGTGAGGATATTCAAAAAAGGGAGAGGATCCTGTCCGGAACGAAGGAAGGATCAACTGAAAACAGATGAAAAGATTATTTTTGGGGAATGAAGCGGTTGCCCGTGGACTTTATGAAGCCGGCTGCCGAATCATTTCCTCTTATCCCGGAACCCCGAGTACCGAGATAACCGAGTTTTCCGCAGAATACGACGATATGTATGCGGAATGGGCTCCGAATGAAAAGGTTGCTGTGGAGGTTGCCATAGGCGCGAGTATCGGCGGCGCGAGAAGTTTTGCCGCAATGAAACATGTGGGACTCAACGTTGCTGCTGACCCGCTTTTCACCTCCTCTTATACCGGCGTAAATGCCGGACTTGTCATTGCCGTGGCGGATGATCCCGGGATGCACTCTTCGCAGAACGAACAGGACTCCCGGAACTATGCCATAGCCGCGAAACTTCCCATGCTTGAACCCTCCGATTCCGGAGAATGCCGTGACTTTGTCAAAGCGGCTTATGATATTTCCGAAAAATTCGACACTCCCGTCCTGCTCCGTCTCACCACACGGGTGGCTCATTCCCAGAGCCTTGTGACTGAGGGCGAAAGAAACGATGTGGGTGTAAAAAAATACGAGAAGAACGCGGCAAAATTTGTTATGGTACCCGCAAACGCCGGTCCCCGCCATGTCGCGGTGGAAGAGCGGATGCTTGCCCTTGCCGGCTTTGCCGAGACCTTCGGTGCAAACAGAGTCGAAGAAAACGGCTCCGATACCGGAGTTATAACCTCAGGAGCCTGCTATCAGTACGCCAAAGAGGCATTGGGCGACAGCGTGAGCTATCTCAAACTGGGTATGGTTCATCCTCTGCCTTCGGAAATGATAAAGAAATTCTGTGCTGAGCACAAAAAGGTTTACGTTATCGAAGAACTTGATCCTGTTATAGAAAACCACTGCCGTGTTCTGGGGCTTGAGGTTTCGGGTAAGGACGTTTTCCCCCTTATCGGAGAAATAAATGTTTCCATGATCGCTCAGAAACTTCTCGGAAAGGCTCCTTCTTTCAGGGAGTATCCCGAAAAGCTCCCCGTAAGACCTCCGGTAATGTGCTCCGGATGTCCTCACCGCGCAGTGTTTTATGTCCTCAAGAAAATGGGACTGACCGTCAACGGGGACATCGGTTGCTATACCCTCGGTTCCGCCGCACCCCTCAATTCCATAGATGCCACGGTATGTATGGGCTATTCCGTTTCCGGAATCCACGGCTTTACGAAGGCATCCGACGACAATAAACGCACTGTAGCGGTCATCGGCGATTCCACTTTTATCCATTCGGGAATAACCGGGCTTGTAAATATTGCTTACAACCGCAGTAACAGCACAGTGATAATTCTCGACAATTCCATCACCGGAATGACCGGCCATCAGCAGAATCCCACCACCGGAGTGACCCTGAAAGGGGATATGACCACCTCCGTCGACGTGGAGGCGCTCTGCCATGCCGTCGGGATAAAAAGGGTATCGGTTATCGATCCGCAGGAAGTGGATGAGCTTGAAAAGCTGATAAAGGCCGAACTTGAAGCGGAAGAACCCTCCGTTATCATTGCGCGCCGCCCCTGTATAATGATTAAAAAGGCTACGATAAATCCTCCGTTTTCCGTGGATAAGGAAAAGTGCCGCGGCTGTAAACTCTGCATGAAACTCGGCTGTCCCTCCATTTCTGTGGACAGATCCACCGGAAAAGTGAATATCGACCACACACTGTGTGTCGGATGCGGACTGTGCATGAAGCTGTGCAAATTCGGAGGTATAGTAAAATGACAAAAAATATTATGATTGTCGGCGTCGGCGGACAGGGAACCCTGCTGGCAAGCCGTCTTCTGGGGCATACCCTGACAGAACTGGGATACGACGTGAAAATCTCCGAGGTACACGGAATGTCACAGCGGGGAGGAAGCGTTGTTACATATGTCCGCTACGGAGACAAAGTCTCGTCTCCCATAATCGAAAAGGGAACTGCTGATGTTATCCTCGCTTTTGAACAGCTTGAAGCGGCGAGGAGTCTGCCTTATCTTGCCCCCGGCGGGAAGCTGATAATGAACACTCAGAAGATAGATCCCATGCCCGTTATTACCGGTGCGGCAGAGTACCCGTCGCAGATACCCGAAACCATTCACGGTATGGGTGTTGACCTTGTGGCGGTGGACGCACTTTCTCTCGCGGAAAAATGCGGAAGCAGCAAGGCTGTCAACGTTGTCCTTCTCGGCGTTGCGTCAAAATTCCTCGGCATTGACCGGGCTTTGTTTGAAAAGTCCATAGAGGAGCTTGTAAAGCCCCGGTTCATACAGATAAACAAGGACGCTTTCAACGCCGGCGCAGACTATTGAGTCCGCGGAACTGAAGCAGAGAGGAAAAGGAAATGTACTACAACGAAAAAATAGAAACGATGTCCCGGGACGAGATGTCTGCCCTTCAGGCAAAGAGACTCCGCGCCACCGTGGAGAGAGTTTACAATAACGTCAGTCTGTACCGGAAGAGAATGGATGAAGCCGGAATCCGTCCGGAGGATATAAATACCATTGATGATCTGAAAAAACTCCCTTTTACCTACAAGACCGATCTGAGGGATACATACCCCTTCGGAATGTTTGCCGCACCCATGAGTGAGGTCGTTCGTATTCATGCCTCCTCCGGTACCACCGGTAAACAGACCGTGGTCGGGTATACCAGGGATGACCTTGAGATGTGGTCTGAATGTGTCGCCCGGGATCTTGTGTCCATAGGCGCAAGCCGGGACGATATTTTCCATATCTCATACGGATACGGACTTTTTACCGGCGGTCTGGGGATTCATGCGGGTGTTGAAAAACTCGGCGCAACAGTGGTACCCGTTTCTACCGGAAATACGGCCAGACAGATAAACATATTCAAGGATTTCGGTTCCACGGTGCTGTGCTGCACTCCGTCATATGCTCTGTATCTGAGTGAGGCTCTCCGTGAAAACGGTTTCAGACCCGAGGATCTGAAACTCCGTGCCGGTATATTCGGCGCCGAACCCTGGACAGAGGAGATGCGGCGGGAGATCGAGGACCGATTGAAGATAAAGGCGTATGACATCTACGGTCTTTCCGAAATAGCCGGTCCCGGTGTTGCGTGTGAGTGTCATATGCAGAAGGGGATGCATATTCACGAGGATAACTTTATCCCGGAGATAGTAGATCCTGATACCGGTGAGACCCTTCCCGACGGTGAGGAGGGAGAACTGGTTTTCACCTGCGTGACAAAACAGGCACTGCCTCTGATCCGTTACCGTACCCACGACATTGCCCGGCTCAATTACGAAAAATGCGAGTGCGGCAGAACTCTTGTACGCATGACAAAACCCTGCGGCAGAACCGACGATATGCTTATTATCCGCGGTGTAAACGTGTTCCCGTCACAGGTGGAAAATGTGCTGCTGAATATAAAGGGTGTAAGCCCGTATTACGTTATAGTCGTGGACAGAATAAACAACCTCGACACGATGGAAGTCCGGGTGGAAATGGCTCCGGAGCTTATATCCGACTCAGTCCGCAGTATCCAGGCTCTTGAACAGAAGCTCCGTAATTCACTCCAGAACACTCTCGGTGTGGCGGTGACTGTGAGACTTGTGGAACCCAAGAGCATAGGGCGTGAGGAAGGCAAAAGCAAGAGAATAATAGATAACCGTAAACTTAAATAAGGGCGAAGGGAGTTATTGTATGTTTGTTTCTCAGGTATCCGTTTTTGTCGAAAACCGGGAGGGGCGGCTTGCTGCCATAACCGAAGTACTGTCCCGGAAGGAGATCAACATCCGTGCGCTTTGCCTTGCGGACACATCATCCTTCGGCGTTCTTCGTCTGATCGTTGACGATCCGGAGGTCGCGCAGAAGGCTCTTGTGGAAGAAGGCTTCACGGTATCAAGAACAAATGTCATAGGCGTTGAGATTGCCGATGTCACCGGCGGGCTTGATCTTGCTCTGAAGACCCTCGATGAGGGAAAGGTGAATATTGAATACATGTACGCTTTTGTAAGCAAGGTCAGCGGAAAAGCCTTCGTGATCATGCGGGTCGAAGATACCGACGAGGCAACGGGGCTGCTCTCTGCCAAAGGCTTCCGCATGATGGACGGAAGCGATATGAGTAAGTATTGAGATGAGGAAAACAGGGAAAGGTCACAGAGCAGGACTTATAATCTCGGTCATCGTTGCAGCCGTGGCGGTTTGCGTGGCTGTGGGGTTTGTGCTGACGTGCTTTTTTACTGCACGCAGTCTTCTTGATCCGCCGAGAAAAGAGCTCTCCTATGATTATATTTTTGACGGCATAGACGAACTCGGGCTGATATGTCGGGGATTTTCAGTCCCCGGACTGAAGAACGGGGATGTTCTCCGCGGGTGGTTTATCCCTGCACAGACCGAGGATGAGACACTCCATGAGACGGAAAGCGATAAAACGGTCATTTTTTCCCATAATTACGAAAGTAACCGGGAAATGAACGAAATAAGCGGTATGTTCCTTGCCCGGACCATAGCAAAAGCCGGATATAACGTAATTGTTTTTGACTATTCCGGATGCGGCGAATCCTCCGGCAGACAGTATACTTTCGGGGCGTCCGAATCTGAGGAACTGCGGCTGATAGTTGATTACGCCTGCGGACAGCTGGGACAGAAACACATAGCCCTTATGGGGTGGGGATTCGGCGCCGCGGCGGCTGTCAATGCGGGATGCCCGGACGGACGGGTCGAGGTAATAATTGCCGACAGTTCTTATCTTGATCTGGAGACTTATCTTGAGACTCAGCTTCAGGTCTGGACCGGCATTGAAGACAGGCTGTTTTCGTCTCTGACGCTGTTTTTCATCCGGTCAATGTCCGACCTTCCCCCGGAAAAAAGCTCACCGCTGAACTCCGTACGAGCCGCATCGGGCAAAAAGCTTCTGTTCCTGCACGGCGACAGCGATTCGGTTTTTCCCTATTCCTACAGTCAGACCCTTGCCGCCGAGGCTGATAACAGTAATGTCTCTTCGGTAAAAATTTTCAGTCATACTCTGCACATTTACGGATATGTCGAACACCGGGACGACTATGAGCAGACTGTCCTTGATTTTCTCGGTGAATACCTGGGCGCAGATGACGCCGGAAAGGCACAGGAAGAATAAATGAAGATCAGATTTCTCGGAACAGCGGCAGCGGAGGGCGTGCCAGCAATATTCTGTCAGTGCGATGTTTGCCGCCGTAGCAGACAGGCGGGAGGAAAAAATCTCCGCACCCGCAGTCAGGCTTTGGTGGACGATAAGCTTCTCATAGATTTCGGTCCGGATACATACTGGCACAGTATGACCTACGGCATCGACCTTTCGAGAATAGAAAACTGCCTGATAACCCACAGCCATTCAGATCACCTTTATCCCGACGACCTCTCTTTCCGCCGTCCGGGATATGCCCATATAGAAGAGGGACCGAAGTTTTTCAATCTTTTCGGAAGCAGGCCTGCCCTGGAACTGTTGCGTCACAGCGATTACAGCAGTCTCAATGCGGACGACGATGCGAGTGAAGTCCGTATTTATCCCAAGGATGAGTTTGAGACATTCTGGGTCGGTGAATTTCTCGTTACCGCCCTTCCGGCGAGTCACGGGACGGAAAGTCCGTACATTTATATGGTAAAGCGCTACGGAAAGACACTTCTTTACGCTCATGATACCACGGAATTCAAACCCGAGGTCTGGGAGTATTTTGCCGAGCGCCGGCCGCATTTCGATATAGTGACACTGGATTGTACAAAAGCGCTTCAACCCGAATCGTCAAAGTCACATATGAATTTTTCCGGTTGCGTGAAAATGAGAAATATGCTTCGTGAAAACGGATATATTGACGGCGGAACCAAGGTTTGCGTCAACCATTTTTCACACAACGGACTTGCGACCTATGATGATCTGGTGGAAACTGCTGAAAAAGAAAATATGATAGTGACCTACGACGGGCTGACCGTTGAGGCATAGACCAATGACGTAGGGACACAGTCTCTGCGTCAAAAAGACAAAACAAAATACCGGTTACTCCCGTTTGGGAATAAGAATAAATAAACCGGAATAAAGGAGGCATTGATAATGGAAATATCAGAGCAAACAAAAGCATTTGTTGACTGGCTCGGGTGCAACTGTACCTGTCTGTCGCCGATGAACGACGTAGAAGATGTCATGAGGTTTTACCGTCAGTCTCTGGCTGAGGGCAAAGAACAGGGATTTACACCGCTGCTTATTGCGGGGGAGGATCAGATCCTTGAACAGACAATCATAGAGAATATAGGCAGCGATGCCTACGGATTCGGACAGGTGAATCCGGAACAGACCTTAAAATTCCGTACGGTAATGTTGTCGGCAACACTCCGTGACGGGCGGGAAGTGCTTGACGGAATGTACGATGAACGCCGCAGGGAAAGAGTTGAATACGATCCGGAGTGGGTCCGTAATATCCTTGGGACAATGGAGGGTGGAACGGCTGAGAATCAGTTTTGCTCCGTATGGGATCCGATGTCGGGTATGACTCATCCTCTTATTCTTGCCCGTATTCCGGTGAAAGATCCCTGGAGGGTTTTTGCCTGGGTTCCTGCCGGAGGATGGAACGACTGTCCGGGTACGGAGGACACAATGGCTGCGGCAAAATATTGGTTTGAACAGTACGGAGCCGTCCCTGCGGTAATTACCGGTGACGGGATGGACTTTATTCTTCCGAAACCCGTTCCGAAAGAAAAAGCGCTTCAGACTGCATATGAACTGTTCGGATTCTGCCCCGATCTGGTGGAGCAGGGACCTGCATACCCCACTATTGGCAAGCTTGCGGATATTATAGGAAAGTCCACGGTATGGAGCTTCTGGTGGGACTGATGTCCCGGTTGTTGCGTGTCAGTCTTTAAAACAAAGACCCGTGGGCTGTCAGTGACTTGCCCCACGGGTCATATTTATTTCTTTGCCGATATCGTCGGATGGACGCGGGTTCTGTTCTTGCGTTTGTTTTCCTTTATTTTCTGCTTGTTCTTGACATATACAAGGACGGAATATCCTGTTACCGCCACCGCAAAGAGAACCAGGCAAGCTATGAAAGTCGTATTCCGGAAGAGCTGCCCTATTTTCTCTGTGTAAACGGCAACAGAGTCAAGATCAACGTCCGATACCGCGCATAATTCGGTGCTTCCGAGAACCTCACCGTTGTATACATATGTGACTGTTCCGTATATCTCGCCCTTTTTCACTGGTGCAGTTATGTAATTCGGAACGGAATAGATAACTTCAATATCTCCCTTTGTGTCTACGGAGGAGGGAAGGGACGCTGAAATTTTTTCCGACGCGTACAGTGTTACCCATTCCTGCTTTCCCAACCGTATCGGAATTTCCGTAACCGGAACATTCGCTCCTACGAGTGTCCTCGGAGAATATTCCGTAAGAGCGTAACTGACCATAGACGCAACGTCAGAATATAATTCACCTACAGATGACATGTTATATGCAACACAGATAAAGTTTATTGCCGGAGTATTTTTGGTTGCGGATTTCATCGCTACGGTGGAAAGTGTATAACCTGAGGCGGAATTTCCGGATATGGCAAGTCCCGTGGATTTCCGATTGTAATACTGACTGTTCGCGTCCACGGAAGAATTCTTTGTATAAAGCCGCTGTCTTTTTCCGCTCACGGATATGTCAATATAAGATTTGTCGGAGTATTCCTGAATGTAGTTGAGGGATGCGGCATATGCCGTGATCGTCGCGATATCCTTTACGGTCGTTTTCTGGGAGGTGGATGTCCCTTCAAAATATCCTGTGGCGTTGACAAAACGCGTGTCTTTTGCTCCGAGCTGCACCGCTTTTGTGTTCATGTTTATGACAAAATCCGTCATATCTTTGTTCAGTGTCAGCGCAATTGCCGCCGCCGCCTCCTGGGAATTTGCCACAAGTGCGCTTTTCATTAGATCACGCAGGGATACTTTTGACCCTTCACGGAAGACGTATACGGTGTTTCCTTTTTCGTTTTGGGTAAGTATTTTTTCCGGAGCGGCATTAAGCATAGCGGATGTTATCCTGATCTCTGAATCAAGGTCAACCCCGCTTTCAACGAGCATTATGCAGGTCATCAGCCTTGAAAGAAACCCGCAGTAGATCTGACTGTCCGTGTTTCTGCCGTACAGCATCAGCCCGGAATCCGAATTTATGATTATCGCCGAAATTGAACCTATACCGGGTCCCGCTCCGGATTCTTCGGGGGCGGTATCCGCGGCGGAAAACGGGAAAAGTGCGCCGCAGGAAATGATCACTGCCGCACATATTAAGACGGTAAAAATCTTTTTTATAACAGAGTCAGTCATGTTTTTTCGGAAATCCGTATATGTAAGAATTCAAAGATAATGCTTTGTTGTATGTGTTCTTCCGGATGCGTATTATACCAAGAGAAAAAATGCTTGCTCGCAAGGGCGTTTTTGCTATGCCGTCAAAAGCCTGAGAGGTGTGTAGCACCATGGGGCAAAGTCCCGAAGTCTTGCAACGCAAGACTTCTCAAGCGTATTATACCAGGAGTAAAAATGTTTGTTCGCAAGGGCATTTTTGCGATGCCGTCAAAAGCCTGAGAGGTGCGTAGCACCATGGGGCAAAGCCCCGGAGTCTTGCAACGCAAGACTTCTCAAGCGTATTATAACATATTTCCCCCCATATTTCCATAGTTTTCAGCGGAAAATTTATTAAATTTTGTAAACAATTTATGCGCTTTGCCTCCTATGAAGGACATCTGTACATTCTTTTATGATGGGTTCGGAGGATGACCGCAGTTCGGATCACAGGTCGGAAAAAGCCCGGAAAAACGCAAGAGTTCTTAAAATGTTCATATTTTACTATTGCATTTTTTTGCAAGTTATGGTATAATCATCTTACCTTGCGTAAAGGTGCTTTTTTTTAATGCGTAAAAATAAGCATAGTTTGGCTTTACGCGTAAGGGAGGCAATTATAATAAGGAGGTGCCGATAATGGGAAAGGATAAGGTTGTATTCGCCTGCACGGAGTGCAAGCAGAGAAACTACAACACCACCAAGAACAAGAAGAATGACCCCGACAGACTGGAAGCAAACAAGTATTGCAAGTTTTGCCGGAAACACACTCTTCACAAGGAAACCAAATAGGGAGGATAAGCTTTATGGCAGACGATCTCAAGAACACCGGGGCTGTCGCGGATTCCAAGAAAACCTCGAAGAAATCCGCCGATAACAAACCCAAGGCATTTGCGAAGATCAAATCTTATTTCAAAGAGACCAAAAGCGAAGTATCAAAGGTCGTATGGCCCTCTCCCAAGCAGCTCGTCAACAACACGTTGATAGTTCTGTCTGCGATGATACTGTCCGCAGTCTTCATCGGACTCGTAGACGCGCTGTTCAAGTTTATAGTCGATGCTATTATTGGCTGACTTGAAGTTGGTCTTTCCTATTAAAATCTGACGGAGGTCATTATGGCAGAAAACGGCAAATGGTATGTTCTTCATACTTATTCGGGATATGAAAACAAAGTAAAGACAAGCATCGAAACGGTTGTCGGTCTCCGCAATCTGCAGGATCTGATATCCGAGGTTCGCATCCCGATGGAAAAGACCGTTGAAGAACGGGACGGAAAACAGGTTGAGGTTGAACATAAACTGTTTCCCGGCTATGTTCTGATCAATATGATCGTAAATGACGATACCTGGATTTTGGTAAGAAACATTCGTGGCGTCACCGGCTTTGTGGGCCCCGAAGGCAAACCCGTTCCTCTGACCGAGGAAGAGATCGCTTCTCTGGGACTGATGAAACATCTGGAGCAGGTGGATTACGCTGTAGGCGATCAGGTAAAGATCGTCAGCGGCCCTCTGGAAGGTTTTACCGGTGTTGTGGAGAGTATAGATATTCCCTCCAACAAGGTAAATCTCACTATTTCCATGTTCGGTCGCGAAACACCCGCGGAACTGGAGCTCGACCAGGTCGAACGCTTCTGATTCCCGACAAAATTTCAACTATTCATTCTTTTGATAGTATAGCATAGGAGGCGTACTTCAATGGCGCAGAAAATTGTAGGATATATCAAGTTACAGATACCTGCAGGCAAGGCGAATCCGGCTCCTCCGGTAGGTCCGGCGCTTGGTCAGCACGGTGTTAATATTATGGCTTTCACCAAGGAATTCAACGAAAGAACCAAGGGTGATATGGGTCTTATAATCCCTGTTGTTATCACCGTTTATGCAGACCGTTCTTTCTCCTTCATCACCAAGACACCTCCGGCAGCTGTTCTTATCAAGAAAGCTTGCGGACTTGAAAAGGGTTCCGGCGTTCCCAATAAGACCAAGGTTGCCAAGATAACCAAGGCTCAGGTCAAAGCTATCGCCGAGCAGAAGATGCCCGACCTCAACGCCAATGACGTTGAAGCCGCTATGGCAATGGTTGCCGGCACCGCCAGAAGCATGGGCGTAGAAGTAGTAGACTGAGTTTACTGATTAAGTGGGAGGATTTAATTCCGAACAAACCACATAGGAGGATTTTTTAAGATTATGAAACAGGGTAAGAAATACACTGAGAGCGCAAAGCTCATTGACAGAGCTAAGCTCTACGATACAAACGAGGCTATGGGACTGGTATGCCAGACCGCTAAGGCCAAGTTCGACGAGACCGTTGAAGTCCATGTAAGACTGGGCGTTGACTCCCGTCACGCTGACCAGCAGGTCAGAGGCGCTATCGTTCTTCCTCACGGAACCGGTAAGAGCATCAAAGTTCTTGTTTTTGCAAAAGGCGACAAGATCGAAGAGGCTCAGGCTGCCGGCGCTGACTATGTCGGCGGTGAGGATCTGGTAGCAAAGATCCAGCATGAGAACTGGTTTGATTTCGATATCATCGTTGCAACCCCCGATATGATGGGCGTTGTCGGTCGTATCGGTAAGATCCTCGGTCCTAAGGGCTTGATGCCTAACCCCAAGGCCGGCACCGTTTCTCCCAACGTCGCTCAGGCGGTCAAGGAGATCAAAGCCGGTAAGATTGAGTACAGACTTGATAAGACCAATATCATTCACTGCCCCATCGGCAAGGCTTCTTTCGGTACCGAAAAGCTTGCTGAAAACTTTGAGGCTCTCATGGGCGCCATCATCAAGGCTAAGCCCTCCGCTGCAAAGGGTCAGTATATAAAGAGCTGTGTCGTCGCTTCCACCATGGGCCCCGGCATCAAGGTCAACGCTGCAAAGCTTGGCTAAGCGCTGTCTTATAACTGCTGAAAATAAACAGTCCGCTGAAAATGCGGACTGTTGTTTTTTTGCATCAGTCATTTTTACTTATAAAACAGTTCTGATTTCTTCAAACATAAAAGAGCGCGCCTGTTTGAGATACCGGCGCGCTCTTCGTTGCTGTTTTTCTTATTAAGATCAGAAAATATGGTGGACGTATCTGTTGTATATCGTCACCTGACGCTCTGTTGCATGATTGACCGTGAAGGTGGGACCGTCGCACTCATCGCCGTCTTTGTTGACGGAATTGACTTTGTAAGTGATTATCTCGTGATTGTCAAAGTCTGCGGTTGCGTCTGTAAGTTTTCCGACCTCAAGTCCGGAAGCAATAAGCTCATATTCGGGAGCACTGTCAAAAGCACGGTAAACATCGTATGTTGCGCCCTTCTGGCATTTCCAGGTAAGAGTCATTGTATCTCTGTTGAAGTCAAGATCAGCGGGAGCTTTCGCATATTTGCGGGCTTTTATTCCGGATACGGTATAGACGCCGTTTTCAGATGTTTCAAATACCGCCACATCCTTGCCTTCCGCAGTGAACGCCACATCCTTGCCTTCGGCATCGGTTATATGCGCAAAAGCAATGTTCGGGTACTGCAATCTGCATTCGTTACCCCTGATCGAACGGACGGTGAAGGTTTTTGCCGTCCCGTTTTTCCATTCTGCGTCGATGACGAATGCACCGCGGGCGGTCAAACCCTTGAAGGAACCGGATTTGCTCCATTCTTCGGGAAGTGCGGGAAGAAGAACTATATTCTTTTCGTGGCTCTGTACAAGCATTTCCGCCATACCTGCGGTCGCACCAAAGTTGCCGTCTATCTGGTACAGGGGAGAGTTCCAGAGGTTATTGGCTATTCTCTGTGCAAGCAGAGCGTTCAGCATGGTGTAGGCCCTTTCGGCATTTCCTGTCCTTGCCCATGCTCCGCAACGCTGAGCCAGAGCCCATCCGCCCTGCTTTTTCCATCCGCGTTCTCTGAGCGAAACTTTTGCCGCATCAAGCCATGCCGGGGTTTCCCTGTTTATAAGGGATCCGGGATAGAGGCCCAGAAGGTGGGACATATGTCTGTGTTCATATTCACCCAGTTCGCCGTAGAAATTTTCCTCGCGCCATTCCTTTATCTGACCGGACCAGCCTATTTCCACCGGATGGTAGAGGGGCATCTGTTCTTTCTGGGTCTTTATAAGCTTGTCGTCTTTACCCAGAATTTCAGCCGCAAGAAGCATATCTCTGCCGTTCTCCCAGATCATCTGCTGATCGAAGGGAGCGCCGACGGTGGTATAATCTTCTTTTGCTTCACTGTAGAAAGCATCCTGTTCCTGTGATTCGGAGAATCTGCACAGTTTCTCTCCGTCAAAGTCTGAAACGCACTTTGTATGGAATTTGCTCATGGTGTAAAGAGCGGGGAAGACATGGTCTTTGAGCAGTTTCTTATCCTGAGAAAATGCATATGCATCCCAGAAAAGCTGTGTGGTAAATCCGCAGGTGCCGGGACCGGAACGCTCACCCAGACCGACGGTCATGTAGGGCCAGCAGGGTGTGCTTACGACCCAGCCGCATTCTCCGGGCTTGTCGGTGTATGCTTCGGGGTTGCTTCTCTTTACGTACTCCGACGCAAACTTCTGTCCTTCAACACGGAAGGCTTCATTGAATTCGATATAGGGTTCAAAAAGCTCTATGAGATTGGTATTGAATGCGGGCCAGTAGTTCATCTGCTGATTGATGTTATGCCAGTAACCTGCGCCCCAGGGAGAAGTCTTGAGGACATTCCATATGCCCTGAAGGTGGGCGGGGAGGCATCCTTTTCTTGAGGAGCAGATAAGCAGATATCTTCCGTACTGGAACAAAAGCTGTTCCAGATAGAGATTCTTTTCGCCTTCTTTGTACGCCTTCAGCAGTTGATCCGTATCCCTGTTGTCATAGCCCTCCGCAAGATCCAGTTCGACTCTTCCGAAAAGGGAAGAATAGTCCTTTTCATGGGCTGCAACCAGTTCATCGTAGCTCTTTTTGCACGCATCGTCCAGAATTTTCTGAACCTTTTTGTGAGGGTTCACGTTTGGTATCTTCTTTTTGGGATCCTGCTCGGTGAAAACGTCGGCACTGAGTACATAGTTGGTTCCGCACCCGAAGATAACAAGGACGGAATCTGCGTCCTTAACTTTGATGCTATTGCCGGAAACGGTCATTTTGCCGCCCTCGGGCATTATCCGGATCTGACCTTCAAAACGGACGTTGTAGTAATTCAGTTTTGCCGTAACAGTGACGGTATTTCCCTCGGCGGTCACTTTTCCGTGTCTTCCGCCGCCGTCTCCCTTTTTGCTCATGTAGGGTGCAATGAAGGGAACTTCGGGGCACGCCTTGAAGGATACAGCTCCCTTTTCCGATGCCGTAAGGCGCATTACAAGAACTTTGTCCGGATATGACGTGAAATATTCACGGGTATATTCAACTCCGTTACAGGTGTATGTAACGTAAGCGTGGCTGTTTTCAATGTCAAGAATTCTCTTGTAATCGGTGTATCCGTCGTGGTCATACTCAAAGTAAAGATCTACAGGGTAGGTCAATCCGCCCAGTGATGGGGGATTTGCGAAAGAGTTTTCGGTTATGGCAAGGCGGTCTTTTGTTACGTCTCCGAAAAGACTGACTCCCATATAACCGTTACCAAGGGGCAGGGAATTGCTGTCCCAGCCGCTTTTGGTGTTGTCTGCAGCATAAGAATACTTCAGAATAAGCGGTGTCATATATTTCTCCTTTTGCGTCCTGTTGTGGTTTTCCGGACGTCTTAGAATTTATTTTTTTCTGTTTTCCTTTTGTTTCTTCTCAAAATTATTAAAACAACGGCCGTCAGGTTGATCAGCATAACCGCAATCGCAAGGGTCTTATTTCTGTTTCCGTCCTCTTCGGAAACGGCAGGCGTATCTGTCAGGGGGAAAGTCTCGTCTTCCGACGGTATCCGGGTAGAATTCTCCGTGGAATACTCACTTTGAGGTTCTGTGATATGTTCCGTTGAAATTTCCGAAGGATATTCCGCAGGCGTAAATGTGGGGGATTCTGTCTCAGGTTCCGTTTCCGGAGACGTTTGCGGCTGTACAGGCGGATCTTTCTCTGTCGGCTTTTCGGTGTAATGTTCCTGCGGCAACAGGGTCGGATATTGTATCGGTGGATCCACGGGGGTGGTGCTCTCCTCCGGGAAAGGTTCTGTTTCCGGCTGTGTGGGGCTCTCCGTCATCGGCACCGTGGGGACTTCCGTAACAGGCTGAGTCGTCACCTCTGTCGCAGGCTGGGGGGGAGACTCCTCCTGAATCTGACCGGTATATGCCGTAGCGCTGATCCTGGGAAAACTGAAAGCCATGACGGAGTACTCTCCGGTCACATATGGGGTCTCAGTGTGGGTGGACCTGAACGCTTTTGCCCTGAAATTCGGTGCAACGGTGTCCGAGCCGACAAGGAAGAAATCGTAGTATATTTTGGACTGGTCATCCCATGTAACATCCACAGCGTACCACTTTCCGTCACTGAGCCGGACGTAATTCCAAAGGTGTCCCTCTGTCTGACCTGCAGGATTTTCACTCACTCCAACCGCACAGACGCAGGGAATGCCGTATTTATCGCAGAAAAGTTTGAATGCTTTTCCGTATCCCTCGCACCGGGATATGCCGTTGACCAGGGCTGATGCGGCGGTATTTTCATCGTCTCCGTTGCCGCCGTAGGTCACGGTATTGCAGATATAATCGTGTATTTGCTTCAGTATCCCGTATTCGGATTCGCCGGTTACGGTGAAGTCCGAAACCGCAGACATCATGGAGTCAAAGGTCAGATCTGTGCCGAAACCGGAATTTCCCCGGTACGCTCCGGAGAAAACCGGGGAAAGGGTAACGGAGTAGCCGTTTCCGGATGCCTTTGCCCGAACTCTCGTATTTATGGAACTTCCGGTTACATCAAGCCAGAATATTTCCGGGTGGTCAAGCAGGAGGGCTTCTGAGGCAGACTGCATTGAATTTGCCAGAAGGTCATTGAATCTCCCGACCTCGCTTTCCGGTGAAGAGATATACTCTTCTAAGCTCTGTCCCTCCGGAACCGTCAGAAACAACGTGAGACTGTCGGGCCAGGACAGGTCAAAATCCATCTTTCCCTCAAGAATGTTGTTCTTCAGGTCACAGTATACGGATTTCCCGTATTTGTCCAGCTGATCATAGTAGTACTCGTATATCCCGAAGGGGATACTGTGCGATCCGTATTCTGCACCGACTGCCCGGGAGGTCACCGAAATATCGGCCTCCGCCTTCATGGCAAAGGGTAAAGCCGCAACCAGCAACAGCACCGTCAGAATGATTGTAAATGCTCTCTTTTCCGGCATGACTGCAATCCTCCGTAAACTGTCCGTATATTGAATTCTATTGTGGAAGAGGTGCAGAGTTTACTTATTCATCATAACCGTTGGGATTATTTTTCTGCCAGTTCCAGGAGTCAGCGCACATATCTCTGAGGTCAAGTTCCGCTTTCCATCCCAGCATCTGAGCCGCCTTTGAAGGATCCGCATAGGTTTCGGCTATGTCTCCGGCTCTTCTGGGGGCAATCACGTAGGGAATATTTACCTTGTTGACCAGCATGAAAGTATTGACGATATCAAGCACGCTGTATCCTACGCCGGTTCCGAGATTGAAAACTTCAACACCTTTGTGCTTTGCGCAATAGTCTATGGCGCAGACGTGCCCCTTTGCAAGGTCGACAACATGGATGTAATCCCTTACTCCCGTGCCGTCATGGGTCGGATAGTCATTGCCGAAAACACTGAGTTTTTCAAGTTTTCCGGTAGCGACCTGTGTGATATAGGGCATGAGATTGTTGGGTATTCCGTTGGGCATTTCGCCTATAAGTCCGCTTTTGTGCGCGCCTACGGGATTGAAATATCTGAGCAGTACCGCCGAAAGTCCGGGGTCGGCATGGGCAGCTCCCATAACTATCTGCTCTATCATGAATTTTGTCCATCCGTAGGGGTTTGTGCAGTTTCCGGTGGGTGCGGTCTCTTTGACCGGAACGGTCTCCGGAGTTCCGTACACTGTGGCAGAGGAACTGAAAATGAAGTTGTGAACTCCGTACTTTTTCATGATCTCCAGAAGTGTGAGGGTGGAGTCCAGATTGTTCCGGTAGTACATAAGAGGTTCTCTGACAGATTCTCCCACAGCCTTGAGCCCGGCAAAATGGACGACTCCGTCAATTTTGTTTTCGGCAAATATACGTTCGGTCGCTTCGGCATCCGCCACGTCGCATTCATATACCTTGACGTTTTTTCCGGTGATCTTTCCTATTCTGTTTACAGCCTCCGGACTGCTGTTGCAGAAATTATCCGCAATTATTACATCGTATCCTTTTTCAAGAAATTCGACGGCGGTATGCGAACCGATATAGCCCGCGCCGCCCGTAAGCAAAACCGTCATGTACGGTGATCCTTCTTTCTTTTCTGTTTAACGGTATAAACCGCTTTAATCTCTTATATTTTACCACATTAAGGGCATTTAGACAAGAGACTTTTTGTGACATTTGCGTCAAATATACCCTTCGGGGGGATGTTTGCGGCAGTTTTCGGAAAAAATTCGGTATTTGCTTGCATTACCGTGAAAAATATGGTAAACTACAAAGAGATATCCCTTAGAAAAAAAGGAGAGATAAAATGCTGAAAGATTATGTCAGCGCTTACGCTTCCAAAGGTTTCCGGGACTATACCGAACTGCGGGCTCAGATGAATTCCTCCCGTCATGTGGTATTTCTTAACGGGACCATGACCGCAAATTCCAGCAGTTCCGCCGGCGGAGTAAGTGCGAGAATTTATAAAAACGGGGCATACGGTTTTGCTTCAAATCCGGAGTATTCCCCTGAGAGTATTTCTTCCGTGGTTGCTGCCGCCGAGGATAATGCGCTGTTTCTTGACAGTAAGGAACATCTGGGAAAGGCTCCGTTTACTCCCATTGCGCCTTTTACTCAGCCCCTCAATTACACCCGTGAGGACAATATAACTCAGAAGCAGCTTGTGGATTTCCTTTCCGAGGTTGATGCCTATATGGCGGAAAACTACAAGGATCTTGCGAGCCGGTTCGTTGTCTCCAACTGCCTTAATATGGAAAAACTTCTTGTGACCTCGGACAATGCCGTCAGTCACAGTTTTATCCCCCGTTCCCTGATATACATTTCCATGTCTGTCATTGGGGACGACGGTGTTCCCGTGGAAATGTTCCAGCCTTTGGGCAGTTATGGTCTGTTTGATGACGTTTTCGGCAGACCCGCCGATCTTTTTGCCGATATAGACAGACTTTACGGGAAGGTCCGCGCGAAGAAAGAGGGCGTTTATGCCGATGCTGGGCTGAAGACCTGTATTCTTGCTCCCGATCTTGCGGGGATCCTTGCCCATGAAGCGGTGGGACATACCGTGGAAGCGGACTTTGTTCTTGCCGGTTCCGTAGGCGGTCCTTATCTGAACAAAAGGGTTGCAAGTGATATTGTGACGCTGGTCGACTTTGCCAATACCTATGACGGGAAGACTACTCCCGTACCGGTGTGGGTTGATGATGAGGGAACTCCGGCAAAGGATGCCGTGCTCATTGAAAACGGTATTCTCAAAGGCTATATGCATAACAGGGAGAGTGCAATGCACTACGGTGTTGCGCCTACCGGAAACGCGCGAGCCTATGCTTTCTCCGATGAGCCCCTTATAAGAATGAGAAATACTGCGATTCTGCCCGGAAAGTCCAGAATAGAGGATATGATAGCCTCCGTTGAGGACGGTTATTATCTGATAAATACCGGAAACGGCCAGGCGGATGCCACAGGTGAGTTTATGTTCGGGGTCAACTTCGGCTATGAGATAAAGAACGGAAAACTCGGAAGGGCTATAAAGGATACTACTATCTCGGGAGTAGCCTTTGAGATGCTTCAGACTGTTGATATGCTTTCGGACCAGATGGTCTGGGACTGCGCCGGTATGTGCGGTAAAAAGCAGATGATCCCCGTCGGAATGGGCGGTCCTGCCGTCAGATGCAAAGTAAACATCGGCGGAAGATAAGGAGGGCTGAAAAATGAATGACAGACACAATCTTGCGGACTATATACTGAAATCCTTTTCCTCAGCCGGTGCCGATATGGCGGAATGCCGTATTACGGACACTGTAAAGACGGAATTCTACTACCAGTCCGGAAAGGTCAGTATGATCCGTACAAACTTTGATACATCTGTTTCAATGAAGGCTGTAAAGGACGGGAAAAAAGGGGTAACATCCACCAATTCCACCGCTCGTGAGGTTATTGACGGCTGTATTGAACAGACCATGGCGGCACTTCTGTCCTCTGTACCCGATGATGCAGAGGGTATATGCGATGTTGCGGATATGGGTAAAAGTGAAAGAGGAATCACGGTTCCCGACAAGGAGGGCATGTACGAGGGACTGAAGGCTTTTCTTGCGGAAAGTGCCGAAAAGTACCCCACGATAAAATTTGATTCCGTTACCGTGGAACATGATGCCATAACCTCACTCTACCGTAATTCCAACGGCACAGATCTGGTCTCTTCTAACGGCTTCTATCTCTTTTCTCCTTCTTTCATGGCTGTCCGGGACGGAAAGACCTCTTCCATGAACTACACTTATGCTCTTGCAAATGATGTGAGGACTCCGTTTATGGATCTCGGCGGTACGCGGATGGCTATTGCCGACACCGAAAGGCAGATTGATACCGTTCCCGTTGAGGGTAAGTTTGAAGGGGACGTAATATTCACTCCTGCCTGTTTCGAATCCATGTTTTCCTCTGTTGTGGGCAACTTCATGTCCGACCTTCCCCTCATAAACGGAACGAGCATATTCAAGGACAGTCTGGGAAAGAAAGTGGCAGCGGATGGCTTCTCTATTTACAGCGAGCCCCGTAATCCCGATCTTCCCGGCGGATATTTTATGACCGGGGACGGATATGTTGCGCAGAACATGCCGCTTATTGAGGACGGTGTGCTTAAAAACTTTACTATCGGCAGATACGCGTCCCGGAAAACGGGACTCAAACGCAGCCCCTGCACCGGCGGAAATTTTGTAATGGCTCCGGGGCAGACTTCTCTTGAGGAAATGATCTCCTCGGTGAAAAAAGGTTTGCTCGTAGCACGGTTTTCCGGCGGAGAGCCCGGCGGAAGCGGGGATTTTTCCGGAGTGGCGAAAAACAGCTTCATGATTGAGAACGGAAAAATAACCGATGCGGTAAGTGAAACAATGATAAGCGGAAATCTCGCGAAGTTTCTCCTTGATATCAGGGAGATATCCTCGGAACGCGTAAACACCGGGGATTCCATTCTGCCCTGGGTCAAGGTTTCGGGAATAGTTGTTTCCGGCAAGTAATTATCGGAAAATGAATTCAGAGCCCGTGCGTTTATAACACGCACGGGCTTTTGTCCTGTTCAGTTCTCTGTAAAAAATAAGCTCCGCCAACATGCGGAGCTTATTCTATCTGTTTGGATAACTATTGTTTTATCTTTGTTATAAAAAGCGATTTAATCTTCCGCGGATCATATTTGTTTACCACCGCGCTGTTGAAGGTTATATTCATTGCATTTTTCCATTTGCTCATAAGTTCTTCGCTTATGGGGGTTGCTATACCGGAGTATATAAGGTTTTCCTTACTCTGGTAATACTTCGGATCCGAGTACTTTTCGAACTTCTTGATGATCCAGAAAGCGTTCTTGACCTCTACCATAGCCACGGCGTCTTCATCCATGGAGAAAAGCTTATCTACTACCGCGGAATCAAGGGTATAGCCGTAATATCTGTAGGTATTGTAGTCAATAATGCCGCTTTTATCGGTGATGACCCCATCTTCGGTCATGACCTTGTTTGATGCCTCGTAGGATTCCTTTGTGTCCTCTTCAAGGTCTTCGCTGATCTTATAGTAATCCTCGGAGTATTCTTTGATCAGGTCTTCAAAATCCTCGCCGGACAGGGCTTTGTCGTAAGCCTCCTGTGCCAGTTCCATCTTCTTCATCAGTTCCGATGTGGGAAGGGTGTTTCCCTCTGAGTCTATCTTTCCGATGACTATATATTTGAACCTTGAATAGTCGCTTTCATAGACCTCGCGTTTCTGTTCTTCGGTTATTTCGTGTTCTCCGCCTTCCCCGAAAAAGTAGTCCATGATCGCTTCGCTCTTATACGGGGTGGCGACAATGTTTTTCAGTTCATTGCCGGAAAGCCCGAGGGTTCGGCAGATATCAGCCAAAGACTCTTCACCGTAAACGTCAACGTACTGGGTGTTCAGATCCTCTTCGATTTTTTCCGTTGTTTCGTCGGACAGTGAGAGTCCCAGTTCATCAAACTTATCGTTTATTATCACGTAGGAAAGATACTGGGATTTAGCATAATCCGTAATCATGGAGTAAAGGGGAACTCCCTGGGATATCTCCTCTGTCAGTATGTCTGAAATATCGGAAATACCGTAATTACGGAATACGGTTTCATAATAATCACGGGTATAGTAAGCGTAGTACGCGTACACAGACGTGGGGTATTTCTTTTCTCCTGACTGGGCGGCATACGACGTGTCGTCACATCCTCCGAGAAGTGAAAGGCAGGCAAGCCCGGCAATAAATAAAGAAACAGTCCTTTTGAGTAATCTCATCTTATTTCAAAAACCTCTGCAAACATGTCGTCAAGAACCTTTTGTTATACGCAAAGTATACCACGGATGTGAGGAAAAGTCCATATATAGTGACAAAATACCTGAAATTTGTTGTATATCTGCCGAAATTCAGTTTCAGCGTCAGTCTTTTCCGTGTATCCCGGCGAGTATCTTTCCGTATTCAGTGGCAAACTCCGTCCCCGAATCTATGACGTTTCCGTCCGTTTTCAGCGTAAAGTAAGGTTTGGTTCCCGCACTGAAAAGCACGTTTCTGCCGTATTTTGCGTTCAGCGGCGCAAGGCTCTGAAGCTCAGGCGCGCCTGCGGGGAAGAATAGCAGATTTTTGTCAACCTGACGTATTTCACCGAATCCGGCAGCGGCAGCCCTTGATCTCATCATGGATATTTTCAACAGCTCCACCACCTGTGCCGGAGGATCTCCGAAACGGTCTATTATCTCATCGAGGACGTCTGAATAATCCTCATCCGTTGTCACTGAAGCGATCATCTTGTATATCTCAATACGGGTCTCTCCGTCCCTGATAAAGGAGTCCGGAATATATGCGTTGACCTTTACGTCCACCACACAATCCGTATTTACGGGTATTTCTCCCTTTTCCTCCGAAACTGCGGCTTCAAGCAGTTTCATATACATATCAAATCCAACGGTGACCAGATGACCGCTCTGCTCTGCGCCGAGGATATCTCCGGCGCCGCGGATCTCAAGGTCACGCATGGCTATTTTCAGTCCCGAGCCGAACTCCGTGAACTCCCGGATGGTCATGAGCCGTTTGTACGCATCGCTTGAAAGGGTCTTTCCCCGACGGAACATGAAATACGCAAAGGCTCTTCTGTCGGTCCTTCCGACACGTCCGCGGATCTGGTGCAACTGGGCAAGTCCGAGCCTGTCGGCATCCTCAATGATCAGGGTGTTGCAGTTCGGAACGTCCACACCCGTCTCGATTATTGTTGTACAGACAAGAACATCTATCTGCCCGTGAACCAGGTCCTCCCATATGGCGGAAAGCTCCTCGTGGGACATCTTTCCGTGCCCCACGGCAACACGGACTCCTGTCTTCTGCTGTATAAGTGCGGCGGTCTTGTAGATTGTTTCAACCCTGTTGTGAAGATAGAAACACTGTCCGCCTCTGTCCACCTCACGCTTTATTGCGTCGCATATTATACCGATATCGTATTCGGCAACATAGGTTGTTACCGGATAACGGTTGTGGGGTGGTTCGTTGAGAATTGAAATATCCCGTATTCCCGCAAGAGACATGTTCAGCGTTCTCGGTATCGGGGTTGCGGAAAGGGTAAGAACGTCCACGGTTTTCGTCATTTCCTTAAGGTATTCCTTGTGGGCAACGCCGAAGCGCTGTTCCTCGTCAATAACGACCAGACCCAGGTTTTTGAACACCACATCCTTCTGAAGAAGTCTGTGCGTTCCCACAATGACATCGATTTCACCGCGGCGCAGTTTCCGGAGTGCCTCCTGCTGCTGTTTAGGGGTTCTCATGCGGGAGAGCATCTCCACTTTCACGGGGTATCCGCTGAAACGTCTTAAAATGGTGTTGTAATGCTGGAAGGCGAGTATGGTCGTGGGGGCAAGAACAGCCGCCTGCATGGAGTCATTGACGCATTTGAATACGGCTCTCAGCGCCACCTCGGTCTTTCCGAATCCAACGTCTCCGCAAAGCAATCTGTCCATCGGTCTGTCGGATTCCATATCCGATTTTATTTCATCAATGCACCGTAACTGATCTTCGGTTTCCTCAAACTCGAAGCTTGCCTCAAAATCCCTCTGCCATTCCGTGTCCCGGGGAAAACTGTGACCCTTCATTTTGGAACGCTGTCCGTACAGCATAATAAGATTTTTTGCCAGGTCACGGACGGCTTTTTTAACCTTCTGCTTTGTTTTTGTCCAGTCTGAGCCTCCGAGACGGTTCAGTTTGACCTTGACTTCGGTATCTCCGCCGATGTATTTGGATATTCTGTCCAGTTGCTCACATGGAATGTAAAGTACATCGGTACCAAGGTATCTAATTTTGATAAAATCCTTTGTTATGCCGTTCTGCTCGACTTTGTGTATTCCGTCGTAAATGCCGATACCGTAGTCCGCATGTACGACATAGTCACCCTCATGAATATCCGAGAAACCTTTTATTTTTTCGCCCCGCTCATATTTCGCGCGGCGTTTTTTCTTTCCCTGTTCCGTGCGGGCGTTGCGGTAGGAGAACACCGCCTGCTTTATCGACGGGGCAGTGAATCCGTAGGGGAGAGAACCTTCCCGTACCGTAAGATTCCTGCTGTCAGGCAGGTCTTTTATCAGTTCCGCAGCGTGTCTGCCGTCATAGGCAAGAACCGTGACCGCATAATCCTCGGATAAAAGTTCCGCCACGTTTTGCCGCAATACCTCCGGTGTGGAAACATTTGCGGGAAAAAGTGAAATATCGACGATCTTTTCCGGAGGAAACTCATTGACGGAGCAGGGGAGTGTCTCAAACACCGCCGGATGACGTATCTTGTCAAAGATCTGATTTTCCGTAAAATAGTAATCTTTATTCAGGAAAACGTAGCCGTCCTCCGCCATGGCTCTGATGTCATTTTCGAGCCTGAAAAGAAACCCTTCTATCCGTTCTTTTACTGCCCTGAGATCAAAAATGAAAAAAAGTGCGTTTTCGGGAGCGTAATCCAGGATACCCGCTTTGCGCTCGAAATTCATGGGCAGATAACGGTCATGTTTCGGCAGAACCCCCATTTTCAGAAGTTCGATATCTTTGCCTGTTTTTGGGTTTCCTTCTGATTTTTCAAGTGCCTTAAGCAGCCTGTCTTTCAGGTCGGACGTATATTCCCTTACCGGAGTGACGACTACTTTATCCTTGAGTTCGGTGCGGCGCTGGGTATTCACGTCAAAAAGGCTGATGCTGTCTATATCGTCGCCGAAAAACTCAATTCTGTAGGGCGCCTCCTCTCCGGGAGGGAAAATGTCAATAATTCCGCCCCGTACGGAAAACTGACCGTGGCCTTCAACCGTTGAAAAGAACTCGTAGCCCATTTCCGTCAGTTTTTTCGGGAGTTCTTCAAACTTGTAATTTCCGTCACGGATAAGTTCAAATTCACTGTAGCTTTCCGGCGGCATAGTCAGTGCGCAAAGGGCGTCCGCCGGGATTATTACGGCATTGAAATCTTTTTTCCTGATAAGGCTTATGACTTCTATACGGCGGTTTTCGTCATACCGGGAAACACTCTCTATATCCCGGAACTCATAGTCCTTTGCGGGAAAAACATAGCTTTTCCCCACCAGAGCGGACATCGTTTCGCAGACGGTCCTTGCCTGGGCCTCATCCGGCACTATGATGAACGCCGGACGTTTCAGGTCATCTGCCAGAAGGGCAGAAAAATAAGCCTTATGAGCATCCACGCCGAAAACCGCGGTCGTGCGGTTCCCGGCGCAGGCGTCATAAAGCGATGAATATTCACTGAGTTTTTTCAGTATTTCTACAGCCTGATCCATTTTCTATCCGTTATACCTGCTCATTGCAAGTTCAGTTTTTCCCTCGGTAAAGAGCATTGCCGCCGAGCATATATCGTCCATACGTCCCGCAAGGGCTTTCTGCTCTTCTTCGGTGAATCTGCCGAGAACCCAGTCCGCAAGATCCACATTCGGGTTTGTCCGGTCCGAAACTCCTATGCGGATGCGGGTGAACTCATCGGAATTAAGCTGAAGAATTATGTTTTTCAGCCCGTTATGCCCTCCGTCACTGCCTTTCTGGCGGATACGGAGCTTTGCACAGGGGAGATTTATATCGTCACAGATGACAAGTATATGCTGAGGGGGGATCTTATAGAATTTTGCCGCCGCCGCAACAGCCTCACCGGACAGGTTCATGAAGGTCTGGGGCTTCATCAGCAGAACTTTCTTTCCTCCGATTTCCGCTTCGGCGCAGGTCGATCTGAACTTGATCCTGTTTATTTTTACGCCGAGTTTCTCGGACAGAAAATCCATTGCTATCCATCCGGCATTGTGCCGGGTAAAAGTGTATTGTCCGCCCGGATTACCCAGACCCGCGATAATATAATCCATATTACTTTTTCTTCATTGTTGCCTTCATTCGCAGGCTGTGATCAAGAATTTTCTTGCGCAGACGCATGCTCTTCGGCGTCACTTCCACCAGCTCATCGTCGGCAACGTATTCCAGAGCCTGTTCAAGGCTCATTTTCAGAGGGGGAACAAGTCTCAGCGCGTCATCGTGACCGGAGGAACGTATAGCTGTCATGTGCTTTTTCTTACATACGTTTACCGTGATATCATCCTGCTTGGAGCTTTCTCCCACAAGCATACCTTCATATACATCCATCGCGGGATCCACAAACATTATGCCCAGATCCTGCACGTTGAATATACCGTAAGTTGTGGTCTCACCGGTCTCTGAGGCTATCAGGGATCCGGTGGTACGGCGGGCTATATCTCCCTTGAAGGGTGCATAGCTGTCGAAAATGGAGTTGAGGATACCCTCGCCCCGGGTATCGGTAAGGAATTCGGAACGGTAACCGAAAAGGCCCCTTGAGGGAATTATGAACTCAAGACGTACACGGCTTCCGATATTGTGCATCTGCACAAGCTCTCCCTTGCGCCTGCCCATTTTTTCCATTATGGAACCTACGGATTCGGAGGGTACGTCCATTACCACACGCTCCATAGGCTCACACTTTTTGCCGTCGATCTCTTTGTAAAGGACCTTCGGTGTGCTGACCTGGAACTCGTACCCCTCACGTCTCATAGTCTCAATGAGTATGGAGAGGTGCATCTCTCCTCTTCCGCAGACCTTGAAAGCTTCGGTGGTATCCGTTTCTTCAACTCTCAGGGAAACGTCCTTGAGCAGTTCACGGAACAGTCTCTCACGGAGATTTCTGGAGGTGACGAATTTACCTTCTCTTCCCGCAAAGGGGCTGTTGTTTACAAGGAAGGTCATTTCCATCGTAGGATCGGAAATTTTTACGAATGGCAGGGGCTCAACCGCGGCGGGGGAGCAAAGAGTGTCCCCGATGGTAACATTTTCAATACCGGAAACGGCAATGATGTCACCCACTTTTGCCTCGGTAACGGGGGTACGGGCAAGACCGCTGAACTGATACATGCTCACAGCTTTCGCCTTTGTGTCTGGTCTCTGTTTATGATAGTCGGTAAGGACGATGTCCTGTCCCTGCTTCATGCAGCCTCTTTCGATCCGTCCGATGGCTATTCTTCCCACATAGTCGTTATAGTCAATGGATGAAACGAGCATCTGCAGAGGACCGTTTTCGTCTCCCTCCGGTCCGTCAAAGTAGTTTATTATGGTCTCAAAAAGGGGTTTGAGATCAGTACCCTGTTCCTCGGGGGAAAGGGACGCTGTTCCGGCACGGGCAGAGGCGAATATCACCGGGCTTTCCAGCTGATCCTCGGAGGCGTCAAGGTCAAGGAGAAGCTCCAGAACCTCATCCACAACTTCATGGGGACGGGCGTCGGGACGGTCGATCTTGTTTACCACGATAATTACCTTATGACCCAGGGCAAGTGCGTGCTGAAGCACAAATCTGGTCTGGGGCATGGGACCTTCGAAGGCGTCCACCATAAGGATAACGCCGTTGACCATTTTCAGTATGCGCTCAACCTCACCGCCGAAATCCGCGTGTCCCGGGGTGTCAACGATATTTATTTTCGTGTCCCCGTACTGGACCGCCGTATTCTTTGCGAGAATGGTTATTCCACGCTCTCTTTCCAGGTCGTTGGAGTCCATGACTCTGTCCTGAACAACCTGGTTGTCACGGAAAATACCTCCCTGCTTGAGCATTTCGTTGACAAGGGTGGTCTTTCCGTGGTCAACGTGCGCTATTATCGCAATATTTCTTAAATCGTTCCTTACCAAAACCTGTTGCCTTCCTTTCTGTTCTCCGGCTTATATTTCCAAATTATTTATCTGCTTTTCCGTTGCGTATCTCCACACGCCTGATCTTACCGCTGATGGTCTTGGGCAGCTCCTCCACAAATTCCACCACACGGGGATACTTGTAAGGGGCGGTCATTTTCTTGACATGAGTCTGTAACTCTTTGACAAGATCATCGGAGGCCTCAAATCCTTTTGCGAGTACGATCGTTGCCTTTACCGCCTGACCTCTTATGGGGTCGGGAACGGCGGTTACGGCACATTCCATTACCGCAGGGTGTTCCATCAGAACACTTTCGATCTCAAAGGGCCCGATTCTGTAACCGGAGCTCTTGATGAGATCATCAGTACGTCCAACATACCAGACATATCCGTCTTCATCTTTCCACGCCATATCTCCGGTGTGATAAAGTCCGTCGTGCCATGCCGCTTCGGTTTTTGCCGGGTCATTGTAGTACCCGATAAACATTCCGAGGGGTCTTCCGTGGTCGGTTCTCAGGCAGATCTCGCCCACGGCGCCGGTTTTTACGGGCTTACCTTCATCGTCAACTATGGCAATATCGTACTGAGGTGTCGGCTTGCCCATGGATCCGGGCTTCGGAACGGTTCCCACAAGGTTCGCAACGGTCAGAGCCGTTTCGGTCTGACCGAAGCCTTCCATAAGGGAGAGTCCCGTCATTTGCTTGAATTTATTGAAAACTTCGGGGTTGACCGCTTCTCCCGCCGTTGTGGCGTATTTCAGAGAGGACAGATCAAACTTCGAAAGGTCTTCCTTGATGCAGAATCTGTAGATGGTCGGCGGCGCACAGAAGGTGGTTATACCGTATTTTTCGATCATTGAGAGGATCTTTTTGCCGTCGAACTTGTCAAAATCGTATGTAAATACTGCGGCATCGCAGAGCCATTGTCCGTAGAGCTTACCCCAGACAGCTTTGCCCCAACCCGTATCCGCCACGGTGAAGTGAAGCCCTTCCGAATCCACATTGTGCCAGTATCTGGCGGTAACAACATGTCCGAGAGGGTAGGTGAAGTCGTGTGCCGCGATTTTCGGGTAGCCGGAGGTCCCGCTTGTGAAATACATCAGCATGGGGTCGGTTTCCTTTGCCGCATCCTCACCCCGGGGACGGTCGAAAACGGTGCTCTGAGCCGCAATACCTTCGTTGAGATCCAGCCAGCCTTCATGGGCTTTTCCCGTTGCGATACGGAATTCCAGTGTCTTGCTTTCCGCTGCTGCGGCGTCTACCTGCCCGACCACGAAATCGTCGTCGGCACAGATGATGGCGCGGACTCCCGCGGCATCAAACCGGTAAACGTAATCCTTTTTTGTCAGCAGATGCGTAGCGGGAATGGCAATCGCCCCGAGTTTATGCAGAGCAACTATGGCAAACCAGAACTGGTAGTGTCTTTTCAGTACAAGCATGACCCGGTCGCCCTTGCGGATGCCCAGGTTTCTGAGATAATTTGCGGTTGCCGCAGACTGTTTCATCATATCGGCAAAGGTGAACCGATGTTCCTCTCCGCTTTCGGAGACCCACATCATAGCTGTTTTATCGGGCTTTTCTCTGCCCAGAACGTCAACACAGTCAAATCCGAAGTTGAAGTCGGTCCCGGGCTTCTTTTCGAAGCTGACAAGTCTTCCCGAACCGTCAAACCCTTCGGTGACGAATTTTTCATATGTCATAAGTTTTAATTTCTCACAATCGTTTTTTATTTTTCTTTTTTCTCCAGAACTATCGCCAGAAAACGACAGTCCTCCCCTCCGATGGCTATCATGCCGTGACCGTGACCGCTGTCATAATAGATGCTGTCACCTTCATTGAGTATCTCCACATGGTCTTCCAGGCGGACCTTGAGACTCCCGGAAAGAACATAGTCAAACTCCTGTCCCTCGTGAACGGAAAGCTCTATGGGCTTATTGACCGCCTCTGGATCGTATTTTGCGGTGACAAGGAACGGCTCGCTTGTCTTGTCTTTGAGCAGATATGCCAGGTGCTGATAGTCAAAACCTTTACGGCGTTTTATCGGCAGTCCCTCGTTTTTCCTGGTCAGTGTATAAAACGACAGATTGGGCTTGTCTCCCGTAATTATCTCGGTTATATCAACACCGAAGTGTTTTGCGCATTTGTAAAGAAAGGTAAAGGAAAAATCCAGTTCGCCTTTCTCGTGTGCAATGTAATCTTCAACGGTGGTGTCACAGACCTTTGCCATTTCTTCTTCGGAAATATCAAGTATGAGTCTGAGCCCCCGTATTCGTTCGGCGATCTGAAGTATGGGCTGATTTTCCTGCTGCATAATAAACCTCTCTCTCCCTCCCGGCGATCTGTTCCGTCGCCGTATATAATGTAATCAAGGTAGGCAACCGCGCCTGCCATGCGGGTATTATAGCACATCTTTCGGCAACAGTCAATAAAATACTGTTTTTATTAAAAATAAATTAAAATTTTTGTTTCATTGCGGGTATCCTCTTGAAAAAAACGCTGTAGTATGGTAAAATGTTAAAAAACAAAACCAGCGGAGGAATAAATGTCAGAAAGGTTTTCAAGGCTTCTGAGGGCTCTTCCGGAAGCGGGCAGTCTGAAGGATAAAACTGTTGCGGTTGTCGGTCTCGGTGGGGTAGGAGGGTACTGTGTGGAAGTCCTTGCCCGGAGCGGAGTCGGGCACATTGTACTTGTTGACGGTGACACTGTGGATATCAGCAATATCAACCGTCAGATAATAGCTACGGAGCAGACCGTCGGGCAGGAGAAGTCTGAAGCGTGGAAAAACCGGGTGTTGTCAATAAATCCCGACTGTGATGTTACGGCTGTCAGCATGTTTTATCTTCCGGAAAAAAAGGATGAATTCTTCTGCCGGCATTATGATTTTGTAATTGACGCTATCGATACTGTAACTGCCAAGATCGATATAATAGTACAATCTGTGGCTCTTGGGATTCCCGTGGTCAGCAGCATGGGATTCGGAAATAAACTCGACCCTTCAAAGGTCAGGATGTCCGATATATCGAAAACGACCACCTGTCCGCTGGCGAGGGTCATGCGCAGGGAGCTCAGGCAAAGGGGGATAACGTCTCTTCCCGTGGCCTTCAGTGATGAGGAACCGTTGCCCTGTTCCGCTCCGGCGGTGAACGGAAAGGTCCCGCCGGCTTCGGTGGCGTGGGTCCCGTCTGTTGCCGGGATAATGATCGGCGGATATGTGGTGAAGGCGCTTCTCGGTGTCGTATAGGGAATAATGATACACATATTTCACAAAATGTACGCTTTTTGTTCGGATAAATACTGTATACTGTCATAAGATGTGTCCGTGTGGACTCTGAGACCCCAAATTTGATTCGGAGGCTTTAACTTATGAATTTGTCCATGTTCAACTTTCTGACTGCTGCTGCGGGTACCGAGGCGGCTACCGAGATTGCGGAGAAGACCCCTCTGCAGACTTTCTTGTCCGGTGCAATGACCTTTCTGCCCCTTATCCTGATCGCCGTTGCATTCTATTTCTTCCTCATCAGACCTCAGAAAAAGCAGGAGAAGGAAGCTAAAGCCATGCGTGAAAGCATCGGCATGGGAGATAAGATAACCACCATCGGCGGTATAACAGGTATCGTACGTCAGGTCAAGGATGATGAGTTCGTTATCGAGACCGGCGCCGAGAAGAACAAGATTACGGTTAAAAAATGGGCTGTTCAGACCAAGGATACCGTTTCCGATGCTCAGTAATAAAACTAAAGAATAAACGGAGGACCGTACTCATAGGATCTTTGTGTAAACAAATTTCGAAAGGAGTATGGTCCTGTGTCTTTTAATGCCAAAGAAAGTTTTCCCTCCTCCACCGTCACTTCCAAGGCGGTCAAGCTTCTTATCGGAGTTGCCGCAGGTGTAATCTGCGCTGTGCTGCTGACGGTCCTGTGCGCTCTTATAATGACCCTTGATGCTGTCCCCGATACAACAGTCCGCATTATGGCTTATGTCATCATGGCTGTTTCCGCCTTTATCTGCGGCTTTGTCTGTGTTTGCCGCTTCGGCAGCGGCGGGCTGGTAAACGGGCTTCTTGCGGGCGTTGCGTTTTTTGTTCTACAAACACTGCTCGGACTGATTTTCGGCGGGGCGTCACTTATCAGTGCCGAGACACTGCTTCATCTGTCTGTGGATGTGGTCTTTGCCGCGGCGGGAGGAATAACGGCAGTTAACATCAAGAGATAACGGAAGTAAAAATGGCTGTTTTAGGTGTTTCCGGCGGATGCTGGTACCCGTTGCCTGCCGCTGAGGCTCCTTTGAGAGTCGCCGCGGCGGGGGCGGGCTGTACTGAATTTTTTGTGTGTACCTCTTCGGAGACCTCGGAGAGTTTTGCCCGGGAGTACCGGCGGATATGTGACGGTTGCGGTGTCCGGGTCGTTTCCCTGCACCCGTACACTTCCTTTGCCGAGACTTTTCTGTTTTTCTCCGGCTACAGGTCACGGTTTGAGGATTCTCTGAGCCTGTATGACAGATATTTTGAAGTGTGCAACATAATCGGCGCAAAAGTCGTTAATTTCCACGGCGCGAAACTTCCCAATGACGTTTCCGTTCAACGTTACGCGGAGGTTTATCACACTCTTTTCCGCCGTGCTGAAAGGGCAGGGGTAATTTTTGCTCAGGAAAATGTCCGGCAGCACTGTTCCGGAGGTTTGGATTTTCTTCTTGAACTTTCCCGGATACTCAGAAATGAGGTCCGTTTTACATTCGACGTGAAGCAGGCAAACGCGGAGCATCTTGATGTGGACAGGTATATCATGAATCTTGCGAAAAAAACCGCTCTTGTACATATCTGCGATGTTACCCCGAAAGATTTTTGCCTGGTTCCGTTTAACGGAAGTTTTGATTTCGCGCGGTTTTTCTCAAAGATGAAAGAAAACGGCTATGACGGAACATATATGCTTGAGGTTTATTCGAGCTGTTTCAAAGATGATTCCGAGATCGGAAATGCCGTTTCGGGACTGAAAAAAATTATGGGAGGAAACTGAAGATGAAGTGCCCGTTCTGCGGAAGTCCGGACAGCAAGGTTATTGATTCCCGTCCCCTTGAGGACAGAATACGCCGGCGCAGGGAATGCCTTGTCTGCATGAGAAGATTTACAACATATGAGCTTCTTGAACATGCTCCGCTCATGGTTGTAAAACGCAACAAGACCCGGCAGGAGTTTGACCGGGACAAGCTGCTTGAAAGCTTCCGCCGTGCCTGTGTGAAACGTGATGTTCCGTACACCGTTCTCGAAAAGGCGGTAAGTGATATCGAGCAGGAAATACTCAATGAACAGTGCCGTGAGATATCCTCCGACAAGATCGGTGAGATGGCTATGAAAAAACTCCTTTCCATCGATGACGTGGCTTATGTCCGTTTTGCGTCTGTTTACCGGGATTTCAAAGATATAGACGCATTCAAGCAGGAACTTGACAATATCATGAAGAGCCGTCGTGAAAGCGGATTTCCCGATGGCGGGAACATCTGAAAAGGAAGTCGAAGGGTAAAATGCCGGACAGAAAAACCGAAAAGAAAAACATACATTCCGGTCACCGTCAGCGGATGAAGGAACGGTACATCAATGAGGGATTGGACAACTTTTCGCCCCACGAGGCTCTGGAACTTTTGCTGTATTACTCCGTTCCGCAAAAGGACACAAATCCTATAGCCCACGAACTTATAGACCGTTTTGGCTCATTTTCCGCGGTCCTGGATGCCCCCAAGGCGTATCTTGACGAGGTCCCGGGAGTGGGGGAGAATACTTCCGTGCTGATAATGCTCATAAAGGAGCTTTACGGGTATTATCTCCGGGACAAACGTGCGAAAATAAAGGTTTTTACAAACATTTCGGAAGTCGGTGCGTTTCTCCGTCCTCATATGGTTACCGAAAGCAAAGAAGTCGTGTACGAAATGTGCCTGAATGCGAAGAATGAACTTCTTGGCTGCAAAAAACTCTATTCCGGCGGGGTCAACTCCACCGAGTTTCCCATGAGGGACGCCGTTGCCTATGCCCTTGCCCTGAATGCCTCCGGAGTAGTCATCGCCCATAACCATCCCAACGGGTTGGCTATGCCCTCGCGGCGGGATCTGATAACGACGAGGACTCTGAAATCACTGCTTGAATCAGTGGGAGTTTTTTTGCTGGATCACCTGATTTTCGACAATACCGACTTCATTTCCCTTGTTTCCAGCAATGTTCTGGATAAACTTCCTTCCGGAGCCTCCCTGAACCAGATCGACGTAAGGGATTTCGGTGACGGACTTGTATATGACGATCCTCTGTTCTGAATGATATCTTCCCGCCTTCCGGCGGGAACTTTTTTCGCTCTGTACTTCGACACTGTTAGAAAACATTTTACAATTACATTTCCTTTTTGTCATTGACAAAATCTGACGCCTCTGCTATACTATGTATAATTGATAATTTACTGATAGTAGGAGAATAAATAATGAACAATCACGACCTTATCGAAAACAGTCTGAAGTCCTATGCGGAAGACTGCGCTTCGAGACTTCTCAAAACTGACTTTTCCAAACTTGCCGAAATCGCTGAGGTGCTTATTGCCGCAAAGCACAGAGGCGCGACCATATTCACCGCCGGTAACGGCGGCTCCGCCGCAACCGCATCCCATATGTGCAACGACCTGACCAAGGGTTGCCGTGTTTGGGGCAGAACCGGTTTCTGCACCGAATGCCTTGCGGATTCCATGCCCATGCTGACCTGCCTTTCCAATGACTTCTGCTATGAAGATGCTTTCAAGATAGCGCTCCAGTCCAAGGCAAAGAAGGGCGATGTCCTTGTTGCCTTCAGCGGCAGCGGAAACTCCGAGAACGTTCTCCGCGCTTACCGTGCAGCCCGTGACATGGGCCTTATCACCATCGGATTCTCCGGCAGAAACGGTGGTAAGATGGCTTCCGAAAACCTCTGCGACTATCTTCTGATAGCTCCCACCGATTCCATGGAGCAGCTTGAGGATATGCATATGCTTTACGAGCATGCCCTTGCCTGCACCATCAAGGCCAGACTTGAAAAGGAATTCGGTATCGAAATAATCAACTACAAGAGAAACTCCAAGATAAACACCGCTCTGTTTGATTTTGACGGAACCATAAGCCTTATCCGTGAGGGCTGGCAGCAGATCATGATCCCCTATTTCATAGAGGAGCTTTCCGCAACAAACTCCGGAGAGACTCCCGAGCAGATCGCTCAGATTGTTCACGATTTCGTTGAGACTCTCACCGGTAAGCAGACTATATTCCAGTGCATCCGTCTTGACGAGGAAATAGTCAAGAGAGGCGGACCTCACAGAGATCCCCTGGTATACAAGAAGAATTACCTTGACAGACTTCATGCAAGGATAAAAGACCGTCTCGAAGGACTGAGAAACGGCACTCTCAATCCCGCCGATTACAGAGTTCCCGGAAGCCTCGAGTTCGTACGTCTGCTCCGTGCAAACGGCATAAAATGCTATCTTGCAAGCGGTACCGACGAGGTAAATGTTCTTGAAGAAGCAAGACTTCTCGGTCTTGAGGGCGAGTTCGACGGCGGTATCCACGGTGCCCGCGACGAGATGATAGAGTGCTCCAAGGAGCTTGTTATCAAGGATATCTTCAAAAATCACGATATCAATCCCTCCGAACTCATTTCTTTCGGCGACGGATATGTTGAGATCGAGCTTGTAGCAAATCTCGGCGGCTATGCCGTTGGCGTTGCTACCGATGAGGAAAACAAGTGCGGTATCAACGAGTGGAAGAGAAACCGTCTGATGGCTGCCGGCGCCGGTGCTATTATTCCCGACTTTGCCGATCCTCAGGCTATAATCGACTTTATAAAAGCCGGTTTTTAAATTAAACGATCCCCGCGCCGACGGCGGAGAAAAAGCTTTTCCGTCGGAGAAAAGGAGTATAAAATGCCCTTTGAGATTTTTGACAGATCCCGTCTGAAGATTTCTTCTGCGGAAGAACTCGGAAGTGCAATAAACCGCACTGCACCGAAAGCTCTGGACAGTGTCATCCCTCCGTTTCATCATGATGCGCTGCCTGTTCTTGCGGATGCGATAGTTGCGGCAAGAAGAAAGTATGACTCCACCGTTCTGCTGATGTTCGGTGCGAATCTGCTGACCTCCGGCAATGCCCTTTACATGATCGAACTCATGAAGAGAGGTCTCGTAAGTCATGTCGCAACAAACGGTATGGGTTCCGTTTACGACTTTGAGTACGCTGCCGCCGGTGGTATATGCGAACGCAAAGTAGGCGACCCCTCCGGAAAAAGTATGGGTCTCTGGGATGTTACTGCGAAGATGAATGATATCCTTGTGGACGCATGGAAGTCCGGCATGGGTTGGGGTGAGGCTGTCGGTAAGTACATCTGGGAAAACAATTTGCCCCACAGAGAGCAGAGTGTTCAGGCTATGGCTTACCACCTTGGTATACCGTTTACGGTTCATGTCGGTATAGGCTGCGACGTGCTTCATCAGTATCCCAACTGCAGCGGTGAAGCCCTCGGTGCCACCTCACATACCGATTTCCTGATATATGCGGAAAGCATAAACCACCTTGACAAAGGCGTGTTCCTTGATTTCGGTTCAGCCGTTGCCGGTCCCGAGGTTTACCTGAAAGCCCTCGCTATGGCGAGAAACGTTGCAAAACAGCACGGAGAAAAGATTGTTGATTTCCATACCGCCGTTTTCGATGTTATGCCTATCAACGATAAGGAAGGCTTTGACGTCACTCCTCCCAAATCCGATCCGAGATATTACTTCCGTCCCTGGAAGACCATTCTTGCCCGTTCCGTTGCCGACGGCGGTCACAGCCACTATATACGCTGCCCGCACGATGTCAGCTTCCCCACGCTTTCCAACCTCATTTTCGAGGCTGACAAGGAGGTAAAGTAAAATGTCTTTCAAACAGTTTGACCGTTCCAAGCTCAATATACTTCCCCTTAACGAACGTATTCACGATATAAACATAAGCATAATCAAAGATCTCAACGATGAGATCCCCGCTTACGACAACCCCAATATCCATCCGCTGGCTCAGGCTGTTGTGGATGCTAGACGCAAATATGACGCTTCCGTTATCATGATGTACGGCGCACATGTTATCCGTACAGGAAACGGAATGTTTATGATCGATCTGATGAAAAGGGGACTGATAACCCACTTTGCCACCAACGGCGCGGGTTCCATACATGACTTTGAGTTCGCGATGATCGGCAATACCTGCGAAAGTGTTGCAAAGTACATAAGCGAAGGTCAGTTCGGACTCTGGAAGGAAACCGGTATCGTCAACGATGCGATAAACGCCGGCGCAAAGGAAGGTCTCGGCTGGGGTGAAAGCATCGGTAAGTATATCTGGGAAAACAATTTCCCCTACAGGGAGAAGAGTGTCCTTGCGATGGGCTATCACCTGCAGGTACCCTGCACCGTTCATATCGGCGTGGGAAATGATATAGTTCATGAACACCCCAACTGTGTCGGCGAAAACATGGGCGCCGCATCCTACCGTGATTTCCTCATTTATGCCAACAGTGTATCCGGAATCGATCACGGTGTGTTCCTGAACTTCGGTTCAGCCATCGCCGGACCCGAGGTATTCCTCAATGCTCTGGATATGGCACGCAATGCCGCGGAAAATGAAGGTAAAAAGATCGGGAACATAACCACGGCCGCTTTTGACCTGATTGACATCGATCAGAGTCAGGGATTTGTTACTCCCGCACAGGCGGAATCCGACCCCAGATTCTACTACAGACCCTGGAGAAACGTTCTCGTAAAGAATGCCGCCGAAGGCGGAACAAGCTATTATTTCAAGGGCGATCACAAGCAGACCGTTACAAACCTTGCCCGTGAGATAGTGAAAATAGATACGAAAGACTGAAATAAACTGACAAAGAGCATACGGCGCAATACGCTATATGCTCTTTGCGATACGGAGAAATAAAATGACCGATAAGAATAAAATTTCCGCCGTTCTCGGCGACACTTCAAAAGCCCGTATCACCGTTTTCGGTGACTATTGCCTGGACAAGTATCTCTATATAGATCCCGTCCGTGATGAGATTTCCGTGGAAACCGGACTTCCGGCGTACATGGTTCACCGCAAGGCTACCTTTGCCGGAGCTGCCGGAACCATTACAAATAACCTCAGAGCCCTCGGCGCCCAGGTAATCTGTGTGGGTATTGCGGCGGATGACGGGGAAGGGTATGAGCTTCTGCGTGAGCTTGAAGCAGTCGGCGCTGATACTTCGCTTATGGTAAGGACGGACCACAATCAGACCTGCACCAGCACATATACCAAACCTATGAGAAAAGATGCTTCCGGAAAATATCAGGAAATGAGCCGTCTTGACTTCCGTAATTTTGAGCCTATTTCCGCAGCTACGGAGGACGCTCTTCTGGAGAATCTCAATAAAGCCATCGAACGTTCCGACGCCGTTATCATTCTCGATCAGTTCTTCCAGAGAAATCTCGGCGTTGTTACCGACAGAGTCAGAAATGAACTTGCAAAACTCGGTGCGGCAAGGAAAGATAAGATATTCTATGCGGACTCCCGCTCCTTTGCCGATGAGTTCCGTGGCGTGATAATCAAATGCAATAACCATGAGTTTGTTACCACCATCTGCGGTGAGGACGATTCCAAGTCCTCTGATATGGAATTCATCCGTAAACGCGGTGCCGAAATTGCGAAGAGAAACGGCAGAATGCTCTTTGTCACCCTGGGTGATAAGGGAATACTCGTTGTTGACGAAAAGGGAATAGAGCATGTCCCCGCCGTTCACGTTGAAGGCGAAATAGATATATGCGGTGCGGGTGATGCAACCTCAGCAGGTCTTATTCTGGGTATGGTTCTCGGACTTTCTCCGGAAAATGCCGCTATGATGGCAACCTGTGTTTCATCTATCACTATCCGTCAGATCGGATGCACCGGTACCGCTACCCCCGCTCAGGTGGCAGAGGTACTCAAAACACTGTAAATCATGTATGTTGCAGCCATAGACCTGGGCGGAACAAAGACCGTAGCCGCTGTCTGTACCGAAAACGGTGATATCCTGCAAAAGCTGAAGTTTCCTACGGAAGTGTCGGACATGAACGCTCATTTTGATGCCTGTGTGTCGCATCTTGAGGAGTGTTTTGACAGAGCCGGCATATCCTCCCGTGATGTCAGCGGACTTGGTATAACTTTGCCCGGAATGGCAGACGGGAACGGCAACCTTATCTATGCGCCTTTTGCCGGATGGCGGAATGTTCCGGTTTGCCGTATATTCGCCGAAAAGACCGGGATCGGGAACGTCCGTGCGGACAATGATGTCAATGCCTGTGCCATTGCGGAAACGTATTTCTGCGGAGTGAAAAATCATTTTTGGGTAACAGTATCAACGGGGATCGGCGGAGCGCCCGTCATAGACGGAAAGCTTTGCCGCGGATACGGAAACGTTGCCGGCGAACTGGGGCATGTCAAGGTCGAATATGAGAACGGAAGACTGTGTTCCTGCGGACAGCGCGGATGCGCCGAAGCCCATGCTTCCGGTACCGCGATCGGGAAAATGACGGCGGAGGCTGCTCTGACGGATCCGGAGTTTGCCTCTTTGTGCCGCGGTGTTTTTGACGCGAAAACATGTGCCGACCTTGCCCGGAAAGGCAATGCCGTTGCGCTGGAAATAATGAACACCGCCGGTGACAGACTGGGCAGAGCCATAGCCTGTGCGGTGAACCTTTTCAATCCCGAAAAGGTTATAATCGGGGGAGGAGTCGCACTCAGCCTCGATCTTCTGATGCCCGCAATAAGGCGCAGACTTATATCGGACGCCGTTGCCTCGGCACAGAATACCCCGGTTGAAATGACAAAACTGGGCTACGATGCCGGGCTTCTCGGTGCGGCTGCCCTGATACTTCAACAGTAGTCTTCTGGGGTGAATATACAAATGGACAGGGATAAAATTACCGGATATGCCGTGGAACTGCAAAGCCTTGCTCAGGCGGGACTGCATTACGGCAAGGATGTTTATGACAGGGAACGTTACGAGCGTATCCGTGAGATTGCGGCGGAAATGATCGCGCTGAAGACTGAACTTCCTCTGGAGACCGTCAGGACCCTTTTCTGCTCCGATTACGGGTATCAGACTCCGAAAGTGGACACCCGTGCCGCAGTATTCAGGGACGGAAAGATACTTCTTGTTCATGAAGCCGACGGACGATGGTCTTTGCCCGGAGGCTGGTGCGAGGTGACTATGTCTCCGGTGGACAATACCGTGAAGGAGACATTGGAGGAGGCGGGAAGGAATGTTTCCGTTGAATCCGTCATTGCGGTGCAGAACCGTGATAATCACAATCCTCCGGCATATGCTTACGGGGTGGTGAAGATATTCTACCTTTGCCGTGAACTCGGAGGGGATTTCCGGGAGAACAGCGAGACCGTAGGAGTGGAATATTTCTCCGAGGATGAGCTGCCGAGCCTTGCAACGGAGAAGTGCAATGAGGAACAGGTGCGGATGTGCTTCAGCGCTTACCGCTCCGAAAACTGGAAAACTCAGTTCGACTGATTCATATCAATCAAAAGGCACCTGACGTAACCACGTCAGGTGCCTTTCGGATAAATAAAACAGCCTTCTTTGCGATGTTTCGGAACGTGTCCGGACCTCATTTTCTGTTCAGTTCTGTTTTCTCACGGTTTTATATTCGTCGTAATCACGGAAATACGGGCAGCGCGCCGGCTTTCTGCTGTAAAGAGCCGCGGCTTCATCCTCATCAAGATACAGCATGCAGCCATCCTGTCCGTTTTCCTCATCAAAGTCGTAATACAGACACCGCTGACACAGCGACTGCTGAGCGTTTTGATCCGTTGTCATGGTCCGTCACCCCTCTTTAATGTCATTATACACCTTTTTCGCCGAAAAGTCAACCTCAGGTTTTGTTTTAACAAATATTTCATTGACAAAAATGAGATATTATGGTACAATTAACAATTGAAGAATATATCTTTATTTACCGGAGGTTCAGTATGGGAAAACTGCTTGCAGGCTGGGCTGAAACAAGCCTTGTACCCGATAAAAAAGTCCGTCTTATGGGACAGTTTTTTGAACGTATTTCGGAATATGTGGAAACTCCGGTCACTGCCACCGCTCTCGCTCTCAGCGACGGCAGCGAGCATGTTGTTTTCTGTTCCTGCGATCTTGAGGGAGTATATATTCCTCTCGTGAAAAGGGTGAGGAGCCGCCTGTCCGGGATCGATGGGCTTGACCCTGAAAAGGTTATTCTCAGTGCGACCCATGACCATACCTCTCTGCAATATACCGTTTCGGAAGGGGGGGAGATTTCATCCCTGGATGTGCTCCGCCGCTATCTTCCCGCGGACCGGGATTATGCCGAAAAGGTTACCGCCGATGACAGCGTTATGAGTGACGGCGAGGCTCTTGAATTTCTTGCGGACAGAATCGCGGAGGTCGTGCGTACGGCGTGGTCAAAACTCAGCCCTGCGTATATGCAGCCCGCTTTCGGAAGAGCCGCGATCGGCATGTGCCGCCGGACATGCTATGACGACGGAAGCGCAAAAATGTGGGGTGACACGGACAGCGCCAATTTTACCGCACTTGAGGGCGGAAATGACAGCGGTATTGAACTGATATACCTTTTCGATGAAGAAAAGCACATTACCGGTATAGTCGCAAATGTGGCTTGTCCGGCTCAGATAGTTGAACAGCGCAGCTATATTTCCTCCGATTATTGGGGAAAAGTGAAAAGCCGCCTGAGAGATACATTCGGTCAGGGACTGTTTTTGCTGGGGCTCTGCGCTCCGGCCGGAGACCAGTGCCCCCGGGATATGATCCGGTGGGTTCAGCCCGAGACCCCTATTGACGATCCGAACGTTATACGTACAAATCCCCACAGGAGAAATGCGGATCCGTCAATGTTCGATGTCAAAGGCACATGGACTGTGGGTAGACGTATTGCTTCGGAAATAGAAGCCGTTTTTGATGAAACGGATATGTCCGGACTGTGCAACGACATACCTCTGTGCCACGAAATAATCGATCTTGCCCTTCCTCTTCGCCGGGTAACTGTCGCCGAGAGGGACGATGCGGAGAAAAACCTCAGAGAATACATAAAAAACAGCGAAAAAACCGTGTTTGACTATTCTGACAGTGCCGCAATGCACGTTTACGCCGGAACCATGGCAAGGTACGAACAGCAGCAACGTCAGGACCTTCATCACGCTGAAATACATATTCTCCGCATAGGAAATATCGCCTTTGCTACAAATCCTTTCGAGCTGTTCCTTGATTTCGGAAATGTGATCAGAGCCAGAAGTTTCGCGCAGCAGACTTTCCTTATTCAGCTTGCCTGCGGAAATGACGCTTATCTGCCTACGGAAAAGGCTGAAAAAGGCGGTCATTATTCGGCATATGTGTCAAGCGGGGTCGTTGGGCATGAAGGGGGAGACCTTCTTGTCAGAACCACGGTTTCGGGAATAAATGAAATGTTTTCCGGGGGAGATAAATAATGTATTTTTTGGGCGCGGATATCGGAACAACTTCTATAAAGGCTGCTGTTTTCGATGAAAACAAAAATATGATCTCATCCTCACTTGTGGACTATACCCTCATAACCGAGGGGGACAGGGTGGAGTTTGACGCGGAAGAATATTTTACCCTGTTTCTGAAAGCCATAAATGAGTGTATCGGTGACAGACAGATAACCGCTATGGCAATAGACACCCAATGCGAGACGCTTATAATGACGGATGAAGACGGAAAACCTCTTCACAACGCCATAGTCTGGCTTGACAACAGAGCGGCGGAACAGGCTGAACAGATCAAAGCCCGGTTCGGAAGCAAACGTGTATATGAAGTTACCGGTCAGCCTGAGATCACCGCGACATGGCCTGCCTGCAAAATGCTTTGGGTAAGGCAGAATCTGCCGGAGATTTTCGCAAAAACAAAGAAAGTATTCCTTCTTGAGGACTGGATACTGTTCAAGCTTACGGGTAGGTTTGTTACCGAAAAAACATTGCAGTCCTCCACAATATATTTTGATATTACCCGCGGAGATTGGTGGGACGAAATGCTTGATTTTATCGGCATTAACCGTTCTCAGTTGCCTCAACTTACGGACAGTGCCGTAAAGATAGGGGAATATAACGGGATATCCGTTGTTACCGGTGCTATGGACCAGATAGCCGGAGCTATCGGCGCGGGCGTTATCCGTGAGGGTATGATGAGCGAGATGACAGGAACCGCCATGGTTCTCTTCGTTCCCTGCAACAATATCCCCGAATACAGACCCGACAGCATAATCCCGTGTCATTACAACTTCAACAATAAATACAGTCTTGTGCTCTGGACCCCTGCGGCGGGAATGGCGCTGAAATGGTTCAGGAACAATTTTGCAGAGTCATTTTCTTTTGCACAGCTCGATGAGATCGCTTCGGAGGTTCCCGCGGGAAGCGGAGGGTTGGTGATGCTTCCGCATCTTTGCGGCTCCACTATGCCCAAGTATAATCCCGAAGCCCGGGGCGGATTTTACGGGTTTACCCTTGCCCATACCCGAGCCCATGCCGTAAGGGCATTGCTTGAGGGTGTGGCGTGTATGCTTAAGGATAACCTTGAGTATATCAACATGGATATTGACGAGATCCGGGCCATGGGCGGAGGGGCTTCAAGCCCTCTGTGGTGCGGAATAAAAGCCGATATTACCGGAAAAAGGCTTGTGACTCTGAAAAATAAGGAAACAGCCTGCCTCGGTTCTGCTATTCTTGCCGCCGTTGGCGTCGGCGCATTCAAGTCCGTGGAAAAAGCCTGTGCGGACATCGGAACGGACAAGGAGTACTGTCCCTCCGGAACGGATATGAGTTTCGTTTACGAAAACTATAAAAAACTTGACAACAAACTTAACTGAAAAAACGAAAGGGGAATACCGATGAAAATTGCTTTTGCGGGCTTCGGAGAGGTAAATACTCCGAAAGAAGTCCTTATTAGAAAATGCAAGGCTGCTGCCGAAAGCCTTCCTGCGGATGACCTTGTTACTACCGTTTATCCCATAACAGACGACTACGAGGAAAAAGATATCAAAGCCGCCGTTGCTGCCCTCAAGGAAAAGGAATTCGACGTTCTTGTAGTCTGCATCGCCGGTTGGATACCCACCCATGCCGTAGTAAAAGTTACGGAAAATTTCAAGCATATTCCCATGGTCCTGTGGGGTCTCTGCGGCTGGACCGAGGGCGACCGTACCGTTACAACCGCCGATCAGGCCGGAACCACCGCTCTCAGAAAGACCTTTGCGGATCTCGGATATAAGTTTACTTACATCTATGACATTATCGGCAAACCCAGCAACGTTCAGAAAGTCCTTGACTTCTGCGCCGCTGCCGAAGCCGCAAAACAGCTTCGCTCCGCCAAAGCCGGAATGGGCGGCTACCGTGATATGAACCTTTACGGTACTCTCTATGACGGTGCGTCCCTGAAACGCGTTGTGGGTCCCGAAATAGAGACCTTTGAACTGCTTGAAGTGGAACAGCGTTACCGCAAGATAAACGATGCGGCAAAACAGCGTGTTATTGTGGAAAAAATGGACTGGAAATTTCTCCGTCCCGCGCAGACCGAGAGCAAAATGAAGGCTGCCGGATATTATCTTGCCATAAAGAGCATTATCGACGAGCGTGGCTATACCGCAGTGTCCCTGAAGGACGTTGACGGAATGAAGAAACTGTGCGGCTTCCCTCCGGCTCCCATATTCATGCTCCTTTCGGATAATGAGCACGTCTGCACCGTTCCCGAAAACGACTCTTTGGGTTGCGTTACACAGATGATGGTTCATTTCCTCACCGGCCAGGTGGGCGCATATCTTGAATTCTACGAGTTCTTTGAGGACAGAGTCCTTGCGGGTGTTCCGGATTTCGTTCCCGCAGAGGTGGTTGACGGAGAAGTCACCGTTATGCCCGCCGCTTTCGGCGAGCTTTCCGAAGGTATTCTCAACGTGTCCAAGGTCCGCACCGGTGACGTAACCATGTTCCGTCTCGGCTCCGTGGGCGACAGATATGTGATGCATATTGTCAAGGGTAAGGGCGTTACTCCCCGCAAGTGGGAGGAATGCGGATGGGCTCAGCCGGCTCCGCAGCTGCCCGGTCTTGAAATAATTATGCCCGATGTGGAAGATTTCGCCGAAAAGGTTATGTGCCAGCATTACATAATCGCTTACGGTGATCCTGATCAGAATGAGCGCAGAATGAAGTATCTTTGCAAAATTCTCGGAATCGAGGTTATATAAACAATGGATAAGGCTCTTGAAGCGGCAAAAAGATCTCTTGACATTGAAGCCGAGGCGATCCTGTCCCTGAAACAGTATATGGATGATGAGGCGTTTATGAAAGCGGTTGACGCGATAGCTGCGGCTCCCCGTATCATGACCTGTGCCAGCGGTTCATCCGGTATTGCTGCGAAAAAAATGGCACATTCCCTGTGCTGTATAGAAAAAGGCTGTATGTTCATGCCCCCCTGCGAAGCTGTACACGGAGGACTTGGCGGGCTGAAGAAGGAAGATGTAATGATCATGGTTTCCCGCGGCGGAAAAACCGCGGAACTTCTTCCCATAATAGATGTCTGCGTCAAAAAGGGTGCGACCCTTATTGCCGTAACCGAAAATATGAATTCCCCCCTGGCAAAGGCTGCGGATATAATTCTTCCTATGAAGATTAAATGCGAGAGTGATCCTACGGGAAATATGGCAACGGCAAGCTATGTCACCACCATTGCCCTGTTCGACGCGCTTCTGTCCGCGCTTATTGTGAAGACCCACTATACCAATGAAATGTTTGCCCTTATTCATCCCGGCGGGGCTGTGGGCGCGGCTCTCAATCATACGGAAAAGGAAGCTAAATAATGTATAAGGATTTTCATATCAGAGCGCCGTTTTTTGAAATAGGTCCCAAGGCTTATCTCTACGGCGAAAAAATGCTCCATCTTGCAAAGACCATAGACCGTGTCGCCGCAAAATACGATGTGGACGTTATTGTAACGCCCCAGTATACCGACATTTCCCTTCTTGCGAACAATACCGAGAGGATACTTGTGTTCGCTCAGCATATGGATCCTCTTCCCGTAGGCCGAGGACTCGGCTCTGTGCTCCCCGAAGCGGTAAAGGCCGCGGGAGCGGTTGGCGTAATGCTGAATCATGCCGAAAAGCCTCTGACAATGGATGTGCTGCGGCAGACTATCGCGAGAGCCGATGAAGTCGGGCTCGGGACTATCGTCTGCGGAAGTTCCGTTGCGGATATAGTGGAGATCGCCAATATGCACCCGAATCTTATCGTTGCCGAACCCACGGAACTTATCGGAACCGGAGTTACCAGCGACAGCAACTATGTAAAGCAGACCATAGAGATGGTGGCAAAGGTAGATCCTTCCATAATGGTTCTCCAGGGTGCCGGAATTTCCAACGGGAACGACGTTTACAACGTTATCAAGCAGGGTGCCATGGCAACCGGAAGTACCAGCGGTATCATAAAGGCTGCCGATCCCGATGCAATGGTTGAGGAAATGCTTCACGCACTGCGCAAAGCCTGGGACGAGGTCCACTCTAAATAAGCTTGCAATATCTTAAAATATAACGTATTATTTCAGGAGGATACACCAATGGCAACTTATCTCAAAAAGGTCAAGGTTCATTCCCATGACCATATGCCCTGCTTCCACAATGTTACTGCGGAGGTAAAGAAGGCAGTTGAAGAGTCCGGTATCAAAATGGGTACCTGCACTGTTTACTCTCATCACACCACCTGCTCCGTAATGATCCAGGAGTGCTCTCACGACGTTAATTACTTCGGCAGAGAGTTCCTGCAGATGGATATCATCGAGATTATGGAGAAGCTTATCCCCACCTGCCGTACCGAGGGTCAGTATCATCATCCCGGCCCGAAGCACATAGAGTTTGCGCTTACTTTCCCGGATGAGGAGCCCAAGGGAAGCCTCAACACCGATGCTCACCTCCGTTCCTGCCTGTTCGGCAGAAGCGAAACCATCGTTGTGGAAAACGGCAAGCTTTCCCTTGGTGATTTCGGATTTGTTTACTTCATCGACTGGGATCAGGTCCGCGAAAGAGACCGTGTCGTTGAGATCATGGTAATGGGCGATAAATAATCGCATTCCCACTGTTCAGGCACGGTGTAAGAGCCGTGCCTGAATCTATAATAACCGAAATCGGGTATAACATGGAAAAACGTGATAAAAAATATATACAACTGACCACAGCCCCTATACCGGGGCTCGTCTGCCGGCTTGCTTTCCCAACGATAATGAGTATGCTTGTGTCCACATTTTACAATCTTGTGGACTCTTATTTTGTCGGAAAACTTGACAGTACATCCGCCTCCGGTGCGATCGGGATAGCTTTTTCTCTTATGTCTGTCATACAGGCGATAGGTTTCTTCTTCGGTCATGGATCAGGAAATTATATTTCCCGTAAACTCGGTGCCGGAGACGAGACGGAAGCTTCTGTTATGGCGTCCAACGGCTTTTTCCTTTCCATGATCTTCGGGGCTGTGCTTTCCGTTGCCGGAATAATATTTATAGACCCCTTCGCAATGCTTCTGGGGTCAACGGAGACCATCCGTCCGTATGCCGTGGATTATATGCGGTACATTCTCATCGGCGCTCCGATATTTACGGCTTCTCTTGTTCTGAACAATCAGCTGCGTTTTCAGGGGAATGCGTTTTACGCCATGATAGGCATCGTTTCCGGAGCGGTGATAAATATAGCCCTCGATCCTCTGCTGATGTTCGTGTTCAATATGGGGATTTCCGGTGCCGCCCTTGCAACCATAATCAGTCAGTGTTTCAGTTTTGTCCTGCTACTGATCGGTGTCAACCGCAGCGGCAGTATTCGCATATCACTAAAAAAATTCAACCCGAAACCCATGTATCTTAAGGAGATAGTCAACGGAGGCTTTCCGTCGCTCTGCCGGCAGGGGCTTGCGGGGATCGCTTCGGGGTTTCTTAACAGCTTTGGCGGTCAGATCAGCGGCGACGCGGCTATAGCGGCGTTTTCCATAGTGTCCCGCATAACCAACTTCGCTTCCTCTGCCATGATCGGTTTCGGTCAGGGTTTTCAGCCCATATGCGGCTATAATTTCGGCGCAAAGCTTTACGGAAGGCTTAAAGAGGCGTACCGTTTCTGTGTAAAGTATTCCACCGCCGCCCTGGTGGTGATCGCCGTAATATGTGCCGTTTTCGCACCGCAGCTTGTAAGACTGTTCCGTGATAATGACGCCGATGTTGTTTCCATCGGAACGCTGGCGCTGCGACTTCAATGCGTGATGTTTCCCCTGAACTCGGTTATAGTCATGACCAATATGATGCTTCAGTCAGTGGGGGACGGTGTTCCGGCGTCAGTCCTTGCCGCCGCCCGTTCGGGGATAATATTTATACCCGTACTCTTTATTCTGGGTAATGTTTTCGGGCTTTTCGGTATGCAGCTTGCTCAGCCCGTAACAGACGTCGTCACTGCGGCGATAAGTATATGGTTTGCTCTGAGATTCATGAAAAAACTGGATACTCTTGCCTCAGAAATGCGCTCCGAATGATCGTTGTCTGATACTGTTTTTCCATTGATGATCATCTTTTTTCATTATTTTACCCCTCCGCATCTGCGTACTTTGATGCGGAGGGGTCTCTTTATATATTTTCCCGTGTGTCAGTGGGTTATTTCTGATATGATGCCCCGTATATATTCCGCGGATCTTCTGATCCGATTTGTCATGTCCTTTTCTCCAAGTTCCCGTTCGATAGTGATTGGACCGTCATATCCTATCTGTATGAGTTTTTTTAGAAAAGCTTTGAAATCGACTTTCCCCGAGCCTATCTCCGTTTCTTTACCGAGTTTTCCCGACTCTTCAGGATAAAATCCGTCCTTTGCGTGTACGTTACAGACAAATTTTCCGATCAGATCGAGGGCGGCTACCGGATCAGCCTTGCCGTAAAGGATAAGGTTTCCGGTATCAAGGTTTACCCCGAGATTGTCTGCTGCTATGTCTGTTATGGCTCGGCATAGGGTTTCCGGAGTTTCCTGTCCCGATTCGAAAAGCAGGCGTTGCCCGTTGTTTTTCAGATATTCAGCTACCTTTTTTGCCGCTGAAACGAATCCGGGATAAAGAGGATCCGAGGCGCTTTCGGGAATGAATCCCATATGAGTGACAACGTCCCGGACTCCTATCATTTTCGCAAAGTCCGAACCCTGGCAGAGATTTCCGATCCTGATTTCCCGCCACTGCTCCGGCACAAGTCCTGATGTCCCCGGACCGTGGACGGGATCCCACAGTTTCGGCCCGTCCCATCCGCACCAGAGAGCGGATATTTCAATTCCCGTTCTTTTTAAGGCTTTCAGTATTGCGTCTGCCGTGGTTTCGGTTCTCAGAGACTGATCCCAGGATACTATCTGACAGCTTTCGAAACCGTTCTCCGCCGCAATTCTTATATCTTCGGAAATATTCGATTCTTTCCTCAGTTTAACGCAGATACCAGTGTTCATTTCACCCTCCGTGACGTTTACCGTATGATCATCATCAATGTCAGCAAAACCGCGAGAAATCCGAAGCTGAATCCGGAGTATATCAGGAAATACCGTTTTGCTTTTCCCGGTCTGTCATTGACGTATTCTCTGAAGGAAATAAGGCTTGCAAGGGACGCAATGAGCGTACCCGTTCCGCCGATATTGACGCCCCACAGAAGCTCTTTCCAGTTTTGAGTAAACCTGCTGAGAAGTACCGCGGAAGGAACGTTGCTTATTACCTGGCAGGAGAGGGCTGAAAAGAAAAGGGTGTCTTTTTGCATGAGTCCGGACAGGAATCTGTTGACGACTTCTATCCTTGCCATATTTCCGGCAAAAATAAAGAAGAATACAAAGGTCAGAAGCAGACCGTAATCCACTTTTTTCAGCGCACTGCGATCGACTGCGAAAAGAATTACGGGAATTATCACCAGTCCCGTCCAGTAGGGAACAAGCCGGAAAACGATGATTATCGAATAGGCAAAAAGGAGAAGATAAAGAATGGTCTTTCCGGCGGGCAAAGAGTAATCCGCTCCGTCTTTAAGTGTCATTTTTTCTTTTCTGACACACAGGCAGCATACCGTTATCAGTAAAACGGCAACAGCAAAGGGCAGAGCCATGACTCTGACGAAATCGGCATCTGCAATTTGAAATCTGCTGTAAAGAAACAGATTCTGGGGATTGCCGAAGGGAGTGAGCATGCCTCCGAGATTGGCGGCAATGGTCTGCATTGTGAATGTAAACGCCAGCAGTCCTTTCTTACCGGAGTCGTTTATGACGGAAAATCCCAGGGGCAGAAAAGTCAGCAGAGCCATGTCATTGGCAATGAGCATGGAACCGATGAAGGTTATGTAGACCGTTGCGAGAATAGCCGAACGGGTATTTCCGGTAAGTTTTACAATGCGCCGGGCGAGAAATGTGAAAAACCTTATATTTTTCAGGGCACATACCACCGCAAGAGTGCAGAAAAGACACGTCAGGGTTTTAAAATCAAAATACCCTATGTATTCCTTGTCCGGCGGCACTATAAAGCAGGTGACCGCCGCGGCGAGAGCGGCAACACATAGAACGGTATTGCTTTTTATGAATTTAATTATTTTTGAATTTGTGTTTTCCATATATGTATATCTCCGATCACCCGAACAATATATCACATCAGCTGTGAAAAATCAAGAGGTTTATGTTTTTTGTCAAAAAAAGCAAATTCCTTTTCCGTTTTCTTCCGCCAATTTTTGAGCCGAATATTGTTTTTTTACCGGGTCAAAATAAATCTGTCAACACGAAAGGAGGAAAAATTTTGACGATTAAAACAGCGAAAAAACGATTTTTCACAACGATTGTCTGCTCTGTACTGACGATCTGTGCGGTGTTTTTCATCGGCGGCGACGCCGTAGCAGCTCAGCCGTCTCTGCAGACGACCGATACTCTTACGGTTGATACTGTTTCCGATACTCTGCCGGCGGTGAAAAACGGGACTCCCGATAAAGTTCTGATCGGAGGCTTTGCCTTCGGTGTGAAGTATTATGCTTACGGTGTACTTGTGGTGGGGTTATCCGATGTCCAGACGCCCGCAGGCAGCCGTAATCCCGCATATGAGGCAGGTTTGAGAATAAAGGATATCGTAGTGTCGGTTAACGGTCAGACGGTCAGCAATGAAACTTTTTCCGATATGATCAGATCAAGCGGCGGCTCGAAGGTTAAACTCCATGTACTGCGCGGTGGGGAAGAGTTTGATGTTGAGGTAACTCCCGTCGCGGACAACGAGGGCATTTTCCGGTTGGGCTGCCTTGTCCGTGACAGCACTGCGGGTATCGGAAGTGTGACGTATATTGATCCGGAAAACGGCAGATTCGGTGCTCTGGGCCACGGAGTATGCGATATCGATACCGGACTTCTGTTTACTCTTTCCCATGCGACCGTATACGGCGCAAAAATAAGAGCTGTGGTTCCCGGTAAGGTCGGTGATCCAGGGGAGCTGAAAGGCTCTTTCAACGAGGATATCTTCATGGGTACTCTGTATAAGAACTGTGAAGAAGGTGTGTTCGGGACACTGGACGGTTCCTATTCTCTTCCGCAGGGTGAACCGATATGCGTTGCCGGACGGGATGAGATCCGGGAAGGTGACGCTCTTGTGAGGTGTACGGTTGACGACAGCGGTCCGCAATACTATTCTATAAAAATTGTCCGGATTTCCGCTGAAAAGGACAGGACAACCAAAAATATGGTTATCCAGATCGTCGATCCGGTGCTTCTCTCGAAGACCGGCGGCATCGTTCAGGGAATGTCGGGCAGTCCGATCATACAGGACGGAAAGCTTGTAGGTGCGGTAACTCATGTTATGGTAAACGACCCCACAAAGGGCTATGCGATCGCCATAGAAAACATGATGAAGGCAAGCTGAAAAATATAAAGAAAATCAAGAGAGTTTGCGAAAATCTCTTGATTTTTTTTATTTTTATGCTATAATATATTATATGATGAAAAATAATATATACCGACGGATGGAACGGCAATGAAAACGGAAATGACCACAATGGTCATGGTCTATGACAGAAAGTCTGACAGAGTTCTTGTTATTGACAGACTGAAGAAATACAAAGGAATATCCTTTCCCGGCGGACATGTTGAACCGGGGGAAAGCGTTTATGACTGCGCTGTCCGCGAGGTCAGGGAGGAAACGGGGCTTGAGATCTCAGGTCTTTTACCCCGAGGCATAGTTGACTGGGCAAAAAAGACCGAAGATACCAGATATGTGGAGTTTCTGTTTGTAACCGAGGATTTCTCCGGAGACCTCTTACCCGGGACTGATGAGGGAAAGATTTTCTGGCTTGACGTTCCTGAATTGCGGACAAGGCCTCTTTCGCCGAATTTTGATATGTATCTGCCGATGTTTTTCGGCAGGGGACACGCCGAAGCTTTCGGAGAGTGGACGGAAAACGGCGATTTTGTCGCCCTGGAGTACAAGGGCTGACGTAATATTCGGGAATCGGACGTAATATCCTCTGTAGTGAACACACTTACGGGGGAAATGTATGAACCGAAACAGAAAAAAGGTACCCGAACCTGAAAACAGAATGACTCAGATAGAGTTCGTCGGATCCGGACTTGTATCTGTGGAGGACTGTGCCGGGGTTGAAATAACCGAATATGATGAGGCAACCGTGAAGATCACGTCGCCGCATATAGTCCTGAGACTTTTCGGGAACGGGCTGACACTAAAAAAGCTTATGCCCGGTTGCGTCACGGTGACAGGGAAGATCTCCTCCATGGAATTTGAAGGAGGTCGACCGGGTAAATGAAAATAAGTCAGATATCCGAGTACGTACTCGGCTGCTGTGAAGTCAGTGTGAAAGGCTGGTACGGTGAGGAACTGCTGAATATTGCCACGGCGGAGGGAATAGAACTCTGGAGTATCCGCCGGAAAAGAGGCGACGAACTGACCGCAAGGGTCTTCATATACGATGTAAATGCCCTGCTTTCTCTTCCTCAGGAACATCCGGAGAAGCTTTCCGGCGTTGAGGTGTCCGAACTTCGCCGCTGGGGACTTCCGACCCGGTTGTATAGGCTCAGGCGCCGGGGAGGACTGCTTGCCGGGGCGGCAATACTTGCCCTGACGGTTCTTGTTATGTCTTCTTTCGTATGGCAGATACGTGTAAGCGGAAACAATGCCGTAAACGAGACCGAACTGCTTCAGGCGCTTGAAAACTGCGGGATATATATCGGTTCTTTTACCTCGGGACACGATATCCGGCGCATAAAACTTGAGTTGATGCAGAAATTTGAGAATATTGCTTTTGTGGGTATAAATATCCACGGGAGCACTGTGGATGTCGATGTTACGGAGCGCAGGATGCCCCCGGATGTGGTATCGGATGACAGCCCTTGTAACGTTGTGGCATCCCGGGACGGTTTCATCCTCTCAGCGGATACCTATGTGGGTGTTCCGTATGTCAGGGAGCATCAGTCGGTCAGCAAAGGGCAGCTTCTTGTGGGCGGGGTAATTGACAGCCGTATCGTGGGATACAGGCTTGTGCCGGCTTCCGCAAAAATAATGGCGCTTACCAGACACACTTTTTCCGCCTACTGTCCCGTTCAGGACACGGAACTCCGGGAAACGGGCAGACAGACCGTAAGGTATTCCGTCCGGATTTTCGGGATGGAAATAAAAATTCCGTTCATCGGAAATAATGATTTCGATTTCGCCGAAACGGTCAGCCAGACAGTTCCCCTGAAGGTCGGCGATGCTGTTTTTCCGCTCAGCCTGACCAGATACGAGCTTACCGAACTCGAACAGGTGACTGTGGAACATGACGAAGAGTCCGCCCGGGAAAAACTGCGCTGTGAACTCGACGAGGCTCAGCGGGTAGGACTGGCGGGACTGGAGATAATTGAAAAAAACGAGCATTTCTCCTTTGACGGAAACGGATATCGGGGAGAATATGTTTACACTGTCCGGGAGAATATCGCGCGGACACACATAATCGAAAACGAAGTTAAAAAATAAGGAGAAGGAATGTTGGAAAGATCCCTGAAGTTTGACGATCTTGGTATTATAAGCGAAGTTTTCGGAAAACTTGACGAAAACGTGAAAGCCGTGGAAGATGCTTTCGGCGTCAGTATCGGCAACATCGGCGGTGCGGTGAAGATTTCCGGGGATAATCCGGATAAGGTCGACCTTGCGGAGCGGGTGATGAAGGCTCTTGCGAATATGGCGCAGAGCGGGCAGTCGGTGACCCGCCAGTCCGTGGATTACGCCGTTTCCATGGCGTGCGAGGGCAGGGAAGAAGAACTTGCCGGTCTGACCGGTGACAGTATATGCATAACAGCAAAAGGTCGTCCCATAAAGCCCAAGACCCTGGGACAGAAAGAATATATAAACGCCATCAGAGCCAATACCATAACCCTGGGTATCGGTCCGGCGGGAACAGGTAAGACATATCTTGCCGTAGCTATGGCTGTTACGGCGTTGAGACAGAAAAAGGTCTCCAGGATCATCCTTACACGTCCTGCGGTCGAGGCTGGGGAGAAGCTCGGATTTCTTCCCGGAGATCTGCAGAACAAGGTCGACCCGTATCTCAGACCTCTTACGGATGCGCTTTTTGATATGCTGGGAATGGAGACGTATCAGTCTTATCTTGAAAAAAATGTCATTGAGATAGCTCCCCTGGCGTATATGAGAGGCAGGACTCTGGACGACAGTTTCATAATTCTTGACGAGGCTCAGAACACCACCTGTGAGCAGATGAAAATGTTTCTTACCCGTCTCGGATTCAATTCAAAAATAATCATTACCGGGGATATTACCCAGATAGACCTGCCCCGGGATAAACGCAGCGGATTGAAACAGGCAATGTCCATACTTAAGGGAGTTGAAGATATTGCCATATGCAACCTGACCTTCAAGGATGTTGTCAGACACCATCTTGTACAGCGTATAATCCAGGCGTATGAAAAAGATGCCGCCGCAAAAGCCGATGCTCCTCACAGATTTATTCCCGGAAAGAGAAACGGAACATGAAAAATACGACAGTTATTTTCAATGCACAGCGAAAAGTCAGAATAAGCCGTCAGCTGCGTGATATCATCAGAAAAGCGGTGGACAAGACCCTTGAGCTGGAGAGGATAGATTATCCGTGCGAGGTCAGCGTAAAGCTCGTTACCGATGCGGGAATAAAAAAGCTGAACAGGGATTTCAGGGACATCGACAGTGCCACTGATGTTTTATCCTTTCCCGCTGAGGAACCCGTTCCCTCAGACGGAAGTCCGAGATTTCTCGGAGACATGGCTATTGCTGTGGACTTCGCAGGGAGACAGGCTCAGGCTGCCGGAGGTACTTTTGAACACGAAATAGCTTTGCTCACGGCCCATTCCGTTCTGCATCTGCTGGGGTATGATCATGCTGAACCCGATCAGGAACGGGAAATGTTTGCCAAGCAGGAGCAGGCTGTGAAAATGACTTTTGACGGAGAAACAACATGAACTTTCTCAGGAAATTTGCCATGAGCTTTGTGTATGCCTTTCGCGGGCTGAAGTTTGCTGTACTGAACGAACGTAATTTCCGGGTACATATTCTTGCCATAGTCTATACACTCTCTTTTGCCGCCGTATACGGGCTGAACGGTTACGAATACGGGGTGCTTGTCCTGACATTTGCGCTTGTTCCGGCAATGGAGCTGATAAATACCGCAGTGGAAAACGCGGTGAATATAGAGACTACAGAATTCAACAGATTCGCACGGATAGCGAAGGACACGTCCGCCGCAGCGGTACTTGTTGCCGCATTTGCCGCAATAGGTGTGGCGATAAGCCTTTTTTCTGACCCGGAAAAGCTTTCTGCCGCGGCGAAGATCATTTTTTCCGTTCCGAATATCATATGGGTGCTGCTGTCCCTGATACCGGCAGGACTGTTTCTGGTGTGTTGCAGGAGCAAAGAAGAAACTGAAAAGGAAAATAAAAATATATGAAAAGCGGTTTTATATCCATAGTAGGGCGTTCCAATGTGGGCAAAAGTACGTTGCTCAATTCTGTGATCGGGGAAAAAATAGCCATAGTTTCCGATAAGCCCCAGACCACAAGAGGAAGAGTGACGGGAATATACAACAGTGACGACGCTCAGCTTGTGTTTGTCGATACTCCCGGTATATACACCCCCCGCAATAAGCTCGGACAGGAAATGATGAAAGTTTCCGCTGAAGCTCTTTACGATGTGGATGTCCTTGTTTTCGTTGCCGAATGCGGAAGCCCCAAGAAGGCGGAGCAGGCCCTTGTAAAACGTTTTGAGGCTCTTGATACTCCTGTGATCCTTGTGCTGAACAAAGTGGACGCTGTTCCGAAAAAAGATATTATCAAGGCTATCGGAGAGTATTCCGCACTGTATGATTTTGCGGCAGTAGTGCCGATGTCCGCGCTTACGGGCGACGGTACGCAGATACTTCTCGACGAGATAATGAAGTATATTCCCGAGGGACAGGCGTACTATCCTTCGGATATTGCCACGGATATGTCGGAACGTCAGCTGGTGCAGGAGATAATACGGGAAAAATTTCTGCGGAACCTGTATGATGAAGTTCCCCACGGTATAGCGGTGGATACAGTCCTTTTTGAGGATACCCAAACCACAAAGGGAGAGCCTATTGCCAACATCAACGTGGACATTATCTGCGAAAGGGAAACACATAAGGGAATGATTATCGGCAAGGGCGGAAGTATGCTCAAACGTGCCATGAGTCAGGCGAGGCAGGATATAGAAAAAATGCTCGGACGAAAAGCGTTTATCGAATGCCGGGTCAAGGTCAGGGAAAACTGGCGTGACGACTACAGAAAGATTGAGGAATATGGGCTTAAAGCCGATCAGTGAGGGTTGTATGACCGATGTGGAATTTGAAAGGCTTTTTTTCGCTATAGATAAAAAGCTTAAGGAAAACAGAACCGTGACGGTTGCCGTTGACGGTGACTGCGGTTCGGGAAAAACTACCCTTGCGAGAAAAATATGCGAAAGATTTCATGGGCGTATAGTTTCGGTCGACGACTTTTTTCTGCCTTTTGAAATGAGAACTCCGGAAAGGCTCAATGAACCCGGAGGAAATTTCGACCGGGACCGGTTTCTTCGGCAGATCGCTCCTCATATCCGTTGTCCCGGGGCTTTTGAGTATGACCGGTTTGATTGCTCCACCGGAGAACTTGAGCCTGTGAACCTTCCCTCCGCCCCGGTTACGGTGGTTGACGGTTCGTACAGTCTTCATCCCGCTCTCCGGGACTTTTATGACATCAGAGTTTTCCTTGCGGTGGATGAAAATACCCAGAAGACCCGTATCCTCGAACGGAACGGGGAAAAAATGCTTGCCAGTTTCGTTTCCAGATGGATACCTATGGAAAAGAATTACCAGCGGGTGATGAAGCCCGAACAGTGCTGTGACTTCGTTTTCCGCACCTGAAAGGTCTTTTTTATGACAGAGCTTCTCCGGGGGGTCGTTCTGAAGGCGGCTCCTTTTAATGAAAGCGATATTATCCTGACCCTTCTCACCGCCGAAAAGGGAAGGATAAGGTGTATAGTCCGCCGTGCCCGCAGATCAAAAAAAAGTAAACTCTATGCCGAACCCTTTTCTTTGTCCAGTTTTTCCCTTTTCCGGAACAGAGGAATGTATATCTGTGATGACGCTGATCTGGAACAGGATTTTTACGGCATCCGTTCTGATATAAAAAACATGGCTATAGGGCAGTATTTTCTTGAAACGGCAACTCTTTTGCCGGAGGACAGCGATGGTGCGGAACCTTTTATGAAGCTTCTGCTTAACTGCCTTGCGCTGTTGTCATTCGATGAGTATCGGAAAAAAGTCCAGCCGGAGGTCGTAAAACTGGTCTACGAGGTGGAATATCTCCGCCTTTCCGGCCTGTGTCCGGATTTTTCCGTTTGCGGTGATTGCGGCGGCGAGCCCCGTGTATGGAGTTTTGAACGCGGACTTCTGTGCGGGGAGTGCGCAAAGGTATGTCACGGAATAAGGTACCCCCTGTCTCCCGCCTCGGTCAGTGCTCTGCGGCATATAAGCTCCAGGGAGGGGCTTTCAAAGTTTGCCTTTGAAATGAATCCCGAGGCCCTGCTCCGTCTGGGGGACATAACCGAAAAGTATATGGTCTATGCCCTTGATGCCCGTTTCAGATCATTGGATTTTTACAGAACTAATATTTAAGGATAAAAAATGGATTATCAGAAAACTCTTGAATACGATAAAATAAAACTCCGTCTTGCCGAACATGCCTATTCGGAAAGCGGAAAACAGTTGTGTATCGACCTTGAGCCTGCCCTAACGGTTTCCGATGCGGAAAAGGCTCTTGCGGAAACCGATCAGGCTCTTGTCATGCTTGCCCGTTACGGCGCGCCTCATTTCGGGGATCTAAAAGACGTTACCGATGCCTGTGCCAGGGCTCAGAGCGGCTCGGTTCTGTCCGTTAAAGAGATAATGGATGTGGGCAGTACCCTCAGGGTGGCAAAGGGAGTTTACGATTTTCTGGAAACAAAGAGTGATGTCGGCGTTTTTGCTCCGTATATGGAGCTGATGCGGCCGAATAAATACCTTGCGGATAAGATCTCCGAAGCTTTCACCGGGGACGGTGAGGTCGCAGACAATGCGAGTACGGCACTATATGACATCCGCCGTAAGCAGACGCAGGCACGGACAAAAATAAGAAACGTTCTTGATGCTCTTATACACTCATCTTCAAAACAGAAGTATTTGCAGGACGGGATCATAACCGTCCGTAACGGAAGATACGTTGTTCCGGTCAAGGCCGAGTACCGCAGTGAAGTCCCGGGTATGATCCACGATATGTCCGCCACCGGTGCAACTATTTTCGTTGAACCTATGCAGGTTGTTCAGGCAAATAACGACCTGTCTCTGCTGGAGGCGAAGGAACATACCGAAATAGAACGGATACTTGCTTCTTTTTCCGCTGAAATAGGAGAATGTAAAGAAAATATCGTTTCCGATTTCGAAATCTGCCGATTTTTTGATTTCTGCTTCGCCAAAGCCCGCTATGCCCAGGAGCTGAAGGCAACCAGACCCATACTCAACAGCAACCGGCTCATTTCCGTCAAAGCCGCGCGGCACCCCCTTATCCCTGCCGATAAGGTCGTTGCCGTGGATATTATCCTTGGCGGGAGTTACGGTGCGCTGATAATCACCGGACCCAATACCGGCGGTAAAACCGTTACCCTGAAAACCACGGGACTTATGTGCCTCATGGCAAAGTCGGGACTTTTCATCCCTGCGGCCGATGGTTCAAAAGTCGGGTTTTTCCGGCAGATATTTGCGGATATAGGTGACGAACAGAGCATAGAGCAGAGTCTTTCCACCTTCTCCGCTCATATGAGCAATATCGTTTCCATAATAGACAAAGCCGACAGTGATTCTCTGGTTCTTCTGGATGAACTCGGGTCGGGAACGGACCCTGCGGAGGGCGCGGCTCTCGCGATAGCTATAATAGAACATCTGCAGTCAGTGTCAGTCCGGATCCTTGCCACGACTCACTATGCGGAACTGAAGCTTTATGCGCTTCATACGGAGAACGTTGAAAACGCCTCCTGCGAGTTCGATGTGGCAACCCTGCGTCCCACATACAGGCTTATGATAGGTATTCCCGGCAAAAGCAACGCCTTTGCGATAGCGTCCAGACTCGGTATGCCTGAGGATATAATCACCGCCGCATCAAAACAGCTTTCCACCGGTACCGCAAGTGTGGAAAGTGTTCTTGCGGATCTGGAAATAAAGAGAAAGTCCATTGAAACGGACAGTCTGCGTGCCGAACAGCTGAAACGTGAGGCAGCGGCTGAAGCTGAAGCGACCGTTGCCGCCGCAAAACGTGAGGCAGAGGAATATCAGAAAGAGATCGAACGCAAAAAACGGAAGATCGATGATCTTCTTGAAAAAACCCAGCGGGATTCCGATATAATGCTGAACCGCATTGATGAACTCCGGAAGGAAAAGGACAGAGCGGATTTCAGACAGCGCATTGCCCAGACGAAGGCGGAGGTTTCGGACGGACTGAAAAAGCTTGAGACCGAGGCTGAAAAAGCTGATGTCCGCTCAAGGCCAAAGACTGTGGACAGACCGCTGAAAAAGGGTGAAACGGTGCGTATTATAAGCGCAAATAAGGAAGCAACGGTCCTCGAAGATACCGATTCCAAGGGGTATACTTACGTTCAGGCGGGAATAATAAAGGTAAAGGTGAAGTCCGATGATCTTGCCTTTGTCACAAAACCTGCCGTAACCGTCAAGGTTTCCGCACCCACGGTGAAACTGCAGCGTGGCAGCCGGAATGCCTCTCCTGAAGTTGACGTGAGGGGTATGACTGCCTATGAGGCTGAGGACGCGGTAGATATGTACCTGCAGAACGCCTCCATGGCGGGACTGCATACGGTAAATATTATACACGGAAAGGGAACCGGTGCTTTGAGAACCGCCATACATCAGATGCTCAGACACCATAAACTTGTGGATTCCTTCCGGATAGGACTTTACGGTGAGGGTGACAGCGGAGTTACCGTGGTCAATCTCAAGGAGTAATGGGAGATCATATCAGACGCGCGATTGTATACAGACCTCTGTTTCTTTCCGCGGTCTGCACCCTTGTTCTGTTTATTGCCGTAAATACTTTCCCTGATCAGGGCGGAGTCGTAACTGCGGCAGTGGCTGCTGCCGGATCCGTTTTCGCCGTACTGTATCTTCTCTTCAGGCACAAGTGGGCGGCACTGCCGATGACGGTATTGCTGATTTCCGGAATTGCCTTGGGAGCATGGCTTTTTACCTACAGGACAGCCCGTGCCGAGGCAGATGTCTGTAACAGGCTTGAAAGCGGAAAAAGGTATACATATCTTCTTGCCGATGACGGAAAGCTGAATTCCGACACGGGAGTATGGTATTACCCCCTGCGTCTGATAACGGAAGAAAAGGTACTTAGTACGAAAATAGGCGTATACAGTCACGCTCCCGTTGATGCGGAGGCGTACGACCGGGTAACGTTATCCATAGACTTCTTTACCGATCCTCCGTCAGAGCAGGATTCATACCGTTACGGAGTTTGCCGGAAGGGTTATCTGTCGGATGCTTCGGGGGCAGAGGTCTTTAAAGCGGATAAAAAACCTCTTTATTACGGAATAATAAAACTCCGGCGGTATATTGACGAAACGCTTCATCGTGTCACGGGCAGGGCATATCCGCTTTGCAGTGCCATAGTTCTCGGTGATGCGGCAGCAGTTCCCGATCAGGAATATGAAAACCTGAGAGGCGCAGGAATACTTCATGTCTGCGCCGTGTCCGGGCTTCATGCCGGTTTTGTATGCTCACTCATTCTTTCCGCCCTTGTGTGGGTCCGTCGCCGTTGGATAAAATACTCTGCGGCAGTGGCGATCCTCGTGCTGATGGCTGCGGTAACAGGGTTCTCACCATCGGTTATGAGAGCTGTTATTACAGTGTCTTCGGTGTATATTGCCGATATTTTTCTTTTCCGTCCCGATCGGCTGAATCTTCTCGGCGGAGTTTTCTGCCTTATGTGCGCGGTCATGCCCTCCAGGGTTCTTACCCCGTCGATGATGCTCACGTTCTCGGCGACTCTGGGACTGATCCTGCTTTCACAACCTGTCAGTACCGCTGTTTCAACTCTTATTTTTAAGCATAGCGGTCATGTTCTGTCTCCGGTGGGGAGAAATATCTGTGATACTTTTTCAATGTCTGTTGCCGGGATGCTTTTCACCGCACCGGTAAGCACATTGTATTTCGGTTCATTTTCCCTTATGGGAATACTTGGCAATATTCTTTGTCTGGAGGTGATAAGTGTTATGTTTACGGTATCGGTTATATCCGTTCTGTTTTCATCGGTTCCGTTTTTTTCCTCTCTGGAATCCGTGTGGCAGACTGTTACGGAATTCTGCAGTTCCTTTATAAACAAGATCACATCGTGGCTTTCCGGATTTTCCCTGTCCGAGGTGAAGCTTTCATTGCCTGTGCTGCTGCTTATCATCGTATTTCTTGTTGTTGTATTGGTTCTTCTCGACCGTCGCAGGAAAAAATACGGAAAAAAACACAATATCCGTCCCCTTGATGTCTTTATCGCAGTGGTTCTTACTGTTGCGGTGCTTTTCGGTGTTTCTTTCATCGCGGGCAGAAACAGACCTGACGGAAACCTTCATCTCGGCTTTGTCGATGTGGGGCAGGGAAATGCCACAGTCGTGTGTAAGGACAGAAACGGAATAGTCGTGGACTGCGGCGGAACGGAATCCGTGGGCCGGGAGATAAACTCTGTTCTCCGGTCTTTCGGTGTCCGGAACGTCGAGACGGTCATACTGTCTCATCTTCATGAAGATCATTGTAACGGGCTGAAAAAACTCTTTTCTTCCTGGGACGTGAAACGTGTTTACGTTCCGTATACGGCGCAGACAAGTGTCGAATCGGTGGAAATAAACAATCTTGCGGCGGCGGAAGGCGCAGAGGTCATATATCTGCCCGAGGATGTGACGCTGAATCTTGACGGCGTTGAAATCAACATTTTTACCTCCCATTTGTCTGACAGTGCGGAGGATGAAAACGACAACAGTCTTGTCACCTCTGTTTCCTACTCCGGATTCAGGGCTCTTCTTACCGGAGATATAACCCAGACGGCTGAAAAGAAGCTTATCGCTTCCTACGGGGACGAACTCGACAGCGATATTCTGGGAGTTCCTCATCACGGCGCTTCCACCTCTTCCTGCTATGATTTTCTGGATGCCGTATCTCCGCGCATAAGCATTATTTCTGTAGGCAACAATTCTTACGGGCATCCCGCTGAGGACACCCTTGCACGGCTCAGGTATGTTTCTGACGTGTATGTTACCCGGGATTTCGGCACGGTGAGAATAACGGTGACAGACAGCGAATACAAAGTCATCGGACAGGAGAACGGCTGATGAGATCCACTGATGCTTTTAAACAGGACATTGCATCCGGTCAGCTTCGCCGGCTGTATTACATACACGGTGACGAGAATTATCTGAAAAGACTGTGGCTCGGCAGAATAAAAAAATCACTGTTCGGTGACGAAGCGGACCCCGCCGACCTGCACCTCATTGACGGTAAAGACGGGGATGTTTCGGCTTTTGCAGACCTTCTTGAAACGGTTCCTCTTTTTTCTTCGAGAAAGCTTATTATCATTTCCGATGCTCCGGCAAACGGTGATTTTTGCGGCTACATAACCAAAAATCCGGATTCCCTTCAGGATGATACCGTACTTGTCTTTTATGCGCATACGGAACCCTTTGATACAAGACTCAAAGACTACAAAGCCGTTGCCGGGCTGATATCTGAGATAGGACTTGACCTTTCGGCCGATACTCCGGCGCCTCAGGATCTTGAAAAATGGGTCGGACAGCTTTTTGCCCGGCACCGTACCGGCATTTCTTCTTCGGATATAAAGTATTTCATCTCCCAGGCGGGAACCTGTATGGATGTGCTTGATAACGAAGCGGAAAAACTGTGCGCTTTTTGCGACGGCAATGTGACCCGGCAGGCAATAGATACCGTAACGGTCAAAACCGTGGACGCGAGGACCTATGAGCTTGTGGATGCCGTGCTTGATAAAAACAGCAACAAGGCAAGGGAGGTCCTGAGAGATCTTCTTGCTGTCAGAACAGACTGCATACTCATTCTGGGCTCTGTATTTACCGCCGTAAGCAACCTTTACCGCGTAAAACTTTATGTCCGTGCGGGACTTGGCAGCGCCGAAATAGCACGCAAAACCGGTATGAAGCAATACCCGGCGGAAAAATACATCAAAAGAGTTTCCGGAATTAGCTTTCCCGCCATCTCCGCCATGCTTGACATGTGCTGTAAGGCTGATGTGGAATGCAAATCCACAGTCATTGACGGAGAAATAATACTTTCACGGCTCATTGCGGAAATGTCAGAGGTGCTATGATAAAAGTTGACGAAGTTATAGTTGTCGAAGGTGAATATGACCGCAAGACGCTGGAGAATATTGTGGATGCCACTATCGTCGCAACCGATGGATTCAGAATATTCAAGAATCCCGAAATGATGGAAATGCTCGGACGGCTGGCTGAGAAAAGGGGAATAGTAATACTTACCGACAGCGACCGTGCCGGATTTCTCATAAGGAACAGGATACTGTCCTGCGTTGATAAAAGATATGTCAAAAATGCATATATTCCTGATATTCCGGGAAAGGAAAAGCGTAAGGCAAAACCTTCAAAGGAAGGTTTTCTCGGGGTTGAAGGCATGGACCCGGAAACCATATGCCGGGCTTTGCGTCAGGCTGGAGTGACCGCCGGCGAGAGACCGGAGACCTGCGGAAGAAAAATAACAAAAAGCGATCTTTATGAGGACGGGTTGTTCGGAACTGAAAACAGTACGGAAAAACGTATGCGTCTCATTAAAAAAATGGGGCTTCCCGCAAGACTTTCAAGCAACAAACTTTTGGAAGTACTGAATATCATTTCGGATTACGATGAATATAAACGAATGATTTCGGAAACGGAGGAAGAGAATTGAAATATGAATTCAAATCCGGTGTACCGGCCGCGGAGTACCTTGCGGCTGCGGAAAAATCCGGTTTAAGATATAATCTGATGCAAGATCCTGCCTGGGCGCACGTTAAAAAGGACTGGCAAAGCTGTTGCTGCGTCATGACCGCTAACGGTGAGCCCTGTGCTTTTTCTCTTTTACTCATAAGGAAAATGGCACCCGGAGTAAAACTTGTCTACTGTCCCAGGGGGTATGTACTGGATTATTCCGATAAGGAAACGCTGAAGGCTTTTTCCGACGGAGTTATAGGTTATGCCAAAAAAATCGGCGCATATATGGTACGCATCGATCCGGAAATAATCCTGAGCCGGACGTACAAGCGCACGGAGGTGATGGATGCCGAAGGACATAAACGGATGAAAAACCTTACCTCCGAAGGGTATATGCATGGCGGATTTGCAAAGGACTTTCATTCTTATACACAGCCCCGGTACAATGCGGAAATATCCCTTTGCACCGATGGGAAACCGGCAGACGACACGCAGCTTCTATCGTCTCTTGATAAAAAACTGAAAAAATTCATCGGTGCTTATACCGCACACCGTGGAATAAGTTTTTCGGCTGAAACCGATCCTTCGGCAATTCCGCCATTTGCCCGGATTTCTGAGCATACGGAACAGCGGCAGCATGTCCTTCTTCGCAACGAAGAGTATTTTGCCCGGGTGAAAGAGGCTTTCGGTGACGACTGTGTCATATTCTTTGCCCGGATGGACATGGATAAGTTTATTGCCTTCTGTGATGAACAGTTGCCGAAGGCGGATATAGACACCGCCGTTCAGATACGGAAGGACAGGGATGATGCGGTACAGATAAAACAGCAACGAGGAAATATTATTGACCTTTCCGCACTTCTCACCGTAAAATGCGGGAAAAAGGCTTATCTTATGTACAGCGGCTTTGATGATTCCGTTTTCCCCAGGTTCCGTACTACAAACCAGTTGAGATATGAAGCGATGAAATACTTCCGTGACCGCGGATGCGATGTTTTCAGCCTCATGGGCATTCACGGAGAGCTTTCCGACAGCCTTTCGGAATTCAAACTCAAGTTCAACCCAACAGTGCTTGAATATGCCGGGGAGTTTGAGTATCCTGTCTCAGGCTGGAAATATGCTGTTTTCAAAAAACTTCTTCCTGCGGCGAAGAGAGTATATATCAAGATCAAATTGAGAAAGGTAAAATGAAATGTTTGAGAAAATCAAGAACCTGTTTATCGGAACACCGGATCATACCAATGAGTTTTTCGCCGGTGATATCAACACCCACAAGACCGTCTCCGGACTGGCGTATATCCTGTTTTTTATTCCGCTCATAACAGACAACGGCTCGGGCTATGCCAGGTTTCACGCAAATCAGGGACTGTTGCTTCTGATCGCCTGCATTATATGCAGTATCATCAGCTCCGTTCTCGGTTTTTTCCCCTTTATCGGATGGTTGCTTAAAGCTGTTTTCGGCCTTGTTACCGGCCTTGCACTCTTTGTCATGTTCGTTCTCGGACTGGTCAACGGTTTCAGCGGACGGGCAAAGGAACTGCCCTTCATCGGAGGAATAAAGATAATCAAATAATACCGATGTTTCAAATCGGAGACAAAAAATTCGGTCATTTGTCCTTGCAAAGAGCCGATATATGTGATATATTATTCTATATTACACATAAAAGGATACATACGGAGGAAGTAAAATGAGTAATCAGACGGTTCTGGTTCTTGATTTCGGCGGTCAGTATAAAGAGCTTATCGCACGCCGGGTCAGGGAATGCAATGTTTATTCCGTCATCAAACCCGGAACGACCTCGATAGAGGAAATAAAGGCTATGGCACCCGTGGGCATAATCATGACCGGAGGTCCGGACAGCGTGTATCGCCCCGAAAGCCCGAAATGCTCTCCGGAACTGTTCCGACTCGGTATTCCCGTTTTGGGAATATGCTATGGGATGCAGCTCATGTGCTACCTTTTGGGCGGAAAGATTGAGCCCTGCGATGTAAGCGAGTACGGAAAAACCGAAATGACCGTCTGCACTCGTTCCGGACTTTTCAAGGATCTTGAAAAAGAACAGATCGGACTCATGAGTCATACAGACAGGGTCGTAAACCTCCCCGAAGGCTTTTCCGCCATTGCCCATACCGACAACTGCGAAAATGCCGCGGCTGAGGACAAGTCAAATCGTCTGTATTGCGTGCAGTTCCATCCAGAAGTGGAAAGCACTCCTAACGGTACGAAGATAATCCGGAATTTCCTGTATAATGTCTGCGGAGTGAAGGGTGACTATGATATCAGGGACTATGAGACCCGTATGATAGCCCAGATCCGCGCTCAGGTCGGTACTGAAAAGGTTATCCTCGGACTTTCCGGTGGCGTTGACTCCTCCGTTTGCGCCGCGCTCATAGGCAAAGCTATAGGAAAGAATCTTTACTGTATATTCGTCGATCACGGTCTGATGAGGAAGAATGAAGGCGATGAGATTGAGGCGGCGTTCAAAAACCGGGACATTAATTTTATCCGTGTCAATGCCGGCGAGAAATTCCTGGGGCTGCTCAAGGGTGTTACCGATCCCGAGAAGAAACGCAAGATAATAGGAGAGCAGTTTATCCGGACTTTTGAGGAGGAATCCAAGAAACTCGGTGACGTGAAATTTCTGGCGCAGGGAACAATTTATCCCGATGTGGTGGAATCCGGCGCAAATAATTCCGCGACTATAAAGAGCCATCACAATGTCGGCGGACTTCCCAAAAATATGACCTTTAAGGAACTTGTCGAGCCTCTTCGTTATCTGTTCAAGGACGAGGTCCGTAAACTTGGCAGACAGCTTGACCTGCCCCGTAACCTTGTTGAGCGTCAGCCTTTCCCCGGCCCTGGTCTTGCTATCCGTGTGATAGGGGAGATAACCCCCGAAAAACTGGACATCCTGCGTGAGGCGGATGCGATTTTCCGTGAAGAAATGAAAAAGAGCCGGGTAAAGGCGGATCAGTATTTTGCCGTCCTTACCAATGTTCAGTCCGTAGGCGTAATGGGTGACTTCCGCACCTACGACTATACCGTGGCGCTCCGTGCGGTCCGTACCAACGACTTTATGACCTGCGAATATGCCCACATTTCCCACAGCGTCCTTTCCCGTGCCGCAACCCGCATAGTCAATGAGGTCAACGGTGTCGGCAGAGTCGTCTACGACATCACCGGCAAACCCCCTGCAACTATTGAGTGGGAATAAAATAAATTATGCCCGAAAGCCTTGAAAATGATGGACTTTTCCTTTACGGAATTGCCCGTGACAACAAAATGACAACATTTAAAGATTATCTAAGAATAAAGATCTATCTGATTTCTTTTAGAGAAGTCAGATAGATCTTGTAGCACACATATTATTGGATGGTTTCAAAGATACTTGCACCCAATACAGACGTATGATACACTAATGCTGAGATGTTTGATGTTAAGCTTTGACTCATACAGTCTTATTCTTATTAATGACGCAAATTGTCATTATTCGCAACAGGAAAAACATTCATATGGATATCTTTTTTGACCGAAGTTTAATTGGCAATTATCACAGTAAGTCACAGATTATTCGGGTTCTTACCGAAACGTGGGTGCTAAATAATATTTACTGTCCGCGTTGCGGTTACCCCAAAATTCTTCATTTTCCTAATAACAGAGCCGTTGCCGATTTCTATTGTCCTATGTGCAAAAATGAATACGAACTAAAAAGTAAAAGCGGTGCTATAGGTCATAGGATCGCAGATGGATCCTATGATACCTTTATTCAAAGAATTACAAGTAATAACAGCCCTGACTTTTTTGTTCTAAGTTATAACGAAAAAATGCTTTGCGTAGATAATCTGTGGGTTATTCCTAAATATTTCTTTGTTCCATCAATTGTTGAAAAACGAAAACCGCTTTCTGTCACAGCTAAACGCGCTGGCTGGACAGGTTGTAACATTCTTTTTGACGAAATTCCAGTACAAGGTCGAATCAGCATAATTCGAAATAAGATTCTGCTTGATAAAACTTCCGTTATTGCGCAAGTACAGCAATCAACATTTTTAAGCGCGCACAATCTTGACACGCGAAACTGGTTATTTGATGTATTGGGTTGTATCAACGAAATTCCAAATCAAGCCTTTTCATTAAATGATATCTATGCTTTTGAAGACTCTCTATCTAAAAAGCATCCGCAAAACCATAACATTCGCCCCAAAATTCGTCAACAATTGCAAATCTTACGAAATCAGGGTTATCTTGAATTTATTGATCGCGGAGTTTACCGAAAAAACGCAAAGCTACCGCATTTAAGTGATAGCATTCCCTGATAGCTTTTGATAGCAGAAAGTCGGATACTCCATAGGATTGGGATAACTGGTATTAAATAAAGCCAAATGGAATCAAACGGTCTATACAAGAAAGTTTAGAATAATCGCCGATTGGACAGATCATAAATCTAATAATGTTTGTTTCGGACTACAAGTTACATTTGATAATTGAGAGGAGTTGCATCAATGAATCAAAGTGAACGAGAAGAATTCTGGAAAATATTATGTTCTTTGCCCGGAAAAGATATTGTGGCAGAATACGAGCAATTATCTAAATTCATTAAGTATCCTAAGTTTCTTTTTCGCTATCGCCCTGTCAGCACCCAAAGCTTGGAAGCGCTTAGAACCAACAGGCTCTATTTTTCTTCTGCGAATTATTATGATGATCCTTTTGACACCTTTCTTCACATCGATATTGAGAAGATCCGAAAAGAGTATCTAAGTGCGTTTCAGACTCAGAAAAGTACCGAAGCTGTTGTGGAGGGCTTTAAGTCATTGCTAGGTGGATTTCTCTCGGAGGAGCAAGCAGCGCAAATAACGGTTGAAAATGTGACAAAAGCTCTTTCTCAAGGACTTACGGAAAGGTTCCTTATCGCAGCACTTTCAATTCGTGATGAACTTAAGAAAGATACGTGGTCAGTTTGTTTCTCCGAAAACGGGTACAATGAGTCACTGTGGCTGAAATATGCAGATCAACATAAAGGGTTTGTACAAATTTACGACCTTGAAAATAATGACAATTTATTATGCGGCAAACAGGAAAAATGCGCTAATTGCGGAATAAATAACTATGGCACACCACTCTATCCGATTTATTATTCGGATACGCCTTATGATGCGACAAACTTTGCGAAATTTGTTATGCTCAACAAAATAGCAGACACAACAAAAGCTCAGATTCCACCGGAGTTGTATGCAGAAATGGGTAGTTCTCTATGGGAAAAAGAAAGAACTACTCTGATCAAAAAAGAGTGTCATAAATATGATGAAGAATGGCGAATGTTTCCCGGCTGCAATATGAATCCGCCGGTTATGAGGGAATGGATACCAAGTGGTGTAATTCTCGGACTGCGAATGAATGTGTCAGAAGAAAATCTTGTTATAAGCATGGCAAAAGAGGCTGGGATCAAGAACATTTATAAATCCTACATAAATGTTAAAAACAAGCTGGATGCTTATCTTTTGAAATTTTAATCATTCCTACCGATACAAGGTTGCTCATGGTTATACCTCCAAGATTTTTTTGAGATGAATCAGGTGGGTCAATTCCGGGTGATTGTTTGCATGGATCTATCAAACGGCTACAGCATTCGTGAAGAACCTGTGTGCAGTCCGAAATATATGGATTGTTGATCCAGATATTTGGGAAGAAAAAGATATTTCTTCTGCCTTGGATAGATTTGAAGCTTTCTTCGCTGATATTAATAAAACACATTGATAGCATCCCCTGATAGCTTTTTGATAGCAGAAAGTCGGATACCCCATAGGA
>CAJLLT010000003.1 GCA_905207625.1 uncultured Eubacteriales bacterium | reverse complement strand
TCACCGGTTAACCTTTATTTAACCACGCGACTATCGCGTGGTTTTCGTTATACAAAAAGATCAGGTCCCCCGAAAACCGGGGGACCTGATCTTTGTATTCTGTCACGATATTTCTTGCTGAGGACCAGGAAACCGCAAAGGATCTTTTTCTGAAAAGCCCCAAAATCAGGACTTTACGTCTTCCATAGATTCCTCAACGCTTTTACCGGAGACCTCCGCACCGTAGCGAAGAATAACGGAAACGACAATAAACACTATCCCGATAGAAAAGGCTCCTATATTGCTGAAATCAAAGTCCCCGGAACAGTCAGTGAGATAACACACGACATTATAAACGATTGCGGCAACCACTGAAGAACCTACGGAGACACTTATGCAGATTATTCCGAGCCTGAGCATTTTCCTTGCCCCGGCGAAAGTGAAGGGGGTACCGTCCGCAAGCTCACCGCGGAAATAATTCTCCGCAAACTTTGCGACAACGGCTTCCGCCGCGCAAAGCACCATTCCCACGGAAATAACAGCATACAGATAGCCGAGACTTTCACCGGAGGAGGTCTCGATAAGACTTCCGAGAGTCTCTCCGTTAATGACAATCGAGCTTTCCCCGAGAGCGATCATTGTTGCAAGCCCCACAAGACTGAAGCAGAAGCCGACGATACACAGGATAAAAACAATTTTACTGAGGACTTTCCCAACTTTCGCAAGGGTCTGGATAGTTTTAAGAGATTTCATTGTTACGACCTTTCTCCGGCAGGTTTCCGCCGGATCTTTTATATACAATATATGATCCGGATTCAGGAATTCTGTCCCCCGCGGCATATCCGGCGCAGAAATCCTTCCAGATATTCATCCACAGCAGAAATCACAGCCCGCTTGTCTTCAGCCCCGTCATACATACTGAAGTAAAAAAACATCGGAGCGTAAAGTTCCGCGGCAAGAGCCTCCGGATCCGGAAGTCCCAACCCGGAAAAGATGTCCGCAACGTAATTCAGCGGACCTGAAACCAGATATTGCCCGTAGACCCAGGACATTTCGGGACTGCGGAACTGTTCAAGGGTAAGCATACGACGAAAACAGCGGGCAAAATCGTCCTCTGTCCAGTACCGGAACTGAGCCTTCGAATATTCAACAAGAGCCCTGACCCTTACGGATCCGTATTTTTCGGGCATTTTACCGGATGAATCCTCCGGAAGGTCGTATTCGGCGGCGCCTTCGGCATCCCTCTGCCGCATCTGCACCAGAATACTGTCGAAAATATCCCTCTTATTCCTGAAATGCTTATAAAGAGCTCCTTTGGTAATACCGAGTCTTTCCGCTATACGGCTCACGGAAACGGCTTCGTACCCGTCCTCCGCAAACAGTTCCAGGGAAGCGGCGAGTATCCTCTGTTTTGTATCTTTCATGGAATTACCTCCGTACCCCGGGAAAATTACGCTATTCCGGGATTATATCCACAATCACGATCTCCGGATTGTTATATACCCGGGGAATCCATGTCTTCTCCTTGGCAAGCCCCCGGCTTACGATAAGAGTAAGACTGTCACTGATCTTATAAAGACCCGAGGTATATCTGGGAAACAGTCCCTGACCCGGGGCGATAAGTCCGTTTTCCAGTATCTTCGGAATCCGCCACTGTCCCCCATGGGCGTGCCCGGAAAGTACGAGATCAAACCCCTTGTTCTCAAACTTCAGGATATTTTCCGGACGGTGAAAAGCCAAAACGGAGTAGTTTTCCGGAGAATCCGCCGAACACTGCTCCAGCTGCCGGGCAAAGGTCGCATTTGTCACAAGAGAATCATCCATGCCGCAGATATCTATTTCCTGACCGTTCAGGGTGAAGGTACGCCTCTCTCCCTCAAGCACAACGGCACCAAGCTGTCTGACGGTTTCCTTCACCTTGCCGATATCGCCTATTCTGTACTCATGATTTCCCGTAACGTAGAAACACGGGTATCTCTCCTCCGCCTGTCGGATAAGACTCCATGCCGGTTCCTCGGGAAGTTTTTCGTCAATAATATCTCCGCAGAGAATAACCGCGTCCGGAGCAGAGGATTCAAGTGCGTCGATCAGCAGGACCTGATTCTCTCCGTATTTGCAGCTGTGCAGATCGGTAATAAGAGCCAGCCGCACCGGGGCTGAAACCTTTTCCGTTCTCACGGTGATAACGTTTGTCTGCAGCTTATCGGAAATGCCGGAAAGAAACACCGCAAGTACCCCCAGGAATATCATCAGAAACGTGAGGAGAAAGACCTTCTGGCCTTTTTTCATCTCTTCAGGGTCATGTAAGCCTGGAAATATCTGGCTCCGAGTTTATACAGATCTTCACGGCAGAAGTGGATAATATCCGTTTCATCGTCGCCGCCTGCCTCATAGTTGCTCAGAAGCCCCTCGGTGGTAACAAAGGCACAGTTGGGATTATTTTTGCAAACATCTATTATTGCATCACGGACAGGCTTGACCGCTTCGGCATGGACCTCGCTCCATTTCCGGGTAAAATCCCCGGCAATGAAGGGCATTTCCGGCATCGAAAATTCATCTCTGGTCTTATTGAGAAGGTTATTGAGATTGTTGTAATGGGTCTCATAAGAGGCGTTTCCGTCTATGTCACTCTCTCCCTGATGCCAGGTGAAGGCTATAATACGGTTTTCCGGATTGAGCTCCACCGCCGTATGGGTAAGTTCAAGCATACGCAAAAACAGGCAGTCATTGAGTCCCCACTGCTTTGCGCGGAAGCTCGTACCGCCCTTTGCCGCACGTATAACAAGCAGATCTCTTCCCTCTTCAAGAAGCCCCGCGTTTTTATATTCACGGCAGAAAGAAAGGGACATATCACCGCGGATATTGTTTCCGTAAACAGATTCACGGGCACGGTAGATCGCAAAATCCTCGTCGATGTACCACATTCTGTCACCGTACCATACGGGGTCGGTAGCCGGTCCGAAACCGGTCCCTGCGGCATTTGACTGTCCGCCCTGAATAATGATATCAAACTTCATCTTGGAAAAATCTCTCAGCATTTTCTGTATTCTCCTGAAAATATATTTTTAAATAATGCGAAACGCAACACAAACGCACCCTGCGAAGACCGGACCGGATCTACCGGCCGAGAAGATTCAGGGCATTGCCGCTGAATATCCTTTCCTCATCAGCGGAAGGCAGATGCATGGAAAGGATCTTGCTCAGAGTGTCCGCCGGGTTTTCCCAGGGGCAGTCGCTGGCAAAAAGGACCTTATCCGTACCATGGCGCAGGATCATATCCCTCATCCGCCCGGTATCAAGGTAGCCGCAGGTAAAAGCCGTATCCAGATAGACATTCTTTCCCAGAAGGAAATAATCCACCGCATCCCAAAACATAAGTCCTCCGAAGTGTGCGGCAATGACCTTCAGCTTCGGGAAATTCCGTATCACATTCAGTATCCTGTCCGGAGTTGCGTGCACGGGAGGACCGTAACCTTTATCCGCACCGGTGTGAAAGGCTATGGCAAGACCCAGGGCGGAGCAGGTCTCATATATACCGAACACACGGGGGTCATCAATGAAAAAGTTCTGATACTCCGGATGCATTTTTATTCCCGGAAGCCCCAGGTCCTTTATGCGGGGAAGCTCATTTTCCGCATCGTCGGCAAAGGGATATACGGAGCCGAAAGCGTTGAAATTCTCCCGTTTGTTGTTCTCTGCGGCAACGGTATTTATTGTTTTTTCCTGAGAAGGGGTGGTCGCGATATTCAGCAGGACTCCCCGATCGATGCCCCACTGTTTCATCTTCCGTTCCGTATCGGATACGGTCCCGTTTGTATACGGCTTGAGGGAAGAAGCCTCAGCAAGGGCTTTTATGACCCTCCCGGCAATGGCGTCCGGGAAAGTATGCATATGAAAATCAATAACCATATCCTTGCCCCTTCACCACTCAAATTCCTGCCGGATGATCCGCTTTGTCTGCACTGTTTCACCGTCAACCCGGTGAGCCTCCACCTCAAGAAGTTTCTTGTAAAGCGGAGCCGCAGCCCGGATCTTTTCTGCGGCAAAATCCGCGAAGGAGCTGTCAAACGCCTTTTGCGGAGGCATATTCCCGGTGGAAACATGGACGTTCTTTTTACGGTACCAGACATCGATCCCGTCAACATCGGGACAACCCGCAGGAATCCTCTGATAATCGATTCCACGGACGGAAAGATCCCTGTCCCGGAGTATGGGGGCGACGGTCTTCATGAAAGCCTGCGGATCATCGCTTATCATCTTCCGGTAAGCCGCCATCGACGAGGCCTTCGCACTCCAGTATCCCATTCCCACATCGCAGGAACAGTCGGTAAACTCCACATAGAAACAAGGTTGTGCCAGAGAATCATCGCTCTGTCTTTTGAACGTTACCCAGGTACTGCTGCGGTACAGTAGTTTGCATTTGGAAAACCTTGTATCACGGTAAATACGGGAAAGGCATCTTGCAGGCTCAAGGACGATCTGTTTATCTATGTCGCGCAAAAGCGGAGAAAGAGCCATAATAAGCTCCGCATAAGGTTCCTTGACATACCTGACATACCTGTCCTTGTTTTCCTGATACCACTGTTTGCTATTGTTATCCTCTACCTGACGCAGAAAAGCGCAGGCTTCGGCGGAAAATCCGGTAAACAACATTCAATCGTCTCCTTCCCCGAAAATTTCTTTATCCGGCGCGCCCCGGCTTACAGCCGATCTGCCGTATTTTTCCCTTATATCATCCATCGCCTTTCCGAGACGGGAATCCCGGTCCCGCCTGGCAACGGCGGAGGCTTCCTCTTCGGTCATAAACAGACTTGTCTGAGCCAGAGCCTCATCCGGATCGGTGAAATTGCTCACAGTTACGGTCAGGGCCCTTACGGGCATACCCGAAGGTATTATCTGACCGGCAATTTCCATAGCGGTGTCGGCTATCACCGACACGGAATCGGTAGCAACAACGGACTTCTGTTTCTGAAAAGTTTTCATATCGCAGGCCCGCACGGTCAGATGCACCGTTTTACACATTTTTCCGCTCTTTCTGAGCCTCATTGCCACATCGTCGGCAAGAGCTGAAACAGCGGATTTTATCTGACTGCGCCCGGTGAGATCCCGGGGATACGTCATCCCCCGGCCTATGCTTTTCGGATCGCTTTTTTCTCCGACACGGCGCACGGGACTTTCGTCAAGCCCGTTGGCATACTCATAAAGGGACCTTCCCGCTTTTCCGAGACGCTTTTCAAGCTTTGAACAGTCTGCGCCGGCAATATCCCCTATCGTAAAGATACCCATCTGCCGCAAAGCTCCGGCGGAACTCCTCCCGGCAAACAGCATATCCGACACGGGCAGCGGCCAGACTATGCTTTTATAATTCTCACGGTCAATAACGGTGGTGGCATCGGGCTTCTTATAATCACTGCCAAGCTTGGCAAACACCTTGTTGAAAGAGACGCCGACGGAGATAGTTATTCCGAAAGTCTCCCTTATTCTTCGACGGAGTTCATCCGCTATCTGCTTGCCGGACCCGAAAAGACGAAGGCTTCCCGTGACATCGAGCCAGCTCTCATCGATCCCGAAAGGTTCCACAAGGTCCGTATACTCCGCATATACCCGGTTTATCATACGTGAATAGTAAATATACCTGTCATGATGGGGCGGAACTATAACCAGATGAGGGCATTTCTTCTTCGCCTGCCAGACGGTCTCCGCCGTCTGTATCCCGTACTTTTTGGCAAGTTCATTCTTCGCGAGGACTATGCCGTGCCGGGCCTGCTGATCCCCGCCCACTATCATCGGAACGGACTTCAGTTCCGGTCTGGAAGCACATTCCACCGAGGCAAAAAATCCGTTACAGTCGCAATGAAGTATGACCCTGTCCACGATGCTCACTCGCCTTTCACACTATATTTAAGTATAGCATTTTCCGATGTCAAAGTCAATATATTTTCGAAATATATAGGTTTTTTGACGATTTTTGTCCGAAAAAATTGACAAGAAGGATTTTTTGTGCTATTATATTTTGTATAGAAAGAAATACAGACAGAGAGGGCTATTTATGCAGTTTGCAGACAGAATCTCGGGGGTACACCCGTCGGCAATAAGAGAAATATTCAAAGTACTCGGGGACCCGTCAATCATATCATTTGCGGGTGGCAATCCCGATCCTTCCACTTTTCCGGCGGAGCAGATGGCTGAGATCTCCGAGAGGCTTTTCCGTACAAATTCCGCCTCTGCGTTGCAGTACAGCGTTACCGAGGGTTATCCCCGGCTGCGTCAGCAGATAGCGGACAGGCTGAAAACAAAATTCAATGTGGGCTCCGACAACGACACGGTTATGGTCCTTACCGGAGGGCAGCAGGGCATAGACCTTACCTGCAAAGTCCTGTGTAACGAGGGAGACGTGGTAATATGCGAAGAACCAAGTTTTATCGGGGCGCTCAACGCCTTCAGAACATACAAGACCAGACTCTGCGGTGTTCCCCTGGACGAAGACGGAATAAATATTGAAAAACTGGAGAAAACTCTTGAAACGGAGAAAAACGCGAAACTTCTCTATCTCATACCAACCTTCCAGAACCCCGCGGGAATAACGATGTCCGCGGAAAAACGCAAAAAAGTATATGAACTGGCGAAAAGATACGGGGTAACGATCCTTGAGGACAACCCCTACGGCGAACTCCGCTTTGCCGGAGAAGACATTCCGACAATAAAGAGCATGGACACCGACGGTATCGTTGTTTACTGCGGATCCTTTTCAAAAATACTTTCCCCCGGAATGCGCATAGGTTTTGTCTGCGCTCCGAAGGAAATTGCCGCAAAAATGACCATCGGCAAACAGGTCACGGACGTGCACACAAATATATTCTTCCAGATGGTCGTGTCCGAATTCATTGAGCAATATGACCTGGATCAGCATATAACGAAAATAAGAGCTCTTTACAGAGACAAATGCAAAGCCATGCTGGACGGTCTGGATGAAAATCTTCCGAAGGGTTGCTCCCATACCAGTCCCCAGGGAGGGCTTTTTGTCTGGTGCCGCTTGCCGGAAAGCATTGACGCGGACGTGTTTTCAAAGCAGCTGGTCAAAGAAAAACTGGCGGTTGTCCCCGGTTCGGCGTTTATGCCCGACGAGACGAAAAAGACCTCCTGCATCAGACTCAATTATTCCATGCCTGCCTTTGAGCAGATACAGCAGGGATGCAGGATCCTCGGAGAAGCGATAAAAAAATCTCTTTGAAAATCCGACTCCGGCGACTGTGAATAAAAACCGGGATACTGTTCCGGATAAAGGAAGAAAAGACAATGAACACAAAGCAGACGCTTATACTGAAACGTCCGAAACCGAGAGCCGTTATCACCTTGGCTGTCGGCTTTCCGGTCGCAGCCGCAGTTATCCGGCTGATGATTTTTGTTGCGGGGATCAACCCCGGAAACCTTACCGGAAGGATACTTAACAGCGTCTGCTTCGTTCTCCTCTGGATCTGTGCGCTTCTTGCCTCCGCATTCGCCCTGAGTGCGGTGCGGGATCTCTTTTGCAGCCCGTCGGTAATTCTTGACGGAACTTCGCTCCGCGTCTACGGATTCGAGCCTCTGTCCGTTTCGGATATTGCTGATATGGAAACGGACAGCAAGTGCCGGAATCTTTTTGTTACAGCCGGAGACGGTACGGTCATAAATATAAAACAGCGGAATATAAATATACCGGTCGAAACCCTGAAATACGCCATTCAGTTGCGTATTGACGCCGTAAAACTGGCCCCGGGGAAAACCCCGGACTGAAAAAATTCTCCGGTCCCGGGTTCCATTACCCCGAAAGATGCGGTGGAAACGGGTTGGGGAAAAGTAAATTTGAACAAATTGTGGATTTCCGGTCCGGGGGCTTTACAAACCAGGAAAACTGTGATATAATATGGCAGTCGAAAAAATCAGTTGACAATAATATTTGCCCACTTAGCTCAGTCGGTAGAGCATGCGGCTGTTAACCGCAGGGTCGTAGGTTCGAGCCCTACAGTGGGCGCCAAGTGTAGTGGTCTATAAGTCTTTTCTTATAGACCACTATTTTTGTGTCCTTTAGGGCATTTTTGCCTCGCCCTTTTTTAAGTAACTTTATGGGAAATTGTATGCCAGATAAAACAACCAAAGGACTTTTGGTGTTGTAGGCGACGGCGAAATGTTGAAAAAATAAGAGACGTATGCTATAATATATAAGAGAAAACGATTGGAGAACTATTATGACGGTCAATTGTATATGGGAGCATAACGGCAATGACACCTTGCTTTATGCGGCGGATTTTGTAGGCGCATATACTCGTGGAGAAACATTGGAAGCGGCTGTTCGAAAAATGCAAGTAGAAATAACCTCTTATCTAAAGTGGTGCGGTGAAAAAGCAGAAACAAGTATGGATATCGCTATCATCGAAGAAAAGGTTTCCGCACTTGCGATTTGCGACGCAGATTCAGATGTGCTTTTTGAAAGCGAAAAAGCGCCGCTGAAAGCGGAAGAATATAGAAAGTTAAAGGCACTTGCGCTGAAATCAGCGCAGGATTTTCTTTCCTTATATAATTCCGTTCCCGACAAGAATGCAACGGCTTCTCCAGAACGCATGACCTTTTACGGCAAAGTTGCGCGCTCGGCTGATGAAATGTATGCGCATACAAAGAATGTAAACAGTTATTATTTTTCGGAAATACATGTTGATGCTGACAATGACGGAAGCATTTATTCGTGTCGCAAACGCGGATTTGAATTGCTTGAAGCAAAGCCTGATTTCCTTGATAATACAGTTGTCACAGGGAGCTATGGAGAAGATTGGTCTCTTCGCAAGGTTCTTCGTCGATTCATCTGGCATGACCGAATTCACGCTAAGGCGATGTATCGAATGGCAACAAAAGTCTTTGGTGCGGAAAGCATTGAAAATCCATTTTACTTTTGATGAAGAAGTCTTACACAACGGTACGAGTTAAAGAATACTTATCGTCCGACACACTCTCGAAAACAGCCTAAAAAACAAGATTTTGTCGCACACACATCTTTGTAGTACGAAAAAGCTACAAAACATAAAAAGCACAAGATTTAGTAGGTCTTGTGCTTTTCTGTTACTATATTTAGTGTTTTGCGCACTTCTCGGAATGTTTGAATTTAAGAGCTGCATTCTGACCTGCTTTTTGAAAAAGAGGACTCGAACTGACGACTTTGTTTTAATCTCCGCCTGACACATACAATTTAAGACAAATCCTTTAAGAGAGAACAAGGATAAATGTTCTCTCTTTTTTATGCCATTTCGAGGGGGTGATTTGATGATCGTCTATATCAAGCGTGATTATGGCGGTGCGTATAAATGCTATAAGCATGCATAGGAACTCGGTGTTTCGATTTGAACATAGCGGATAATATTAAGAATCAGGGCAAAATTTAGGCATCTGCAACGGGTTTTAGGTGTTAGAGATAGAACGAATAAGAAACGAAATAAAGCCGCCTATTCGTGTAATGGGCAACTTCCCTTATATTGTAACATAAAAAAGAAGATATGTCAATATAAACCCCTTTTTGTGAGAATGAAAATTGTTGTTGTGTGAAAGACAAAACGACTTGAAATTATTGACTGATTATGGTATAATCATTTTATAGGTATAATTATAAAATATAAACCGCAAAGAGGTAAAAATGAATAAATATATTGACAGCAGAAAACATAAAGAAGAAAGGCCTGTTATTGCGATATGCTATGACTTCGATAAGACGCTTTCTCCGACGGATATGCAGGCGCAGGGGTTCATTCAATCCGTGGGGTGCGACGTAAATGAATTTTGGACGGAGTCGAATGCGCTCGGTGAAAAAAACGATATGGATCAAAACCTTGCGTATATGTTGACGATGCAACAAAAATCCGAGGGGAAGGTTCTTTTTACAAGAGATAAACTGATAGAATACGGAAAGACCGTTGAACTTTTTAAAGGTGTGGATACGTGGTTTAAAAGAATAAAACGGTATGGCGAAGAACATGGAGTTATTGTCAAACATTATATAATTTCCTCCGGATTAAAAGAAATGATAGAGGGGACGAAAGTCGCCGATGAATTTGAAAAAATATATGCGACCTCATTTTATTATAACGACAAAGGAGTAGCCGTCTGGCCGGCACAGGCGGTAAATTATACGAACAAAACACAGTTTTTGTTCAGAATAGAAAAAGGCGTCCTCGACATTAACGACCCCGGTGTAAATGATAGCTTCGATCCGTCAGAAATAAGAGTGCCTTTCAGAAATATGATTTACATAGGTGACAGCGATACCGATATTCCGTGCATGAAGCTGATTACGGTAAACGGCGGGTATTCTATCGCGGTATACGATCCCGAAACTAAAGATAAAAATAAGGCTTATAAAATGATGCGCGAAAAAAGAATTAAATTTTTCGCGCCCGCAGACTATTCCGATGGGACGGAATTGGACAAGATAGTTAAAGCGATAATAGACAGAACTTGCGCGAACGAAAAATTGGAAGACCTGTTTTATAAGCAACAAAAAGAACAAATGGATAACGATAAAGAGCAGGGCGAAGAAAAAAGAAACAAGGTCGACGCGATTTTAAAGCTGAAAAACAGTTTCAGTTATGCGGCGACGCATATCGCTGTTGAAAATTTGAATAAAATTGACAATTGGGCGGCAGATGAACGTGAAGAATTATTTAAAATCGCTGTCGAAAACAGTCAGGTGTTTGGAGTGTTGAAAGACAATGACGTAAAATCTTTTTTCAAGACGTTAATCGGTCAGTCGAAGTCTTTGAGCGAGAATGCGAAAAGAATTAACGGTATTATTTCATAAATCCTAAAAGCAACTAAAGTTTATTGGCAACCTGAAGTGGCAGATTATGTTTTAGGCAATATCGAAAATAGCGTGGAGTCTAAAACGGCTGACTTATCAATCTTTTCGGGACAATTGAAAGACCGTCTTTAATCATTTTTATAAGTGCTATTTTGAAAAATCAAAATTCGCATATGTAGCTATTTCGTATTAGAAAGCCAAGAGTAACGGTCTGTAAGTCTTTTCTTACAGACCGCTATTTTTTGTTTGCAGTTGTGTGATGGGTTGAAAAATTCCCAGGGATATGTTACTATGAAGACAAAGACGAATTTGTGGAGGACTGAAAATGCGGCTTCGAAAATATGAAACATCCGACTGCGAACAATTGGCAGAGCTATTCTACCAAACCGTTCACAATGTAAACGCAAGAGATTACACCCCCGCACAGTTGAATGCCTGGGCTACCGGAACGATAGACTTGCAGGAATGGAATCGATCGTTCCTGAAAAATGAGACAATTGTTGCAATGGAAAAAGAACAAATCGTAGGCTTTGGAGATATGGATAAAACCGGCTATTTGAATAGGCTTTATGTTCACAAAGACTATCAGGGCAGAGGCATTGCATCTGCCATTTGCAATAAATTGGAACAGTTCGCGACTGGAAAACTTATTACCACACATGCCTCCATCACTGCAAAACCGTTTTTTATTCACCGGGGATATCGTGTTGTTAAGGAGCAGTCCGTCATACGACATGGAATTTCGCTTGTGAATTATGTAATGGAAAAGTAGATAATTTAGAGACCACAGGATCCCTTAATGAAAACACCCTCTGGCAGGCGAATGCATGTACAAAAAACACATATCGTCCGGCACACTCCCGGAAAATGCTCCGAAAACCGGATTTTGCCGTATATGCAAGAGGCGGTCCTCGAATCTTTTCTTCACAGACCGTTTTTTGATATATTCAGTATTTACAATTAAACGGATGAACGAAAGAATACTCACAAAAATACATGAAAATTCAGCGTGGTAAAGGTTGACAACACAACATGAACAAGACACAGACTTACAGATTTCTGACAGACAAGAAAATATCCTATGAAGTGACCGAGCATAAAGCAGTGTTCAGCATGGAGGAACTGGCTTCTGTCGAATTGCCTTACCCCGAATGGGACGCGAAGAATTTATCCGTCCGGGACGACAAAAAACACAATTACTACCTTATTTCCGTTAAAGGTGACAAAAGAGTAAATCTGAAGGAGTTCCGCAAAAACCACGGTTTGCGAGCCCTTTCATTTGCATCTGCGGAGGAATTGCTTTCCATTATGGGATTGACACCGGGCTCGGTCACTCCCCTTGGATTTCTAAATGATGAGGAGTGCCGTATTCATTTTTATTTGGACAAAGAGTTTGCCGGGAACAAGATCGGCGTTCATCCCAATGATAACACGGCAACGGTCTGGATGAAGTCAGACGATTTGCTGGAATTGATCCTGGAGCACGGAAATACAGCGGAATACACTGAAATATAACTTCTGAAAAGTTTTGATCTGTTGAACAAGAAAGTAAAAGTGCCTAAAGGCACACATACCACGGAGATCGCCTGAAAATAAGGTTTTACATTTCGGGCATGATATCCGCCGGCATTCTTCTGTAAACCATTATTTTTGCCATCCGGCATCATTTCAGATAAATCGGATAAACACACAAACGGACATAAAAATTCAGCAGAAAGGGCGTTCCCTTTCTGCTGTTGTTTTCCTTAAATCAAAGGTTGCTTACTGATGGATCAGATCCTTCTCCGGAGCATTCCTGTCCGCGGCATGTCTGTGCGACGGACGGCAACACACCACGGCTATCAGCATGAAAAGTGCCGTGACCGCAAGACTGATCGGAAATGCCATCATAATGGTTCCGAAGGTTCTGTGCTTCGGAAAAACAAGGTATATCCAGCTAAGCCGGACTCCGCAGACACCGAGCATGGTCAGAGTGGCAGGAAGGAGCGATATTCCGAAGCCGCGCAGATAACCGGACAGTACCTCATAGAAAAGGCTGAAGATATGAGCCGTCATCAAAAGAGCCAACCGCGTATATCCGACAGAGATAACTTCGGGATCCTTGTTGAAGACCGACAGCAGGGGTTTGCCGAAAAACAGGATGAGGACAATGGCAGCCAGAAGTACAGCCAGCCCTTCAGCAAGGCAAAGGGCAAGGGTCTTCCGGCATCTCTTCAGTTCATGGGCGCCGAAATTCTGCCCGACAAAAGTGGTGCACGCCTGGCTGAATGAATTCAGAATATCGTATGTGATTATTTCGATGTTATATGCGGCACTTGACGCCGCCATCACAACCGTTCCGAGGCTGTTTATAGCGGACTGGATTATAATATTGGCAACTGAGAACACAGCGCTCTGGATCCCCGCCGGAAGACCTATCCGCAGAACACGTTTCAGGCTCTTGGGATCTATCCTCAACTCCTTCGGTTCCACACGGATCACCTGAGTTGTACGCCGCAATATGCAATACAGGATAACGGAACTCACGGCGTTGGAAACAACGGTCGCTATCGCCACCCCGTCAACCGTCATATGAAGCACAATAACGAAGAACAGATTAAGCAGCACATTGAGAACTCCGGACGCTGCAAGCGCGATCAGAGGGATACGGGTCTGCCCGATACTCCTGAAAATCGCAGCTTCGAAATTGTAGAGAAGTATCACGGGCAGTCCCAGAAAATATATCCGCAGATACGTCAGGGCAAGAGGAAAGACATCTTCGGGCACCTGGAGGATCCCCAGCAGAGGGGCGGCAACCAGTTCGCCGATAATACCCACCAGTACCCCGCCGATAAGCGCAACGAGAATGGAGGTATGAACGGTTTTCCGCACGGAATCCCTGTCTCCGTTACCGATATCATGGGCTATAACCACGTTTGCCCCGAGGGCTATACCGATAAACAGGTTTACTATCAGGGAAATTATGGGGCTGTTCGCTCCGACGGCCGCAACCGCGGCATTGCGCATTTCTCCGGTAAAATTACCTACCACAGCCACGTCGGAGGCATTGAACAGCTGCTCAAGAATTGCGGTTGCGGCAACAGGCAACGCAAACAGCAGTATTTTTTTCCATATCGGCCCGTGGATCATATCCATCTGCCGTTTTCTGATTTCCGTTCCCATCACACCGCTACGCTTCTTTCTTTTTCTCCGCCCGTCCCTTCCGGGCGCAAAGATAAGCCCCGGAGGGCTTTTATTTCAGTTTCTCCCCGTCCTGAAAAGCTGTTCCGACCACATCACCCAGCACATGGTATCTGCTGTGGGCGGGCTCAAAGGATATGGGACGGAATTTTGACATATCAATGCTTCCGTCAGCGCCGAGAACGGACTCATCAGCACTTACGTTTACGATCTTTCCGATAACGTTGCCGTCCTCGTTGATTCTGATCAGTTCGCACTCCAGAGTCACCGGAAGTTCTTCGATAACAGGAGCGTTTACTTTTTCGCTTCTGTAAACATGGAATCCGGATTTTTCCATTTTACGGGGTTCTTTGTTTGCGGAAACTATTCCGACATAATCCGCCTCCGCCACATGAGCCGCATCGGCAAAACTCACGGTAAAGGCGCCATTTGCTTTGATGTTGCGGGTAGTCTTATGACCTGCACTCAGGCACAGTACAACCTTATCGGCATCATACAGTCCGCCCCATGCCGCGTTCATGGCATCCGCATTGCCGTTTTCATCATAGGTACCCACGATCAGTACCGGCAGAGGATAGAACCAGGATTCCGCACCGAAATTTTTTCTCATAACAAGCACTCCTTTATTTTTTGCCGTCAGCTCCGGGGTTGCGGGGAATCTTCCCCGAATCGCCGGAACCGCGGTATTCTTGCGAACGCAAAGATCGTCTCGCCGGCACCGGCGGAAACGCAGATGCCTCACCCGGCACCGACAAACGAATCATACGCTTTATCCCGTACAGTATAGCACCTGTTCCGGATCCAGTCAAGAGGGATACACCGATTTTTTTCCGACCTTTTTGTGTTTCCGTACAAAGGCCGGACCGGGGTATGTTCCGACGGCCAAAAAGTAATACGCCGTGTCCGGAACTCTTGACAAAACAGGCTGTTTGGTGTAAAATACCCTCAAAAGATATACTTTCGGGACGGAAATATATGAAAACGGGGAAAAGAATAAGATCAGCCGCGGCGCTGCTGCTGTTTGCTTTCCTTGCGTTGCACACAGCGGCATGCGGACACGCAACATTTAACGGCAATAGAATCAAGAACGAAGACAAATACATCCTCGAAGCGGACCTGATGAACGGAACGGACAGCCACACAATGGAACTGGAAGCTTCGGACAGCCTTGAAGTGCATTTCCGGACGGAGCAGGGAGAACTCAGACTTGACATTGCGGACGGAAACGGAACGTCCGTCTACAGCGGGGATGGAAAAGTCTGCTCCGATTTCGTGCTTGACATTCAAAAAAGCGGCGTTTACACCTTCTCTGTTACGGGAGTCTCAGCAAAGGGAGTAATACGCATACAAAAACAGACAGATCAGCCTAGTACATAACCGTAAATCACGTAAAACACGGCTAAAACCGTGAAGCCGGGCCGGAACGCACCTTTACCCGGAAATGAAAGGAAAAACAAATGACATCAGTATGCGGAGCAAACTGCGACGAATGCAAAATGAAGGAGGACTGCAAGGGTTGTGCCGAAACCTGTGCAAGCCCGTTCGGAGGAAATTGCATTGCCGCGGAATACATAAAAACGGGAGGGAAAGCCGCCTATACCGCATTCAGGATCAGGCTCCTTGCCGAAATCAACAAACTGCTTGAAGCTGCGGGGATCCCCCGCGCGGATACGCTGCATGAACTTCCGGGGCACCTGGTAAACCTGGAATACCGTCTTCCGTGCGGCGATACCGTCAGGTTTCTCAAAGACGAAAACATATATCTCGGAACACAGATCGAATTTGCCGACATGGGCATCTGCTACGGAGTAGTTGCGGACATGGATTTTATACTCATATGCAGTTACAGTGTAGACGGCAGCGAGCCGGAGATCGTGCTGTATAAAAAGAGATAAGGAAAAAACCTCAGACCCGGGATAACAGCACCGAAAAGAGAGGTGGTATGCCCTGAAGCTTTGCATTGCACGGTTCCGGATGGATTGAAAAAACAAAACATTCGGAGGAAAAAAAATGATACCGGACTGGAAAATATATCCCCGTTCACAGGGGAAAACCACGGTTTATCTGAACAAGGTGATAAACGATCCTTCAATTGAAGTCGGAGAGTACACCACTTACGACGATTTTGTCAACGACCCCAGAGATTTTCAACGGAACAACGTCCTTTACCATTATCCGGAATGCAACAATGACCGGCTGAAGATAGGAAAATTCTGCTCCATTGCCTGCGGCGCAAAGTTTATATTCAATGCCGCAAATCACGTATTGGGCAGTCTTTCCACATATCCGTTCCCCATTTTCTTTGAGGAATGGGGACTGCCGGCGGACCCCGGCTCCATATCCGGAGCATGGGATAACAAGGGCGATATCGTTATAGGCAACGACGTATGGATCGGCTACGAGGCGGTTATAATGGCGGGAGTCACAATCGGAGACGGAGCTGTGATAGGCACAAGAGCCATTGTGACCCGTGACGTCGAACCGTATACCATCGTTGCCGGAATTCCCGCAAGGCCGATACGCAAACGTTTCGACGGAGAAACGGTGTCGGAACTTCTGCGGATGCGTTGGTGGGACTGGAACGAGGAAAGGATAAAGAAAAACATAGCCGCAATACAGAGCGGCGATATCAACGGAATAAAATAATATTTTCCCCGTGCCGGCTCAGACCTGAAGGCACGAGGAAAACTCTTTGACATATGGCACGCATCCGGGTATCCGCAGCAACCGGAAGATTCAGCCGGAGTCATGGAATACTCTATTTTTTCATGCCGAATAATCCCAGGAAACCGTGCTTTTCCTCTTCAGGCTCTGTTGTGCAGGAGAGCAGTTTATACCCTATCCCCTCCAGAGACTTGCGCAGCTTCCCCTCGTCAAGAGGCTCTTTGCAGATAATTACGGCTTCTCCCTTTGAAAAAGACGAAGAAACCTTTTTTACATCAAAATCCCGTCGGATAAGATCATTGACGTGACTCTGGCACATCTGACACATCATTCCGTCGATCTTAAGCGTCATTCTAACCATTTTATGTTCCTTCTTTCTCACCGGGGAAAACTTTTTCCCCGGAAATATTTTTCAGATCACTCCGCACCCTTCAGGGCTTCCACCATGTCTATGTGCTTATTCTTACGGGCAACCATGAGGCTTACCAGCAAAGACATCCCGAAAGTAAGAACTACACTTACAGCTATACTCAGCGGGCTTATCGCCAGCTTCATTTCATATTCGCCGGCAAGAGCCTTCAGCAGATAGTCCAAAACACCTATTCCGGCAGGAAGTCCTATAATGACACCAATAAGGCTCAGCCACAGATTCTGTCCCACAAGGAGGCTCCCTATCTTCCGGTCTTTGAATCCAACAACTTTAAGTGTAGCCATTTCTCTGTATCTTTCGGTATAACTCATTACACCGAGATTGTAAAGGACGACAACACCGAGTATAAGAGCACCGACCACAAGAACTATTATCATGGAATCCATCAGCTCGGTAAAAGTATCAAAGGAATCCATTATCATCTGCTTGGACTGAACGCTTTTGACCGCCCCGTCGGTTTTTATATTCTCCTTTGCCGTATCGGTATAGACCGAATCGGCAGAGTATGCCAGACCGAGGGAATCGGCGTACGCAGGACTTATGACTATACTCTCCGAAACACTCCGTATCACACCGGCGACCTTTACGGTATAACTGTCCTCAGAGCCGTAGGGACTGAGGATAAACACATCGCCCGCCGAAAGACCGAATTCATCGGCTATCCGGACGCAGATATACGCCCCGTCATCACCGATGCGGGTATACCCCGACTTCTGTCCCGGGAAACGGACCTTATCGTGTTCAACTCCGTAAATATCAAGGGAAACCGCTTTCTCTTCTATCTGGACACTTACCGAGCTGCTCCAGTCTCCGTCATATTCGTCGATGATCTGCCGGCGCTGTTCGGGAGTAGCCTCCTCGGAAAGGAATATACGGGAAGAATAATTGGTCGCCCCGTCATAATAAAGATTGAGGAATTCATCCATAGTATCCCTCATGCCCAAAGATCCGACAATCAGGACGGTACAGCCCACAATACCCACAAGGCTCATGGCAGTTCTGGATTTATGCCTTATCACGTCCCGCATATTCCACCGGGTACCGAATCCCAGGCGGTGGAACCACTTCGTTCTTTCTATAAGCATGGGCTTCATTTTTTTCGGGGAATAAGGACGGAGGGCATCGGCCGCAGTCCCCCTGAGCATTTGTCTGACGGAAAGCAGACCTATGAGCGTAAGAAGCCCGATTATCCCGATTACGGCGAGTCCGCAGAACCAGGGGAGCGGCATATTCCACTGCGGCATATCGAAATATGTTCCCATCATCCCGTTGGGATTCATTATAAAGTAACTTATTCCGTAACCGAGAGCTATACCTATGGCGGAACCTATAAGCCCTATCATGAAGGCGTAGCAGGTATAGTGCGCAAGAATACGCCTGTCCTTGAAGCCCAGGGCTTTGAGAGTCCCGATCTGCGTCTTTTCCTTTGCGGTAAGACGGTGCATGGTCGTGACCATGGTCAGCACCGCAATAAGCAAAAACAGAACGGGAAGAATGGAACCCATGGTCTTTCCCTCTTCAGCCTCGCCGTTTGCGGCGGAGTATGAGGCGGATTCGTCCTTCGTAAGTATCATCGCCGTATTCCCGAGAGCGGTGTCGGCAGCCTCAACAAAATCTTTCTTTGCCATGTCTGAGATCACATGGATCTGAGGATAAAACTCATATCCGGCGACTTTCCGGTACATGGCGGGAGATATGTATGCAAATCCGTGGGTGTCATAATCCGGCATAAGCTGACTTGAATCCCGGACACAGACAAGATATTCTCCGGACTTGACAAGACCCCTTATCTTTCCGCTTATTTCCAGGTTTTTATATGTAAGGGTAATATTATCCCCCAAAAAAAGTCCGTTGGCGGCAGCGAACTTATCCGAAAGCCATATTCCGTCTTCACAGCCGGCATCGTATTTTTCCCCTTCAACAAGGAAAAATCCGGAAACGTTTTCATCGGTGGTGATGGTAAGGGAAACACTGTCTCCGTTGCTCCCTTTCACGTCCGCGCTTACCGCAAGAAACCTTGCCGCAGCGTCGACTCCGTCAATGCCGGATATTTTCTGAAGTTGCTCCGGACTGAAGCCTTTTTCGGAAATTATACGGTAATCGGCGTAACCGGTAAGGTCAAAAAAATTCCCGGTATTCGTTTCGATACTGTACCATTCCATATTGAAACCGACGAAAATACCTATACCGAGGGCTATCATGATTATCATGGAGATAAACTGGGCTTTGTAAAGACCCATTGTTCTCCACAATTTTCTGAAGAGCATACCTTATCCCCCTTACCACTCGATATCGTCGGCTGATGCGGGATCCGACTGCTGTTGCTGTGAAACGATCCGGCCGTTTCTTACCCGGATAACAACGTCAGCCATTTTCGCAATATTCTGGTTATGTGTTACAATAACTATGGTTTTACCGTAATCCCTCGCCATTTTCAGCAAAAGTTTCAGCACAACGACCCCCGTTTCGGAGTCAAGAGCCCCGGTGGGTTCGTCACAAAGCAAAATTTTCGGATTCTTTGCCAGAGCCCTGGCAATTGAAACCCGCTGCTGTTCGCCGCCGGAAAGTTCGGCGGGAAAATTCTTGAGATGATCGGAAAGACCGACCTGTTTTATCATCTCCGTGGCGGAAAGAGGATCCGGAGAAATATCTTTAACCAAAGCAACGTTTTCGTGTACGGTCAGTGTCGGGACGAGATTGTAAAACTGGAAAACAAACCCTACCTTCGCCGCCCGGTATTCCGCAAGTTCGTCGTTTGAAAGCTCCGAAATATCCTTGCCCTCCACCAGGATCTTTCCTTCCGTGGGACTGTCAAGTCCTCCCAGAAGATTCAGCAAAGTGCTTTTTCCCGCACCGCTGGGGCCGAGAATAACCACAAACTTCCCCTCATCAAGGGTCATGTTCACATTATCCAGAGCTTTAAGCTCATGATCGCCGCTGGTATAAACACGGCTTACGTTTTTGAATTCAACTATTGCCATAACCGAAACTCCTTTATACTGTAACCTCACCTGACATCTGTCTGCTGTCGCAGAGCTTTTCAAGATCCGTCTCCGGAATCTCCGCAAGAAGAGCAAAAACAGCGGGACATACCGGCTTCAACCCGGGAAAACCGTCCCGGAGAAATTCCGAGACCGAAAGATAATACTTTCCGTATCTCCGTGCGGTCTGCTCTCCCTCTTCCGTCAGAAAGGCAACACCGTAAGCCGTTTTTCTGATAAAGCCCATTTCAATGAGGGTCTTCATCATGTTATGGACACTCGGTCTTGACAGTCCCAGGCAAGTGGCAATATCCACGCTCCGGACTCCGGAACCGTTCTTGTCCAATTGCTTCATGGCAAGCAGATACCTGATATTGGACGGAGTAAGGTTTTTTTGGTTAGCCATCGCTTACCTCCTCTCCTGAAATAAGGGAGCGCAAACTTTCGTTGCGCTCCCTGCGTGTCATTTCTTTTTGTGGCAGGAGCCCGCCATTGCGCAGTGGGCACAGTTGCATCCACAAGTGGATTTGCCTTTTTTCTTATCCTTGACCAGGCCGACGATTATCGCTGCCACAATAAGTATAAGTACCAGACAAATTATGATGGTTGCCAGATTTGCCGTTATCCAGGCAAACATAAAGACCGACTCCTTTCACGCTGTGACTGTTATTTTACCTTCACTTTGGCCGTCAGCTTCGTTGCTTCCTTATAAGGACGGACCAGCATATAGATCATACCCGCAAGGATAGCCACGGAGAAGATAAGACCGATAACATTTACATTGCCGGTGAACAGTCCGCCGAACTGATTTATCATGAGGGCAATAGCATACGCAAATCCGCACTGATAACCAATGGCAAACCAGGTCCATTTGGCACTGTTCATTTCACGCTTGATAGCACCGATGGCTGCAAAGCAAGGTGCGCACAGCAGATTGAATACCAGGAAAGAATATCCGGTGATGCCGTTGAATGCCTGTGCGATCTCGGGCCAGCCTTCGGGATAAAGGATACCCATTGTACCGACGATGTTTTCCTTCGCCACAAGTCCGGTAATGGAGGCAACGGCAGCCTGCCAGGTGCCCCAGCCCAGAGGCTTGAAGATCCAGGCGATAGCGGAACCGATAGCCGCAAGAATAGACATATTCAGTTCATCCTCGGACAGCATACGGAAGGTTCCGTCCACAAAACCGAAATAGGTGGTGAACCAGACAAAGATGGTAGACAGGAGAATGACCGTACCGGCCTTCTTGATGAAGGACCAGCCACGCTCCCACATGGAACGGAGAACGTTTCCGACCGTCGGCCAGTGATATGCGGGAAGCTCCATAACGAAGGGTGCGGGTTCGCCGGAGAACATCTTGGTCTTTTTAAGCATGATACCGGAAACTATTATTGCCGCCATACCGATAAAGTATGCGGAGGTCGCAACCCAGGCAGAACCGCCGAAAAGCGCGCCGGCAATCATTGCAATAAAGGGAACTTTTGCGCCGCAGGGTATAAAGGTCGTTGTCATTATCGTCATACGACGGTCACGTTCGTTTTCTATCGTACGGGAAGCCATAATACCCGGAATACCGCAGCCGGTACCGATAAGCATAGGAATAAAGGACTTACCGGACAGACCGAACTTACGGAATATACGGTCGAGAACGAAAGCGATACGGGCCATGTAGCCGCAGGCTTCAAGGAATGCAAGCAGCAGGAACAGAACCAGCATCTGGGGAACAAATCCGAGAACCGCACCGACACCGGCAACTATACCGTCAAGGATAAGTCCGGACAGCCATTCGGGGGCATTGGCAGCCTCAAGACCGGTACCGATAAGAACCGGTACACCGGGAACCCAGACACCGTAATCCGCCGGATCAGGAGCTGCAAATTCACTGTTCTTGGTCTCAAAGTATTCCTTTGCTTCAAGATAGGTCACGGAAATATAGCTGTCGTTTTCCTTATCATTCTTTACCGACTCGGGAATTTCGGAATAGTAGACAGTCATTTCCGCACGTTCGAGGGTCTCTTCATCCTCTACCGTTACCGTACCCGTGGCATTGTCGCTTTCGGGTCTGAAGTTTCTGATAGCTTCAAGGGCAGCGGCGGCATCAAAGTCCTCCGCTTCGGGATCGATCTCAACAAAACCGTTTATGGCATTGAGGGCGTCTTCGTATTCACCGGAAACTTCCTCATACTGCTTTGAGCCTATGCCCAGCAGATGCCAACCGTCACCGAAAAGTCCGTCGTTTGCCCAGTCTGTGGCAGACGCGCCTACAGTTACCATGGACAGATAATAAACCAGGAACATGATTACCGCAAATATGGGAAGACCCAGCCAGCGGTTAGTGACGACACGGTCTATTTTATCGGAAGCGGAAAGCTTTCCTACATTCTTTTTCTTATAGCAGGACTTGATTATGGACGCTATGTAAACGTATCTTTCATTGGTTATGATAGATTCGGCGTCATCGTCAAGCTCTTTTTCGGCAGCCTTGATATCCTGTTCGATATGATCAAGGGTCTCTTTCTTTATGTTCAGGGAACCGAGAACCTTGTCGTCACGCTCGAAAATCTTTATGGCATACCATCTCTGCTGCTCCTCGGGAAGCCCGTGAACTGCTGCCTCCTCAATATGGGCAATGGCATGCTCAACACAGCCGGAAAAGCTATGCTGGGGAATGGTCTTGCCATTCTTCGCGGCGTCAATGGCAGCTTCGGCAGCCTCCATGATACCGGTTCCTTTAAGCGCGGAGATCTCAACTATCTTGCATCCGAGCTGACGGGAAAGCTCAGCAGTATCTATCTTGTCGCCGTTCTTGCGGACAACGTCCATCATGTTGATGGCTATGACAACCGGGATACCGAGTTCCACCAGCTGAGTGGTCAGGTACAGGTTTCTTTCCAGGTTGGTACCGTCGATAATATTGAGGATGGCATTCGGTCTTTCGCTTATAAGATAATTTCTTGCAACAACTTCCTCCAGAGTATAGGGGGAAAGAGAGTATATACCGGGAAGGTCAACTATTTTCACGTCATCGTGTTTCTTGAGTTTACCTTCCTTTTTCTCCACCGTTACACCGGGCCAGTTACCTACGAACTGGTTGGAGCCGGTAAGAGCGTTGAACAGTGTGGTCTTACCGCTGTTCGGGTTACCCGCAAGGGCAATTTTCAGTTCCATTTCTTGCATTTCTCCTTACCGCAATTAGCTTTTGCTAACCGCTGATCTCAAAAATACGGGAAGCCTCCTTCCCCATACGGTCTTACTCAACCTCTACCATTTCCGCATCGGCTTTTCTCAGCGAAAGCTCATATCCGCGGACAGTCAGCTCTATGGGATCTCCGAGAGGCGCCACTTTACGGACGTAAACCTCAACACCTTTTGTCAGGCCCATATCCATAATACGACGCTTCACCGCGCCCTCGCCGTGAAGTCTGACTACCTTTACGGTCTGCCCGACTTCCGCCTGTCTTAGAGTCTTCATTGCCTGTATCCTCCTTAAATAAATTACTTGTTCACCGGGAGCTCCGGGTCATACCATTATCTTCCTTGCCATTTCTTCGCTTATGGCAACCCTGGATTCTTTGACATTCACTATCACGTTACCCGCAAGAGTGTTGACCACGGTCACTGTTCCGCCGACGACAAACCCCAGATTTTCAAGATGTTTTTTTATCTCCGGGCTTCCGCCGATCTTTCTTATGATGTTTTCCTCTCCCACGTCTGCCAGACAGAGCGGCATCATACGAATCCCTCCCTTTCAATTAGCAGGTGCTAACCCGCCGGGAAACAAAATGATTAGCAAAAGCTAACCCGAACCCTTAAAAAATAATTAGCACCGACTAACCATAAACCTTTAAAATTGATTAGCTTCCGCTAACCGACTCGTATTATACTATAGAAACGCGGGTTTGTCAATAGGTTTTTCCTTCATTTTCCGATTTTTTAACAAATTCGGCAGTCTGCCCAAAGAGTTAGCACACACTAACCTTCTTGTTGTTTATTTTACACCAACCCCGGTTCTTGACAATCCTCGGAGAAAATGCTATAATCGTTCCGGGAATATATTCCTGCCATACGGAAAGACCCGGAATTGCGGATATAGACATCCATCGCGGAGTATATTCCGGGAAGTAATGCACATAATGAAAAACAGACAAGGAGGATGCAGTCATGGCTGAAATCATTTTGAATGAAGAAAATTTCGAATCCGAGGTATACTCCTCCGGTACACCGGTACTGGTGGATTTCTGGGCACCCTGGTGCGGACCCTGCAAAATGCTCGGCCCCGTAGTGGCTGACATCGCGCAGCAATGCGAAGGAAAGCTGACCGTGGGTAAGGTAAACGTGGACGAAAACAGGGATCTCGCGGCAAAATTCGGAATAATGAGCATCCCGACCCTTATTCTTTTCAAAGACGGTGAAATCGCCGAAACATCCGTCGGGTTCAAAAATAAGGCGGAACTCATGCAGATGATCCAACCGCTGATATGACCCGGCGAAATGTCAAATATTGATCTTCAGTATCGGAGGTAAGTTTCATGGAAAAGAAAACAAAGTATACAGGGACCCGGACCGAGAAAAATCTTCAGGCGGCTTTCGCAGGCGAAAGCCAGGCAAGAAACAAGTATACATATTTCGCGTCCACGGCAAAGAAAGAGGGATACGAGCAGATTGCAGCCCTGTTTCTGAAGACAGCCGACAATGAAAAGGAACACGCGAAAATGTGGTTCAGAGAACTGCAGGGAATAGGAAACACCGCCCAGAACCTTGATGCCGCCGCAGAAGGTGAAAACTATGAGTGGACCGATATGTACGAAGGGTTTGCAAAAACAGCGGAAGAAGAAGGCTTTCCGGAACTTGCAAAGAAGTTCAGACTGGTTGCAGCCATTGAAAAGCATCACGAAGAGAGATACCGTGCTCTTCTGAAAAACGTTGAAACCGCAGCCGTGTTTGAAAAAAGCGAGGTAAAGATCTGGGAGTGCCGCAACTGCGGACATATTATAGTGGGAACCTCCGCCCCGGAGGTCTGCCCCACATGCAATCATCCTCAGAGTTATTTCGAGATTCACGCGGAGAATTATTGAGTAGCTGAAAATGCAGACATAAAAGGAGCCGCCGGACTTATTCCGGCGGCTCCTCACTGTGTGGAACAGAATATGTGTCTTACAGGGTTTTCTCCCTTTTTTTCTCAAAACCGTGGATCCAGTCCGAGGCATGATAATATATGAAATATATCACCGAACTTATTGCCCAGGTCAGAGGATAAGCCCAGTAGATATATTCTATCTTTCCGAAAAGACTCATCACCAGCTCTATATATCCTATTCTCAGAACACACCATACCGAAAGCATGACCAACATCGGCACAAAAGCTTTTCCCGCCCCCCGGCAGACAGCGGCAACAGCGTGGGAATAAGCAAGGAGAAAATAAAACAGTGTGGCGGTGTGCGCCTGTTGGGCACCCAGCGCAACGACTTCCGGAGAAGAGTCAAAGAATCCTATAAAGGATTCCGCAAAAATATAATAGATTATTCCGATGATCTGAGCCATTATAACCGCGGAAAGGATACCGAAACGCGCCCCGGTCTTTGCCCGGTCATAGAGTTTCGCACCCAGATTCTGCCCAATGAATGTTGTTATCGCCATATTGAAGCTGGTTATGGGAAGGAACGCAAAACCCTCTATTTTCGCATGTGCGCCATAAGCCGCTGTGGCAAACTTACCGAAGGAATTGATGTTGGTCTGAACAATTACGTTCGCAAGACCTATTACGGAATTCTGAACCCCTGAGGGAAGACCGAATCGGATTATCTGCTTCAGCATATCCCCGTGAAACTTTATTTTTTTCAGCTCGACGGTGAAGATATGTCCTTTTTTTGTAAGATGGATGAAACAAAGAACGACACTTGACGCCTGAGATATTACCGTTGCGATAGCGGCAGACCAGACTCCCCAGCGGAACACCGCAACAAAAATAAGGTCGAGCAAAACATTCAGCAGCGATGAAAATATCAGATAATAGAGAGGTCTCTCGCTGTCCCCTACAGCATTCATTATTCCGCAGCACACATTATACATTATCATGGCAAGCGCGCCGGAAAAGTAGTACCGGAAGTATTCTACCGCCTGCGGCAGGACATCAGGATCGGTATTCATCCAGACCAACAGCGTAGGAGTGAACACGACCCCGAACACGGTAAGAATAAGCCCGCCCGTGATCCCTAAGGCTATGTTCGTATGTACAGCCCGGCAAACGCAGTCCCTGTTTCCCGCACCGAAATACCGGGAGATAACAACACCGGCACCCATCGCTGTACCGTTGAAGAAACTTACAAGTAGAAAAATCAGGGTCCCGGAAGAGCTCACTGCGGCAAAAGCATCGGTACCGAGGAATTTTCCGACAATAAATGTATCGGCAGTGTTATAAAGCTGCTGAAAAACCTGGCTGAGGAAAATCGGGAGCGCAAAGGTCACTATAACAGAATACGGATTTCCTACCGTAAGGTCCTTGACCGCAGACTCCGAATGTATATTCATCTTTTCACTTCTTTCTCTTTTCAGTAAGCGTCTGATAATAATGATTTCCCTGTCCGCAACGGCACTTCGGCGGCAAATCCGGGTCCATTGTTGAACTGAGCGCACAGAAGCGAAGCCATGAACCTTTTGCAGGAAGATTGGCCGGGTACATATCACACCAGGAGTAAAAATGCTTGCTCGCAAGGGCATTTTTACGACGCCGTCAAAAGCACAGCCACCGGCTCCGTCGGTGCGATGCAAAGCATCGGGGCGCTTCGCGCCGCTGTGCGTATTATACACCATTCCTCCCCATAAGTCAAGAACTTCCGTGCTATTCCGACTTTTTTCACTCTTATTTCATTGACTTTACCGGACAAATGTGATATACTTTTCCCGTTATTGTACCTATAATAGTATCAGGGGGCATTATGCTTTTCGGGAAACACATAAATAAATACTATCTGCGATACCTTCATGTTCTGCTTCTGGGCACCGCCGCGCTTATTGCGGTGGACTATGTTCAGCTTATAGTCCCGGAACTCTACAAACTCGTTGTAAACGGGATAAATACGGGATTGGTGACATCGGACGGAGTAACCGTTCCCTTTGATATGGAGTTTTTACTTGACAGTGTCTGCCGCCCGCTCCTTTTTGTCATCCTTTCGCTTGTAATCGGAAGATTCCTCTGGCGTATCTGCTTTTTCGGTTCTGCTCTCAAGGTGGCTACCGATCTCCGAGGAAGAATGTTCGGCAAGTGTGAAAGCCTCTCGCAACAGTATTACCAGGTAAACAAGGTCGGAAACCTTATGTCTCTTTTTACCAATGATCTGGAAACGGTAAGAGAATGCTTCGGCTCCGGAGTAATGATGTTTTGCGACGCTCTCTTCCTGGGAACCCTCGCAATCTGGAAAATGGTCAGCATGAACGCTTTCCTCGCACTTTTATGCATGGTACCCCTGGGGCTCCTGCTTGCGGTGGGAACGGTCGTGGGAAAACACATGACCGCAAGATGGGCGGAAAGACAGCAGGCTTTTTCCGACCTTTCCGACTTCTCGCAGGAAAGCTTTTCCGGAATCGCGGTGATCAAAGCCTTTGTCAAGAACACAAAGGAACTGATGAATTTCCGTAAGCTCAACAAAAACAATGAAAAAGCAAACGTAAACTATACCAAAGCATCCACCCTTCTCAATATCCTCGTTACTCTCTTTGTGGAATCGGTAATCTGCGTCATACTCGGCTACGGCGGCTGGCTCGTCCATGAAAAGATATTTGATGCCGGACAGCTGGTGGAATTCATAGCCTACTTCAATTCCGCCGTATGGCCCGTAATGGCTGTTTCCGAACTCATAGAAATGCGTTCCAGAGGCAAGGCTTCTTTGCAAAGGATCAGCCGGTTACTCGACTCCACCTCGGATGTGGAAGACAGACCGGATGTAACGGATATGGACTTTATCTACGGAAACATTGAGTTCCGTAATCTGACCTTCCGTTATCCCGGAGGAGAATACGACGTACTGCAAAACGTTTCCTTCGTGATAAACGCGGGGGAAAATGTGGGTATAATCGGCAAGACCGGTGCGGGAAAGACCACCATAGTGGATCTTCTTCTCCGAACATATAATGTTCCCGACGGGACTGTATTCCTGGACGGAAGGGATATAAACACCATTCCCATACATACCGTACGGAAATTCTCCGCTTATGTGCCTCAGGACAATTTCCTTTTCAGCGACACCATAGAAAACAACATTGCCTTCGCCACCGACGGAGGGGACTCCGAAGACGTGATACAGGCGGCAAAAATGTCCGATGTGGACGACAATATCAGAGATTTCGCATTAGGTTACCAGACAGTTCTCGGAGAACGCGGCGTCACCGTTTCCGGCGGTCAGAAACAACGTATTTCCATAGCCAGAGCGCTGATGAAAGATGCCTCCATTCTCATTCTCGATGACTCGGTTTCCGCTGTGGACGTGAAAACAGAAAAGTCCATACTGGAAAATCTCAGGAAACTGCGCAAGGGTAAGACGACTATCCTCATCGCCCACCGGATAACCACCGTTGAGAAGATGGACAAAATAATTTTTGTGGACGACGGCAGAATAGTCGCGGTCGGATCCCATGAACAACTCTGCAACACCTGCCCCGAATACAAGACGATGGTGGATCTGCAGAAACTGGACGAAAAGGAGGAAAAGGAAAATGCATGAATACTACCCCCTCCTGATCGCCGGAGCGGTGATCGGAACCTTTTCCCTGTTCTTCATAATCGCATTCCTTTGCATGAAAGATAAAAAGGAATCCATCGGTTTTGACCGGAACATGAAGGATACGGAAATAATCCGCCGCCTTCTGGGATATGCCCGTCCTTACTGGAAGAATTTCCTTTTTGTGCTGATAGTAATGATTTTTTCCATTGCCTACGATATTCTCTCCCCTCTGATAATAGGCAATATAGAAAAAATGATCAAGGACGATTTCGAAATGTCCCGGCTTTTTGCCGCAGTTATCGTGTACGGAACTATTCTCCTCCTTTCCCTGGCGAGTTCCTATGTACAGGCGATCACACTTCAGAAAACGGGACAGAAGATAATCTCCAAACTCCGTGAAGACCTTTTCGCACATATCGAAAACCTTTCCCACGCGCAGCTGAATACCATTCCCGTAGGAAAACTCGTCACCCGTGTTACCAACGATACGGACGCGATTTCCAGAATGTTCACGAACATTATCGTGAATCTGATAAAAAACTGCTTCATCATTGCCGGCGTTCTCACCGCGATGCTCTGCCTGAATTACACCCTGACACTGATGATACTGTGTTTTGTCCCGTTCATAATTCTGTTTACCCTCATTTTCAGGAAGTTTTCCCGAAGGGCATACCGCAGAGTCAAGGACAGAACAACGGATATAAATACATTCCTCTCGGAGAACCTTTCCGGAATGAAGATTATCAGGATATTCAACCGGGAAGAGCACAAAAAGGCGGAGTTTGACAGCAAAAACGAAGGTCTGTACAGGGCAATGAAGGAAGAGATCTTTGTTTTCGCCGTTTTCCGTCCCACAATATACATGCTTTATATAACCTCGGTACTTTGCCTGCTGTACCTGGGCGGAAGAGGGTATATAAAAGACACGCCATTCCTCGGACAGGTGATAGACGGAGGGACGGTCGTTACCTTCTACATGTATATTTCAAAGTTTTTCAACCCGATTCAGAGCCTTGCAGAACAGTTCAACTGGCTCCAGTCCGCTTTTGCCTCTGCCGAAAAAATATTCACGATCTTCGATATCAGACCGGATGTGGTCGATGCGCCGGACGCAATCGAGCTTCCGGAGGTCAAAGGAAATATAGAATTCAGGAACGTCTGGTTCAGCTATATTCCCGGAGAATGGATCCTCAAGGACGTTTCATTCACCGTAAAAGCCGGACAGACTGTGGCTTTCGTGGGATCGACCGGATCGGGCAAAACCACAATACTGTCTCTGATATGCCGTAATTACGATATTCAGAAAGGCGAGATACTCATTGACGGAATAGATATCCGCAAGATCAAAATCGATTCCCTGCGGAGCCATTTCGGACAGATGCTTCAGGACGTATTTCTCTTCTCGGGAACCATCCGCAGCAATATTCTGCTGAATAAGGAGGGTGTCAGCGACGAAGAGATAATGCAGGCGTGCCGCTATGTCAATGCGGATAAATTTATCAACAAGCTCCGGGACGGACTGGACGAAGAGGTCCGGGAAAGAGGCAACAACTTCTCGGCGGGGCAGCGCCAGCTGCTTTCCTTTGCGAGAACGATAATTCACAAGCCCGAGGTCATGATCCTGGACGAAGCAACCGCGAACATTGACACCGAAACGGAAATTCTGATCCAGGATTCGCTCGAAAAGCTGATGAATATCGGTACGATGCTCATGGTCGCCCACAGACTTTCAACCATTCAGCACGCCGATAATATAATTGTTCTGTCCCACGGGCAGATAATTGAGCAGGGATCCCACTTTGAGCTGCTGGAGAAGAAGGGCAGGTACTACAGCCTGTATATGCTCCAATATGACCGTGAGCAGGCACGCAGAAAGGCCTCGCTCAAACCCTCCGGGCAATAATGATACAGGGGAAGGAAAAAGTTTTTTCCTTCCCCTGTGAGTTCGACAAAACTTTTAAAAAACTTTGAAAATATTAACATTGTTTTTCAATCTTTTCTGATATATTTAATGTAGAGAAATAAAGAAGCCTCTTGGCTTTGAGTTTGGAGAAAAAAAATGAAGAAACAGGTTCTGTGCATCATTTTCGCGCTCTGTCTGATGCTTGTACTCGCTCCTGTGAAATTTTTCGCCGCTCCTTCCGATATGGAAACCGTTTTCATAGACGTAGGCGGCGAGGACACGGAAAACGAGAATTACAAGATCAGCGGAAACCTTATCATCCTGAGAAAAAGAGACGTTGTCTATGTCCTTTCGGGGAGTACCGACAAAACCATCGGGCTCTGGGGAAGCAACAACTCTGCGGATGTCGAGCAGGCGTTCTGGCTGAAACTGGACAATGTAACCGTATCCGGTGGAATCAGCGTCAAAAACAGCCCCGTCAGACTTAACATTGAGGTTCCCGAGAATACGGTGAACACCCTGGAAAAAGTCAGAGCGGAAAACATCACCATCCACGGAAAGGGAACCCTTAACACGAAAGATCTCAGCGTTATTCAGCAAACCTCATATATGCCCAATGCGCTTCATATCACGGACACGAATATTGTGGTAAACCTCCTTTCGAGAAACTGTGAATGGAACGGAGACTGCATTCTCTCCGGATCGGCATGTGTCAGAATAACCGGAACCGGAAACTCCGCACCCCTGCAGATAGGTGTAAAATCAGGAATAACCCATTCCCTCAGACTTGAGGACAGTTCCAGACTCTACTGTCTGCAGCCGGATCCCGATACCGAGATGAGCTATGTCGTTGACGGTATAGACATGTGGAGCGGCGACCTTACGATGACCGGAGACAGTTATCTTGAGGTCGAGGGAAACAATTCAAATAACGAAAACTACAACAGCCTCGGTCTCAGTTGCTACGGAAATATATCCGTAAGTGACCGGGCGACCATAAAGGCAAAAGGCAATGACATCGCCGTCTACGGAGACACCATAAGCGTAAACGGAGGAAAAATAACCGCCTCTGCTCCCAAGGGTGCCGGTATATTCTCCGGAAACACGCTGTCCATCTCCAACGGAGCGGAGATAAAAACAACGGGATATTATCCCACATTGCGCGCAAACGGATCCATCTCCATTTCCGACAGTACTGTGACCGCGGAATCCGTTTTTGACGTCGCAATTTACTCCAACGACATAACAATTATAAACAGTATCGTCAAAGCGACCGGCGACGGATACGGCATATACGCAAGCAACAGCACCTCCGTATCCGGGTCCTGGATAGAATCCTCCTGCGATGATACATACGAATCCGTCACCGACAGCGTGCTGTTCTGCAACAAAGTAGGATCGGTCACAGGAAACCCCATATTGCCCGGAGACGTTACCGTGGCAAGTGACATGACTCTCACCATCCCCGAAAACTGCACCCTGACGATTCCTGCGGGAACAACATTTACGAACAGAGGAAGCATCACCGTCAACGGCAGCATCATAAACAACGGAACGATTGACTGCACCGGACACTCCGGAGGTACGGCGACCTGCACCCAGGCTCCGGTATGCTCGGTATGCCAGACCGTATACGGTGAAAAGGACCTTGAAAACCACACCGGAAATGTGATCTATACATACACCGAAACAACGCACGAATCCCACTATGACTGCTGCAACACTACGGTTGTTGCGGAAGAAGGCCACGAGTGGTCAAACGGTGTCTGCACCGAATGTCTCTACGAATGCCGGCACAGCGGCGGAACGGCTACCTGCACCCAGGCGGCAATATGTCAGCTCTGCGGTAAAGAATACGGCGGCATAAATCCCGCAAATCACACCGGAAGCGTTATATACGTAAGAACAGAAACCACTCATGAGGCTTATTACTATTGCTGCAACAAAGTCGTGGTAGCCGAAGAAAGACATCATTGGAGAAACGGCGTTTGCTCAGAGTGCGATTATGTCTGTGTACACTTCGGAGGAAGCGCAACCTGCACCAACGGCGCTGTCTGCGAAGTTTGCGGCGAGAAATACGGCGAGGCGGACCCCGAAAAGCACACCGGCACAAAAGTCTGGACAGCTCTGAACGAATCAAAGCATGAGCAGAAATACTCCTGCTGCGGTAAAGTGACTGTTGAAAGTTCGGACCACACCTGGGTCAACGGCGTCTGCTCCGAATGCGGCTATTCCTGCAAGCACTCCGGAGGAACGGCAACCTGCACCGAAAAAGCAACCTGCGAGATCTGCGGGGAGAAATACGGAAAAGTTGATTCCTCAAATCATACCGGAACGAAGATGTGGACCACCCAGTCGGAAACAAAGCATGAACAGAACTATTCCTGCTGCGGTGCCACAGCCGTTCCGAAGGAAGATCATACCTGGGTTAACGGTGTCTGCTCCGAATGCGGATACACCTGCAGACATACCGGAGGAGAAGCGACTTGCACCGAAAAAGCGACCTGCAAGTTCTGCGGCGAAAAATACGGCGAAGTCGATGCCGGAAATCATACCGGTTCAAAAGTCTGGACTGTACAGACTGAATCCGAACACGAGCAGGTTTACTCCTGTTGCGGAGAAGTGACTGTTGAACGTCAGTCTCATACCTGGAACAGCGGCGTTTGTGCCGATTGCGGATACACCTGCGAACACTCCGGAGGTGTCGCGACCTGTTCCGAACAGGCAATTTGTCAATATTGCGGAGAAAAATACGGTGACAAGGACAGCTCCAACCATGCATCCCTGAAGAAAATAAGCTCTGTCCCCGCTACCGCCGCATCAGAGGGACACATCGAATACTACAGCTGTGCCGATTGCGGAAAGCTTTTCAAAGATGCGACAGCGGGAGCTGAAATCACCGTTGCGGATACGGTTACCCCGAAGATCCCGCCCGTAATTACTGAGGGAAAGAGCAAGTCCTGGACAAAAAACAGCGGCAAGACTCTCCGCTTTGTGTCCGATGCGGATATTTCCGACTTTATTGAAGTTATTGTCGACGGAAAGACCGTTGATGCGAAAAACTATACAAAGAGCGGCAATGGCGGTATAGTGATAGAGCTGAACGAGGCGTTCCTGGAGACCCTTGCTGAGGGACAGCACACGCTCACAATACGTTCCGCGAGCGGAGATGCGACAACCGAATTCTCTGTCAGCGCGGTACAGACATTCCCGACAATTATTATCATCGTTATAGCGGCTGTGATCATTATTGCGATAATAGTTGTCATAATTCTCGTAAGCAGGAAAAAGAAATCGTAAAACCCCACAAGGTTATAAAAAGAGCTGCCCGATCCGGGATCGGGCAGCTTCCTTTTTAGATTCAGCCCTCATTGGCGGCAGAAACAAAAAAGGTTCCGCGGTTTGCGGAACCTTTTACTCATCTCAGGTATTCCTACACATTGAGGGAAACATCTTTTATTGCGCCTTTGCCGTACTTATCCAGAACCGGTCCGACAAATCCGCGAAGGAACTCATCCACCTGCTCAACACTTCTTCCGATATATGCCGAAGGTTCAAGAAGAGAAGAAAGTTCGGAAGCATCCAACCCGAATGCGGGGTCCGCGGCTATGCGTTCCAGAAGGTCATTGTCAAGTCCCTCCTGCTTTACTCTTGCCGCTGCCTTAAGGCTGTACTGACGGATCTTTTCATGAAGCTGCTGACGGTCTCCGCCCCTCTTGACGGCTTCCATCATAATGTTCTCGGTTGCCATAAAGGGAAGCTCCGTCATCACTCTGCGACGGATCATTTTCGGATATACCACAAGACCGTTTGTGACGTTGATATAAATATTCAGTATCGCATCCACCGCAAGGAATGCTTCAGCCACTGCGATACGTTTATTTGCCGAATCATCAAGTGTCCGCTCAAACCACTGTGTCGCCGCTGTAAAGGCGGAATTGAGGGAATCGGTTATAACATACCGGGCGAGAGCGCAGATACGCTCGCTCCGCATGGGGTTGCGCTTATAGGGCATGGCAGAAGAGCCGATCTGATTCTTTTCAAAAGGCTCTTCAATCTCCTTGAAGTTTGCGAGAATACGCAGATCGTTGGCAAACTTATACGCAGATTGAGCTATTCCGGAAAGAGTCGCCAGGATCTGGCTGTCCACCTTACGGCTGTAGGTCTGTCCGGAGACGGGGACGACCTTATCTGCGGCAAAGCCCATTTCCCGGGCAATATCAGCCTCAAGTTTCTTTATTTTTTCAGTACAGTCTTCCCCGCCGAAAAGCTCCACAAAACTCGCCTGAGTACCGGTAGTTCCCTTCTGCCCAAGAAGCTTGAGATTGTCAAGCCGGAACTGAAGCTCATCAAAATCGTACAATAGCTCATTTATCCATAAAGTCGCGCGTTTGCCCACAGTCGTAAGCTGTGCCGGCTGTAAGTGAGTATACGCAAGGCAGGGCATGGACTTGTATTCTTCGGCGAATCCGGAAAGATTTCTTATCACCGACACAAGTTTGGTACGGATAAGCTCCATGGCCTGACGCATAACGATTATGTCCGTATTGTCGCCCACATAGCAGGACGTTGCCCCAAGGTGGATGATACCTTTGGCGCTTTTTGCCTGCTCGCCGTAAGCATAAACATGACTCATTACATCGTGGCGGACTTCCTTTTCCCTTGCCTGTGCCACATCGTAATTTATATCATCCTTATACTTTTCAAGTTCTGCTATCTGCTCATCGGTTATCGGCAGCCCCAGGTTTTTCTCAGCCCGGGCAAGGGCGATCCAGAGTCTGCGCCAGGTTCTGAACTTATTATCGGCGGAAAAGATATACTGCATTTCCGCACTGGCGTACCGGCTGTTGAAGGGGCTTTCGTAGTTCTGGTTGCTCATCCGTTGAATTTTCCTTTCCGATTACAGTCCCAGCAGCTTTTCTGCCGCCGCAAGCTTTGTGCAGACACAAAGTATATCCATAGCCGTCTGCAACTCCTCCAGAGAGGGATAAGTAGGAGCAAGACGAATGTTTTTGTCGTCCGGATCTTTGCCGTACGGGAAGGCGGAGCCGGCACCGGTAACGGTCACTCCGGCATCCTTCATCATCGCCACGACTTTCTTCGCGCAGCCGGGAAGCACGTTGCAGGAAATAAAATAACCGCCGTTGGGCGCATACCAATCCGCAGCCCCGGTGCCTTTAAGTTCCCGGTCAAGGGTGGAAAGAGCCACGTCGAAATGGGGCTTGATTATCGCCGCGTGTTTTTTCATGTATGCCTTAAGTCCGTCTGCGGAACCGAAGTAGCGTACATGACGCAGCTGGTTCAGTTTATCCGGACCGATTGTCTGGAAAAACATCTGCTTTTTAATAAGATCTATATTTGCCTTACTTGCTGCCATGGCTGCCACACCGGCACCCGGGAAGGATATTTTGGAGGTGGACATATACATGAAGATCATGTCCTCATTGCCCGCTTTCTTCGCCTCCGCCATAAGATCAAGCAAGGTGTCGGGGTTAGGACCGAAGTCATGAAGAGCATAGGCATTATCCCAGAAGACCCTGAAATCCTTTGCGGCGGGTTTCATCCGTGCGATACGTCGGACGGTCTCATCGCTATAGGTAATTCCCGTGGGATTGCTGTATTTCGGGATATTCCACATTCCTTTTACGGAGGGGTCTTTGATAAGCTTTTCGACCACGTCCATATCCGGACCGTTGGGAGTGAGGGCAACATTCACCATCTCTATACCGAGGCTTTCACAGATGGAAAAATGTCTGTCATAGCCCGGAACGGGACAGATAAATCTGATTTTTCCCTGAGCTGACCAGGGTTTCTCGCCTCCGTATACACCGAGAAGCAGACCGCGGACAATCTGATCGTACATCATGTTCAGACTGCTGTTGCCGCCGACTATCACCTCATCGGCCTCTACTCCGAAAAGCTGGGCAAACATCTGTTTTGCTTCCGCAATACCGTCCATGACTCCGTAATTGCGGCAGTCAAATCCGGTGGCATCCACACAGGAGGCATTGTCCGAAAGAACCGTCAGCATTTTTTCGGAAAGATCAAGCTGTGCCGTACAGGGTTTTCCCCTGGACATATCAAGTTTCAGCCCACGGGACTTATACCCGTCATATTGCTTTCTCAGTTCCGCCGCGAGAGCCTCAAGCTCCGGCACGGAAAGTGCGGTAATGTCGTTTTTCATCTCTGTTCCCTCTCTGATTCTCTCTTTAATACTCAGCGTTGCCCACTGTTCTGGGGAAGGGCAGCACGTCTCTTATGTTTGAAATTCCGGTTAAATACATTATCAGTCTTTCAAATCCCAGACCGAAACCGGCATGTTTTGTTCCGCCATAACGGCGAAGATCCAGATACCAGCTGTAATCCTCCTGCTTCAGCCCCAGTTGTTCCATTCTTTCGGTAAGGACCTCAAAGCGTTCTTCACGCTGGCTTCCGCCGATGATCTCCCCGACTCCGGGAACGAGCATATCCATAGCCGCAACGGTTTTTCCGTCGTCATTCAGGCGCATATAGAAAGCTTTGATTTCCTTGGGATAATCGGTAACGAAAACGGGGCATTTGAATATCTGTTCGGTGAGATATCTTTCGTGTTCCGTCTGCAGGTCACAGCCCCAGAATACGGGATACTCAAACTTATCCCTGTGCTGCTCGAGAAGCTTCACTGCTTCAGTATATGTAACATGGGCAAAATCTGAGTTTACAAGGCCGTTAAGCCGGTCAAGAAGCCCCTTGTCCACAAAGTCATTGAAAAATTTCATGTCCTCCGGACATTTTTCCAGTACATCCCGGATAACATACTTGATCATGTCCTGAGCAAGCTGCATATCGTCCCCGAGATCCGCAAAAGCAATTTCTGGCTCGATCATCCAGAACTCAGCCGCATGACGGGCTGTATTGGAATTCTCGGCACGAAAAGTCGGACCGAAGGTATATATTTTTCCGAAAGCCATGGCAAAGCATTCGCCCTCAAGCTGTCCGGAAACGGTAAGGTTGGTGGATTTATGGAAAAAGTCCTGGGTAAAATCGACCTTTCCGTCCTCTGTTCTGGGCAGGTTATCAAGATCGAGGGTCGTGACTCTGAACATTTCCCCCGCACCTTCACAGTCGCTGCCGGTAATAAGGGGTGTATTCACATACACAAAACCTCTGTCACCGAAGAAACGGTGGATCGCCTGAGCGGCAACGGAACGAACACGGAAAACTGCGGAAAAAGTGTTTGTTCTGGGTCGCAAATGTGCAATCTCCCGGAGAAACTCAAGGGAATGTCTCTTTTTCTGCAACGGATAGTCCGCAGTGGAAGCCCCTTCTATCTCTATTGAAGCGGCTTTTATTTCAAAGGGCTGCTTCATGGTGGGGGTCGCAACCACAGTACCGGTGACACGGAGAGAAGAACCCACGTTGAGTTTTGCTATCTGTTTATAATTATTGATCACCGCCTCCTCGAAAACGATCTGGGCGGAACGGAAAAAGCTTCCGTCGTTAAGTTCGATGAAGCCGAAGGATTTGGAGTCGCGGACGGTTCTGACCCAACCGCAGACATCCACTGTCTTACCGTCATAGGCGGCAATATCCGTATAAAGTTCTTTAATGGAAACCATGAAACTGCTCCTTTCTGTTGATTTAGAGTATATTTATATTATTTGCAAGGCATTCTTTTTTCATATCTTCGGGCCAGAGCGACACCTGGACCTCTCCGATATGAGCTTTCTGCAACATGAGCATACAGATCCTGGACTGTCCGATACCTCCACCTATGGTCAGTGGTAACTGGCCTGAAAGCAGAGCTTTGTGGAACGGCAGATCCCGTCTGGACTCGGCATGAGCCTTTTTAAGCTGCTCATCCAGGGATTTTTCATCCACGCGGATACCCATACTTGAGACCTCAATAGCACAATCAAGAGGTGCGAAATAATAGAGGAGATCTCCGTTCAGAGACCAGTCATCGTAGTCCGGCGCCCTCCCGTCGTGGGGTTTACCGGAAAGAGGCAGAACATCGCCTATCTGAGTTATAAATACAGGGGAATGCTCCCGTACGATCGCGTTTTCCCTTTCTTTGGCAGAGAGATCCGGATATCTGGCCTCAAGTTCTGAGGAAGAAATAAACAGAACCTCGCTGTCCGGCAGAAACATTGTCTGGGCTTTCGCATAGGTTTTGGTAAGAAGCTGCTGTGTATCTGAAATCGCAGAGGCAATATTGCGCACCGTTTGTTTGAGATACTCAAGGTTTCTGTCCTGCCGGTCTATGACTACTTCCCAGTCCCACTGGTCAACATAAATGGAATGAAAATTATCCGGCTCCTCACAGGCACGGATAGCGTTCATATCCGTATAAAGTCCACGATGAGGCTCAAAACCGTATTCCTTAAGCGCAAGACGCTTCCACTTGGCAAGAGAATGAACGATCTCGGCGGTCTTTCCCTCGAATTCAAAGCGTACAGGAACCTCCACCCCGTTCAGGTCATCGTTGAGACCGCTGTCCCTGGTAACAAACAAAGGTGCGGAGACCCGTTCAAGATTAAGGGCTTTGGCAAGCTCTATTTCGAAAATATCTTTTATTATTTTTACCGCTTTCAGTGTCTGTCGGACGGTAAGAGAGGGCTGATAGCCCTTCGGTATGAGTAATGCCATAAAAACCCCTCTGTTTCGGCTTTTCGCCGGTTATATTTATATACGATTCAGTATACCATATTTTATTTGATATTTCAATATGTAATTTGTGATTTTTTATCCAAATAAAGTACCGGATATAATAACCGACCCCTGCGGACGAAAGTCCGCAGGGGTCGAAGCTAAAAGCCTTTTCTAATCTTTTTTCCTACGTATGCACATCCGTCCGTTGCCGGGACAGAGAGGCGGTCACCCGCAGATCATACATAAGAGTGGAGAAAAACTCTTAGTCGTCACAGGTATCAACGTTCTTCAGGCTAGCCTTAGAGTTCATAACTTTAAGGAGGAGATCGAGGATCTCATCGTCGCTGACCTTGTTGTTGATGCCGGCTTCGAGAGCGTCAAGAGCATCCTTAAGAGCCTTGTAGGACTTAGCGTCATACTCTTTTTCGTTCAGAGCTTCGAATTCAGCCTTGAGTTCTGCAAACTTCTCGATAGCTGCAGCCATGATCTCAGAAATGTCGGTCTTAACGAGGTTAGCGATGGCATCATCGATAGCTCTCTTAGCAGCGGCGATTTCGGAAACGGTAGCTTCAGCACCCTTAGCAGCAACGGCCTTAGCGGCAGCAACAGCTTCGGTGAGGGCTTTGTAGGACTCTTCGGTGTAAGCGGAAGCGTGATGATTTGCAAGAGCAGCGTCTGCATAGAGAGCCAGTTCATCTGCAGTCAGAGCCTGACCTTCAAGAGCAGCGAGAGCCTTGTTGATGGAATCGATCAGTTCGTTCCACTTAACCCAGGTAACATTAGCGGTGAAGTATTCGAGGTCGTTGTAGTTAAGGATGGTTCTTGCATCAGCAATAGCCTTCTCAACAGCAGCAACGAGTTCAGCATATTCAGCTCCGGTGTACTGAGCGCAGATAGCGCGAGCTTCCGCAACTATAGCTTCGAATTCTTCTTTGGAACCACCAAGGTAAGAATCCTTAGCGGCTTTGATTGCAGCAGCAAGTGCTTCAGCAGCAGCGTCGATTTCCTCAGCAGTGGGCAGGCACTTGTTGTAACCCATAGCCTTCTCAGCAACGGAGAAGTTGTGGGTGGACTTACGAGAATAGTAGATGGTATCTGCATTGATCATAGCCTCGGACAGACCGTTGTCGGCGTAAACGCCTACTTCAAGTCCGTGAGCCTCAGCGATGAGGGCAGCCAGCTTCTCTTCGGCATAATCAGCCAGATAGGGATCGCTGTGCTTATCCTGGTCAACTCTCAGATTTTCAACTTCAGCAACTACTCCGAACAGATAGCTCAGAGGAACGTCGCTTCTGATGCTGTAAAGCTGATTAGCAGCCAGATCATAGGAGAACAGGGTGGAGATGTTTGCGATCTTCTGTCTTGCAGAAGTGAGGTTCATAGCGTACTGCCAGTCGTAAACTGCAACGTCTTCGAGCTGGAGTACCATACCGCCTTCGATGATGGGTCTAACAACGTTGATCCACATCAGCTGACCGAAATAGCTGTTAACTTCGGTCTCATAGGAATCCATAACCCAAGCAGCGTTAACCTTAACGTTGTTGTAGATAGGACCTACCGTGAGGTAATAAGAAAGGGGAGTAGCTGTCTCAACAAGCTTGGTGAATACATCCATAGCAGCAAGATCAGCGAGATTGAAGGTTCTGGAGGTCTGGTCAACGTCAGCTTCGAAGTTGGCGAACTGCTGAATGCCTCTCTCGGTCAGAACGGCCTTAAGAGCAACCAGAACATCCTCATAGGCCTTAACGGCGAGAGGAGCGCTTACGGTGATGTTGTTGGAGGTGTTGTATGCAACGTCGCCCCAGAGCAGTACATAAGCGGCGCGGAGAGCCTTATGAAGGGCCTTAGCGTACTTAGTGTTGATCATGGGAGCTGCGTCATGCGCATACTCGGTATCTTCGAATCTTGCAGGAATCATATCGCCCTGTTCGCTGAAGAGGTCGAAGAGTCCGGCAACACTGACTACCTTGTAAGCAACAACGCCGATAGAGGAGGATACCTTACCGGACAGATAGCCGAACAGGTTCAGGACATAGTCTCTGACCTTGGTCAGAACGTCTGCGGAAGCACCCATGGTCTCATTTTCCCAATCCCAACCGGAGGAGATGTCATACTTCTTATCCCACTCATAGAATACGGAGGTAAGAGTCTGATCACCGTCAACACGGCTTGCAATGGTAAATGCATTTGCTTCAGTACCCTGACCATTGGTCAGTTTGCTGTAGTTTGCCCATTCGTTCCAACGGTCGGCGTCTGCGTTACCGAAGTATCTGACAGAGAGAGCCTGGCCGAGAACTTCCAGGAAGTAAGCATACATATCGTAAGCGTAACCGTAGTTAACGGGAGCGTCGCCGGTGCCTTCGCCAAATGCGATGGCAGCGAGGATCTTCACGTTATCGGTGTACATACGATAGGGCTGGGGTTCATAAGAAGACCGGTTGTTGTTTTCGCCGTGGTGGCCATGGAAGTTGTAGGGGAAGTACCACCAGCACATTTCAGCCCAGGTGGATTTATCCATCATGTTGAAGCCGTAGTCCCAAGCCTTGCCGGTCTTGAGGTTTTCAGCTGCGATGGTGTTGGCGTCTATCATGGTGTTGTCAGCCAGATAGGTAAGACCCTGCTGGTTGGTACGATATTCGCCGATTACGCTTTCGGCAAGCTTTCTGCCGTTAACGTCAGCGCCGATGACATCAGCGTTGTACAGGAAGAAGAATCTACCTGCGAGCTGAGCAAGCTGGTCGCCGTTATTGGAAGAACCTTCGGGAACCACAATGATTTCGGAGGAAGGATCTTCGGTATCCATATTCTCGAGTTCGAATACTACGTCTTCGAGAGTATACAGACAATTGATGAAAGAGAAGTAATGGAGATTGAACTTAATGGTTATAGCGTGGTTGAGGTTGGACTTGGTGTCCTCATTGCTGTAGTAGTCATCGGAGCTGCCGTACTCATAGTGAACACCGTCAGCCTTCTTGTCAAGGGTATCCTTGGCGATGACATAGTTGGAAGCCACACCAGCCTCAGTGGGAAGGAGGGACTTCAGGTTCTCGATGAGTTCGGTAACCGCCTCATTGGTAGCCTTATCAAGGTTCTTGTACTGCTGGATAAACAGAGCTTTTCTGATGAGAGCATAAGCTTCATCGAGGTCAGACTGGCTGACTTCAAGTCTGTCGGCAGCGGGATCAAGAGCTGCGATCTCGGAAAGAAGATCATTGATGATGGAAACGAAAGTCTCGTTGCCAATGCCCTTAAGAATGATATAGGTATTCTTGGGATCAAGCTCTTCGGTATCCTTTATCAGGTTAACGATGGTTTCCGCTCTGGAAACAGCAGCGTTGAGCTTGAAGTAAGAACTGCTACTATAAATGCCTTCAAGGTTATTCTCGTAGAATTCAAGGATCTTTACAAGATCACCGTAGTAAGCAGCCTCTTCAGCAGCGGAATCGGTGAAGGTGGTATCAATGAATCCCTTGGACAGGTAGGCATTGACCGCAGTTACGAAATCATTCCAAGCCTTGTCAACGGAACCCTTGATCTTGTAGAAATCGGTGTAAAGAACGCCGTTACCTCTGTAGTTTTCAGCATTCTTCAGAGCGGTTTCAAATACGTGGAAATAATCCTTCAGTTCGGGGATATTGCGGATCTGAGCGAAGGAGGTCCAGCCGTAAACAGCGCCTACATTGTAGCGGCCGGTCTGGTCAAGAGCGTACAGATTAATAAAGCCACGTTCAGCATCATAATAATCTTCACGGTCAACCTTTTCGACCCAGTTCTTATAGTTGTAGAGCTCTGCGGCATAACCGGAGAGACCTTCAACGGCTACGTCATTAGCGGGCTCATAAACTATGGTACCATAATTGCCGTTGTCAAAGTTGCTCTTGCTGCCCAGCCAGACAGTACCGAACTCGAAATCCGTGTCGGTGGATCTGTCGCTCTCACCGGTAGCATAGTTAAACATTTTATAGGGGTTTTCGCTGCCGGGATAGTTGTTCAGAATCTGGTCATAGGTAGCGATCTGAGCATCGTTTTCTTCACCCTGGAAGTTGAAAGCGATCTGAGGAACAGCACCGGGCTTGTTGTAGCCGGTTCTTACCTGCTGCTCAAGATACTTAAGAACGGTATTGATGACATCGATACAAACCTGGAGCTCTTTGGCAACAGGAGCAACAACAGCTGCGTCCATGTTCTCTTCGATAGCTCTCTTCAGGAAGTAGTAAACGGAGTCGGCATAAACAATGAACTCACCGAGCTGAGAGTTGAGAAGTTCAACGCCCATCTGATTGTAAACATTGCCGGTGCCCTGGAATGCGTAAGAGGAATAAGCGCCTCTGTCAGCATCAAGTGCGATAACATCAACTATGGAGTTCCACTCGCTGCTGTCATACTCGCTGTAAAGAACACGAGCGTTCAGAACCTTCTGCTCATCTCTTGCGGTGTTGCGGAGGGCTTCGTCGTCATCGTTACCGAGAACGAGTCCCTTCTCAACGAGGAGGTTCATGAACCAGGTATAGAACGCAGCTTCACCGGAAAGAGTGGTAGCATAAGCGTCGGAACCGGTCTCCATTATAATAATCTGATCAGCCAGGTAGATAGCATTGTTGTAAGCGGGGACAATACCATCGGGCAGATCCAGACCGAAAGCAGCATAAGCTTCAGCCCAGTTGGAAGCACCCCAGATCTTGGCAACTGCTCTTGCACTGGCAGTGTCAATCTTGTCGTCTCTGGAAGCTACTTTATTGAACTCAGCAACAACTTTCAGGAAGTCTTCGGCGGTTACACCTGTATCATTGGCACCCCAGTTGTAACCGAACTCGAACTCGCCCTTGCTAACGGAAAGTCCGTTCATCCATACAAACTTGGGATTTACACCAAAGAATCCCAGAGAGTTACCATCGTCAGCGACCAGTTTGAGAAGGTCGAGGGCGGAAAGAATAGAGTTACGGGCAGCCAGAGCATCGGACGTACCCATAAGATCGGACTTGCTTTCGCCATAGTAGTCAGCAAGGCCTTTCTTCGCGCCGGACTTATTCTTCAGAAGACCGACGGAAGCGGACATAATGGTTGCTCTCATAGACCAGAAAGGTCCATTTGCGAACAGCTGTTCGTGCTTCTGCTCATATTTGGTGAGCATGGAAGCATAGTCGCTGGCTTCTACAGCGGCACCTGTGGAAGCAACGAAGCCGGTCGCAAGAATAGAAACAACCATCGCAATCGCTATGATTGCAGACAGAATTTTCTTGCTCATTAAGGGTTTCCTCCTGTTAAGATAGAAAAAAATAACTTTCGGCCTGCGGTTTGTAATGACCCTCCCCGCCTCCGTCATAAAGATTACACAGCGCTTACTCAGTGTAATTTCCGTGATTTCATGCGGTTTGGTGGCACTACGCCCCTTTGCCTTGTACACATTATACCTTAAAACCCCGGAATTGTCAATACCAAATTGAAATATTTTTGTAATGAGTCTGTAATTTGTATGTTTGCACAAAATTTTAATACTAAAAACCGTTACATATTAGCTATTTACACAATCCCGGGTAACTTCTTCCGCAATTTTCACTGTCAGGGAACCCTTTCCGGGGGCAAAAGACAGGCTGTCCCACCCCCTCCGGGGACCTTTTTATGTCACCGGCCCGCTGTAATATATTACAAAAGAAACAAAAACAGCGTTCTCCCTTTTGATGAAAAGGGAAAACGCCGTAATTATTACATTTGATAACAGCGGGCAGCCGGACCCGAACATACCCGAGGGGAAATCTTCTGTCCGATGATAAAAGCCTGGAACCGGAAGAGAATTACTCTACCAGACCGCTGCGCTCAATACCCTGAATAAAGTGTCTCTGAGCAAACAGGAATACTATAAGCAGGGGCGCGATAACGATCAGCGTTGCGGTATCCACCAGAGCACTCTGCTGCGCCACATCCGTAACACCCTTTGTAACATTTACAATGGTGTTGGAAAGTATGGACATATCCGGCATCAGCATGGAGTTATAGGTGGTGTCCGTCCATTGCCAGGTGAAGGCAAAGAGGAAAACCGTTATCATCATATTGAAAGCGTTGGGAAGCATTATCTGGAAGAAGGTTCTGAAGCATCCCGCACCGTCAATGTATGCGGACATCTCAAGCTCCTTCGGCATTCCGCGGAAGAACTGTCTCATAAGGTATATGTAAAGACCGTTCTTCAGGCCCAGTCCCGTAAAGGACATTATGGTCAGGGGCCAGAAGGTGTTGAGCATACCCATGGAATTGAAACGTACATACAACGGAAGCTTTATAACCTCCGCCGGGATCAGCAGCGTCAGCAGAACAATGAAGAACAGCAGGTTGGAGCCCTTGAACTTGAACCGGGCAAAGCCATAGCCCACGAAGGACGCAACAAACAGCTGTGCGACAGCCACTATCAGCGACAACAGGAATGTATACAACAGTGAAGACCAGTAAGAAATATTGTTCGCCGCACGGGTGAAGAAATATGTGGATCCTTCACGGGGAATATACATTACAGTGTTATCCGCAAGGTCATTTACCGACATGAGAGAAACTATGATCTTAACCAGGAAGGGATAGAGAATCATAAAGGATATACCGAATATTATTATGAATCTCAGTATCGACCAACCGAATCTTCCGACACCGTTCCAGTTAAGGTTCTTCCGTTTCCAACGGGCCCAGTCAAAGCCCTTGAAACGTTTCGGATTGACCTTTTCAAGAAAACGCTCGAAAAAGTTCTTCTTTTCGGCTACCTTGATTTCGGATTCGTAATTTATCTGTTTCATCTTTACGCCTCCTAATCCTGATAGACTATCAGCTTCTGTACCAGCATATACACCACGCCGACGAACACAAGCACTACGGCGGCATAGATCCAGGACAGAGCAGAACTGAGGGCGTAAGAACTTGATTCCGCGAGTTTGGCGTTTATATACTGAATAGCGTCATTGTCGGACTTGGTAAACAGATCTATTACGGTATATATAAGGTTAACCAATATCAGCGGGCTGATCATGGGGAAGGATATCTTCCAGAAGGTCTCCCAACCGGTCGCACCCTCAACCTTTGCGGATTCATACATACTTACGGATATTCCCTGCAGTCCGGCAAGGAATATGAGCATCTGAACTCCGGAAGAAGTTACGACTGAATTCAGTCCGTTGACCGCCCCCACAACTATCCCCGCAAGATCGGAGTTTCCGAGGGATTCGGAAATAATCGACTCCAGCTGGGAATAATTGAATATCGAAGCCGCAGCGCCCACTTCCATTTTCGTTCCCGCCGCATAAATGTCGGTCATGGTGGCATTCATGCTTTCCATCTGGGTTATTATACCGGTGGAAACTATAACGGGAATGAAAAATATAACACGTGCGACGGCGCGTCCGACAAATTTCTGATTCAGGATATTTGCCATGAAGAATGCAAAGATCAGAACGACCGGGATCTGAGCTATCAGGCTTCCGGTGGACTCAACCACAGTTCTCAGGAATCCGTCCTCTACGAACAGAGCCTGGTTGTAGTTTTCCCAACCGACAAACACGGTTTTGAAACCCGCGCCGCCGGTGGTCTGGATCTCACTGACGGAATAGATGAAGGACTGAATCAGAACCGGGATATACAGAGCAACGAAACCTATTATAATAGGAAGTACGAAGATATATCCGTATAGATTCTGTTTCCTCTCGAGGGAAACGTGGAAGAGCCCTCTTTTCGGCGTTTTAATCGCGCCGGTTCGGCTTTTAGAACTCATTTTGTCACCTCCACATAGCCCTTTGCGGGAATTGCCGTACCGTCGGCAAGATAGACGTCGCTGTTTCCGTAGTTGACGTAAACGGTATACTTACCGCCGTAGGTAGTCGCAGCCACCGTGCCCGCGCCTCTGCCGGAGACCGTACCGTCCTCAGCCACGTCGGGAGCCGCCGCGTAAACGTCAACATACTTGTGCTCGGTTATTTTAAGGGTAGAGACTTTATCCAGCACCGCCGAGACCTTTTTGTAGAAATCAACGACTTTATCAAAAGAATCTTCATAGTGCATGGAGTAATAGTCCACCATATCGGTGTTATCAAAGATGCTGTTGTCGGCAGCCATCCATCTCACCGCAACCCCGCTTCCCGTTTCAAGGCAGAGAAGAAGCTGATTCTGATAATCCGCATTTCTGTTTACGGCCTTGCCGGTATAGTTCACATACCCGTGCAGAAGCATCTGGATAAAGGGGATGGAATAAGTCGTGGACATATAGTCGCTTGACCCCATGGGCAGATTGATTATATGTGTTGCCTCAGCCCAGACATAGTCATTGCCGGTGGTAAACATCTTCTCATAGCCGTCGTAAAGTTTCAGAACCTGGAGCTGATATGCAAGGGCATCGTCACGGCTGCTGATCCGTCCGGTTTTATAGTTGGAGTTTATGTCCGCACCTATATCACCGAAGGATATCTGCTTGGTGTCTATGACTTTCTCAAGGGATGTCTTATAGCTGCCGGCAATCACCGGTATAAGATCAGCCGCAAGGATTGTCCGGATATTTGTCAGGGAGGATTCAACCTCTCCGGAGGAGAAATTGCGCTTGTATTTCTTTCCGATGCGCATGTCAAGACGTCTCGCCGTATCCTGAGTGTAATTCAGGGAATCAAAGGTCTCGTCCTTGTATATGTAAAGGAAATCCGCATCAGTGTAGAATCCGACATTGGCACTCTTGAGGTAATTTGTAAGTTCCTTGAGTTCACTCTCGGAACCGAGGACCTTCAGAGTCCGCAGTTTATCGTTGATGCTGTTATAGAAGCCGCCGTTTGCCCAGGCGGTGTACCGGACATCGATGTTGCTTATGCCCGCATCCAGAAGTTTGTCGACAATGGTTTTCACGTCGGCATATCCCGTCAGGGATTTCTGTTTGTCAGCCGGAATTCCGGCAACGGATTCCGTACGGTTGACCGAGCCCATAAGTTCCACATAGAGAGGAGTTGTGGTATCAGCCTTTCCGTTTGCGGGAAGCTTGCCGCTATTTATAAGGTAATTACGGTAAAGCTCAGCATATTCGGAATAAGTCTTATTTCCGGCTGTGGGTATATAGCGAACCGTGAACACAACATCAGGCTCTTCCTTGGAAAGAACTATACCGGAGGACCCGGAGGCTGTTGAAGAACTGCCGTCGGAGGACGAAGTGTCAGCACCCTGGCCGTTGGAATAGGTACGGTAGTCACGCTCGGTATATATAAGATCGAAGTTTATGGAAGCCGCGGGGTTATTGGACTTGTTGGCGGGACGCGCGGTAGCATATGTCTGCGCCGCACCGCTTTCCACAACCGCCATCAGACCTCCCATATCAGATCTGTCATAGATCAGGAACGGGGAAAGCACCTGCTCGGTTCTGGAGGTGGAAAGATCCGCCTGGAAGGTGTAGTCATCACCGTAGACCCGGGAGGAAAACGCCTCTGTGGTCAGATTTCCCTCCGCCGGCATTATCGCGCCGGATCCGTCGGGGATTATCATGTACTGGCTGTTTTTAAGCTTTGCACTTGGGGTGAACGCGCCCAGAGAACGGTACAGATAAATCTTATACAGTTTCTGCTTGGACGGACCCTGAACAAGGGCCGTATCAACAGTAACGGAAAGACCGTTGTCATCCAGTTTCAGATCAACGGGAATGGTATACATAACGGCTCTTGCGGGACCGCTGTACTCCACATTTTCCATTTCTCTTTTCAGCATTTCCACGGTAAAGCCCGCTGCCGTCAGAGCTTCTCTGACCAGCTGCTTCTGCTTGGTACCCATGCTGCGGGCAATGTACATATTGTCCGTTTCAATTGTGGGGAAATACTTGACCAGGGAATCTCTTTCCTCTGTGGTAAGGGTGGAGGGAGTGACGTGCTTGTAGTTGAACTCAAGGTCGCTCATGTAAAGCTCACCCTCGAGTCCAAGCAAAGAAAGCTTGCTCATGACCCAATCCCAGGTCTTTTCGGTCATGACCGTAGGAACGAGTTCCTTATCGGGGTCTTTACCAAGGGTATAGATTATTCTGACCGAGTCCTCGGCAGTCTTGACTATCTTCAGATTGAGATCTTCGATGCAGTCGGTCCGGGTATTGAACTCGTACTTCTTGTTGGAAATGTCGTACGCCTCAATAGACAGGGCAGAGATCAGAAGATTTTTCAGAGATTCATCGCCGACGCTGAGATTCGTATAATCACTGTTGGATATCGTGGGATTGGAGTGATAAACGTTTTCTGTGGCTTTATCCAGAACGGCTATATCCCCCGGATTCTTGGCGGATACGTTCATATACAGCGCATATTTGCTGTTTTCGGTTATGAGCGTCATCTCGTCGAGACCGTTTTTACTTTTGGAGGTGGGAGTCTTGCCGGTCTGTCCCACGACGTCGCGGTAATCGGGATCTATGGTCCAGATGTAGGTATAATAATCCACATCTTCACCGGTGATCGGATCCTTCTGAGTGGAGACATGCTCCACGTTTTCGGCAATAATCAGCCCGTCGCCCACAAGCTTTGCTATATGAGCCGCACGCTGTTCGTCGGTGATATAGGAGCCGCTCTTATCGGAAGCGCCTTTACAGGAAGAAAGCACCACCGCAACGGAAGCCATAAGGGCGAGAACAAGGATAACGGATATAATTCTTTTCATTTCTTCGCCCCCTATTCGTTAAGCCTGTAGCTTATCTCCGTGTACAGGCTTCCGACGAAGCCCGCAACCTGCTGTATCAGGAAGAAGATAAGTATGGCGATAAAGGCGATGACAGCCATACCCACAATGGTGAGAACGGCGGTTACAAGACCTTTACCAACGGAGTACTGATGAGTCTGGATCATTCCGAGGAAGATCATGAGGTATGTCAGAACGGATCCCATGGTCAGAATGAACGAATATGTGCTGGATTCGCCGAGGGAAGCAAAATTGCTTACGGGAATCGCAATGATATTGCAGATGGTCATGGGAACAGTCGCAAAAGCCGTGGCGCAGAAGATATCCGTAAGGGAACCGTCACCGTCCATAAGAGAGGTGAAGCACCAGTTGGATATGGTGAAGAGCAGATACGGCAATACCGCAGTAAGAAGGATTACCGGGATATTGATGTTCAGCTTTGCGTATTCGCTCTCGGAATACAGATAACCCGTAAGCAACTCACGGAATATGGCGGAAAGTCCCAGAAGAACGAGCCACATCACGGCAGCCGGAACGGATCTGCGTTTGGGATCGTTTTTAAGATCGTAGAAGCCCTGGAACGGGTGTCCGAAGATCTGGAAGGCAAAAAGCCCGCGTTTAAGCATTTCCACGAAACCGTGCCAGAAATTTTTCAGATGACCGAGTACAGCGCTCATTCAGCTCCCGCTCCTTTCTTCTTTGATTTTCTCTTGTTTATCACGGACAAAACAATTATCCCGGCTATGATGACCAGTACAACTATAACTATCAGGGTAAAGTACTGGGTAAGTTTTTCGGTTCTGAGTGCGGTGAAAGCCTTTGAATAATTTGTTTTCTCATTGGCGAGAGAGAAATAGTACATCGCCTTTTCGTAGTGACCGAGCATGGTTTCCTTATCGGTCTGTTTTGCCGCGTATCTCATCTCCGCCTTGCCGATACCGATATAGGCAACGTAAAGATTGGAGTTGTAGGCCGCGACTTCTGTCCAAAGTTTGGAGGCGGATTCAAACTCACCGATGGAATCGGCGGCAAGAGCGCTCCGGACAAGTTTCGCGTAGTCGGTCATGCAGAAGGAAGTTATGGTCTTGTTTCCGGAGTCCGAGACATATATGTAATCCCCGTCACAGACTATGGAGGTAGGGGTCCTGAATCTTCCGTACTGACCATTGGAGGAACCGCCTCCGATAAAGAACAGCCGCCCGTCCTGGTCGTAAGTGAAGAATCTTCCCGAAGCCTGGTCGAGAATCGTATAAAGACCGCTTTCATTATCCACGGCACAGTCGACTATCTTCGGGCTTCCGCTTTCGGTAAAGATAACGTCACCCATCGGCGGAAACTCTCCCAGACGCCGCATGATATCCGAACCGTCGGGAGTGAGCTTCGCGACCGGAGCGGTACTTCCGGAAACGGAGCCGCCGCCGGCGGCGGTTTTGAGCTGGCTGTAATCTATTGTGCTGATGGTCGAATAGATGAAGCCTCTTTTATCTGTCGTTATATTACTGTACTGAGTGGGAACATACTTCACAAAGTTCTTTTTCTGTTCCTCAGAGGCTATCGACCGCCAGAACCAGTCGCTTGCGGAAACGGTGACCTTCGGAGTTCCTATAAATGTCTGGAACACGCCGTCGGAATCGATCTCCAGCATACCGCGGTTGACGTTTTTCGCAATCACCTGCATGGCTCCGAGTCCGTCAACGGTGATCTTCTGAGGTTTGAATACAAAATTCGAAATGAAGGATACTTTCAGATGCTGATATATATTGGATACATTTCCGTACATATCGCAGACGACCACACGGCGGTTTTCCGTATCGGCAATATAAAGTACGTCTTCATCGGTGACATATATACCTTCAGGGGCATTGAGGGAGTATTTATCCGCACTGGTCATCTCCGTATCGTAGATGATCTCGCCCTTGTCGTTGGTATAGGACATGTTCAGCGCAGGAATGGAATAGTCGTCGGTATCCCGGAGAGTCTTGATGGAAGAGATCAGTTGCATCTTTTCGTCATATACAAGAACCCGGTTTCCTGCCTGATCCACGACATACAGCTTTCCGTTGCGGGAAAACAGATCCACAGGCTGAAACAGTCCGGAGAGCCCAAGATCCTCCATGGAATAGACCTTTTCGGTGGTATATGCCACGGGTGCCTCAACGGCATATTTCCAATAATCGTAGTTATAGTTGGAGGTGATCTCCGTATTATAAGGAAGGGCAAAGCACGGTATTGCAAGTACCGTAGCCGAAACAAAGGCTATGGTAAGAGCAAGAGCCGATTTCAGTAGTTTTTTCTTCATCTGCGCCACCTCAATCCTTCAGACCGGCGGACGCCATGGTCTCAACAATGTTACTCTGGGATACGATGAAGGTTATAATGGGAACTATCATCATTACCACACCGATAGCGTTTGCAACGCCGGCTCTTGTGATACCTACGGCGGTTATCTGTCCCAGAGCGTAGTTCAGGGTTTTCAGCTCTTCGCGGAAAATATATGCGCTTGATCCCGCAGCCCAATACTCCTGAACGCAGAACACTATAAGCGTTACCCAGGCGGGTTTTACCGCGGGCATGAGTATGCGCCAGAAAATGCGGAACTCTCCGGCACCGTCAATACGGGCAGCCTCAAGAACCGAATCCGGGAAGCCGTCCACATGGTTCTTGACCAGATAAACGGCAAAGGCGGATCCCATAGTGGGAAGCAGATACACCCAGAAAGTATCCACCAGACCCAGCAGTGCCATGATTATATATGTAGCGGTGGCAGCGGCGGGAGAGGCAAACATCAGGGAGATCGTGATCAGACCGAACACAAGCTTCTTGCTCTTGAACTGTCTTTTGGACAGCGGATACGCGCACATACACGCCGAAATTATACGGAGGAAAGTACATGACACAGTGATGAACAGAGTGTTGAAAATGTACTTTGAGATCGGTATGAGCGTGTTGGACATAACGTTCCACAGGTCGGTGTAATTCTTGACCGTGGGGTTCTGCACTATCATAGTGGGGGGGAATTTGTAAAGCTCTGAAATATCCTTGAGGGAGTTACTTACGGTATACAGCAGGGGGAACGCCATAAAACATCCGCCGACGGCAAGGAAGATAAGCATCACAAGGTCGCCGCCCGCACCGCGGTTCACACGGTGTTTGAACAGTCTCTTTTTCTTGTAGTAAATCTCACGGCCTTCTGAGTCGTACTTCGGTTTGTTTTTGAACAGACCTATGTACTCCTGCTCGGGGAGGTCTTCTTTTTTGATTTTTTCAGCCATTTTTCCGACCTCCTTACTTACCTATTCTCGATATCACGAACTGGAACACCTTGTTCATCGCAAAGGACAGGAAGAACAGTATCGTGGCTATTGCGCAGGCATAGCCCATCTCCATTCGCTGTCCGCTGTAGTCACTCAGGTGCATCGACAGCGTGTACATATAATAATCCTGAGACGGATTTCCGAACAGACCCGAGGGATCCACACCGAATGCGGTGGAAACCGCCATAATGGCACCGAACATCAGCTCGCCGCGCATTGCGGGAAGAGTAATGAAGTACAGTTCCTGCCATCTGTTTTTGATACCGTCCATAGCCCCCGCCTCGTAAAGAGAACGGTCAACGGTCTGGAAGCCGGCGATAAAGGTCAGGAACGTGGTTCCGAGTCCGCCCCACAGGGTGGTTATGAGCAGTATCGGATACATCCAGGATTTTGTAACGTAGAACTGTATCGGGTCATTTATCAGTCCGAATCTGAGAAGGAAACCGTTGAGAAGTCCGTAACGGTCGCCGGAGAAAAGCAGATTGAAAAGGAACCCGAATCCTCCGCCCAGGGACGGAGCGTAGAACAGAAAGGTCAGGAATGCACGGGGCTTTGCGGGAACTTCGTTTATCAGCCAGGCGAAAGCGAAGTTGATTATATACCCCAGAGGTCCGACCAGAACAGCGATTATCAGTGTATTCTGAAGAGCCGTATAGAAAAGGCTGTCATTGATCAGAAGACGCTGGTAATTGTCAAACCATACCCAGTCCGGAAATTCAAGCATATTGAAGTTGGTGAATCCCACGAACCAGGAAACGAAGACCGGAGCGACCGTGAACAGGAAGAAGGTCACAAGGAACGGTCCCATGAATATTATCAGATCAAGATTTCCGAATTTCTTCTTTCTACCGGATCTGACAGCAGCTTTTTTTGCCAGTGAAGACATTTCCGCAGGGACCTCCTTTCAGTCAGTATAGACTTTGATGCCGTATTCTTCACGTTTACGGACGATCTCGTCGTTGATTTCTTTTATGTAGTCCAGGAGAGTTTCACGCACATCCTTATCGTCATTTACCACGGAGTTGAAGGTCATGGTTATGTAACGGTCCATCAGATATGTTCCGACGTAGCTGGGGATAGCATAAACGTTTTCTCTCTGAGCCATTATTGCCTTGAGTTCAGCTGCGGTCCAGTTACCCTGCTGAAGTGCTTCGGTGTTTGCCGAGTATCTGCGTCCGCCGACGCCGAGAAGGCTTTCCATATCTCTTGCGAGAGAAGCCTGGGTATCGGCCGTTGCGCGCCATACCATAAACTTCCACGCGCTTTCCTTATCCTTTGAGCAGTCAAGCATTATGTCGCACTTGGTGGAATAGCCGACGCTGTTGTAGACCGAGCCGTCCTCCCTGACTTTTCCGGGAACCTGACCGATAGTCCAGAGTCCGACTATTTCGGGAGCGAACAGGCTGATCGTGCCGTAGTAGCTTATATCCTGAAGACCGTAGGGCATTTCACCGTAACGGAAACGGTTGTCAAAGTTGGCGGTAATGGGGCTCTTATACGCCACATAAAAGTCCGTCCACTCAATAAAGGAGGATATGCCGACAGCGGAATCTATATCGGTATAGGTACCGTTGTTGCGGTAATAGCTTCCTCCGTTCTGATACAGAAGCAGCTCATAGGAAGGCGCCAGCAGCTGCATGTTTCTTTTCTGCAGAAGAGGAATCAGTATTTCATAAACCTCATCCCAGGTCTTGGGAATTTCAACACCGAGTTCCTTAAAGACATCCTCACGGTAAAACGCCATCAGAAGGCTTTCCGTGGTGGGGAGACCGTAAAGACCGGATCTTTCTTCGTCCCAGTCAAGGGTCAGACCGACAAAAGCCTCGGGCAGGAACCAGCTCTTTACCTCTTCGATATTTTCAAAACCGTTAAGATCCTGGAGCGCATTACGACATGCAAGACCTATCGGGGAAGCCTGATCCAGAACCACATCCGGTCCTATCTGTGCAAGAATGGAGGGGTATATGGCTCCGTCATTGACCAAGTCAAGCTGAACATAGACCTTGTTCTGCTCAACAAAAGTACGGTCGATAAGAGAGCGGAGGATGGTCGCTTCATCTCTGGAGGAAGTCATCCATACCTTTATTTTATTGGTATACTCGCTGGCGTTGGAACTGGAAATGGCATTGACATCGGTAAAGAAAGAGGAGAAAAACAGCTGGATCTGATGTCCCAGATCCGCAAAAAAGCCGTTTTCCGCTTTTCCGGGGGTGTAATCCTTTTCGGTAACCATTATGTAGTCCAATTCAAGGGGCTGAGAGCTGATGTTGGACTGCCACTGACCGAGAGTACCAATGTTGGTGGAAAGGTTTGCAAAGTTTGCGGGAATACTGTCGGGATTCTCATACATGCTGTAAAGCGCACTGTAAAGAGACTGCAACTGAGCGGTCAGTTCTCCGAGCTCTCCGGTAACGGAAATAACCTCGTTGTAGATCCTTTTCAGAACATCCGCCTGAGCCTTGAGGTCTGCGACCACCTCGGGGGCGTTCTGATCAAGCTCATAATCGTAATAGAGGTCGGGGGAATAACCGATTATCATCAGCAGACGACGGTAGTCCGCATTCAGTTTTTCTATAACGGAGTCCACCGCGTTTATAACTTCGCTCATCGCGCCGTAAACGACTTTGATCCGGATAGTGTTCTCGCCTTTATTAAATTTGTAGAGCAGAGGGTCTCCGTACTCGTCACAGGGAGTTACAAACTGCCAGGAAGAACTGTAGGCGAACTGGGTGGCTGTCATGCCTTTATAGGGTTTCTCCCCGTTTACCGTTATCTCACGGCTGGAAAACATACCCGTATTTACATTCTGCCGGGAACGCAGGACCAGTTTGTAAAGACCGGCCTCTTCAACATTCACGGTATACTCGACCCACTCGCCGGCGGCTTCCCATGTAGGTTCGCCGTAAAGGCTTCCCATAATGTTGAGCTTCGTGCTTCCGCTGCTGGAAGGTACGGTGGCGGAAGAGGATTTATCAGTACCGGCAACAAGGGAGGAACTGGATTTTGAGGAGGGCATCTCCGCCTGAGCTGTGGCCATTATCCGGTCTCCGGAAGCGGTGAACTGGGAATTGTTCAGCAGCATATCCTCGTAGGACTGGGTCTCCTCATAGCCGCATATCCACATCTCGGAATATGCCAGAGGTTCCCGGATGGACTCGAAGGTAATCGTGTTTTCGCCTCTGTCCAGATAAAACTTCAGAGGGGTACCGTAAACACCGGAGGAATCAATGAAATACTCATCATCGAACCACTTCCGGATCTCTTTCTGAGCCGGTCTTACTTGTCCGCCCAGAGTGTCGGTGGGGAAGTAGTTTTCCTTATCCGAAGGATCGGCAACGTCATCCACAAACCGACGGGGGATCATCGCCGTTCCGGCTTCGGAATAAAGCAGTTCACCGTTTACCAGTATCCGTCTCTGTATGTGGGCGCTCTTGCCCTCCATGGGATAATAATTGATGCCGATGGCGTAAAGTCCGGAGGATTCGACGTTGATCCTGTAGGTAATAACGCTGTCCTCCTGGGTGACAACGACATTTTCTCTTCCCTCAACGGTTTCGACGGTGACGTTTTCGCTGCCTTCGAAGTCGGTGATGTCAAGATTTATTTTTGTCGTCGGGGTTTTCTCTCTGGCGTAATTCTGCAGATATTCGCCGTAAGAGCCCTCGGCGTATATAGGCACGAATACGGAGCTTGTCGTAGTATCGGAGATAGACGCAGCAGCCAGGGTCGCGGCGGGGAAAATCTGCATCATCAACACTGCGGCGAGCGCCGTCGCAACGGCCCTTGTTTTGCGGATTCGCACTGCAAAGCACCTTCCTTTTCCTTGATTCATCTGGCAGGCGACGCCGGCAGGAGCCGCCTACAATTCAAACATATTGGTTCGTACTGATAATTATAATGATTTTTTCGGGCAATGTCAATAACTTTTCTGACTTTCCCCCTTTGAAAAAGAGAAAAACGGGACGCACTCTTCGTCATTTACACTAAAAATACCATATATTAAACAAGCGACTTTAGACAATTTTACCCGTGGATTTTTTGTCACTTTTGCTGTCGGTTAAAAATTTCAACCATATATATTGCGTCAAAAGCCAATTATCCCCTCATTTATCTATATATTGAGTACATACTTTTTTTACTTTTCAAAACGCTTGTGCAAAATCACCAAAAAACGTTCCTGATTCTTTTTTTCATCGAATTGCCACATAATCCGGAACGCCAAAAAAGTAAAATTACGTTTTTTGACACTGTAAGTTCGGATTTTTACCTGTCCGTACCAGATTTTCCGACAACAAAAACGGCGCCGGGAAATTTTCCGACACCGTCCGACATATTTCTTTTTTCAGTTTTCTTCATTTTTCAGAACAAGGGGAAACAGAACCTCGGCTTTGAACAGGTCCCCGTCCACACTCAGCTCAAGATTCCCTCCCTGAAGGCAAACGAGACTCCGGGCAATGGAAAGCCCCAGACCGCTGCCTTCCGTATGTCTTGAAGAATCGCCCCGGACAAACCTTTCGGTCAGCTCTTCCACGGGAATATTAAGGGGTTGGGAGGAAATGTTGCGGAAACCGATGACCGCCTCACCACCACGGGTCTGAAGCGTAAGATACACACGGGTGCCGCGCTGGGAATACTTGACCGCATTATTCATCAGATTATCGCATATCCTCCATAGATGTCTCCGATCCGCCATGATCAGGGTTTTTTTCTCCGGAACGCAGGTCACAAGTTCAAGATTTTTCGCCGCCAGCCTTTCACGGTATTCCCCATCGAGTTGCAGGACGAATTCGTTAAGATCGCACTCCACGGATTCCACCGGCAGGTTTCCTGTAGAGGCCTTCGACGCCTCAACAAGATCCTCCGTAAGTTTTTTCAGTCTTTCCGACTGCTTTGCCGCGATTTCGATATATTCCCGGAGTTTTTCATTATCCGTGTGTTCTTTCTTCATCAGATCCATATAGGATATAATTGCCGTGAGAGGAGTTTTAATATCATGAGAGACATTGGTTATAAGTTCCGCCTTCAGCCTCTCACTCTTTGTCTTTTCCTCAACAGCCCGGTTCATTCCAAGCGCAATGCAGTTCAGATCAAGCCCGTACTCCCTGAAATCCGGAAGCATCTTTCTGGTATCCGTTTTATAATCGAAGTCACCTTCGGCAAGTCTCCTGCCGCTTTTTTTGAGCTGTTGCATATTTCCCGCCGCATAAAGCAGGAATATCAGAACTCCGAGCCATATAAGGATCCACAGAACCGCAAATGTATACCGTCCTGAAGACTGCCCCGCATTTGCGATGAAAAACTCCGCCGCCATCATTCCGAGAACAAAAATAACCGCTTTCCAGCCGAAACCTATGTTAAGGAACGCTCTTCCGATGAACCTTCCGGCGGAACGGATACCCCGGAACAGGAGAAGGAGAAGTTTATAGATCAGGCTTTCCCGGACCAGAGTTCCCCGTTTCAGCCTCACCGCAAAGCTCATTATATAAAACTCTGAAATAACGTACACCGTGAGGAGAAAAACAAAGTTCCGGACAACTCTGTCGATGTAGCTTCCGCGCATACAGAGAAACAGCAGAGTGATACTCCCTGCAACCACTGCGGTGACAACATCAAAGGGTATTTTTGAAAACGGACCGTCGCAAACCTCCGCTGTTCCCTTCCTGTGTCCGGCGGCACAGATCAGAAATACCCAGCAAACCACGGTAAGTACGGCGAACACACAACCCGCTACGGGAATAATATACCTGGATCTGTACAGCAGATGAAGCCTTTCATATTCTATAGTGAACCGGGTCCGGGCCTGAAAAGGACTCACCACGGATGCCCTGACATTTATTTCAAGCAGATAACTGTCTCCATTCTCGGTAAACATCTCCAAAGGGTATTCCCGCTCCGTCGTTGTCGAAACAACAATATCATCCCGTGCGGACGAGGCAAGGGTCGTCCCAGTCTCATCCTCAATTTCAAGGAGAATATTTGAGTGATCCGGTCCCCAGTATTCGGGATTATCCGGATACTGAAGCGCCGGTCTGACCATTTGATAAGCGTGTTCCATGAGAATTGACGCTTCTTTTTCCGACCAGGGTGCGGAATAGTATTCCTCCCGGAACATATAGACAAAGCCCGAAACGGAAAGCAAAGCCGCAATCGGAAGCAATACGCTGAGTATCATCACCAGGGTCTTTACCGCAAGATTGCCCTTTATTCTGTTCATTTCACATTGCCCCCATCAACTTTATATCCCTGCCCCCAGACCACCTTCAGATACCGTGGCTCGGCAGGGTTTATCTCCAGCTTTTCCCGAAGATGCCGTATGTGAACGGCAACAGTATTTTCCGCGCCGTAAGGCGAATCGCCCCAGACATTACGGTAAATATCCTTTATCGAAAAGACCTTGCCGGGGCTTGCCATGAGCAGTTTGAGAATATCGTACTCCGTAGGAGTAAGAGTCACCGGCTCTCCCTCTGCGGTAACGGTCTTTTCATCGTCGTTTATCACTATTCCGCCGACTTCAAGCCTTGAAGGCGAAACGGATGGCACGCCGCCGAACTTCATGTACCGGCGGAGGGAGGCTTTTACCCGTGCCACGAGCTCTACGGGATTAAACGGTTTCGTGATATAATCGTCCGCACCGATATTGAGCCCTATTATCTTATCCGTGTCCTCGCCTTTGGCACTGAGAAAAATTATCGGGACGTTATACTCCTGCCGGATCCTTGATACCGCTTCTACCCCGTCCATGACCGGCATCATTATATCCATCAGTATCAGATGAACCTCTTTTTCCTCTGTCACCCGTACCGCATCCATACCGTCGTAGGCGGTAAAGACCTCGTATCCCTCGGCGGTAAGATATATCTTCAGCGCGGAGACAATATCCCTTTCATCGTCACAGACAAGTATGTTCGGCATATTTCCGGTCCTTCCTCTGGATTCCCGACACGCTGAAAACGGAGATCCGCCCCAGCCCGGCAGAAATGTACTTTGCGTCCGGAAAAGCCTTCCGGACATCCTCACGCATATTATACCACTGTTTTTCTGAAAAAGAAACCCTTATTTCCCTTAAGATTTTATTAAAACGAAAAAACGCCGCAACAGCGACGTTCTTTCTCTCTTAAAGGAATTTTTTTTCTCCGTACAGCTTTGTTATAAGCTCCGCCGCCTTATAGATATCACCGCATCCCAGGGTAATAAACAGATCCCCGGGTTGCGCAAGTTGCTTGACCCTGCGGGCGATATGTTCAAAATCCTCCATATATTCGGCATTGGGCAAACGGGCGACGAGATCCTGGGAATACACCCGGTACTCATCATTCGTCTCCCGGGCGGCATAGATCGGCGGAATTAGGACCTTATCCACCGTGGAAAGGACTTCAACAAACTCATCCATAAGCATTTTGGTCCGGGAATAGGTATGGGGCTGGTGGATAGCGATTATCCGCTTGAACCCCAGTTCACGGGCAGTGGCGAAGGTTACGCGGTAGGCATCGGGATGGTGGCCGTAATCGTCCGCAATAACTGCGCCGTTAACGGTACAGTGGTACTCAAACCGCCGTCCGGCCCCCGTATAGTGGGCAATTCCGGAACTTACGGCAGCGGCATCTATACCCGCAACATAGCTTGCGGCGGCGGTGGCAAGGGCATTTTTTACATTATGATACCCCGGGACGGAAAGTCTGATACGGGTGAAGAACTTTCCGTGGATTATGCAGTCAAAGGAGTATATCCCGTGTTCATCCTCAATATTCCGGGCGTGAACATCCCCCCGCTCAACTCCGAAAGATATTTTATTACCCTGATATCCTTCTATCATCTTTGCGGAATTGGGGCATTCCGCGTTATACACCACCGTACCCCCCGGCCGGGTATTGGAAAGATATTTCCTGAAAGAAGAAATAAGATTCTCCAGAGTCTTGAAATACTCCATATGATCTTCTGCTATGTTCAGCACAACGGAAATATCGGGATGAAAATGCAGAAAAGAGTCCCGGAATTCACAGCTCTCGAAAACACAGAACTTATCCGAGCCGATCTTATAAGAAGAATCTATCCGCTTCATTTTACCGCCGATAATGGCGGAAACATCAGGGTACTGCTCCATAAAAACGGAGGTGATCATGGAACTGGTCGTGGTCTTGCCGTGAGTTCCGGCAACCCCGACGGTCTTTTCATATCCCGCAAGGATCGTTCCCAGAAGCTCAGCCCGGCGATAAACGGGAATTCCGTTTTCCGAAGCGTAGACAACTTCGGGATTCGTCATTGCTATGGCATCGGTACGCACCACGATATCGGGGTTTTCTTTTTTCAGATTTTCGGCATCGTGACCGATGCAGACCTTTATTCCGTCCCCGGAAAGCTTATCCGTCATGGCGGAGGACTGCATATCGGAGCCTGCTACAGAGAAGCCCCGGCGCATCAGGATCTCCGCAAGGCTGCTCATGGAGGAGCCGCCAATGCCAATGAACCAGACCTTTTTCACATTATCAAGAATATTCATATTTTGCCTTTCTTATCGGAATCTTTCATCCTTATTCAAGCACAGGTATGTGGTCGCCGTGACCGCTGCGGCAGTCATGACCGCCATGTATGTCAGACTAAAGGGTAAGGTGACCCAGACCGAAACGATATATCCCGCCGCGGTAACTCCGCACAGTCCCACACAAACGAATATCAGCGGAATCCGGCCCCTGAGTCCGAGCGTTTTCGTCCGCAGACGGACTCCGAGCAGGAACAGAACCGCAAAGCCGAAGCCGCAGGCGGTGACTATTCCTGAAATATACTCAAAACCTTTGCCGAGCCATTCATAAGCGTTTTTAACAAAAACAAGGGAACGGTCCCCCAGCATGGGCATGAAGAGAAACCTTATCTGGCAAAGGAAATGTACAAACGTTACGCCGGTAAGGACTGCGGCAACATTCAGACCAGCCTTGCAGATGCGGTTTACATCAGCTCGCTTTTCAAGGGCAAACCAGATAAGGAGATATCCGATAAAATCCGGAAGGATATCAACAATATACGTTGCCCCTTCCGCACTTTTCACAGGCCAGGCAAAATTGATGAGAGTAAAAAGAAAACCGACGATTATGTACTGCATCCGTTACTCCTTTCGGCTCGAAGTATAAAGCTGATCGATCATTCTGAGGCTCTTCATTGCCTCCCGGACGGGTATAGGAAAGGGTTTGTTCTGTTCCACGCAACGGTAAAAGTCCTGTATAAGCTCTTCGTGGCAGGTGCCCCAGTACGCCTTTGCCCCGACTTTTCCGGGAAGATTGCGGAAGACCTCTGTCTGACCGTCACAGCCTTTCACCGTAAGGGTATCGCAAAGGGTAAACACGGCTTTTTCGGTCACGATTTCAATAAATACCGGAGAATCGGTAACATATCCGACCGTTGCGAACACAATTCCTCTCGCCCCGCTTTTGAAACGTATCGCAATCTCGGCGGTATCCTCCGTATCATTTATATGCCCGAACCAGTGAGATGCCACCTTGCCCTGAACCTGTTCCACATCCCCGAGAAGCCACCGGACCAGGTCAAGGGTATGTATTGCCTGATTCATCATCACCCCGCCGCCCTCTGTGGCTATCTTTCCTCTCCAGCCGCTTTCGGTATAGTACCCGTCCTCCCGGTGCCAGGTAACAAACGCCCTCGCGCCGAGAATTTTCCCGTATTCACCGCTGTCCAACTTCTGTTTGAGTACACGGCTGGTAAGGTTATATCTGTTCTGAAAGCATACCCCGCATTGCGCCGTACTTTTTTCCGCTTCACGGAGAAGTTTTTCGCCGTTTTCCACATTATCCGCGCAGGGTTTTTCGGTCAGAACGTTTATTCCCCGGCGCAGACATTCCACAGCCATCGGAACATGCAGATAATGGGGGGTACATATATGGCAGACATCTATATCCGCCTCCCGGATCATTTTTTCCCAGTCGGTATATACCGCTACATTTTCCCCGAGTTCAGAAGCTTTTTTCGCCCGTTCTTCTTTTATGTCACATACCGCCACAAGTTCCGCGTCCGCCATATCCGCTATGGAATACAGATGCTGTCCGGCAACGGCACCGCAGCCGATCACTGCAGCTCTGAGTTTATTTTTCATCGTCATTTTCAAGCACCCCGATCTCCCCCGGAGCAAGGTTTTCATCCTCGCAAACGGTGATCTTCACGCTGTATTTCCCCTCAAGATAAGTAATGTTCCGTCTTTTCTGCCCCGTCATTTTCGAGGTGTGGCCCTTTGCCACCGCAAGACGTATTTTTTCCGGTTTTTTCTCCCGGAAGACCTCATCAAGAAGCTTTTCAGCCCTTGAGAGATATATTCTCTGTGTCACAAGTTCTCCGAATGCCGGATGAAAGGGCCCCGCAGTAACGGAGTTATCCCGGACAAGGTCGGAGCTGTGGAGTCCCATACGGAGGATCTTTACCCCTTCCGACTGAGCCTTTCCGGCTATTTTTGCACAGACATCCACCGCCTGTTCCACAGTATAGGGAATGTATTCCCCCCGCAGATACATATCCTCCAGTTTCGTCTGCTTTATAACGGTGCAGGGATATATCCGTATCCCGTCCGGCTTAAGTGCGAACACCGCATCGGCAGTTTCCAGGTCTTTTTTCTCATCGCTTCCCGGCAATCCCGGCATGATCTGCAGAACGAGCTCAAAGCCCGCATCACGGATCATTCCGGCGGCTCTTACGGTATCGGATGCGGTATGTCCCCGCCCGGCAAGGGCAAGAACACCGTCGTCCATGCTCTGCGCCCCGAGTTCCACCGCAGTAACGCCGTATTCCTTCAGTATTCCCAGTATATCCGGGTCAATATAATCCGGACGTGTGGAAAGCCTTATTCCGGTTATTCTGCCGTCCTGCTGCCTTATTTTCGCGGCGGCGGATAGGTAACGGCGCATTTCAGCCTCTCCTATACCGGTAAAACTTCCGCCGAAGAAGGCAATATCCACTTCCCGGAACTGCTTTGACATCTTGGACATTTCGTCCCGGAGGCAGCCGTACACATCTTCTATCGGCTTTTCAGTTCCGGCTATGCGGCGCTGATTGCAGAAAACACAGTCGTTAGGACACGCCATATGGGGTACAAAAACCGGGACTGTGGCATGTTTTCCCTCCGGAGTCATTTGGTTATCCCCATAAGAGACAGAGCCTCCCGGGCAGCCGCCTGTTCCGCCGCCTTTTTGGAATGGCCGCTGCCCCGGGCAATGACATTGCTGTTTATAAGCACGTTGCACTCAAACTGTTTGTCATGGGACGGACCGGACTCGGAAGTAATCTCATATGTAAGACGTTCACCCTTGTTTTTCTGCACCACTTCCTGAAGCATGGTCTTATAATCCGACCCGGTGTCATACTCCGCAAGACTTTCCGAGAGATAAGGAAGGATCAGCTCCCGTGCCTTTTCCATGCCCCCGTCAAGGTATATCGCGCCAAGGACCGCCTCTACCGCATCCGCAAGGGAGGAAGGCCTTGTGCGCCCCTCTTCCCTGTCGCCCTTTCCGAAACAGATACAGTCCCCCAGCCCTATCTTTCTGGCAAAGCCGTACAGGCTTTCCTCGCACACCAGCGCCGCCTTGATCTTTGTCAGTCTTCCCTCGTCACGGTCATCGTGAAGATAAAGATACTCGCACATTATCAGGGACAGGACGGAATCCCCCAGAAACTCCAGTCTTTCGTTGGAGACGGAGTTTTTCTTATGTTCATTGTAGAATGAGGAATGAGTCAGAGCATTCGCGGCAAGGGACTTGTCAGAGAAAACATACCCGGTTTTCTCTTCCAGGAGCACCACCGCCTGCCGTAATTCCTCGGGAATATGATCGTTCATGTTATCCTCCGGCTATTCCGCCTTGTCGCACACATAATCGCACAGTTGCCGGACAGTCTTTATTCCGGAAAAGACCTCGTCGTCGGTAAGAATATCAAACTCTTCCTCGATTATCATCGATATTTCCGTCATATCGAACCTGTCCGCGCCAAGTTCTTCGAACATATCGGTCTGCACGGTAATCTCATCCGGCTCCACACCGAAAACATCCGCAAGTTCCGGCAGAAGCCTTTCAAAAACTTCTTCCCTGCTCATGTAAAACCCTTTCTTATTCCGCCTTTCCGGCATCGGAAAGCGTAGCCGCCACGGCGGAGATACGGTCAATTACCCCCGCACGGGCAAAATTCACCGCCTGTCTTATGGCACTGCGGTAAGCCCTTGCATCACTGCTTCCGTGGGCTTTGACCACCGGCTTGCGTATACCCAGAAGCACCGCGCCGCCGATCTCCTTGTAATCCATTCTCTTTTTAAACTGTTTCAGCCCCTTATATACCAGCGCCGCACCCAGTTTCGTAATGAGGTTCTTGTAGAAGATATCCTTGAGTTCACCGATAAACAGGAGCCCGGTACCCTCACAGCTCTTCAGTATAAGATTCCCCGTAAACCCGTCGCAGACAAGCACGTCGCACTGTCCCATCATGACGCCCCTGCCCTCAACATTTCCTATAAAGTTGATGTTTTTGTTTGCCTTAAGCAGTTTATAGGCCTCAACGTACAGCTCGGGGCCCTTTGTTTCCTCCTCGCCGTTGTTGGCAAGACCGACACGGGGAGACTCAAGCCCCTCCATGCACCGCATATATTCGCTTCCCATCACGGCGAACTGATTCAGCATTTCCGGCTTGCAGTCCAGGTTTGCACCGCTGTCAACTATCATCATTTTCCCCGTTTTTGTGGGAAACATGGGGCAAAGGGCTGCCCTCTTTATACCGTCGATACAGCGGACGAAAAGCGTCGCACCCACAAGCAGGGCACCGGTGTTCCCGGCGCTGACCAGAGCGTCACCCTGCCCTTCCTTGAGAAGTCTCAGAGCCACAGCCATGGAGGAATCCTTTTTGTGCCTTACGGATATAGGCTCATCGCACATTGTGATCTCATCTGGGGCGTCTTCCACGGTGCAGCCGGAAAGCTTCGGTGCAATACCGAGGGCTTCCGTGCGCTGTTTTATAACATCGCTTTTCCCCACCAGAATGAATTCCACTTCCGGAAACTCGTCCCTTGCCGCCGCACAGGCCTCAAGAACGGCATCCGGCGCGTTGTCGCCGCCCATTACGTCTATTATCAGTTTCATCATTAATGTCCCCCTTTTGAGGAATTATATACCAAACTCCGCCTTCATGCCGTCAATAACTTCAAGGGCTCTTTCGGCATAAGCCGCTTTGCGGTCGGCTTTGCGGAGTTTTTTTCCGTTGGGTCCGGTTTTTTCCAGAGGCGCGAATATTCCGAAATTAACATTCATCGGCTCGAATGCCTCGACACTTTCGTTGCTTATGTACTGAGCCAGGGCTCCCGTGGCGGTACGGTTATCAAATATCACCGGTTTTTCCAGCCCGGGGACAGCATTCAGCGCCGCCACAAACCCGGAGCTGCAGCTCTCTATATAACCCTCAACACCGGTCATCTGCCCGGCAAAAAACAGTCCCTTACGCTTCACCGTCTCATATGTGGGACGAAGCTGTCCCGGAGAATTTATAAACGTATTGCGATGCATTACGCCGTAACGGACAAATTCCGCATTTTCCAGTCCAGGGATCATGGAAAACACCCTTCTTTGCTCTCCGAAAAGCAGATGAGTCTGAAACCCGACGATGTTGTACATGGAGGAAGCGGCGTTGTCCTTACGCAACTGCACCACCGCATAGGGAAGCTTTCCGGTATGGGGGTCCGGCAGACCCACGGGCTTCATCGGTCCGTAGCGCAGAGTTTCTTCACCCCTCGAAGCCATGACCTCCACCGGCATGCAGCCCTCAAAAACCTTATCATTTTCAAAATCGTGCAATTGTGCCGTCTGCGCGGAAACAAGAGCGGCATAGAAAGCTTCGTACTGCTCCTTATCCATGGGGCAGTTTATATAGTCAGCCGTACCCTTTCCGTACCGGGAAGCAAGATACGCCTTCGACATATCCACGCTTTCCGCCAGAACTATCGGTGCCGCCGCGTCAAAAAAATGAAGCTCATCCCTTCCGAAGAAACCGTGTATTGCCGCCGCAAGCGCGTCACTTGTAAGCGGTCCAGAGGCAACTATCGTGTTTTCCTCAAAATCGAGGTCGGTTACTTCTTTTTCGATTATTTCAATATTTTTCTGTGCCCGCAGGGCCTCGGTAACGGAGGAAGAGAACTTCTCCCTGTCCACCGCAAGAGCTCCCCCAGCCGGTACACGGGTCAGGTCGGCACAGCGCATAACAAGGCTGTCCATCCGGCGGAGTTCTTCTTTAAGGACGCCAACGGCATTGCCCAGTCCCTCCGCGCGGAAAGAATTGGAACAGCACAGTTCACAGAAATTATCGGTGTTGTGTGCCGGGATCTTTTTTTTCGGTTTCATCTCAAAAAGACGGACATGAACCCCTCTTTTTGCCAACTGGTACGCAGCCTCGCTTCCCGCAAGACCCGCACCGACAACATTTACTGTATTTTCAGTCAAAACAGGTTTTCCCTTCTACATCATTCCGCCGTTTACACCAAGCACCTGACCGGTTATAAAGGACGGTTCTCCGGCGGCGAGAAAAAACACTGCCGCCGCAACCTCTTCGGGCTTCCCTATACGGCACAGGGGCGTTTCCTCCGCAAGAGAATCGAGAGTTTCCCGGTCATGAATACGGTTCATATCCGTATCTATCACTCCGGGACATACGCAGTTGACCCTTATTCCGGAGGGACCGACTTCCTTTGCGAGAGCCTTTGTGAAACCTATAAGCCCCGCTTTTGCGGCGGAATATGCCACCTCACAGGAGCCGCCGTATTCACCCCAGATCGAAGAAATATTTATTATGCTGCCGTACTTTCCGTTTATCATCGACGGAAGCGCCCTGCGGGTGCACAGATACGCCGAACGCAGGTCGTTGGCCATTATCCCGTCCCATTCTTCGGGGGAGGTATCCTGCAAAAGCTTCTGCAGTGCGATCCCGGCGTTGTTGACGAGTATATCCACACTGCCGAATGCCGTTTCCACCTCACGGAAAAGGCTGTTCACGTCATCTTCCCGGGAACAGTCGGCGCAAAAAGCCCGGGCAATATACCCCGACCGGCACAATCCGGAAACAAGGGCTTCCGCTTCATCGCGGCTGCTCCGGTAATTCACGGCAACATTATACCCCTTTGAAGCAAACAGGGCGGCACAGGCGGCACCTATTCCCTTTCCGGCTCCGGTTATGAGGACGGTCTTCATTCACTCTTCTCCTTGCCGGCCTTCGTTTTTCTCTGAACGACGGTCTCATAGCCGCAACCCTCTTTTTCACAGTAGAGCCGGTTGAAATGTCTGAACAGAGTGCTTCCGCACTTCGGGCACACATCCTTTACGGGAAGATCCCAGGTCATGAACTTGCATTCCGGACCCTTAGAGCAGCAGTAATAGGTTTTCCCGGCCTTGCTCTTGCGGATTATCATCTTCGAGCCGCATACGGGGCAATTTCCTGCGGCTTCGGTTACTATTGTCTTGGTATTCTTGCATTCCGGATATCCGGGGCAGGCAAGAAAACGTCCGAATCTGCCGTTTTTGTAGACCATTTTCCTGCCGCAGAATTCGCATACCTCGTCGCTTTCCTCGTTCGGTACGGCTATACGGACTCCGTCCAGTTTCTTCTCGGCTTCCTTCAGAGTACGGTCAAAATCTCCGTAGAAGGCATTCATTACGTCAAGATAGGTCTTTTTTCCCTCTTCTATTTCGTCCAGCTGTTCCTCCATATCCGCGGTGAAGGACACGTCCACTATATCCTTGAAATTTTCGCACATCAGATCAGTGGTAACAGTTCCGAGCTTTGTGGGTTTGAGGCTTTTTCCGTCCTTTTCCACATAAAGCCGGTCAATAATCGTGCTTATGGTGGGAGCATAGGTAGAGGGTCGGCCTATACCATTTTCCTCCAGAGTCTTGATAAGGGATGCCTCGGTATATCTTGAAGGAGGCTGAGTAAATCTCTGCTCGGAGGTGATATCGGAAAGCGTCAGGGCCTTTCCCTGCTCAAGTTCGGGAAGTCTGGTGGATTTTTCCTCGTCTTCGCCGTAGTTGTAGAGAGTGGTAAAGCCGGGGAATATCATTTTCTGATCGTTCGCCCGGAAAATATACGTTTCTCCCTCACCGGCGTCGGCGGAAACCTCCACGGAAAGTGAACTGTAGACCGCCGCGGACATCTGGCTTGCGACAAACCTGTCCCAGATCAGCTTATAGAGCCGGTATTGCTCAGAAGAAAGGCTTCCTTTGATCTTTTCCGGGGCAAGGGTAACATCGGTGGGGCGGATAGCTTCGTGCGCATCCTGAGCGTTCGTCCGGGTCTTGAAAAATCTCGGACTCTTGGGGCAGAACTGTTCTCCGTACGCACCGGTTATATAATCCCGGACGGCGGTCATCGCCTCAGCGGAAATACGCAGGGAGTCGGTTCTCATGTAAGTAATAAGACCGGTGGTATGGCCGTTGACTTCAACGCCCTCGTAAAGAGACTGGGCAACGTTCATCGTTCTCTGGGGTCTCATGTTAAGTCTTGCGGAGGCGTCCTGCTGCATGGAGGAGGTGGTGAAGGGAGGGTTCGGCTGCTTCATTTTATCCTGAAGTTTCACCGAGGATACGGTAAAATCAGACTTCCTGAGCTTTTCCACAAGAGCCGTCGCTTCGGTTTCGTTTACGGGATGCTTTTTTCCGTCCTTATCTCCGCAGAACAGTGCCTGCCAGGTCTTTTTCCCGTTGGGGAACACCGCATTCAGAACCCAGTATTCCTCCGGAACAAAAGCCTCAATCTCCCTTTCCCGGTCCACCACAAGCCTTGTGGCAACGGACTGCACTCTGCCTGCGGAAAGACCCTTTTTGACCTTTTTCCACAGGAAAGGACTGAGTTTATAACCTACGATACGGTCAAGCACTCGTCTTGCCTGCTGCGCGGATACCCTGTCCATGTCTATGGTTCGGGGATTGGCAACACCGTTTGTAACAGCGTTTTTGGTTATCTCGTTAAATGTCACCCTTACTGGAGCGTCTGAAGGGATATCCAGCAGCTCCGCAAGGTGCCACGCAATGGCTTCTCCTTCGCGGTCAGGGTCGGTTGCCAGATAAACTTTTTTGCTCTGTTCCGAGGCCTTTCTCAGTTCCTTGAGCAGGGCGGACTTGCCGTCCTTCCGGGAAACGATATAATCCGGGGTGAAGTCATGTTCGATATCCACGCCCAGCCTTGAGGCGGGCAGGTCACGGATATGTCCCTTGGAGGAAAGGACTTCATACTTCCCGCCGAGATACTTCTTTATGGTCTTTGCCTTGCTGGGAGACTCCACTATCAGCAGATTTTTCCCCGATCTGGCAGTTTTTGTTTCCTTTTCCGCCTTTGCGGTCCTTGCGGAAACCTTTCTGCCCGTTTTCGTCTCCTTGCCGGCAGTGGTCTTTTTCTTTGCCGTTTCTTTTGTCTGAGCCATATTTCTCTCCAATCGCAGTTCTCTTAATGTATTGAATAATAACCGCCCGGCATAGCCTTCGCGTAGCCGAGAAGTTCAAATGAGCCTAAAATATTAATTGCTTTCGGGAACGTCATGCCGAGAGCCTGACAAACATCATCGGCACACACCGCTCCTTGACGGAGCAGTTCGTACACGTCCCTTTGTTCCGGCGTAAAATCCGCTGTGTCAGGCGTTTTCACCGGCTTTTCAGGGTCCTCGGCGCATTTCTCCGTTCCGGAGCGGATGATCCCGGTCTCTCCGGAAATTCCGCCGTCCTGAGCCTTTGCTTCTTTTTTACTCTTCGTTTTCCCCGGGGGTTCCTTTTCCGCAGCAGCGGCTTTTTTCCTTTCCGGAATGAAAAGCTTTATATCCGTGCCGTTGCAGGCATTGTATTCATCTATTATGTCCTTCGGACCGAGGCAGATCATCGCCCCTGAGCCTATGAGCGTATTCGTTCCGGCACTTGTTCTGACCCCGGGAGAACCCGGAACGGCAAAAACTGTTTTGCCCTGCTCCACAGCGTGTCCGACGGTTATCATGCTTCCGCCTCCGGAGCCGCTTTCCACCACCACAAGACTGTGGCTGAGTGCGCTTATGACCCTGTTTCTCATTCTGAAATGATACGCCCGGCATTCCGTTCCCGGCAAATACTCAGAGATAACCGCGCCGCTTGCGGTTATCCGGTCATATAATTCTCGGTTTTGCTTCGGATATGCCATATCCGCGCCGCAGGGAAGGACCGCAACGGTCTTTTTCCCGGCAAGAAGAGCGCCTTTATGGGCAAAAGTATCAATTCCCCGGGCCATTCCGCTGACTATCACGAACCCGCTGTGAGCCAGGGCATACGACAGCGATGCGGCAAATCTGCCGCCGAAATCACTGCACTCCCTTGTCCCGACAACGGAAACCGATGGTGTCCGGGAAAAATCCGGGAGTTCGCCTTTCACAAACAGCGCCGCGGGAGGCTGATCTATCTTCCTGAGGGATTCAGGGTAATCCGGGTCGTAATAAGTAATTACCCTTATACCGGATTTTACGCAGGAATCGAGGATCTTTTCGGCTTCTTCAGTATTTTTCCGGGAAAGTCTCCGGATGTCCTCCGGAGTAAACCGCGTTTTATCATATCCCGCCGGTTCCTGCCGGAAAAACAACTCGGGATCATGATAATCCTTGACGGCTTTATAGACGGCTGAACTGCACTGAACATCTCCGAATACCGACAGCAGCCACAGGACAGGCAGGGTAAAACGGCTCATACAGACCTCAGAACGAAAACGTGTATGCGAATATTGCCGCGGCTGCGGCAGCATTCAGGGACTCAACATTTTTTATGGGGATATAAAGGGGCTTATCCGTTAGCGCAAGTATTTCCGGTCTTATGCCCTTCCCCTCACTGCCGATTATGATGGCGGTTTTCCCGGAAATACGGGCATCAGGTAACGGAAGAGCTTTTTCCGACAGCGCGGAACCGTATACGGTATAACCGTCAGATCTGAGCCGGTCAATATATCCGGCAAGGGTCACACTTTCCACGAAACATCCGCAAACGGCTCCGGCAGTGCTTCTGACAGCCTTCGCCGAAAAAGGATTCGCGCAGTTCTCGCCGCAAACAACGCCGAAACCGAAGCAATGGGCGGTCCGGATGATACTTCCGACATTTCCCGGATCCTGCACTCCGTCAAGGACAAGCAACCTGTCCGGTTGCGAAACACGCGGCTTTTTCATCACGGCGAGAAGAGAGGATCTGGAAACCGACCGGGACAGTTTTTCCATCACCGGTTCGGAAACATGAAAGATCTCACACGATCCGCCGAGCCGGCTGATCACATCGGGATATTTATCGGGATCGGTGGTTATGAGACTGAGAAAAGCTTCCCCGTATATCCCGGAAGCATCGGAAATGAACTTGTCTCCCTGAAGCACAAACGCTTCTGCCGACGGCTCCCGGCAGATTCCGTCGAGACGGGCAACCTCCGGATTTTTCCGGCTCTGTATCTGTTTTATCATCGGCTCACCCTGGAAATATCTTCATTTGCACCGACCACGGCAAGAACATCTCCCTCACGGAATTCATACCTGGGATCCACGGAGACCTCCACCTCGCCGCTCCCTGCATGCTTGATTGCGACCGCATTCAGACCGTATGTCCGGCGGAGGTCAAGGGAGGCAAGACTTTTGCCCACCCAATCAGGGGGAAGTTTAAGTTCCACGAGGGAAAACTTATCGGAAAGCTCTATAAAATCAAGAATATGGGAGGAAGAAAGGTTTTGGGCTGTTTTTATTCCCATGTCCTTTTCGGGGAAAACGACCTGATCCGCGCCTACCTGGGTCAGCACCCGGGTATAAAGGTCACTGGTGGATTTGCTGACAACGAACCTGACGCCAAGGTGCTTGAGGAGAGATGTAGCGAGGATGTTCGCCTCCATGTCGCTCATTGCGACCACGGCGCAGTCGAAATCGCTGATCTCAAGAGTCCGCAGGACTTTTTCGTCAAGACAGTCCGCGGTCACCGCCCGGGTCACATCGTCCGCGATCTCCTCCACAAGTTCCATCCTCTGATCCACCGCAAGGACCTCGTTTCCCAGTTCGGAAAGCCTGCGGGCAAGGTGGGAGCCAAAGCTGTCAAGGCCAATAACAACGAAAGTTTTCATTCTGATTCTCCTAACCTATGAGGATCCTGGCTTCCGGATAACCGATACTGTTGGTTCTGTCCGAAGGCCTGTTGAATACGGCAAAAGAGGCGGAAAGAAGCCCGACTCTGCCAAGGTACATAAGTATCATCAGTATAATTTTCGACGCCGGTCCGAGGGTGGATGTTCCAACTATGCTTGACCCGACGGTGCACACCGCGGAGGTGCATTCAAACAGTGCGTCTATAAAAGGTACGGAATCGATGCAGGACAGGGCAAAGGACGCCGCAACTATGAGGAAAAACACCGAAACAGCGAGGGAAAAAGCCTTAAGAACCGTTTCTTCGGATATCCTGCGGCCGTGTATGTTGACTTTTCTCCGATCCCGGAGAGTCGCCACGCAGGCTATCATGAGGACCGCGACAGTTGAGGTCTTCACTCCGCCGGCGGTAGAGCCCGGAGACCCTCCCACGAACATGAGCATAATCGTCAGGACCTTGGTTACGTCCCTCAGTCCGGAAAGATTAACCGTGGCAAAACCCGCGGTTCTGGGAGAAACGGATTGAAACAGGGAAGCAAGTATCTTTTCCGGGAAAGACAGGGCTCCCAGAGTCCCGGGATTGGAATACTCAGTGGCAAAAAATCCCGCAGCGCCGCCCACAATAAGTATCAGAGTAGTTACGAGAACCACACGGGTGAACAACGAAAAGCGGGAAAAACGGTGTTTGGTATATATTTCTTCCCAAACAAAAAAGCCCAGACCGCCGATCACAATGAGCGCCATGACTACGGTGTTTATCACCGGATCCCCGCTGTAACCGCAAAGGGATCCGAAGGGATTTTTATCCCCGCAAAGATCAAAGCCGGCATTACAGAATGCGGAAACGGAAAGAAATACGCCTCTTCCCAAAGCACTCCAAAAGGGGTACTCGGAGCAAAAACGTACCGTAAAGATAAACGCCGCGGCGCCTTCAAACGCAGCGGTACCCAAGAATATGTGTTTAACGGTCCGACGGATGTCACTTGTGTCGAAAAGGTTCAGAGATTGGGTTGCAACCATCTTCGTCCTCAGACTAGAACGTTTGCCGATAAGCATCGACAGCAGCGAGGCAATGGACATGAAGCCGAGACCCCCCACCTGGATCAGGCAAAGGATAACGGCTCTTCCGAAAACGCTCCAGTGGGAGTAGGTGTCAACCACGACCAGCCCGGTCACGCAGGTTGCGGAAACGGAAGTAAACAAAGCGTCACCGAAGCGGGTACTTTCCCCGTTTCTTCCGGAAACGGGAAGACAGAGCAGAAGGGCTCCGAGAAGGATGACCGCAAGAAAGCTCACAAGAATGGCGCGGGTAGGATCAAGGGGCACCTTTTTCTTCACTTTGGCAAAAAGCCCGGTTTTCAGAGAACTCAAACGCTGTACCTCTTTTTCGCCTTTTCCGGCAAATTGACTACTATATAATATCATTATTTTTTTCAGACGTCAAGTGGCTAAATATGAAATTTTATGAATATTCTGTACAGTTCAGGGAAAATGTCCGCAATTTGACATACATTGATGGTAAATATATGTTATGATATAAAATAACAGATTATTGTTTTCAATGGGGTCTGCGCATGAAAAAATTTTTTACCGGAGTTGCGGCGATTTGCCTTGCGGCAGTTCTGTCATTCACCCTTGCAGGATGCGACAAAAAGTTTGAAGGTGATGTATTCACCATGATTTCCCCCTGCAAATGGGCAAATGCCAGAGATTTTTCCGAGGGGCTTGCGGCAGTCAGAGATGCCTCCACCTCTCTCTGGGGGTTCATTGATACCGAAGGAAATATCTCCATCAAACCGCAGTTTCAGGCTGTCTGGTCCTTCCGGGAGGGGCTTGCGGCAGCCCAGTCCTCCACCGGGCTCTGGGGCTTTATAAATACAAACGGGGACTTCGTCATCGAGCCGCAATACGACAGCGCCTGGGGATTTTCCGAGGGGCTCGCGGCGGTAATGAAGAACAAACGCTACGGTTACATAGACACCTCCGGGAATGTGGTTATCGAAATAAAATACAAGTCCGCTTCTGATTTTTCAGACGGTCTTGCCCTTATCCGGGGAGAATATGACTCCGACACTTCCGACCGTTACGATTTTATCCGAAAAGACGGTTCTCTCCTCGGAAACTTCAAATGGGTCGGCGCGGAGACTTTTTCCGAGGGACTCGCGGAGGTTTTTGAGTACTACAAAAGCGGATTTATCAACAGTTCCGGGGAATATGTCATAACTCCGGAATTTGATGACACCGGAAGATTCAGTCAGGGGCTCTGCGCGTACAAAGACGGGAAACTCTGGGGATATATAAATGCGGAGGGGCAGACGGTAATTGAACCGGAATACTCTGAGGCGGGGGATTTCAGCTCGGGAGCGGCGGTAGTAAAAAAAGACAACAGATACGGAGTTATAGACGGTACCGGAAAAATTCTTGCGGACCTCGTATACCGCTACGCCTATCAGGCCCGGGACGGAAAGATACGGGTAGGTATATACAAAGCTGAAAAACTGGGAATCGCATGGGGTTTTCTGAACTCCGACGGGTCGGTCCTGGTTGAGCCGGAATACGGTAATGCCAAGGATTTTTCGGAGGGCTATGCCCCAGTCATGTCCTCAGGCTCCTCTCTTTGGGGCTATATAGATTCCAAGGGGGAAACTGTTCTCACCCCTTTCTTCAGCGAAGCATACGGTCTCAAAGAAGGAATTGCCCGGGTGAAGACCGGTAACCTTTACGGATTCATAAGGCTGAACTGAGGCAGGAACAGATTTTAAAACGCGGAAAACCCCGGCGGAAAGACTCAGGATTTCCCGCCGGGGAATTTTGTAGTAATTTTGCCACAAAAACTTTGCCCTAAACCCTTGCAAAGCCGTCCAAAATGTGATATACTATATACGCTAAAATTTCAAAAGCCACGGAGAAGTACCCAAGGGGTTAAGGGGACGGTTTGCTAAACCGTTAGGTCGGGTAACCGGCGCACGAGTTCGATCCTCGTCTTCTCCGCCAGATGATCCCGCCGATACAGTTCGGCGGGGTTTTTGTTTTTGCTGAGGTTTTCCGGGTATGACGTTTCACCCTGCGGAAGGATCCGAAACAAACGGGAATTGAAGCGTTAGTCCGGTTCGCAGGGAGAGCAATAAGTTTTCCCCTTGACAAAATCGGAAAATCCGGGTATAATATAAGCACCTATCAATATTCTGAAAGGAAAAATCATGAAAAAATATATAAAAATGGCTGCTCTCGTTGCGGCAGTCCTCGTCTGCCTGTCGGTCTTCGCGGCCTGCGGCAGAGTCAGTTCCGGAAGGTACACCTCCGAAACCGGAATGCTGACATATGAATTCAGCGGCAATAAGATCTCCGGTCCGATAACCGGGGACGAACCGGGAACCTACAGGATTGATCAAGACAGCATCATCATAACCTTCACCGATAAAAACGGAAACAAAGCGACCGAGACTCTGACCTTTGCCAAGGGTGACGGATACGTCGTGATAGACGGAATAACTCTTTACAAAGAAAAGACTGGAAAATAAGGAGATTTTACAATGAAAAAAGTTTTTGCCTCTGCTCTGCTTCTCACGATTGCCCTCTGCCTGTGCCTGGGACTCGCCGCCTGCTCAGCAAAACCTTCCGGGAAATACGTTTCCGAATCGGGACTTTCCCTTACCTTCACCGGTGACGATGTCAGCGGCTCTCTGGGGGGCGGACTTTCCATCAACGGGACGTACCGGATCGACGGCGACAAAATAATTTTCACCTACAGTATTTTCGGTTCCGAGACCTCCTATGAACAGTCCTATTCCAAAAAGGGCGACACTCTTATAATCGGCGGAACAGCTTATAATAAAGCAAAATAAACCGGATAAATAACAGTAACAGGCAGCCAAATGGCTGCCTGTTCTCTTTTTTATGGTTACTCCGTTCAGTCCGGCATTACGCCGCATTCTTTGAAAATAAGGTTTTTCGCCGCTTTTTCACCGAGAACGCGGTCTATACGGTTACTGCAGAAAAAATAGCCCTTCCACTTTTCCGCGCCGAAGCTTTCCGACCAGTCCGAAATATATCTTATGGTGTTCGTGGACCGAACCCTCCCGTCCTTTGAGACAAGGGGAAACGATATTTTCGAAGAATATGTTTTCGGCATCACGATATGTACATCAAGGGGCGTGAAATCCGCTTTTTTACCGGCTTTTTCATATTCCTGCCCAAGAAGCCCGCAAAACTCTTCCCTTACCCTGGTGTATTTTTCGTAGCTCAGATCCCCCAAAACCGAAACAATTCTCCCTATCCTGCCCTCGGGACCCGATTCCCGACGCAATGCGTTGAGCTCCGCCGCAAACCGCATAAAAGTGTCCCCGGTCTTTTCATCCGGAGGCAAGGCGGCATATTTTTCCGCAAGGCTCCGGCACAGGGACTCATCTTCGCCATGGAACAGTTTTTCTCCGGTAAGCTCATAGCATCTCTTGGGAAGAATCCGGTTCCTCACATTTCCGGCAAGGTACGAAAGAGTCACCTCCGGGGCATTGGCAAAGGCTCCGGTCCGGGAATCCTCAAGGGAGGAAAGGAAACTGTCCCCGTAGTTCAGAAAATCACAGGGGTGACTGAGAATCCCGAGATTTATCATCCCGTAGATAATATCCCGTATACAGGCCTCGGCTGCAAGGACTTTCTGATGCCGGTACATATACACATAGAGAATGTTACGGTTGAATATCAGCTCCTCCACCGTGGTCAGAGAATCCGCATCAATGGCAAGTTCGAGGTTTTTTTCACCGTTCCGGACCCGGGACAGGATAATAAGCTTCATCAGAAACCTTTCAGCCCCGTAAGTCATCGCGATCCCGGCGGTATAACTGTCGCGCTGAGTATAGTCAAGTTTATCCGCATCAAACTCCCCGTTCATCACCGCCGTCATATACGACAGAACAGCTCCTTCACTGTCCCGGTTTGCGACGCCCACCACCATATTGGCCGCCTCGGCAAGCATTTTACGGATCTGAGAAATATCCTTTTTACCGGGATAGTCTATATTCCTGAAAAAGAACTCCGTGAAAGCATCTGAGGTTATTATCAGGTAGGAAAAGAGTTCATGGGGTTTGGGGTTCAGCCCCTCCGGAAAACGTCGCAGAAGTTCTTCTCGCATCCGGACAAATTCAGGCAGAGAGGAATAGACCCCTTCGGAAAGATGGGAATAAAAGCAATGTCCCACATCGTGCAGAATTGCCGCCATACGGACCTTGTATACATCAGAGTCGTCTATGTGTATATCGGGGTCTCCCTTGTACCGTTGCTGAAGCTTGGACATCATACGGCCTGCAACGGCGGCGGTCCCCAGGGAATGCTCAAAGCGGGAATGCCGGGCAGCAGTATATGTAAGATCCGCCGTTCCCAGCTGACTTATATTCCGTAATCTCTGAAGTAAAGGAGAATCGATCACCTGGATCTCCCATCCGTAATAAAGCACGGAACCCCATATAGGATCGTGTATGATCTTTTCCGAACTCTTCTGAGGGACGTACCCGTCCAGCTGCCGCCGGACAAAATCGTCTATGCGTCTGTAAAAATCCGAATTCAACGGTTCGCACACCTTTCTGTCTTCACTGTCCCAGTATCTCTTTTGCCACGGGCATATCACCCTTATAAGCAACCGCCTGTCCCCTGACCTGCTGAGTCGTTTCCCGGCCCTTGCCCACAAGGATAACAATATCACCCTTTGCGGCATGGGTGACCGCATAACGGACCGCCTTTTCCCTGTCCTCTATTTTGACGTAGGGAACGGGATTTTTTTTCAGTTCCGTTTCCACCTCATCCATGATGGCCCGGGGTTCTTCGTTTGCCGGATCATCCGAGGTTATGACAACAAAATCCGCATGTCTTCCCGCCACATCGGGAAGCTCCCGGCGACGGTTCAGAGCCTTGTTTCCGGTACAGCCGAACAGGCATATTTTCCGGCTGTCCGGATAGAATGTATCGACGTAGTCAAAAACAGCCTCGAAGCTGACCTTGTTGTGAGCATAATCCACAAGAACGGTTATTCCGTCTTTTTCAAATATTTCCATCCGCCCGTCCACGGAAGTTTTTTTCAGTCCTTCCGCCACCGTTTTCTCATCTATCCCCATCAGAACCGCAGCGGCGATAGCCGCAAGAGCGTTGGAAACATTGAAAGCTCCGGGAATCCTGAGTTCGAACACTGTGTCGGAGGTAAAACGGCTTTTTACCCGGAAAGAGGAGCCGTACCGGGACAGAATAACATCGGTCGCGACGAAATCCGCACCGCCATGAACGGAAAAGGTGTATAAGCTGTCGCACCGGGAAGCTTCGATAACATCCTTTGCCGCAGGATCGTCAAGATTTACTATTCCCTTCCGGCACATTGTCAGAAGCTTCAGTTTCGCCGCCTTGTATTCCTCAAAGCTGTGATGCTCGGTGGCACTGATATGGTCATTTGACAAATTAAGAAATATTCCGGTATCAAACTTTATCTCATTCACCCGGTCATATTGCAGAGCCTGACTGGAGACCTCCATCACCGCAGCGCGGAGGTGCGCTTGTCTGAAAGCGTTGAGAATACCGAAAAGGGGAAAAGCCTCGGGAGTCGTCCCGGACTTCTCTATTCCGGTCTTTCCGCAGAGGGCTTCGCTGGTGGAAATTATTCCGTTAAGATCCTCTCCGTAAGCCTGATTGAAAATATTCCGGAGCATATATGCGCAACTGGTCTTGCCCTTGGTGCCGGTTATCCCAACCAAGGGATAGGCGGAGGAGGGATCTCCGTAAAACAGATCCGCACATACCGGCATGGCCTTGCGTATGTCGGAAACCCTGATCAGGGGTATATCCACCCCCATATCCGTTTCAGAAACATACGCCACCGCCCCCTTATCCACAGAGGCAAGCAGGTACTCCCGTTTGAAGGAAACCCCTTTAACAAAAAAAAGCGTATTCTGTGAAATTTCCCGGGAGTCGCAGGAAATGCGTTTTATGTCGATCGAAGGCAATCCGGACCGGATACAGTCGGTTTGCGTCAAACCTTTTTGCGACAGAATATCATAAAATTTTATAAGCTCCATGACTTTACATCTCCAAAAAACAAGGGGTATCAAGAGGTATTTTTCTCCGTTTTGCACAATGGGAAAAATCCGGCAAAAAAGTTATTAACTTGTGTAAAAGTGCGATAAAAACGGGGTTTTTCAACTTTTTACACAGGGTTTTCCACCGTTTTTGTTTAAAAAACGGAGTTTTCCACAGGGGTTTCAGATACTTCGGTTCCAGTACTTTTTATCAAGACTTCTGAAATATACAGCTTCAGTCACCGCATCGGCAGTAATTATCTCACCGCCGGACAGGTCTGTTATTGTCTGTGATATTTTGACTATTTTGTCGTAAGCCCGCATGGACAGTGTCATCTTCTCAAAGATGTTGTTGAGCAGGGTCACAGCCTCTTCGGTCATATGGCAATATTTCTTCAGTGCGGCGGGGGTCATCCCGGCATTGCAGGAAAATTTTTCTCCGGCAAACCTCTGCTGCTGCCTTTTCCGGGCGGCGTCCACCCTTCTTTTTATGCTCCCGCTGTCTTCGGCAGGAGCCGCTCTTTTGATCTGGGTCACGGGGACCGGCGGAAGTTCCACCTGCAGATCTATACGGTCAAGCAAAGGGCCGGAGATCCGGTGTATATACCGGTCGACCTGAGCCGGAGAACAGGTGCATCGGGCTGTGGGATGCCCGAAATTTCCGCACGGACAGGGGTTCATCGCACACACCAGCATTATGGACGAAGGGTATGTAACATTTCTTTTCACCCGGTTTACGGTAACGGAGCCGTCTTCAAGGGGCTGGCGCAGGGATTCAAGTATTTTCGGGCTGAATTCCGCAGTTTCATCGAGAAAAAGCACCCCGTTATGGGCAAGAGAGACCAGACCCGGCATAGGGCTTGCCCCGCCTCCCGTGAGACCGGCGAGGGAGACGTTCTGGTTTGTCTTTACAAAGGGACGGTTGACTATCAGGGGACGGTCTTCGCTCAGTTTTCCGGCAACGGAATATATCTTGCTGCTCTCTATCATTTCCTCCTCGGTCATATCCGGGAGTATTGACGGCAGACATTTTGCAAGCATGCTCTTTCCCGTTCCCGGAGGACCGATAAAGAGCATATTATGTCCGCCTGCGGCGGCTATTTCGCAGGCTCTCCGGGCAGAGTGCTGTCCCACCACATCCCTGAAATCGGAATCAAAATTCCGCTGACGGCAGGCAAAGGCGGCTTTGTCTGATGTTTTCGGAGAAATGGGGCAACGGCCCGAAAGATGTTCCACGAGACTCCGGACATCGGTCACCGGATAGACCTCAACCCCTTCTATCACAGCCCCTTCGGCGGCATTTTCCGCCGGGACGTAGACCTTACGGAAGCCTTTTTCCTTAGCGGCTATGACCATGGCAAGAACCCCGGAACAGGGACGTATCTGCCCCGAAAGGGAGATCTCCCCGACAAAAATTCCGTCCCCGGGGGGAGGAGCGATCTGTCCGGTACAGGAGAGTATACCCAGCATCATGGGAAGGTCATACACCGAACCCTCCTTGCGGATCCCCGCGGGGGCAAGGTTAACTATGATTCGCTGTCTGGGAAGCCTGAAACCGGCATTGGTCACGGCGGAAACTATCCTGCCCTTTGCCTCCTTGACCGTAGCGTCCGGCAGACCGACTATTTCCAGTTGCATTTCATCCGCATAAGTGCAATCCGCTTCGGCTTCAACAACGTACCCTTCAAGCCCGTTCAGCCCGATACTGTTTGTCTTTGTTACCATTTTCTGTTTTCCGTCTCTTTTAATCTTACATATATTTTACACTAAAATTTTATATATTTCAAGAGTTTTTATCGCAAAACTATAGATTTTTCAAATAATTTGTGATATAATACGGTAGAGACTATGTCTCCGGAAGGATCTCCCTCGGGGACGTAAACAGACAGAGTACAATCTTTCGAAAGGGGTTTGTCCCCGGAGGACAATATCTGATAATGGGAATTTTCGACATTTTCAAAAGTTACAGTGCGCGGGAACTGAAAAGAATAGCCCCCACAGTTGAGGCGATAAATGCCAGAGGGGATGAATATAAAGCCCTGACGGACCAGCAGCTGAGGGCAAAAACAGATGAATTCAGACGCCGCCTGAATGAGGGCGAGACTCTTGACGATATCCTCCCCGAAGCCTTTGCCACCGTCCGTGAAGCAGCGGATCGGGTTCTCGGCGAAAGGCACTACGACTGTCAGCTCATAGGCGGTATAATACTGCACCAGGGGCGTATCGCCGAAATGAAGACCGGTGAGGGAAAGACCCTTGTGGCGACCCTCCCCTGCTACCTCAATGCCCTGACGGGAAAAGGAGTACATGTGGTAACGGTCAACGACTACCTTGCCCGCCGTGACAGCGAGTGGATGGGAAAGGTATACCGTTTCCTCGGACTGAGCGTGGGTCTTATAGTCAACGGACTTGACGCCAAGCAGAGAAAAGAGGCTTATGCCGCCGATATTACATACGGCACCAACAACGAGTTCGGCTTCGATTACCTGCGGGACAATATGGCAATATACAAGGAGCAGACCGTGCAGAGAGGACACGCCTACGCAATCGTGGACGAGGTCGACTCCATACTCATCGATGAGGCGAGAACCCCGCTGATTATCTCCGGTCACGGGGAAAAAAGCGATGAAATGTACACCCGGGCGAGCGATTTTGTACGGCGCCTTTCCGTATACAAGATAAAAGAGGCCGACTCAAAGGAGACCTACGAGGATCTGGATGCGGACTACATGGTGGACGAAAAGAACAAGACCGCCACTCTCACCCCGCGGGGGATCGAAAAGGCTCAGAAGTTTTTCAACGTGGACAATCTTGCCGATCCGGAAAACGTGGAACTTCAGCACTATATTAACCAGTCCCTGAAGGCTTACGGCACCATGCATCTCGATGTGGACTACGTCATCAAAGACGGACAGATCATCATCGTCGATGAATTTACCGGACGTCTCATGTACGGCAGACGCTATTCCGACGGCCTTCATCAGTCAATTGAGGCAAAAGAGGGCGTAAAAATAGAAAATGAATCCAAAACCCTCGCAACCATAACCTTCCAGAACTACTTCCGTATTTACGGGAAGCTTTCCGGCATGACCGGAACCGCCCTGACCGAACAGGAAGAGTTCCGTGAAATATACAGTCTTGACGTCATCGAAATTCCCACAAACAAACCCATGATCCGTATCGACCGCAACGATCAGATATACAAGACCGAGCGGGGCAAGTTCGCGGCAATCGTGGAAAAAATCAAGCAGTGTCACGAAAAGGGTCAGCCGGTCCTTGTGGGTACGATCACCATTGAAAAATCCGAAATGCTCAGTTCAATCCTTAAAAGGGAAGGAATCAGACATAACGTACTCAATGCGAAATACCACGATAAAGAGGCTCATATCGTCGCTCAGGCGGGCAAAAAGGGGGCTGTGACCATCGCCACAAACATGGCGGGACGCGGAACCGATATAACCCTTGGCGGTAACGCGGAGTACATGGCTAAGACCCAGATGGAAAAGGAAGGGTTTGAGCACGAATACATTGTTGCCTCCACGGGATTTGCGGAGACCGACGACGAAAAGATCCTTCAGGCAAGAGCTCGCTATAAGGAACTTTACGGGCAGTATAAGCCCGAAGTTTCCGCAGAAGCGGAACAGGTCAGGGCTGCGGGAGGTCTCTGCATCATCGGTACAGAGCGTCATGAATCCCGGCGTATAGACAACCAGCTGAGAGGCCGAAGCGGACGTCAGGGCGACGTGGGCGAAAGCGTATTCTATCTGTCTCTGGAGGACGATCTGATGCGTCTTTTCGGCGGAGACAGAGTAACCGCCATCGCGGAAATGATGAATCTTCCGGAGGATCAGCCCATCAATGCAAAAATTCTCTCCAACTCCATAGAAAACGCGCAGAAAAAGGTGGAGAGTGTAAACTTCCAGCGCCGTAAGAGAGTCCTCGAATACGATGATGTCATAAATCAGCAGAGAAAGATAATCTACGGCCAGAGACAAAAAGTCCTTGACGGAGAAGATCTGCGCAGCTATGTACTGAAAATGCTTGAAGACGTCATCGCAAACGGTGAAGCCCAGTTCATGGCCGACCCGCATCCGGCAAACTGGGATCTGGCAGGACTGAAAGAAAGATTCAAGGGACTGTTCCTGACCGACAGCGACCTTGAATTCCCGGAAGAAGAACTTTCAAAGCTCAAAAAAGAAGATATAACGAAACTTCTTACTCAAAAGGCTACAGACGCGTACGAGCTCAGCGAGAGAGAAAACACCCCGGAAAAGATGAGAGAGATCGAGCGGGTGGTACTGCTCAGAACCGTTGACCGGTACTGGATGGATCATCTCGACGCCATGGACGATCTGCGGCAGGGAGTTTCCCTTCGGGCATACGGAAACAGAAATCCCCTGATCGAATACAAGATGGAAAGCTTTGATATGTTTGACGAAATGATCAACAATATCAAGTTTGAAACGGTCAGAGGCTGCCTGCTGCTGAGAATAGTACGGCAGGGGCCGATAAAACGTGTTCAGGTGGCAAAGCCCTCCGAGATAAACAATATCGGCGGAGAGAAAAAGAAGCCCGTGGTAAAAATGTCTTCGGAAAAGGTCGGAAGAAACGACCTTTGTCCCTGCGGAAGCGGCAAGAAGTACAAGAAATGCTGCGGCAAAGATCAATAAAACAAACAAATATCCGCACGGAATTCCGTGCGGATATTTCGGAGGAAAAGCCGATGAAAACCTTCTCCCTGACCGGATTCGCCGCCCGACTGCGGAAACTTCCGCCCTCGGAGCTGATATACCTTTGCGGTCTTATGGAACAGTCGGCTTTTCTTTATAAAGATCCCGGATTTGCGGCGGAAAAACCGGGAGCCGGATTTGTTGTTTTTCTCCGGGGGGAAGAAGAAAACTTCGCCTATGTGTCCACCTCCGATCAGGAACTTTTATCCCTTATTCCCCGTTCAGCGGAAAAAAGAACCGTTTTCCGGGTCCGGCAACAGTTCTGTGGCGCGGAGAGATTTCTTTCGGAAAATTTCGGTGCAACGGTCTGCCATGATACCTTCGACCCGATGGGGATAGCCGCGGAAAACTTCGGAGTATTTGTATATCCGGGAAAGGAAGCGCCCTCAGTGAGGATCCCTGACGGCGTGAAGATCACGGAAAATGCGGTAATCCCGGAGGATATGCCGGAGCTGAAAGAGATTTCAGAGCAGGCAAGCTGCCTCTTTCTTTTCAAAAACGGCAGACTCGCGGCATGGCTCGCCTATTCCCTCAAGGATATCAATGCCCTGGGGCTGATACACCTGCTCACACTTCCGGAATACCGGAAACAGGGGCTTGCCGGAGTTCTCTTGTCCGAATTCATCCGGCGCAGTTTAGCCGAAGGGTGCATCCCTCTTTACGGAAGTGCGGTAAATGAAGCTTCTGCAAAAACCGCAGCTTCGGCGGGCTTTATCAATGTGGCAACGGAATTCTCCCTTTTCAGCACGGACAGTCCGATTAAATAAAAATGGCGGAAAACCTCTGTTTTTCCGCCGCAAATAGTTTTTCAATCTTTTTTTACGAGGGGTTCTTTTTCCGGTTTACCCGCTTTCCGGGGATATTTTTCCGGGGTGAGAGAAACTTTATCCACCACTATCAGATTCCTCTCTTCGGAACCGAATATTCCCCTGAGCTTTCCTCCGAGAAGAGAGAAGGCATATTCCCCCCCCTCGGCTTCTTCATATGCCGAGCGAGATTTCAGGGCTATCATCCGTCCCCCGACCTTTATCAGGGGAAGGCAAAGCTCAGCAAGGCACGCCGTTTCGGCAACGGCACGGGACAGAGCAAAATCAAATGACTCCCTCATATTTCCGCCGTTTCTTGAAGCATCCTCCGCACGGACATGAACAGTGCAACAGTTTTTCAGCCCCAGGACTTCCGTAACGGAATCGATAAAGCCCAATCTTTTTTTCAACGCATCCATTAGCACAAACTCCGTCCGGGGACACATTATCGCCAGCGGAATACCGGGGAAACCGGCTCCGGTTCCGACATCGGCGCCCCTTCCCTGTATATCTCCGGGTATAAGTTTCAGCGGCAGAAGGCTGTCGGCAAAATGCTTTCTGATCACCTGATCGGGGTCCGTTATGGCGGTAAGATTCATCACCTTATTGGTCCGTATCAGAGCCTCAAAGTAATCTGCGAACTGTTCCGCCTGAACCGGAGTGCAGGCTATTCCCTCAGACTCAAGGGTTTTCATGGTTTTCTCTGCGAAACCGCTATTCATTTACTTCCTTTCCCGACACAGGCGGAGCAGGGTTTAAGCGTTCCCGACAAGATTTCACGGGAATCGGCTTCACGGATATTTCTGCCCTTTATGTATCTGCAATCCTTGTTTTCATGATATTTTTTGCCGGAAACCGTGGCATAAAACGTTTTTCCGGCAACATACTCCTCGCCCGGGGTGCCGTCAATGAGTATGCTGTCCCGGTTTCCGGTCGGAGTCTGTTCCCCTATGGTATAGCGGGCAATCACTTTGTTCTGCCTTGCGGCATCTGAAATCCCGGCAAAAAGTATTGCCGCAAAAAGGGCAAACACTATCACAGCCGGAACGGCACGGGATAAAAAGCTTTCCTTTTCCGTCCGGACAGGTCCGGTTTTCTTTTCAGGGAAACAGCAATTTCCTTCCCGGCAGTCTTCCTGTTTCTCTTCTTGCGGAGGAACCGGGGGATCCGTAAAAAACTCTTCTATCTGATCATTGGCTATCTTTCTCATAATCATTTCTTCCGGAGGCTCTGATGAACCTGTATCTGATTAGATTTTCCATTTCCCTCGTTGCCGGACTTATCTGGGCAATCGCGGGGCTGTTTTACAATTCCGTGTGCGGAAAAGACCTGCTTACGGACGGCGAAAAGGAGGAAAAACTGAAATTTTTCCCGCACATAGCACTGCTTTTCGCCGCAGGGACGGTAATAACCTTTGTATCCGGTCTGATCTCCCTAAGCTTTTCCCCGGTTCTTTTCATGTTGCCCTCCGTCGCCATGCTCACAACGGTCATTTCGGAAATCAGGAACGGTTCGATCTCCCTTTTCGGAATAATCATAACAGGATTATCCGCCTTGGTATATTGGGCTTTTCTGTTCTTTTCCGGGAACAGCGACGGGCTGGTGCAGCGCCTGATAAGTGCAGGCATAATGGCGGCAATAGTTCTGATCTCCGAATTCTTCTGCCGGAAAATCGCCCGGTCCGGAAGCCTGGGATGGCTTCGGGGAGGACTGATTATATCATATGCCGCTTTCGCCCCCGCACTGCAGAGCGTGGTTATGGTCCTGCTGGCTCTTGTGGCGGTCCTTTTATGGTGTACTGTCAAAAAGTTTTACCATAAAGGAACATCCAGGGGCTACAAATCCGTTTTTGATGTCCCTTACCGTTTTTCTCCGGTGCTTTTCGGAACGTATCTTTTCCTTGCCATGATAGGGTGGTTATAAAGAAGACAGCAGGCATATCGCCTGGGCTGAGATTCCTTCCCCTGAGCCGGTAAAGCCCAGTCCTTCTTCTGTCTTTCCCTTCACGTTTACGGCTTTTTCGTCAATACCCAGGGCTTCTGCTATATTCCGCCTCATAATATCAACAAACGGGGCGATTCTGGGCGCCTGAGCGATGACCGTGGAATCCACGTTTTCAATCTTCCATCCCGCCTGTCTGACGCATTCCGCCGCCGCACGCAGCAATGTGGAGCCGGAAACATCCTTATATTCCGGATCGGTATCGGGGAAATGACGTCCGATGTCACCCAGTCCCGCAGCACCGAAAAGAGCATCCACCACCGCATGGCAGAGCACATCGGCATCGGAATGCCCGAGAAGTCCCTTTTCATAGGCTATTTCAACCCCGCCGAGAATCAGGCGACGTCCCGGGACAAGGCGGTGAACGTCGTAGCCGGTTCCTACTCTGAAAGCCATATATATCCTTTCAAAAACAACAAGGACGGTCCTTTTCAGACCGTCCTCTTTTTAGTTTTTATCAGTCGCTGATGTAGGGCAGAAGAGCGATCTGTCTTGCTCTCTTGATTGCTTCGGTCAGCTCACGCTGATGCATAGCGCAGGTGCTGGTCACACGGCGGGGAAGGATCTTGCCTCTCTCGCTGATGAATTTACGAAGCTTGAGAGAATCCTTGTAATCTATGACAGTGATCTTGTCAGCGCAGAACTGGCAGACCTTCTTTCTCTGTCTTCTCTTGAAGCCGTCTCTGTTGTATTCGCCGCGCTCAGCTCTCTCGGGACGCTCAGAGCGCTCGGGACGGGTCTGGGGCGCAGTCTCAACCACAGGCTGAGTTGCATTCGTTTCTTCCATGACAAAAAACTCCTTTCGTATTTTAGAACGGCAGCTGGTCCTCATCTATACTCTTGACATCGGAGAAGAACTCACTGTTGTCAGAAATATTGGAGAACGCTTCGGGCTCTCTCTTCTCTGCCTGTTCGCCGGCGGAACCTCTGGAGGAGAATCCGGACTGCTTGGATTCACCGAACTGAACCTCGTCCACGTACACGCGGGCGGAACGCTGGTTATTTCCGTTTTTGTCCTTCCACTGCTCAATATGCAGGGAGCCGAAAGCAATAATGAGAGATCCTTTTTTGAAGTACTTGGAAACGAATTCCGCCTGCTGCCGGAAAGCGATACAGTCGATAAAGTCAGTGGTCTGCTGATTTTCCGCACCTTCGCTGGACTTGCTCTGGAACCGACGGTTCACGGCAATGGTAAATCTGAGATTCGGAACATTGTTTGCCGAATATCTGAGTTCAGGATCAGCGGTCAGTCTGCCCATGAGTATAACTTTATTAATGTTCATGAAATCCGCTCCTTTCGGTTTGTTTCAATTACTTTTTGATGATAATTGAACGCAGGATGCCGTCTGTAATGTGATACACACGGTCAAGCTCTATCGGCAGAGCAGACTGGGACTCAAAGTTGATGAGAACATAATAGCCTTCGGTCTCATAATTGATCGCGTAAGCCAGACGTCTCTTACCCCAAGCGTCAACGCTTTCGATAGTTCCGCCATTATCGGTTATGAGCTTCTTGAACTTTTCGATAGTCGCCTCTATAGCGGCATCGTCAAGGGTCTTTGTGCTCATGACGAAAATGGTTTCGTACTTGTTGGTAATCATACGAAATACACCTCCTTCCGGACATAAGGGGAGTTTTTTCACTCCCAAGGAAAGTTTTGAGTTTTTCAAAACATCTCTGCGGGTCAGTTTCCCGCATTCTGGATTATACCTTATCTTCCCTGTTTTGTCAAGAAAAAGGGGATAAAGTTCATGGAATATTCCGAAATTACGGCGCATTTGTAGTAAAGAACAGCCGTACTATTGACAAAAGACGACAAAACCGTTATAATGATACCGACACTTAAGGGAGGTACCGCCATGTCAAGAATAGACAAGACAAATTACTACCTCGATATTGCCCAGACCGTCGCGGAAAGAGGAACATGCCTGCGCCGCCGCTTCGGTGCGGTGATAGTCAAGAACGATTCCATCGTCAGCACCGGATACGCGGGCGCTCCGAGAGGCAGGGAAAACTGTTGCGACACGGGTTTCTGCCTGCGTGAAAAATACAACATACCGGCGGGAGAGAGATACGAGCTGTGCCGTTCCGTCCACGCTGAGGCCAATGCCATAATCAGCGCTTCCAGGGACGAAATGATGGATTCGACCCTGTATCTCGCATGTATCAGTCCAGACTCAAAGGAAATACTCTCCGGGACCAGCCCCTGTTCCATGTGCCGCAGACTCATTATCAACGCCGGAATAAAGACGGTCATCGTCAGAAACACGGAAACGGAATTCAGTACCTTTGACGTTTTTTCCGACTGGGTACAGACTGATGACTCCATGACCCTTAAAAACGGATATTGAACATGAAAAAAACAGTTTCAACCATTATTGCGCTCCTTATTATGGCGATGATGCTTCCGTTTTCGGTCCTGGCGGCGCAAACGACCGAAACGGAAGTCAGATACCGTTTCGGAGACCTGACCGAGGAATGGAAATGTCTTTCTGCAACGGAGGCAGTCAGGGATATTCCCCGGGAAAAGAGACCCTGCGTAAGCTTTTCTTCCACGTCAGACAGACTCAGTGCCTACTGTGACTTCAAAGCGGAGGACTATTCCATAGAAAAGAACGCGGACTCCCTGGCGCTGATGTTCTGGCTGTATGTCAACGATGCGGGAACTCTGGGCTCGGAAAGATCAGGTTCGGATTTCTTTTATCTCACCACGCCGAATATGACCTTCCGCTGGAAGATATCGGAGCTTTCGCTGAAAAGCGGATGGAGCCTTGTCACGCTGAATCTGCGTACCTCGGAAAAGAGTGAGCAGATCACTGAGTTTCCCACCGAAAGTGCGGTGGTATCCAACATTGATGCTAACGGACAGGAAACTACCGAAACCGTTATCGTCCAGCCCGTGTATGCCCGTTTCGGACTTCAGTCCTCAAAAAAAAGTCTTAACACCAGGATTGCCTTTGACGATATCAGGGTGGTCACGCTTTCAATGCACGAAGACCAGAAACTTCTCAATCCGATGAAGGACGAACTCAGTCCCACACCTGTTGTGATCGCGGTGATAATAGTTATCGCAATAATGCTTGCCGTGACAGTTTCCTGCTGGATATATGCGAAGAATGAAATGCGCCGGCGCCGCAGAAAACGCAGGGAAAAGAAAAGAAGTCTTCAGAAAGCCGCAAAAGAAAACGGCCTGTTTCCCCCGGATGAGTCGGATTTCGGGGATGAGTGAAAAAATCAACCGGGGTGAAAACCCCGGTTTTTTAATTTCCGTCCGAAAGAAAGGCTGCGCCGGTGCTATTTGCTCCGGCTTTGTTTTTTCCTGATAAAACGGTAAATAACGTAAACTGCGACAGCGGTGGCGATGACCCCTAAAGCGATCCATCCCGCCTCCCCGACCGCGGAAAGTATCTGAAGCATTTTCGGTATGTTGTCCGCGAGAACATAGCCTATCAGGCAAAAGACCGCAGAGGAAACAAGGCTCACCAGCGGCACATAGAAAAGCATTTTCTTTTTCGGGTATTTTATCAGGCCAAAGCATATGAGAGCCACTACCTGCAACGACGGCACAAAACGCATCAGAAGAAGAGACGGTCCACCGTATTTTTCGGCTTTCTGCCGGGACTTTTCAAGCCCCTGTTCCGTTATCATATTCCGGATAAGCCCGATCTTAAGAACTTTTTCTCCGTACCGGTAACAAACCGAATACAGCCCGAAAGAACCTGCCATTGCACCGACGGCATATGTCAGGCAGGTTACCCATCCGTTGTAGGTCCCTGTTCCCGCAAGTATTCCGAGAGCTACAAGGAGGACATCCGAGGGAACGGGAGGAAAAACGAACTGAAGTATGGCAGCAACAAATATTACGGCACATACAACGAAAATATTCTGCTGACCGAGGAAATCCAGTATTTGCTGAAGCGATTGTTCCATTTTTGAGAACTTTCCTTTTTACGTCTTGATTTTTCGGATAAATAATGATAGAATAATAGAAAAAATTCCGGAGAAAACTGATGCGAGCGAGAAAGAAAAAAAACCTGCAGCCCCGCCTGGAACGCTGTAAGGATTACCTGACGGACAAAGTTGTGCCGGAGGGAGAAAAGCCGGTCTGGCTTGAGATAGGCTGTGGCAAGGGAAGATTTGCCGTGGGAATGGCGGAAATGTTCGACGTGAAATACTATGCCATGGAAAAGGTCCCGGACGTAATGGTCATGGCTGCGGAAAAAGGCGTGGAAGCGGCCTTGCCGAATCTGAGATTCATAATAGGTGATGCCGGTGATCTCGAGGCAATTTGTCCGGAGCATTGCGTAGACGTGCTTTTCCTTACCTTTTCCGATCCATGGCCGAAAAAGAGAGACACAAAACGCAGACTTACATACCGTACTTTTCTTGACAAATACCGTCGGATACTGAAACCGGAGGGACACATATTCTTCAAGACAGACAATGAAAAGCTGTTCCGTTTTTCAGTGGAAGAATTTCAGGCAAACGGCTATACCCTCTCCGACTATACCGAAGATCTTCATGCCTCGGGAATATCAAATCCGGTCTGCACCGAGTACGAACTGAGATTTACCGAACTGGGGCAGCCTATTTATCACTGCAAAGCCCATCCCGTTCCCGGTTGGACCAGACCGCCGGAGGAAGAAGAAAAAAGATCAGATATACCTGAAATAAACCAATAAGACCGAAACATCCGCAGGATTTACCCCCGAGATGCGCCCCGCCTGTCCGACGGACAGGGGCTTGACCTGATTAAGCTTCTGGCGCGCCTCGAGACGAAGTCCTGCGATTTTTTCATAATCAAAATCTTCGGGAAGCTTTTTCTGTTCAAGCTTGCGGAACTGCTCGATCTGCTGAAGCTGGCGTTTTATATATCCTTCGTATTTGATGCTTATTTCCACCTGTTCACATACGGATCCGGGCAGAGGTTTCCGGTCCGTATCCACGGCCGAAAGAGCTTCGTAGTCAAGCTCCGGACGGCGCAGCAGCTCCGCAAGGGAAACACCGCTTGCAACCGGGGAGGAGTTCTTTTCCTCAAGGAGTTTTTTCAGTTTTTCCGGAGAAACGAAGGTGGTCTCAAGTCTGCAGATCTCCTCAGAGACCCTCTTCTGCTTTTCAAGAAATCCGGTGTATCTTTCGTCGGAGATCAGCCCTACCCTGTGTCCGGTGGGAGTAAGTCTCGCATCCGCGTTATCCTGACGGAGAACCAGGCGGTATTCCGAACGGGAGGTCATTATACGGTAAGGCTCCTCGGCGCCCTTCGTTATCAGGTCGTCTATGAGGGTCCCTATATAACTTGTGCTCCGGTCAAGGATCATCGGGTCCTGCCCCTTTATTTTCAGTGCGGCATTTATTCCCGCCACAAGTCCCTGCGCCGCAGCCTCTTCATAACCGGAGGTACCGTTGAACTGCCCTGCACCGTAAAGTCCCCCTACGGACTTGAATTCCAGGGTGGCACGGAGCTGTGTCGGGTCGATGCAGTCATATTCGATTGCGTAACCTATACGCATGATCTGGGCGTTTTCAAAACCCTTAAGGGAGCGGATCATACGGATCTGCACATCCTCCGGAAGGGAGGAGGACATGCCCTGGAGGTACATTTCGTCGGTATCTTTTCCGAGAGGTTCAAGGAAAAGCTGATGCCTTTCCTTGTCGGCAAAACGGACTATTTTGGTTTCTATACTGGGGCAGTATCTCGGACCTATGCCGGTAATATCCCCGGTAAACATAGGCGAACGGTCAAGATTTTCCCTGATTATCCGGTGGGTCTCGGCATTGGTATATACCAGCCAGCAGGGTTCGGTGTTCTCGCCTATGTACTTATCCTCGTTTTCAAAAGAAAACGGGGTTATTTTTTCGTCCCCGTCCTGTCTTTCAAGAGCGGAAAGATCAACGCTGCGGCGGTTGATCCTTGCGGGGGTCCCGGTTTTGAACCGTTGCATTCTGATTCCGGCTTCACGGAGTTTTTCCGTCAGGGCGGTGGCGGCAAACATTCCGTCGGGACCACCGGGATAGGAAACGGGGCCGACAATTATTCTGCCGTTGAGATATGTGCCGCTGCAGATGATCACCGCTTTAACGGAATAAACCGCACCGAGGGAAGTGGTAACGGAGCGGACTGCACCGTTTTCAATACCGATATCCACTATCTCCGCCTGCCTGACAAACAGGTTTTCCTGCATCTCCACGGTATGTTTCATCAGTTTCTGATACTCACGGCGGTCAGCCTGAATACGGAGGGAATGAACCGCGGGACCTTTGCCCCGGTTCAGCATACGGCTCTGAAGGAATATTTTATCCGCGGCCTTGCCCATTTCACCCCCAAGAGCATCAAGCTCCCGGACAAGATGTCCCTTTGCGGTCCCGCCTATGGAGGGATTGCAAGGCATATTGGATATTGCGTCAAGATTTATTGTAAACAGAAGTGTCTGAAGTCCCAGTCTTGCGCAGGCAAGGGCAGCCTCGACCCCTGCGTGGCCCGCGCCGACAACGGCAACGTCAAAACTTCCGGCATCGTATTTTTCCACAGTTTTCCCCTCTGTTTCTCTATTTTCCCACACAGAACCGTGAGAAGATGTTTTCCGTTATCTGCTCGGAAACGGTTTTTCCCGTCATTGAACCCAAAGCGTCTATGGCCTGCTCCACGTCCGTAAGTACGGCATCCGGAGTCATATTTATGTTTTCCAGGGCATGAGTCAGGGCTTCGTACGCCCGGCAGATACACTCGTACTGTCTGAGATTGGTCACGGTATCCGCGGTATTCAGTCCGTCGCCGGCGTCAAAGATCTCTTTAACGGCTTTTTCAAGCTCTTCCATCCCCTGTCCCGTGGCGGCGCTTGTGCGGACAGTCCGGTCAAAACCGCTGTACACAGGTTCCTTTCCTGAGGAAATGTCGGTCTTATTGAAAACAGCTATTTTCTTTGCGGATGAAGAAATAACCGCGTCTGTTATTCTCCTGTCCTCGGCGCTTTCCGGCCCGGAACAGTCATAAACCGCGAGGATCAGGTCAGCCCGGGAAATGAGCTGTTCCGCCCGCTGTACTCCTATTTTTTCCACGGTATCGAAAGTCTCATGTATCCCGGCGGTATCGGAAACAATAATCTTAAGTCCGGCGAACTCGGTTTTTTCCTCTACGATATCCCTTGTCGTGCCGGCGATGTCAGTTACGATACTGCGGTCATAACCGAGAATACGGTTCATCAGGCAGCTTTTTCCCACGTTCGGTTTTCCTGTTATCACCACCCGGATTCCGTCTTTTATCATTTTTCCCGTTCCGTAGGATTTTTTCAGTACGGAAAGAGAATCGTGGACCTCTGTTATGAGCCCGCCGAGAGTTTCCGGGGACACGTCGGCTATCTCGTCATCGGGATAATCGATAAACGCGAGAATCTGGGCGGAAATTTCCACAAGCTTCTGCCGCAGTGAATCTATTTTCAGGGACAGATGCCCTGAAAGCTGACTTGCGGCGGCACGGGCTTCGTTCTCGGATTCGCTGTCGATAAGGTCAATTACAGCTTCGGCCTGGGTCAGGTCAAGCTTTCCGTTGAGAAAAGCCCTTTTGGTAAACTCCCCTCCCTCAGCCTGCCGGGCACCGTTCTCAATGAGAAGAGCAATGACCCGGCGAAGAACCGTCATTGATCCGTGGCAGGAAATTTCCACGGTATCCTGTCCGGTATAGCTCCCGGGAGCACGGAAAACCGTCACCAGGACCTCGTCCACCGGCTGTGTTTCGTGCAGAATATAACCGTGAACAGCCTTTGAGGACTCTACCCGGCAGAGAGGCTTGGAAAATATCTTTTCCGCTACAGCAATGGCATTTTCCCCGCTGACGCGGATAACGCCGATGGCAGCCCGGTACGGCGCGGTAGCTATGGCGCAGATGGTGTCGTTATTATTTGTCATAGATTTATTCACAGTACAAAAAGATGAATGGTACCGGAAGACCCGTATCATTCATCTTTGTTTGATTTATTCAGCTTTCGGATCTTTTTCCGTATCGTTTTCCGAAGGATTGAAGGGTCTGGGAGAAGTGGTGGGTCTGCCGTATTTTCCGGAGCCGGAATATCTGGAATTTCCGCGGTTCTGATTACGGTTTTTATTATAGTTTCTGGGTTTGTATTCAACCGCATCCGGTCCGGTATAGTTGATGACGACTCTTCTGTTGGGTTCCTCACCGATGGAGTATGTGGTTATATTCTCCATATCCTGAAGAGCGGCATGGATCATTCTTCTCTGATATGCGCTCATGGGGTGAAGAGTCATCTTTCTGCGGTTTTTGAGAACCTGACGTGCAGCCTTTTCAGCTACCTTTGTCATTTTACCCTGGGATTTTTCCCTGAAATTGTTGATGTTGAGGGAAACTTTATAGTGCTTGTCCCTGTCTTTGTTAACATAGAGGGCGAGGAGGAACTGTAAGGCTTCCACCGCTCCTCCCTGCTTGCGCTGAAGAACGGAAACTTCGTCCCCGTCGACCTGAATATCAAGGGTCATGTTTTCATCGTCGGCAACAGCTTTGATGCTGTAGTCACTTATCTGCATAACATTGAACATGCCGGAAAGATATTCCTCTACCATGCTTGCAGGATCCTGGGTCTGAATTATTTTTATAACGGCTGGTTTGTTTCCGATACCGAGAAATCCCTTGCTGGGATACTCCACTATTTCGTAAGAAAGTTCTTCTACGGCAATTCCCAACTGTTCCGAGGCCTTCTGAAGAGCCTCTTTCTCGGTACGCCCGCTGAACTGTTTTTCCATTTTATATTCCTCCTTTTATTTGCCTTCGGTTTTGTCCCCGGAGGCATCGTCAACAACTATTACCTCCGACGGCTGACTGGCAGCTTCGCGTTTCATTTTTTCTATCTGGTTATAATTGAGTTTCTTTTCTTTTTTAACCGGTTTTTTCCCGTCGTCGGCAGGCTTGACGATGAGTTTGATGATGAATATCTGTGCTATGGAAAGGATGTTGGAGAATATCCAGTAAATACCGACACCGACGTTAAAGGAATAGGCGAAGAAGATGGAGATTATGGGCATGGTAAAGAGCAACGCATTCATTCCGGGAACCTTAACCTGTTTCCCGTCCTTGGGAGCATTGACCTTCTGGCTTATCCAGCTGGTAAGGAAAGATGTCACACCGGCCAATATCGGCATCAGTATGAACCAGGACCAGATACTGTAATCGGAGGGCTTTGCACCGAGGTCAAGGCCGAGAAAGCTCATGTTGAGCAGATTGAAATTATCCGGCAGAAGTCCTTTCACCATTTCCAGGTTTTCCGGATTATGCATGGTCTGGGCAAGGGCAAGTTCATTTACCTTTACCCAAGCTTCGTTGATCTTATCAACATTTCCGCCCACCAGTTTTACAATGCTTTCCACACCGTTGTTGAAAAATACGGTGGCTATACTTATGAGTTTTGCCACGGAAAGATTGCTTATGTAATAAAGGGGTCTGCGGATGGCATTCCAGAGACCGATGGTGATGGGAAGCTGGATAAGCATGGGAAGACATCCCGAAGCGGGGCTGTATCCCTCTTTCTGGTAAAGAGCCTGCATTTCCTCATTGTATTTCGGGTCTCTGGGGTTTTTTCTGTATTTGTTCTGCAGTTCCGCGAGCTTCGGCTGAAGCTGGAGCTGTTTAAGTCTGCTTTTCTCGCTTTTTACGGCAAGCGGAAAAAGAAGTATCTTAGTAATGATGGTGAAGAGTATTATAGCCCAGCCGTAGTTTCCGACGATAATATAACACAGCTTCAGTATCATTGCTATGGGGTAGTTGATGATTTCAAGAATACTGTCCATTTATAAAAGATTTCTCCTTATTTTTTTCGGAGGTACAGGATCGTAACCGCCCTTACAAAAAGGATTGCAACGCAAAATTCTCCATACAGACAGCCCCATACCCTTGAAAAAACCGTGGATCCGGAACGCTTCGACGGCGTATTCGGAACAGGTGGGTATGAATCTGCAGCATGGAGGCTTATACGGTGATATATGCCTTCTGTAAAAGTTAATCAGAAAAATAGCGAAATTACGCATTCTGTTTTCCCGACTCATCTGTCCTTGCGTCAGACGACAGAGAAGGGTGTGAGGAATTGTATATCTCTGCTTTGTCAAAGGCGGCTTTCAGCTCGCGCATGACGGACACCATAGGAACATGAGGTGTTTTTGTTCTTGCGACCAGGATAATGTCATATCCGGTCCTGATTTCCGGTTCAAGAAGTCTGTATGCTTCTTTCATCACCCGCTTTGCCCTGTTGCGTTTTACCGCGTTTCCGGTTTTTTTACCGGCGGTAAGACCCAGTCTGTTGACGCCGTATCTGTTTCTGCGCCAGTAAACCACTATACAGGGACGGGCAATGGATCTGCCTTTGGCATACATCTGCCTGAAAACTCCGGCTTCCTTGATTGCTACAGTGTTTTTCATTTTGTTGCTCCCGTGCTGGGGCAGGGTCCCGGTTCAGAGAAAAAAAGAACCGATTTACGACAGATATCGGAAACCGGTTCCGTATTTCGTCCTGATTACAGAGAGAGCTGCTTTCTGCCTCTGGCACGTCTTCTGGACAGCACTTTTCTTCCGTTGGCAGTCTTCATTCTCTTACGGAAACCGTGAACCTTGCTTCTCTGTCTTTTCTTGGGCTGGTATGTTCTTACCATGGTGACACAAACCTCCTTGCAAAATGGTACTCTTGCAATATTATACAGCACTGTGAGAGCGTTTGTCAAGGGTTTATTTAGAATTTTTTTCGAAATAACGTCAAATTTTTTGATTTTTACTTGCCAAAACACGTTTTTTATGGTACAATAGGATGTAATTAATATTATTTATATTATAAGATAATTTTACCTTTGATTTAATCTTCATTCAGGGAGTACGATATGCAGACATTCAAAAAAGTATGGGAAACAACTCTTGAAAGACTGGGAAAGCTTCTTTCTCCGACTACAATGGATCTGTGGATAAAAACCATACTGCCGGTAGGCTATGAAAACGATTGTGCCATACTTTTGGTTGAAACCTCCTTCCAAAGGTCTATAATCACGTCAAAATACAGTGACGTTATAAAAGAAACCCTTACCGAAGTGGTAGGGTTCGATATGGACATAAAAGTCGTTACTGCCGAAGATAAGAATTATAACCAGAAACCGATTCCGGAACCTACGGTAAGGGAGAGTGATTTTGTTTCCTTTTCCGAACCTACTTTCTCTGAATACACCTTTGATAACTTCATAGTCGGTGATTCAAACAAGCACGCCCATGCCGCGTGCCTGGCGGTGGCACAGAATCCGGCAAAAGCATATAACCCTCTCTTTCTTTACGGCAATACGGGTCTGGGCAAAACCCATCTGCTTAAAGCCATAAAGAACGAAATAGCGAAAAACCACCCCAATTTCAAAATAATATACATCAAGAGTGAAGATTTTATAAACGAACTTATTCAGTGCATGACAAATCAGACCATGCAGCAGTTCAAATCAAAATACCGTACGGTGGATGTTCTTCTCGTGGACGATATACAGCTTATCGCCGGTAAAAATCAGATGCAGGACGAGTTTTACTACACCTTTGATGCCCTTTACGAGTCAAACAAACAGATAGTTCTCGCATCGGACCGTCCTCCGAGAGATATACAGTTGCTTGAAAGCAGACTCCGCTCGAGATTTGAATCGGGTATAATAACCGATATATACCAGCCGGAATATGAGCTTAAAGTAGCCATAATAAAGATGAAGGAAAAGGAATTCGGAATAGAACTGCCGGATGAGGTTGTGGATTTTGTGGCAATGCACGTCAAAAACAATATCCGTCAGCTTGAGGGAGTCCTGCGCAAAATCCTCTCCTACAAAATGATCTCCAATTCCGAGCCCACAATAGCTATAGCCCAGAGCGCGATTAAAGATATAACGAACGAGAATGAACCTCTTCCGGTAATCGTGGACAAGATAATATCCGAAGTCAGCAAGGATTTTGATATAAGCGAAGAAGACATAAAAAGCAAAAAACGGATAGAAAGCATAACATACGCCCGTCAGATATCAATGTACATAATGCGGGAAATCACGGATATGTCTCTTCCGGATATAGGAGAACAGTTCGGAGGAAGAGATCACTCAACGGTCCATCACGCGATAAAAAAGATAGAGAGCCGGGTAGAGGAAAACCCCATACTCAAATCGCGTATTGAAGATATTATCAAGCGTATCAAGGAAAAATAAGGTTTTCAACAGAATTATCTACACTTATAGACAATTTAAGACCACGTTCACTATCTGTCTACGATATTTGAACAGAGTTATCAAAATTCTATAAACTTTATCAACGTTATCCACATTTCTGTTTACACATTTCGTCAAAGCTGTTTATAACACGACTTTTTCCACAATTGTTCAACAGTCATTTTTTTTCGTAACAGAGGGAAAAAACTTCCTTTTAAACAGTATCTACACCCCCTACTACTACTATATTATGTTATTTATATCTTTTGTATTTATGAAGGAGAAGCGACATGAAATTTTCATGTGATAAGAATCTGCTTTTTGACGCCTGCATGACTTCTGCCAAAGCTGTTCCGCCGAAAAGTTCACTTCCGGTACTTGAAGGTCTGTTGCTCAATGCGGCAGAGGACGGAAAACTTACCGTTTCCGGTTTTGATCTTGAAATAGGGATAGAGACATATCTTGACGTTAACGTGACGGAATCCGGAAGTATAGTGGTTGCCGCCAAGATGTTTTCGGATATTCTGCGTTCGGTTGAAAGCGGCGAAGTGTTTATTTCAACAGAACCGAACAGTAAGACTCTTTCTGTGGTATGCGGTGTGACTAATTTCAAGATACAGTATTTTGACAGTGAGTCTTATCCCGAAATGCCTTATATAGCGAATACCGATACCATTACCCTGAAGCAGTCTTCTTTTCTGAGTATGCTTCGCCAGTCTGTTTTTGCCATGGCTGTTACTGATTCCAGGGTTGCCCTTACCGGTGCTTTGTTTGAAATAGAAGAAAATGAGTTTACTATAGTCTGCACGAATACTTTCAAACTCGCAATAAGAAGAGAAACGATAGAAAACGGAACAGGTAAGAACTTCAAAATAATAGTTCCCGGAAAAATACTAAATGAAATACTCAGAATGATATCCGACAGTGACGAAGATATCCGTCTCGGGATCTCGGATAAGCATATTATATTTGAATACGACAACGTAAAGGTTATTTCCAGGCTTATAGACGGCAATTACCTTAACTATAAGGGACTTATACCCGAAAATTACAAGACGAATGTACACGTCAAGGCAAAGGAACTCAAAAAGCCGATTGAAAGAGCTTCTATTCTTCTGAATGACGAAAAGGTAAAGATACCGGTTAAACTGAGCTTTGTTTTCGATTCCATAATAGTAACCTGCCGCAGCAGCACCGGAGACACATTTACGGATGAGATAGGTGCCGCAATAGACGGGGCAAATCTCGATATAGGTTTCAACAACAAATATCTTCTTGACGTTATAAACGCCTGTGACTGTGACGATATAGTTATTCACCTCAATTCTCCCCTGTCCTCCATGAGTGTTTGCCCGGAGGAAGGAAACAGCTTTATTTTCATGGTTTCCCCGATGAAGATAAAAACAGAGTAATGTTCATAAAAAACATAACACTTGAGGGATACAGGAATATAGATTCGCTCAGTCTTGACCTCAGTCCCGGCGTAAATGTATTTCTCGGAGACAATGCCCAGGGAAAAACGAATATAATAGAAAGCATATGGCTTTTTTCCGCATTCAAAAGTTTCAGAACAAACGAAGACCGGGACATGATAATGAACGGCAAAGAATCATGCAGAGTCCGCGGAAGGTTTGAAAGCGGAGAAAGGGATTACGTATGCCGTATTGAACTCAGCCGGATAAAAAGACGGCAGATAGATCTTAACGGTATAAAGGTAAAACCAAAAGAGGTATTGGGAAAATTCACTTCGGTCCTTTTCTTTCCGGAGCATCTTACGCTTATAAAAGGCGGGCCGGAGTTGAGACGTAAATTTCTCGATTTCTCCATATGTCAGATAAAACCTCAGTTTTTTGACAAGCTTTCGGAGTATTCAAAGATAATAGCTCAGAGAAACAGGCTTCTTAAAAGCGAAATGCCCGATATGGGGGTTCTTGACGTTTACGACGAAAAAACAGCGGTACTTTCATCTCTTATTTCAAAGACAAGAAGTACATACTGTGCCCGGCTTGAAGAAAAAGCAAAACCGATAATGTATGAGATTTCTTCGGGCGAAGAGGATCTCCGTCTGGAGTATCAATCCGCCGAACCTGAATTTTCTCCCGAAAAAATGCTTCTGATGTTGAAAAACGGAAGGGAAAATGATCTCAGGCTGGGATACACCGGATGCGGTGCACATAAAGACGATCTCTGTATTTACATCAACGGTCAGGATGCTAAAAATTTCGCAAGTCAGGGGCAACAGAGGTCCTGTGTCATGAGCATGAAACTCGGCGAAGCGCAGCTCCTCAATGAAATGTACGGGGAATATCCCCTGATACTTTTTGACGATGTGTTCAGTGAGCTTGACAAAAACCGTAAAAATTACATTACAAACAAAATAAAAGGCAAACAGGTCATAATTACTACCTGTGACGGAGATTTTGACTTTGAAAATGCCAGAATATTCCGTGTAAAAGGCGGAAAGGCGGAGGTGGAGAAATGTTCATCAATGCCGGAATGAACTGTATGCTTTACGAAGAGGATATAATCGGGATATTCGATATAGAATCCTCAACCCAGGCGGAAGCCACCAGAAATTTTCTTGCGGCGGAGCAAAAAAAACTCCGGGTGGTTAATATAGCCTACGATCTGCCGAAAACATTTATAGTCTGCAGGGAAAACGGCAATCTTACGGTATATCTTTCGCAGTACTCATCCTCAGTTCTTATGAAGAGAAAAACAGAAAGGACATACAATAATGGCTGACATCGGAACTACGGCAAAATACGACGAGACTCAGATCCAGGTTCTGGAGGGACTTGAGGCTGTCAGAAAAAGACCGGGTATGTACATCGGCTCTACGTCTGTCAAAGGTCTTAATCATCTGGTATACGAAATAGTTGACAACTCAATAGATGAGTCCCTTGCGGGATACTGTCACAATATTTACGTCACCATCAAAAAAGGAAACATAGTTACCGTAGAAGACGACGGAAGAGGAATACCGGTGGGAATACATCCCAAGATGGGGATTTCCACCATAGAAGTCGTTTATACCATACTTCATGCGGGAGGAAAATTCGGAGGTTCCGGTTACAAGGTATCCGGAGGTCTTCACGGCGTCGGCGCGTCGGTGGTCAATGCTCTGTCGGAATGGCTTGAAGTAGAGGTCTACAACGGAAAAAATATTTATTTCCAGCATTATGACCGGGGTGTTCCTAGGGAAAGTGTAAAAATAATCGGTGAAACGGATAAAACAGGAACCAAATGCACATTCCTGCCTGATTCCGAAATATTTGAAACCCTTGAGTTCGAATATGACACTCTTCTCACAAGAATGAGGGAACAGGCGTTTCTCAATGCCGGAGTACACATAATATTCACCGACGACAGAGGTGAAGAGCCCGTAGTAAATGATCTCATGTATGAGGGCGGTATAAAAACATACGTTGAGTTCATAAACGAAAACGCAAAATGCACACCTCTCCACGATGTGGTTTATGTAAGCCAGGAGAACGAGAATTCTTCGGCTGAAATAGCTATGCAGTATACCGATTCCTATAACGAAAGGCTTTATTCATTCGCCAACGATATTCGTACCACCGAGGGCGGAACCCACGAAATAGGATTCAAGAACGCTCTTACCGGAGTCATAAACGATTACGCGAGAAAATACAAGCTTCTCAAAGAAAAGGATCAGAATCTTTCCGGTGACGACGTAAGAGAAGGTCTTACTGTAGTTATTTCCGTCAAACTTACCGAGGCGGAATTCGAGGGTCAGACCAAGACCAAGCTCGGAAACTCCTTTATGCGCGGAGTAGTGAGCAGTCTTATAACAAATAAATTCGCCGCTTTCCTTGAGGAAAATCCAAATACCGCGAAGATAATAATAAACAAGGCAACTGCGGCGCAGAGAGCCCGTGAAGCTGCGCGTAAGGCAAGGGATGAAACAAGACGTAAGTCAGCGCTTGACTCCGGACAGATGCCGGATAAGCTCAGGGACTGCAATGAAAGGGATCCCGCTCTGACCGAACTGTACATAGTGGAGGGAGACTCCGCAGGAGGTTCCGCAACCCAGGGACGTGACTCCAGGTTCCAGGCAATACTTCCCCTTTGGGGAAAAATGCTGAACGTTGAAAAAGCAAGAGCCGACCGTATTTACGGCAACGATAAGCTTTCCCCGGTAATCACCGCCCTCGGCTCCGGTCTCGGAACCGATTTCAACATTGAAAAACTCCGCTATCACAAGATAATAATAATGGCAGATGCCGATGTTGACGGCGCACATATAAGAACACTGCTCCTAACCTTCTTCTTCCGCTTCATGAGGCCTCTTATTGAACAGGGCTACGTTTATTCCGCCGTTCCTCCCCTTTATAAACTCAGCAGGGGCAAAAACACCCGTGTTGCTTACAGTGATGAGGAACGAGACAGAATAAGCGCGGAAATGAGGGACGGTAATCCCAACGTCAAAATAGATATTTCCCGGTTCAAAGGTCTCGGTGAGATGAATCCGCACGAACTGTGGGAGACCACCATGGATCCCGAAAAGCGTACCCTTCGTCGGATAGAGCTTGAGGATGCGGTTGCCGCGGACAGAATATTTACGATACTCATGGGCGAGGACGTTGAACCCCGTCGTGAATATATCGAGACAAACGCAAAATATGCGGTCAATCTGGACTATTAAGAGGTGAGATGAAATGGCGAAGAGAAAAAATGTTGACTATAAACCCGAAGATATAATGTTCCCGAACCAGGTCATAACCTCCTCAGAGCTTGTCCATGAGATGAAGACCAGTTACATAGAGTATGCCATGTCCGTTATTGTCGGAAGAGCCTTGCCGGACGTAAGGGACGGTCTTAAACCGGTTCACAGACGTATTCTTTACGCTATGTACGAAGACGGCCTTACCCGGGATAAACCCTTCCGTAAATGCGCCACCGCAGTAGGTGACGTTCTCGGTAGGTATCATCCCCATGGTGACGCCTCGGTCTACGACGCCCTTGTTCGTCTTGCGCAGGACTTTTCAATGCGCTATCCCCTTATAGACGGTCACGGAAACTTCGGTTCCGTGGACGGAGATCCCCCGGCGGCTTACCGTTATACCGAAGCAAGAATGAGCCGAATTTCCGACGAAATGCTCCGGGATATTGAAAAGGATACTGTGGACTGGGATCCCAACTTTGACGAGACCCGCAAAGAGCCCCGTGTTCTTCCCAGCCGCTTCCCGAACCTTCTGGTTAACGGTTCCTCCGGTATCGCGGTTGGTATGGCAACGAACATTCCTCCTCACAATCTGGGAGAAGTCATTGACGCAACGGTAATGATACTTGACAATCCCGATGCCACCATGGACGAGCTTATGACTTGCGTCCACGGTCCGGATTTTCCCACAAAGGGCATAATTCTGGGACGGAAAGGAATCCGTGCCGCTTATGCTACCGGCAGAGGCAGGATAACCGTTCGCGCAAGAACAGAGTTCGAGGAATTCAATAAGGACAGACAGCGCATAATCGTTACGGAACTTCCTTATCAGGTAAATAAACGTCAGCTTATAGCAAATATTGCCGATCAGGTCCATGAAAAGCGTCTGGAGGGTATTTCTGACCTCCGGGATGAGTCGGACAGAAACGGCATGCGTATAGTCATTGAGCTGAAAAAGGATGCCAACGGTCAGGTGGTTCTGAACCGTCTGTTTGATCAGACTCAGCTTCAGACGACTTTTGCGGTTAATATGCTGGCTCTGGTGAATAACCAGACCCAGCCCAGAATTCTTTCACTGCGTCATATCCTTGACGAGTATATTGCTTTCCAGAAGGATCTTATAATAAGACGTACCAGGTACGATCTGAAAAAGGCTCAGGAAAGGGCACATCTTCTTGAAGGATTGCTGATAGCTCAGGAAAATATCGATGAAGTTATCCGTATAATCCGCAATTCTTATGACAACGCGAAGGAAAACCTGATGACACGTTTCGGGCTTTCCGACGTACAGGCTTCGGCTATTCTCGAAATGAGGCTGAAGGCGTTGCAGGGACTTGAGGAAGAAAAGCTCCGTGCCGAGTATGAGGAAATTGAGAAGAAGATCAAGTATTACAACGAACTTCTCGCTTCCGAAGAGTTGCTGGTAAAGGTTCTGCGCGAGGAACTTCTTGAGATCAAAAACAAATACGCCGATGAACGTCAGACGGAGATTCAGGACGTTGAGGGTGAGATAGATATTGAGGATCTCATAGAAGAAAAGACCTGTGTTTATACCCTGACCCACCGCGGATATATCAAACGTCAGCCTGAGGAAAACTACAGGGTCCAGAACAGAGGCGGCAGAGGTATTACAGCCCATACCGCCCGGGAAGAGGACTATGTGGAGGAGCTTTTTGTGGGTTCTACCCATGATATGCTGCTGTTCTTTACCTCAAAGGGCAGAGTTTTCAAGATAAAGGGCTATCAGATTCCCGAATCCTCAAGACAGGCAAAGGGAATGAACGTGATAAACCTGCTTCAGCTTGATCCGGAAGAACGGATAACCGCCATGGTTCCCGTCAACGACTTCACCGACGGGTACTATTTCAACATGGTTACCCGTAACGGAATATCCAAGAGAAGCAGCATGACCGACTTCCTCAATATCAGGAAGAGCGGACTTATCGCCGTAAATCTTGACGAGGGAGACGAGCTTGTATCGGTCCATCTTACCGACGGTACAAAGCAGATGATAGTGGCATCCCACAATGGTCTTGCCGTCCGTTACGACGAGAATGACGTCCGTGTCCTCGGCAGACAGGCGAGAGGTGTGCGTACCATCAGACTTTCCGAGGACGATTATGTGGTCGGAATGGTGGTTGCGGATGACAGCCGTAAAGTTCTTACGGTAACGGAGAACGGCTACGGAAAACTCACTGATTTTGATAAGTTTACCACACACCGCCGCGGCGGAAAAGGTATGAGGGCGCATAAGATCAACGAAAAAACGGGTCTTCTGGCATCCATTCGCTCCGTTGACGAGAGTGAGGATCTTATAATCATGTCCTCCGACGGAGTAATAATCCGTGTAAGGATAAAGGATATTCCCGAATACAGCAGACAGTCCGGAGGCGTTCGCCTGATGCGCTTTGCCGATGGGGTCAAGGTTCTCAATGTTGCCGTTCTTGAAGAGGACGACAGTGACGATATAAAAACCGTCAGCATAGATACCTCCGATGTTATCGAAGAGGATCCCTCCGACGCTGAGGAAGAAAATACCGAAAAGGAAAAAGAAGGAAATACAACAGATGAAGAATAATGAAAAAACAATGGAGAAGATCGTTAATCTCTGCAAGACAAGAGGTTTCGTTTTCGCCGGTTCCGAAATTTACGGCGGTCTTGCCAACACCTGGGATTACGGTCCGTTGGGCGTAGAGCTTAAAAATAACATAAAAAAAGCATGGTGGAAAAAGTTCGTACAGGAGAATAAGTATAACGTAGGACTTGATGCCGCCATACTCATGAATCCCCAGACCTGGGTGGCAAGCGGTCACCTTGCGGGATTTTCCGATCCCCTGCTTGACTGCCGCGAATGTCATGAGCGTTTCCGCGCGGATAAACTTATAGAGGATTGGTGTGGGGAGACCTCATTTACCCTTCCCAAGCCCATTGACGCTTTTTCTCAGCCGGAAATGAAGGATTTTATAGAGGAGCACAATATTCCCTGCCCCACCTGCGGCAAGCACAACTTTACCGATATCCGTCAGTTCAACCTGATGTTCAAGACCTTCCAGGGAGTTACGGAGGACGCGAAGAATACCGTATATCTGCGTCCCGAAACGGCTCAGGGCATATTTACCAATTTTGTCAACGTGCAGCGCAGCAGCCGTAAAAAGCTTCCCTTCGGTATCGGTCAGATAGGTAAATCCTTCCGTAACGAAATAACGCCCGGAAACTTTATTTTCCGCGTCCGTGAGTTTGAGCAGATGGAGCTTGAATTCTTCTGCAAGCCCGGAACCGATCTTGAATGGTTCAATTACTGGCGCTCCTTCTGTCACGAATGGTTGCTCAGTATCGGTCTCAAGGACGAAAATCTCAGGCTCAGAGACCATGATCCGGAGGAACTTTGCTTCTATTCCAAGGCGACCACGGACTTTGAGTTCCTCTTCCCCTTCGGCTGGGGCGAACTGTGGGGAGTTGCGGACAGAACCGATTACGACCTTACACAGCATCAGACCGTATCCGGCAAAGATCTTACCTATTTCGATCAGGAAGCCAACGAACGGTATATTCCTTATGTCATAGAGCCCAGTCTGGGTGTTGAAAGAAGCGTTCTTGCGGTCCTTTGCGACGCATATGATGAAGAGGTGGTCGATCCTGAGAAGAACGATACCCGTGTAGTTTTGAGACTTCATCCTGTGCTTGCGCCCTTCAAGGCGGCTGTCCTTCCCCTTTCCAAAAAGCTCAGCGAGGGTGCGGAACCTGTTTTCGAGGAACTGCGGAAGCATTTCAACGTTGACTTTGATGACGCCGGCTCGATCGGCAAACGTTACAGAAGGCAGGATGAGATCGGTACTCCTTTCTGCATCACCTATGACTTTGACAGCGTCGAAGACGGCTGCGTAACGGTCAGGGAGAGAGATTCCATGCAGCAGCAGCGTATAAAGATCGCCGATCTGGTCAGATTTATAGAAGACAAACTGGTTTTTTGAAAGGTTGAACCGCGCCAATGATACTTATTGATGATTACAGACTGAAACTTGAAGCTCTGACGAAGCAGATTGAGGAGCTTTCATCGGCGCTGAAGCTTGATCAGCTCAAACAGCGTCTCGCGGAGCTTGAGGAACAGAGCACTGCCCCGGATTTCTGGTCGGATATGGACAGATCCCAGAAGATCCTTACGGAACAGAAATCCGTCAAGGAAAAAATCACCAAATACAACAACCTCCTCGGCATGCTGGATGACGGCAAGACCCTTGTGGAAATTGCCGTGGAGGAAGGCGTGGAAGGCCTTGAGGATGAGATCATTAAATCCGTCGCGGATATAGAAGCGGAGCTGGAGAAGCAGACGCTTGAAACTCTTCTCAGCGGAGAGTACGATTCCTGCAACGCTATTCTTACTTTTCATGCCGGAGCAGGCGGAACGGAGGCTCAGGATTGGGCTCTGATGCTGTTCCGCATGTATACCCGTTTCGGCGAACAGCACGGATACAAGGTTAAGGTAACGGATATGCTGGACGGTGACGAAGCCGGAATAAAGAGCGCCACGATAGTTATCGAGGGTACGAATGCATACGGTTATCTCAAATCTGAATCCGGAGTTCATCGCCTTGTCAGAGTCTCTCCATTTGACGCGTCGGGCAGAAGGCATACCTCCTTTGCTTCCGTTGAGGTCGTTCCCGAGATAAATGATGACAAAACCATAGAAATCCGTGAAGAAGATATTATCGTTGAAGCCCACAGAGCGAGCGGTGCGGGCGGACAGCACGTCAACAAGACCGACTCTGCCATCCGTATCATACACAAGCCCACGGGTATTGTTGTGGGATGTCAGAATGAGCGCAGCCAGAAACAGAACAAGGAACAGGCTCTCCGCATGCTCAAAAGTAAGCTCCTGGAAATCAAGGAACGCGAACATCTGGACAAGATCGAGGACATTAAGGGTGACCAGATGCAGATAGCATGGGGTTCCCAGATACGCTCCTATGTTTTTATGCCCTACACTCTGGTCAAAGATCACCGTACCAACTTTGAAATGGGCAACATCAATGCGGTAATGGACGGTGACCTTGACGGATTCATCAACGCCTATCTCAAGTACATCAAATAATGGAACTTACAAGCCCGAAAGTAATAAAAGAGCTTCTGGAAGAGTTCGGTTTCACCTTTTCCAAAAGTCTCGGACAGAATTTTCTCATCAACTCCGCAATTCCGGTAAAGATTGCGGAGTCTTCCGGTATTGACGCAGAGAGCGAAGTCCTCGAAGTCGGTCCGGGCATAGGATGTCTGACAAAGGAGCTTGCAAAACGGGCGGGACATGTTACCGCCGTGGAGATCGACCGCAGGCTTATACCTATGCTTGACCGGACATTGGCTGAATTTGACAATGTGGATGTTATCAATGATGATATTCTCAACGTAGATCTTGCCGCACTGGCGGGGAAAACCGGAAAACCTCTGACGGTGTGTGCGAATCTTCCCTATTATATCACCACTCCCATAATTATGGCTTTGCTGGAAAGCAATGCACCGATCAGAAGTATAACGGTTATGGTTCAGAAGGAACTTGCCCAGCGGTTCTGCGCAGGTCCCGGAGGTAAGGATTACGGTTCGGTTACCGCTTCTGCGGCTTATTATGCCGATGTAAAGACTCTTTTCGGTGTCTCCGCCGGTTCTTTTATGCCTGCCCCGAAGGTGGATTCCGCTGTTATCAGGTTTGATATCAAGCCGGAGAATAAAAGGGTTTTCGTCCGGGATAAGGATGAGTTTTTCCGGGTGATCCGTGCGGCTTTTTCAATGAGACGGAAAACTCTGCAGAATAATCTAAGGTCCGCATACCCATTTTCCTCCGAGCAGACGGCGGCGGTTATTTCCTCTGCGGGACTCAGTCCTTCTGCCCGGGGTGAAACCCTTTCAACTGAGGATTTCGCACGGCTTGCGGATGCTGTCAGTAATATGAAAAAGGAGATGTTTATATGAAACTTGCCGAAGCACTTTCCGAGCGTTCGGATATCAGAACAAGAATATCTCAGCTTAATTCAAGGCTTGAAAATAACGCAAAGGTACAGGAGGGAGAAAAGCCGGCGGAAGACCCGGTTGCCCTCATTGCCGAAATGAACGGACTTTTTGCACGTTATGAAGAGCTTATTACCCGTATCAACATGACGAATGCGGCTACTGAGTCTGCTGACGGTGAAGCTCTGACGGCTCTCCTTGCCCGTCGTGACTGCCTGACCCTCAAAGTTGACTGTATGCGCCGTTTTCTTGACGCTGCGACTTATAACGTTTCCAGGAGCATGCGCAGTGAGATAAAGATACTCAGTACGGTTAATGTTCAGGAATATCAGAAAAAGCTTGATGATCTTTCAAAACAGCTCCGTGAACTTGATGTAATGATCCAGGGGCTGAACTGGAATACCGACCTGATGTGAAAAAAAGTTGGTAACAGGGGCGGGCGAACGTTATCTCTGCGGCTGAGAATGAGTCCGCGCAATGATTTAACACTGCGGAGCAGGTGTTTTCTACTGTTTTGCTCGTCATGGAGCACATGAGCAAACTTACATTTCACCTTTACTACCGTGACGTTGACGTTTCTGTGAGGGCGGGTTCGGGGATACTATTTGCATTTCTCATCTCTGTTTCGGATTTAAGAATAAGGAAAAGGACTTCCTTGCGGAAGTCCTTTTATTGTATAACGAAAACCACGCGATAGTCGCGTGGTTAAATAAAGGTTAACCGGTGA
>CAJLLT010000002.1 GCA_905207625.1 uncultured Eubacteriales bacterium | reverse complement strand
GCCAGTAGTATTAGGGCTATGCCCGAAACTGAAATACCCCCCGTTTTACGGGGGGGATATTTATTTTATTTCAAAAGTGTTATTATTCTTCGACTATACTTTCTTCCCACTGCTCGGGTTTTTCTATTCCCATAAGAGTGGTAACCGTTGCCGCAACATTGGCAAGGCCGAAATGTCCCTGTTTGAAGGTGTGCTTCTGCTTTGCGTCGTGGACGATGAAAGGTACGGGGTTAAGCGTGTGGGCGGTTTTCGGCTTGGGTGCCTGGCCCTCCTTCTTTTTCTCATACATTTCGTCGGCGTTTCCGTGGTCTGCGGTGACAATGAGTATCGCGCCCGCCTGGTCAACCACGGGAAGAATCCGGGAAAGACAAAGATCCACAGTTTCCACCGCTATCTGCGCCGCAGCGTATACGCCGGTGTGTCCCACCATGTCTCCGTTGGGGAAATTTGCCCGGATAAAGCCGTATTTTCCGGATTTTACCGCTTCTATTATCTTATCCGTCACCTCTGCCGCTTTCATCCAGGGTCTCTGCTCAAACGGTACGGTGTCAGAGGGAACCTCTTCGAAGGTCTCGTATTCCTCGCTGAACTTCTCGCTTCTGTTTCCGTTCCAGAAGTAGGTGACATGACCGAATTTCTGGGTTTCGGATACGGCATACTGTGCCACTTCGTTTTTTACCAGAAGTTCCGACAGGGTGTGCTGTATATCCGGAGGGCTGACAAGGTATTTTGTGGGTATATGGAGGTCTCCGTCGTACTGGAGCATACCTGCGAAGACAACCTTCGGGAAACGTACTCTGTCAAATGCCGTAAAGTCCTCATTATCAAATGCCTTTGAAATCTCTATGGCGCGGTCGCCTCTGAAGTTGAACAGAATTACACTGTCTCCGTCTTCGACCGTTCCTACGGGGTTGCCGTTTTCGGCGATTACGAATGCGGGCAGATCCTGGTCAATTGCTCCGGTCTGTTCTCTGAGTTTTTCTATTGCTTCGGTTGCAGAGGCAAACTGGGGGCCCTGTCCCAGAACGTGGGTCTTCCATCCAGCCTCCACCATAGGCCAGTTTGCTTCGTATCTGTCCATGGTTATTTTCATTCTTCCGCCGCCGGAGGCTATCCGTCCGTCAAAGGAGGCGTCGTTGAGACTTGCAAGTTTGTCTTCAAGTTGTTTTACATATATCAGTGCGCTGGTGGCGGGAACATCTCTTCCGTCGAGCAGTATATGCACGCGGCACTTACGGATGCCGTCCTTCTTTGCCCGGTCAAGCATTGCCATAAGGTGCGAGATGTTGGAATGAACGTTTCCGTCGGACAGCAGACCGAGGAAGTGAAGGGTGGAGGAATTCTTTTCGCAGTTTCCCACAAGTTCCTTCCAGGTGTCCGAGGTAAACATTTTTCCGTTTTCGATACTTTCGTTTACGAGTTTTGCGCCCTGAGCGTAGATCTGACCGCAACCGAGGGCGTTGTGACCTACTTCGCTGTTGCCCATGTCGTCATCCGAGGGCAGACCCACTGCCGTTCCGTGGGCTTTGATATCGGTATAGGGGCAGGTTTCTTTGAGCATATCCAGGGTAGGAGTATAGGCGGAGAGAACGGCGTTGCCGTATTCGCTTTTGTTTGTTCCCACACCGTCCATGACGATGAGTACGACCGGTCTGTTGTTCTTCATTTTCTTGTCCTTCTTTTACAGAATTTTATTCAGATTATCCGCAATAGCGTCGATGAATTCTTCGGAATTGACTTTTTGCTTGTTGCTGAGCGTGGAAAGTGCCGTAAGATCTCCGGTCATGATACCGCTCTTGATTGTCCGGAATACGCTCTTTTCCAGCTTGTCGGCAAAGGCGCAGAGTTCGGGGGTGGAGTCCAGTTCTCCTCTTTTGCGGAGTGCTCCCGTCCAGGCAAATATCGTCGCCACGGGGTTCGTGGAGGTCTTTTCACCCCTGAGATGCTTGTAGTAATGGCGCTGAACCGTTCCGTGGGCGGCTTCGTATTCATATACGCCGGAAGGGGAGACCAGGACCGAGGTCATCATCGCAAGGCTTCCGAAAGCCGTTGCGAGCATGTCCGACATCACGTCTCCGTCATAATTTTTGCAGGCCCAGATGAATCCTCCTTCGGAGCGTATGACTCTTGCCACAGCATCGTCGATAAGGGTGTAGAAATAGTCCTCCATGCCGGCGGCTGCAAACTTTTCTTTGTACTCGTTTTCATATATTTCCGCGAAAATATCTTTGAAACGGTGATCGTATTTTTTTGATATAGTGTCCTTTGCCGCAAACCAGATGGGCTGCTTCGTGTCCAGGGCGTAGTTAAAGCAGGCTCTCGCGAAAGCCGCAATGCTTTTGTCTATATTGTGCATCCCCATGACTATGCCGTCAGAGTCAAAATCATGGATGCAGAGTTTTTCCTGATTTCCGTTCTTGTCCGTTATGACAAGCTCCGCCTTGCTTCCCGCAGGAACTTTTGCCTCCACTGCGCTGTATATATCGCCGTAAGCGTGGCGGGCAATGGTTATGGGCTTTTTCCATGTGGTAACGTACGCCGGGATTCCTTCCGCCTGGATCGGAGCGCGAAAAACCGTTCCGTCAAGTATTGCCCTGATGGTTCCGTTGGGGCTTTTCCATATTTTTTTGAGCTTGTACTCTTCCATTCTTGCGGCGTTGGGGGTAATGGTAGCGCATTTTACCGCAACTCCCAGTCTTTTTGTGGCTTCAGCCGATTCCACCGTGACTTTGTCGTCCGTCGCATCTCTGTTTTCCAGTCCCAGATCGTAATACTCCGTCTTCAGATCCACATACGGACAGATAAGTTTTTCCTTTATGATTTTCCAGAGAACTCTGGTCATTTCGTCGCCGTCCATTTCGACAAGCGGCGTCTTCATGTAAATTTTTTCCACCCTGCTCACCTTGCGCCGAGCGCAATCCTTTCCTTTTTTGTCTATGAATTATTCGTCCGGTAACGCGCATAATAAGCTTATCCCGAAACGAAAGGAAGTCTTCAGAATGAATCTGTTCTGCAATAAAAAAAATAACGGCAGCTTTGCAAAAGGCATTGCCATGGGAATGATTGCCGGAGGCCTTGTGGGGCTCAGTGCCGCGGTTTTCACCGATGATGACCGTATGCGCCAGATGAAACGCATGACCGATAAATGTCTGCGGAAAACGAAAGCGGCATTTGAACACATGGGTCGCTGAACCGCACTCACATCATATAATATACTACCAAATAATAATTAAAAAGTCAAGGAAATAATTGTATTATATCCTTGACAATCTTTTTGTTTTATGTTATAATGTATACACTGATATGGTGGAAGTGTCAGCCGATTACGGCCCGGAGGCTTCCTTACTGCAAACAAAAGGAGAATTGGAATATGGCAAAAAACGGTTTTTTTACATATAAGGGACGTCCCTTCGTCCGTGCCGGAAACATCATTTATTACGGTGATCTGGGTGAGGATTATGTGGTTATGCTTCAGATACTCTCCACCGAGAAGGTAAAGGATCTGAATATGGCGAAAAATGTTTCCGTTCAGCTTCAGCTGACCTCTCCCACCGTTCCCGCGCAGCAGCGTATAGTAAAACGCACGGAAAAAACCGGACTTTTCAACGCAATGGATATTGCCGATATATGGCTGACCAGGGCTTTGTCCGAGAGCAAGGCGTAAAGTTACGCTTTTTTTACCTGTTGTGTTGCGGAAAATCCATTGACAAACCGCAACGGTTATAGTAGAATACAGCTAAGGTTTAGTTATACCGCCGGTTATCTCCGGCACCGAAAGGAAGAAGCACTGATGAAAAAGATTCTTGTTGTCTTGCTTGCTGTTCTGACTCTGGCTTCCGTTCTTTGCGGATGTTCCAACATCAAGAACAAAGATTATACTGCCGCAAAATTCGAAGATTCCTCCGTTTCCCAGCAGCGTTGGCTGCGGGATCCCGAAACGGATCTCGTTCTCAACCCCGCCGAATATCAGAACGGGGAATCCTCCAATAAGAACAGGCTCGGACTGAACGTTGGTTACATTGACGAAAGCCACACCGTTCTGCATTCCTTTGACGATATTCTTTTCCTTGCGGAGTCTTCCGCCGCGAATGCCGCCTCCGGTGATGAATTTTTCAAAGCCGTATGGGATCTCAATGACCCCGAATGTAACCTCAAATACAGTGCGACAAGACTCACGGTCGATACCTCCGTTCCCGGAAGAACCGCCATCGACGGTATTATTGCCGCCTCCTCCTCCAGCTTTGATGACGCCATAATCCAGTTCAAGGATACTCTCAATTACAGATGGGATGTGGAACTCCTTGCGATAGTAGACGTCCAGTCTCTTTCCCAGGATACCGAATGGGGTCTTCAGATAAGCGTTTCCGCCGGTTCCAACCGTTTCGGCAGAGTTCTTCAGGCTGACGGCGAGCAGACCGGTAAGTTTGTATTCAATATTTCGGATGTGGTAAAGGGTAATCTCAAGAACGCGGATGAGCAGCCCTCCGCAAGAATGAATCTTATGTTCAGAGTCTGCACCAAGGATGATTCCGAGCTCCAGCCCCGTATAGTTCTGGGTGATTATAAGATTCTTGCGGTTCCGAAGACCATAAATTATTCTTCTTCCTCTTCCACTTCTTCCTGGGCACCCTATGCCCTCAAAACCTCCCTTTCCTACGCAAACGGCTCCGCGGTAAAGGTCGAGGACTTCTTTGCCGTTGATAATACCGACGAGGCAAACGTTTTCAAGAATGTGGTCGCAAGAAAAATAACCTATACCGATGCGAGCCAGCTTTATCTCTGCGGTAAGCTTGAAGGAAAGGTCTCCTGGGACGATACCAAGGTTCTCATAAGTGCCGAGGGTGACGAATATTCTTACGTGATAGCTCCCAAGAGAAAACAGGGACTTGAATTCTACGCATCGGAGTCCGATATGCTCAACCGTACCAACGGAAGCGAAACTCCCGATGAAAATACCTGTTACTGGTCTCTTCCCCTGGGTATTGCCGAAGCGGATGATACCGCATATGCAGCCGTTGCCTTCGGAAAGGCGGGAGAAAGCATAGAGGCTCTCGGTGAAAAGGCCAAAGCCGTAATAACCTCCACCAAAGCGGAAAAGTACCTTGACCGTGCCGTCAAGTTCTGGGATTGGTACCTGCAGAGAGCCACCCTGCCCGATGAGTATGTCAATTACGACGGTCCCGTTGCCTGAGTTGTATTTTCGGGCACGGAAAGCCGTTTCCCGACTTTGATTTCGGACTGTTGTTGAATAAGTCCGGTGCGTCCGTATGACGCGCCGGGCTTTTCTTTTTTTGTGGATCCTGTTTCCGTTCCTTTTATTTCCGGGACTGCATATGCGTCGTGAATACTTCTTCCTCTTCTTTTTTCACCTGTCATGGGGTATAAAATACCTGATGCCGAAAAAGTATTTACAAAGTCTGCCGGATACTGTAGAATACTCCTGCAGATCTCAACAGATGAGGATTTATTGCAGCCCCGGGTTCCGGGGTGCGGGAAAACGGAGGAAAAAGGTGAGTATGAGACTCGGTCCGGAATTGTTCCGGGGAAAAAAGGAATCTTCGGCGGGATGCGACATGAAAAAACTGTTTTTGCGGTCTTCGGGTTACCTGTCAGAGCTGAAAAATAACCTGTTACGGGAAAAGTATTTACAAAATCCGGCAAATGTAGTATACTGTGTACGTTGGATGTGAAGAACTTCTCCCGGTACGGTGTCCGGAACGCGCAAAGGCTTCCGGTATGTGTCCGGGATGCGGCTGAAATACCGTTCATGTCCATGATAAAACCTATATGGGAAGGTGAAAAGGGTGAAGCTTCGGCTGGAAATAACTCCGGACGGGGAAGAGGAAGTGATCATACGGTGCCGGAGCCTGAATGATACTGTGCGGAGGCTGGAAAATGCAGTTGCGGAAATAGCCGGAACGAGTGCTGAAATCAAGCTTACCCTTGCGGGCGAAGATCATTTTGTCAACTACGGCAGGATACTTTTTTTTGAGACTGTTCCCGGAAAAACGGCAGCCCATACCGCGGAGGGAATGTATTATACGGAATACAAGCTGTATGAACTTGAAAAGCTGTTACCTCCGAGTTTTGTCCGCATTTCCAAAAGCGGCATCGTAAATTCCGCTCTGGTGTCCTCCATTGCGAAAAATCTTACCGGCGCGAGCGAGATACGTTTCAGGGGCTGTACCAAAAAAACGTATGTTTCCCGCTCTTATTACAGGAATCTTATACATGTGATAGAAGAAACGAGGTTGTTGAAATGAAAAAGAATTCCGTTACTTTCGGTGTGGTGCTTATACTTACGGCACTGCTTATAATTGTTTCCGTTGTGGGTAAAAATGTCGGTTTTATTCCGGAAAGCGTAAACCTGCTGAAGATCGTCGGGACAGTTGCCTGTGCCGGGTGGATCGTCGGTTCGCTCTGCAAGGGGAAGTTTGAAATGATCTTTATTCCCGCCGGATTGATATTCTTTATTTTCCGTCCGGAAATAGCTGCCGCTGCCGGCATTGAAAACCCTGATGAACTGGTTCCCACATGGGTGGTTATTGTCTGTATGATTCTGTTTACCATAGGCGTAGGCGCCCTCAGGTCCGGAAAACACAAAAGTGTTGTGATCAACCGGACCGGAGATTCAACCGTTGTCGATGTTTCCGATGAAAATTCCGAAAGCTGCTCCATGGGCAACCACGTGAAGTATATAGACTGCTCAGATTTCGGAACACGGAAAATTGAGAACAACATGGGGCGCTGCGAGATCCATTTTGAGAACCCCGAGCTTTACAACGGCGAAGGAGTCCTCTGTGTCGACAACAATTTCGGAAAAATGGAGATCCACGTTCCCTGCGATTGGCGCATAGAGACGAATATGGATAACAACTTCGGGGGAGTCTCCGCTCCTTCTGACAGTGAAAACGGGGAAAAGCTTCTGAAGATCATCGGCGATAATAATTTCGGAGCTATGGAAATCGTCCGGGATTGATCCGTACTCTGCGGCGGAGAAGGGACTGCGGTTTGTTCCGCAGTCTTTTTTTGTCGGAAACGAATTGAAAACGCGTTATGCGGACAGTAAATACAAATGTTTTTATTTAACGACAATGGTTTGTTTTTTGAAAAAGAAAAGTTCACATTTTCCCTGTATAATACTGTAAAGATGCACTCAAAAAAGATATAAGAAGAAAGGAATGAGTATATGATAAAACGACTTTCCAGGTGTATCCGCGAGTACAGACCTGCCACCGTACTGACGCTGATACTCATAATTGCGGAAGCGATCATTGAAACTATCATTCCCACCGTTACCGCGGATCTTGTGAACAGCATTAAGAACGGAGTCGAAATGAACGAACTTGTCCGGACAGGACTGACTCTGGTCATAATGGCTGTTCTTTCTCTCGCCTGCGGTGCTGCGGCGGGCTATACCTGTGCCAAAGCCTCCTCCGGATTCGCCCGGAACCTCCGTGGCGATATTTTCCGTAAGGTGCAGGCTTTTTCATTTCCGAACATAGACAAATTCTCCTCATCGTCCCTGGTCACCCGTATGACGACAGACGTTTCCAACGTTCAGATGTCCTTCATGATGATCATCCGGATAGCGGTGAGAGCTCCTCTCATGTTCTTCTTTTCCATCATCATGGCATACCGTATGGGCGGGGCCCTCGCCACATCCTTTGTGGTCATAATTCCCATACTGATAGTCGGACTCCTTATAATTGCCAAAAAGGCGATGCCCGCATTCCGTGCGGTTTTCAGAAAATACGACCGGCTCAACGAATCGATAGAGGAAAACGTAAGGGCCGCCCGTGTTGTCAAGGGCTTTGCCCGTGAGGACTACGAAAAGCAGAAGTTCTGGAAGGCTGCGGAGGATATACGCAGAGACTTCACCCACGCGGAGCGCATAGTCGAGCTCAACACGCCTCTGATGCAGTTGTGCATGAACTTCAACATGGTATTCGTTCTTTATGTCGGCTCAAAGATCATAATCACCACCCACGCCGCAAATATTGACGTGGGACAGATCTCCGCAATGCTCACCTATGGCGTGCAGATACTCATGAGTCTTATGATGATATCAATGATCTATGTCATGCTGACCATGTCCGCTGAGTCCGCCAAACGTATATGTGAGGTTCTCGGCGAGGAATCCACTCTTACCTCTCCGGAAGATTCTGTCAAAGAGGTTAAAGACGGTTCCGTGGACTTTACCGGCGTTTCTTTCAAGTATTCGGAAAAAGCGAAGAAGTGTGCTCTGGCGAATATAAATCTGCATATAGATTCCGGAATGACCTTCGGTATTCTCGGCGGTACCGGATCCAGTAAATCAACCCTTGTACAGCTGATTCCCCGGCTGTATGATGTTACCGAAGGTTCGGTGAAGGTCGGCGGCGTCGATGTCAGAGAATATGATCTCGATACCCTGCGCTCAGCTGTTTCCATGGTTCTCCAGAAAAATCTTCTTTTCTCCGGCACGATAAAGGAAAACCTGCGCTGGGGCAACGAAAACGCCACAGATGAAGAAATGGCGGAGGCCTGCCGTCTGGCTCAGGCGGATGACTTTATCCGTTCCTTCCCCGACGGATATGATACCAGGATCGAACAGGGCGGTACAAACGTGTCCGGCGGACAGAAACAAAGGCTTTGCATTGCCCGTGCTCTTCTTCGGAAGCCCAAGATACTCATTCTTGACGACTCCACAAGCGCCGTGGATATGAAGACTGATGCCCTTATCAGAAGCGGTTTCCGTACATATATTCCCGAGACGACCAAGATAATCATTGCCCAGCGTGTCGCGTCGGTGCAGGATTCCGACATGATAATCGTTATGGACAACGGTTCTGTTGCCGCAGTCGGAACTCACGAAGAGCTGCTTAAGACCAGTGATATTTACCGTGAGGTCTATCAGCAGCAGACAAACGGAGGTGAAGACCGTGAATAAGACCTCAGAAAACAAAAAAATGCCCCCTGTTCCCGGAAAGGGAAAACGACGGGTGAATAAAGCGGGACTTGTTCGGGTGATGAAGAAATTCTTCGGATATTATCCCGTGCTTGCGCCGGTTTCCGTGGTGTGTATCATCTTTGCCGCAGCGGTGGCTGCCGTTCCTTCGCTTTTCATCCAGAATGTTCTGGAAATAGTGGAGAAATGGGTTGAGACCGGTGACTGGGCAGCTGCCCGTCCGGAGATAATGAAGTATATCGTCATACTCATAGGACTGTATGTTGTTGCGCTGGCTGCGGTGACCGTCAAGACTCAGCTCATGGCGTATATGACCCAGGGTTTCCTGTGTAAACTCCGTCGGGAAATGTTCGACGGGATGCAGGACCTTCCCATAAAGTTCTTCGATACCAACAAACACGGCGATATAATGAGTTACTATACCAATGATATAGATACTCTCCGTCAGCTTGTATCCCAGGCGCTGCCTTCATTGCTTCAGTCCGGTGCGGTGGTTCTTGGTGTGTTCTTCATGATGCTGTATTTCAGCGTTTGGCTCACTCTTGTTCTTATCCTAGGTGTTGTCGCGATGTTCCTTGTGTCCGCAAAGATCGGAGGCGGATCCGCCAAATACTTTGTCCGTTCCCAGCAGTCCCTCGGTAAAACCGAAGGTTTTGTTCAGGAGATGATGAACGGGCAGAAGGTTGTTAAGGTCTTCTGTCATGAAGATGAGAGCATAGAAGATTTTGACCGGATAAACAATGAACTGTTTCAGGACAGCTTCCGTGCCAATGCCTATGCCAATACCCTCGGACCCATAATCGGGAACATAGGAAACGTTCTGTATGTTACCATAGCTCTTGTAGGCGGTCTGCTCATTCTTTCCGGGTTCCCCAGCCTGAGTCTTTCCGGAAAGGTCTTTGATATAACCGTCCTCGTTCCGTTCCTGAACATGGCAAAGCAGTTTACGGGTAACGTCAATCAGTTTGCCCAGCAGATAAACGCTATTGTCATGGGCGGAGCCGGCGCTGAAAGAATATTCTCTCTTATGGATCAGAAGCCCGAAGTCGACGACGGCTATGTCACCCTGGTGAATGCGAAAATCGATTCCGACGGTAATATAACCGAGACCGGGGAGCATACCGGTATCTGGGCCTGGAAGCACCCCCACGGGGACGGCACAACGACATATACCAGGCTTGCCGGTGATGTGAAACTTGTGGATGTGGATTTCGAATACGAAGAGGGAAAGCCCGTTCTTCATGATGTTTCCGTTTATGCCGAACCCGGTCAGAAGGTTGCGTTTGTTGGGGCTACCGGTGCGGGGAAAACCACAATAATCAATCTTATCAACCGTTTTTACGATATTGCGGACGGAAAGATCCGTTATGACGGTATAAATATCAATAAAATAAAGAAAGCGGATCTCCGTCGCTCCCTGGGTATAGTTCTTCAGGACACGAACCTCTTTACGGGAACGGTAATGGATAATATCCGCTACGGCAGACTTGACGCAACGGACGAAGAATGCCGTCAGGCGGCGGTCCTTGCGGGTGCGGATGACTTTATTACCCGTCTGCCCGAAGGATACGGCACAGAGCTTACGAATAACGGCTCCAATCTTTCCCAGGGGCAGCGTCAGCTTATTGCGATCGCCCGTGCCGCCGTTGCCGATCCTCCGGTTATGATCCTTGATGAGGCAACATCTTCCATAGATACCCGTACGGAAGCTATTGTGCAGAGAGGCATGGATAAGCTTATGGAGGGCAGGACCGTTTTCGTTATTGCCCACAGACTGTCCACCGTGAGAAACTCTGATGTAATCATGGTCCTTGACCACGGCAGGATAATCGAAAGAGGCAACCATGAAAAGCTCATCGCCGAGAAGGGCGTGTATTATCAGCTTTACACCGGAGCCTTTGAACTGGAATAATCCGGAGTCCCGGATATATGAAAAGCACCCGAAACAATACGTTTCGAGTGCTTTATTTTCATCGATATCAGGAGACTGTTTCTTCGGATAATGTATCCTTTCTCTGCGCCTTCATCATCTTTCTCCAGTTGAAGAAACCGTACAGGTCGTTGGCAAGGAACATCACAAAGCATGCGATCATCGGTATGCAGGACGGATCCTTCACTGAGGCAAGGACCCACAGTACTATGAGCACAACGTCGTTTGCCGCGTAACCGAGAGCATAGTACGGACTGCGGCAGAATGTCAGGTAACAGGCGACAAAACTCGTTGTTACCGATATCGTGGAGGGAACGATGTTTGCGGTGTTGAAGTATTCCAGAATAAAGTAGAAGGCGGCGGTCACGACTACTGCGAGCAGGGACATCAGTCAAATCTGTTTTCCGGAAAGCTCGGCTATCCGAACCTGATTTTTCCTGTAGGGGTTTTTTACCCATGATACTATTGCCATAATTGCCATCGGCGCGGACATGAACACGTAAGTCATCATTTCGCCGTAGTATCGGTTCTGAATGGAGATCACTCCGTAAATAAGGCTGAATACAACCGTAAGTACCTGTCCCAGAACATCTCCCCGGGCAATGAATATAAGTCCCGTTACTCCGATAAGGGATGCCGCAAGGGGCAGGGGAGCCCTGTCCGAGCCGAGGATAAAACTGAGAAGGACAACTGAGACGGAAACAATCCAGAGAGTCTTTTCGAACCTTGTGAGCCTGCTGATCGGATTTTTGATTTTCATAAATTCTCCTTTTGTAATATAACAAAAAGCATTTGCTTGTACGCCTTCAAAGACCTAACGGCGCACAGACAAATGCTTTTCTGCATTTTTTAATTCTACCCGGTGGCAGATGATATTTACTTTTTGCAGGTAACGATGAACCCGTCCACGTTGTTGCCCGAAACTCTGTATTCTCCGGTTTTGGGGGTGTAGATCAGTGTCGCATCGGCGGTAGTGTCGGCGGCTATGTAGTATATTTCGTACTCAGTTCCGTCGAAAGCGGTGAAATTCAGATGTTCGCCGTCAAAGGGATACTGCTTGAGCAGATCGATGTACTCTTCCCAGCAAATACCCTTTGTGGAGGCTATTTCCGCATGGGGATAACCGGTGTAACGGAAGTGCCAGGGCTCAAAGCCGATACCCGTTATATCCGTTTTGTTGGTGGGATAGCGGAGAATGAATCCGTACTTGTAGCAATAGTCATTGATGAACTTATAATCGCCCTCACCGGTGTAATCGTGGGAACCCTTGCTGTCATAAATTCCGAAGTCCACGGCAAGCCCGGTGTGATGCTCGCTGTATCCGGGAATGGCAACCCATTTTTTCGCCGTCTCATAGTCGGTCTGTTTGACTTTGCGTTCAAAAAGTTCGGTCTGTTTTTCTATTGACCTCAGGCAGCTCAGAATAATAAGGTCCTTGACTCCCGTCTCCGCATTGAAGTCCACCAGCATTTTGTCCATGTGTTCCTGGGCTTCGGCGTTGAAAAGTATGTCGTCGTCACGGAACTTGTATTTGCCTTTGGTGCGTTTTTCGTAGGTGTTTACAAGATCCTGATCTTCGGGGAAAATATACTCATGATACTCGTTGACCAGAATGAGGAATCCCCGATGGATCTCCGAATTGTCTACGGCAGAAGCATTGTATCTGGATTCTGTCGGAGGCTCTGTGGGGGGCAGGGTCGGCTCCTGCGTCGGAGGTTCAGTGGTTTGAGGTGTGGTGACTGCCGGAGTCGGGTCCGTGGGAGTCGGCTTCGGTTGATCTTTCAGCATAGCTTTCGTAATAAACCATACCGCACAGACCAGAGCCGCAATTATAAGTACCGCTATAACGGCGCCGAGTATTCTTTTGTGAATACGGCGCTTTCTGCGTAATTTCTGACGTTCTGTCATAATATCCAACTTTCTTTCCAGTGATTTACAGAAACAGTATATCACATTTTTCAGGAATTTTCAATACATTCCGTGGTAAGAGTTGTAAAAAATATGATATTTTATTGTGAAATATGCCCCCGGGTATTGTAAAACATAAAAAAAAATGTTATAATGAGCGTAATGTCGGCATATGTTTTTGCCCCAGTCGCAGGGATTTCCGCGGCAAGAACCGAAGCCTGTTCCCTGCGTCCATACTATATATTCCACAAAACCGCCGGATACCACTGTGCCTACGGAAAAAACGGCGGATAAACGGAGACCTTTAATGGAAAACAGTTTTACCGGATTCATAAAGACCATTATCCCCGAGGTCAAGGGAGCGGCGGTGCTTCTGGCTCAGCCCGCAAGAGCATACGGAACCCTTGGCTCCGATGCATGGTTCCCCACAATGATTATCCCCGGGCTGGCGTATATGTTTTTCGCACTGCAGATAGGTGTTCAGAAACTTTCCTTTATTCCCACAATGACGGTGCTGAGAGTTCTTATTCTCGCTTTCCTCGGTTTTATCGGAGGGGTTGCGGTTTCGGCTCTGATCTCCGTAATTCTCGTTTTTGCTTCGGAGATATTTTCCCGGCATGAAAAAAGGCTGGACTTCACCCCGGTCTTTACCTGTGTGAATATAAGCTACGGATACGCCTGTTTCTTCGGCGTAATGTTTTTCCTTATACAGCTTATCTCCGGTTGGACCACCGTACTGACTGCCGGAGTCCTGTCATTGCTTTCTGCCACCGCGCTTTCCGCAAGAATATGCATAGTTCTGACCAAACAAAGGGACATTCTGATGTCCGCTTTCGTCTTTGCCGCAGGGCTGGTGAATGTCCTGTGCATGAGCGCACTCTTCTTTTCGAATCTGTAGGGGAGGATGACTTATGAAGACCAAATTTGAACTCAATCCCCTTATAGGCATACTGTCTCTGCTTGTGTTCTGCGTCCTTGCCGCCGTTTCCGTGACCGGAACCCTTGTCAGGTGTATCGTTTTTGCTCCCATATACATACTGCTTCTTGTGGCGGTGTATAAAGTGCTGGACTACTTTCTCGGTAAGTATGTCAGCAAATCCAGGGATTTCTGGTACATACTCCTTCCTTTTGCCGTTTTGGCTGTTGTCGCGAGATTTGTTCTCGGGTGGGATGTACTGCTGGCATTCTTCGCGGCGGGAATGCTTGCCGTTGCCGTTGACTCTGTCGGGAAAATGATAACCCGGAAGGTTCCGTTTTCCGATATCGTGAAGGTCGTCTGTGCGGTTTTCGGATCGGTAGTGCTGTATACCGCAGTATCAGTCATCGGAGGGATCTACATATGAAGAAATTTATCCGGATCCTTCCGCTTCTCATGATCCTCACGGTTCTGTTCTCTGCTTTTACCTGCGCCGCTGCGGCGGAAACCGAGGCTTCGGACGAATGTCTCTGCGGCAGAGAATACTACAGATCCGACGGTGACGGCCACAGAATATATGATTGCGTAAGATGCGGAAGAAACAAGCTGTCCTGCGAATGTCCCTGTTGGTGCGGAAAGAAATCGAAAGACGACTTTTACAATGCCAATACCCGTCTCTGCGACGGATGTGACCTTCCCTGCCCGGAGTGTACCTGCCGGGATGACAAGGAAGCTATCCTTGCCCGGGAAAAAGAGAATATGTCCCGGCATACTTCAAACCTGGGGCTCCCTGTTTCCGGCGGGGCTGCGGGGGCGATTGCGGCATTGCTTATAGTGGCTGCCGTTATATGTGCCCTGCCCGCTGTTACGGCGCTTCCGTGTTTTGCCGGAGTGGGAAAACTTCTTGCACAGAAATACGACGACGAAGATATCTCCGGTGATTTTGCCGAAGAGGAAGAAAAGGGGTTCTTTTCCTCTGTTGCCGAAAAAATACGGGCAATTCCCGGAAAGCTCTCCGGGCGTAAGACCGTGGCAAAGGCAGACGGAAAGTATCATGCTCCCGTCCCGGAAAAAACGGTGGCGGAAAAAAGGGCCGAAGCGGAATTACACGGTTCCGAAGACTCTCCCGAATCTCTGCCTGCCTGCGATGCCCTTGATGCGTACGGGCTCGCGATGACCATGAAATTTGCGCTTTCCGGAACGGATTTTCACAGTGCGTATGTGGCTTTTGACGGGATTCCCTTTCCGGACGGGGGACACCGTATCCTTCCTGCCCGGTTTGAATCAGATACAATAACGGAGTAGACCTATGACAAAGAAAACCTATATTCTTACGGAGAACGAACTTGCTTTTTTCCTTGGGCTCACCGATATGCAGCCCAATGGGTTTTCCCCGGAAATATTTGCGCAAATAAGACTTGACAGCGGCGATTTCCCCGGCTCTCTTGTTGCCAAGGGCCTTATAGTCCCGGAGGGCGAAGGTTTCAGTTATACCGGGGACGGAAAGATTCTTGTGAACGCGCTCCTGAGGCCGAAGAGTGCCGCCGAAATAGAGAAAAGATCCGAGAAGGCATGCTTTTATCTTTTTACCTCCGGAGGAGCGTATGTCCTTTTTAACGTGATAACCGACGGCCGGTGCATGGCGGTAATATTCCCCGATGCGGAGCAGATGGAACAGCTTCTTGATAAATGCTTCCTCAACAAGGAACTAAAATACGAGTCCTTTTCGGTTCAGCTGGGATATGACGAATGGTTCATGTTTCTGCTTACCCAGTTCTTTTTCATGCAACGTCAGGCGGCGCTGAAGAGGCCCCTTTCCGACAGTGAAATGTGGGCTGATGTGGCACAGCTTGATATGCCGAAGGTCCGGCAGGCTCTGAAGGCAAGTGTTCCCGAAGGTGGGATAGGTGCCGCGGTAACCGACAGACTTGAGCAGGAGAATGTCAGAAGGGACGTTTGCCGCAGACTGGAGGATCTCGGACTGCTGATAACGGAAGAATCCGACGGGACAATGGCGGTAAAATATACTGAAAACGCAGTTAAATGGCTTGACAACGACAGATCCGCGGAGCTTATAACAGTCACATCGCTGAGAACTGTAGGCAGCCGCAGAATAATGTACACCGTCCGGGAAAACGGACTTGTTTCTCTGGAACAAACTGCTTCCGGGGTAAAAATAGCCACCTGTGAAGGAATAAAATGGAGAGAATTTCTCTGATCGGAAGGACAGGACATGTATTATTATCTTAACGGAAGACTTGCCGTGGCTCAACCTTCCTTTGCCGTTATTGATTGCGGCGGCGTGGGATACAAATGCAATATATCCATGAATACGTATAATGCCGTTGCCGGCAAAGATACGGTGAAGCTTTTTACATATCTCAATGTCAGGGAAGACGCTATGGATCTTTTCGGCTTTGCCGAAGAACAGGAGCGTCAGGTATTTCTTTCACTGACATCCATCAGCGGTGTGGGGCCCAAGGTTGCTCTATCAATACTGTCTGAGTTTTTGCCGGAGGAGTTTGCGGCCTGTGTTCTGACTTCGGATCATAAAAGACTAACAAAGGTTTCCGGAGTGGGTCCGAAACTTGCCCAGAGGATATGCCTCGAGCTTAAAGATAAGATTGAGAGCACCCGAGTGGATATATCCGATCTGCCCGATGAGGAATCCCTTTCAGGAGGCGCATCGGAGGCTGTGGCTGTACTTGTGGCTCTGGGGTATTCCAGGTCTGATTCGGAGAAAGCCGTGCGGAAATGTTCCGCCGAGGATACGGGTGATATTGTCAAGCAGGCTCTGCGTCAGCTTTCAAGACATCTCGGGTAAGGAGCAGTAAGAACTGATGGAAATGGAATTTGACGAGAGGCTTCTTTCCGCAAGAAAGATCCGCTCCGAGGACGATTCGGAAGCGTCCCTGCGTCCCCGACGTCTTGAGGATTATATCGGGCAGGAGAAGGTCAAGGAAAACCTGAACATATACATTGAGGCCGCAAAGAGGAGGCAGGAATCCCTGGATCATGTTCTCCTTTACGGCCCTCCCGGTCTGGGAAAGACCACCCTTGCCAATATTATAGCTTCCGAAATGGGGGTTTCGATCCGCGTCACCAGCGGTCCGGCATTGGAAAAAACCGGGGATGTTGTTGCCTTGCTTACAAATCTTCAGGATAACGATATTCTTTTTATTGATGAGATACACCGTTTGTCCAGGCCTGTGGAGGAAATACTGTACTCTGCCATGGAGGACTACGAGGTGGATGTGGTCATAGGCAAGGGGCCTGCGGCAAGAAGCGTGCGGCTGGATTTGCCGAAGTTTACTCTGATCGGCGCGACTACACGTTCCGGACAGCTTACCGCACCGCTGAGGGACCGTTTCGGGGTGCTTCTGCGGCTGGAGCTCTATTCCCGGGAGGAACTGACACATATTGTTACCCGTTCTGCGGGAATTCTCGGCATAGAGATCACCGCCGACGGTGCCGGAGAGATCGCCGCACGCAGCAGGGGAACTCCCCGGATTGCGAACCGGCTTCTTAAACGTATCAGGGATTTTGCGCAGGTCATGGGTGACGGGGTAATAGATAAAAAAATTGCAGACACCGGACTGAAACGGCTGGATATAGACAGTCTCGGTCTGGACGGACTGGACCGGCGGATGCTTGAGGCTATAATCAGAAATTTCAACGGCGGACCGGTGGGACTTGAGACTCTCGCCGCTCTCGTGGGCGAAGAAAGCATCACAATAGAGGATGTCTATGAGCCGTATCTTATGCAGCTTGGTTTTCTTAACCGTACCCCACGCGGAAGGTGCGCCACTCAGGCGGCGTATAAACACCTGGGAATAGCCTTCCCCGGTTAACTTGTCCTTTAACGGTATTTTCAAAAAATAACAGACCCTCCGGGAAACGGAGGGTCATATCTTTTATCATATGTTATCATCGTTGCGGGGCAGGGCTGGTATCAGATATTGTCACTGTGCATTTTCCTTGTGAACACCAGTGCCGCAGCCGCGAAAAGCACTATCGCATATCCCAGAACCCACGCAATATGGATAAGGGCTCCTCCGAAGTTTCCGGACAGAGCTATCCGCCCCGCCTCCACCGCATGGCAGAAAGGCAGACAATTTGCGATCTTTTTGAATACCGGTCCCAGAAGGTCAAGGCTGAACCAGGTTCCGGAAAGCCAGACTGATACGTTTGTTAGAAGTGCTCCGCAGATTCCCCCAACCTGTTTGTCATTGAATATACTGCCGCAAAGCAGTCCGAGAGCGATGAAAACCAGGCTTGACGGGATTACGGTTATAAGGGCAAGCGCTATCCCCGAGCTTATTTTCAGTCCGAGTATCACCGCTACGCCATAGCATATTGCCGCCTGCGCCAACGCCATGGGCAGTAGAGGAAGGGTATATCCGAAAATATAATCCGTGGGGCTCATCGGTGACGTATAAAGCCTCAGAATGAGACTTCCGGAACGGTCTTTTGAAATTACTGTTGCGGAAAAAAGAGATATGAAGGAAAGTCCGAAAACAACCATCCCCGGAGTCAGGGAATCGAGATTGAATATGTCCACGGGGAGATTTGACTGCATCAGTGTCATCATGAGTAGCAGTATTATCGGAAATCCGAGTCCGAAGAAAAGGGTCAGTTTATCCCGGAGTATTTCCTTTGTGTTCCGGAGGGCAAAAGTCATCATTTTCATTTCAGTTCACCTCCGCAAAGGGAAATAAATGCTTCTTCAAGGGTCTGCTTCCCGGTTTTCTCCTTAAGCTGTTCCGTTGTTCCTACTGCCGCAATCCTTCCTGCGGTCATTATACCTATCCTGTCACAGAGCTGTTCCGCTTCTTCAAGGTAGTGAGTGGTAAGAATTACCGTGACCGAACCCTTCAACTGCGATATGAGTGACCAGAGTTCCCTTCGTGCCAGAACGTCAAGACCCAGGGTCGGTTCATCCAGGAAAAGGACCTCCGGGTCAGTGATCAGCGCCATTGCAACGGAAAGACGTCTGCACCAGCCTCCTGAAAGAGTTTTCGCCTTTGATCCTCCGACTTCTTCCAGTCCGAATCTTTTAATCATCGCTTCGGACTTCTGCTTTGCCGCGTTCTTTGTGTCACCGTATATCCCGCAGATAAATTCCAGATTCTCTCTTACCGTAAGATTCGGTGCCACTGCCGTTTGCTGGGGCGAAACGTTTATGATCTTTTTGACCTGGGTCTGCTGTCTGATAATACTGTGCCCGGAAATGAGAGCATCACCGGAGGAGGGAGCGATAAGACAGGAAAGCATTTTTATTGTTGTGCTTTTTCCCGCTCCGTTCATGCCGAGCAGGGCAAAGAATTCACCTTTGTCCACAGTGAGAGATATATTGTCAACAGCGGTTTTTGTTCCGTATTTCTTCGTAAGTCCGCGGATATCTATTTCAGTCATTCTGTTTTTCCACCTCTTTGATCACTCTGGCAAAGGTTTCGTTTTCCTGCTTCGTATTTTCCGGATAAATGCTGTCACCTTTTCCGGAAAGAATACTGTCGGCTATTGCGGAGAAAACCTCCAGCCTGTGAAGAGCGATCCCTTTTTCCCTGTCTGCGAGAATTATAAGACTGTCGCCCGGTTTCACACCGAACATTTGCCGTACTTCCTTCGGGATAACTATCTGTCCCTTCGGCCCGATCTTTGCCGTTCCGATATACTTCCCGTCCTTTTCCATAAAACCCTCCGCGACGTAAGAAAAGTATTACTTGTAATACATTATACCCTATATGATCCGGTTTGTCAATAGGTACCCCGTTTTTTTTGCAAAAAAACAGATCGGAAATGGCTTTCCTTATTTTTAACTGAAAACGGGCAGTCCCGTTACAGAGACCGCCCGTTTTGATTTTTATGTAGCGTGCCGTTATTTACGGGGGAAGGTCAATGAGACCGTTGTCCCCTTATCCCGTTCGCTTTCTATACGCAGGCCTGCCCGATGCAGAGCCGCCCCGTGTTTCACTATCGAAAGACCGAGTCCTGTTCCGCCGATCTGTCTGGAATGGCTTTTATCCACCCGGTAAAAACGTTCCGTTACCCTGGGAATATCCTGTGCGGGAATACCTATTCCCGTGTCGGCAACGGACAGAACTACGTCAGAGTCGGTTTTCTTTACCGTTACATCGACCCTTCCATGAGGTTTATTGTATTTTATGGCGTTATCGGTGAGGTTGTAGACCATCTCTTCTATAACTGGCTTTATTCCGTCTATAACCGCTTCTTCCGCATCCAGAGACAGCGTCACGTCCAGTTTTTTCGCCATATCCGAAAGGCTTTCTATCACCGCCGCGCACACATCCCGCAGATCCACCGGTTCTTTCTGTATTTCCGGCGAGGCCTCATCGAGACGGGAAAGATTTATTATATCGTTGACCAGATCCACGAGCCTTTTCGCTTCCATATATATTTTATCCGCAAAACGGGCAACGTCCTCGTCTTTGGCAATTCCGTCCCTTATTATTTCCGCAAAGCCGGAGATGGAGGTAAGGGGAGTTTTAAGTTCGTGACTGACGTTTGCGGTGAACTCTCTGCGCATCTGTTCCTGATGGCTTTTTTCCGTGACGTCAATTATGAGAAGGACGGCCCCGATAGGCTTTTCATCCTCTTTGACCGGATTGGCGATGATCTGTATGACTCCGTCGCCGACGGACGCTTCGGTTATGGAGTGCTTGCCGCCGGAGGTATCGGCACAGAGTTTCAGAAAGTCCGTGGAAGCAAGTTTCTCTTTACCGAGAAGTTTTTCCGCCGCTGAATTCCTGGATATGATTTTTCCCGATCCGTCCGAGATAACAAGTCCCTCGCTCATGTTTGCGGTAATTGCCGAAAATTCCTGCTGCTTGCGCTGGAGATCTCTCATTTGCCGGCGGATAGTGTGATTCTGATATTCTATCTTTGTTATCAGAGGGGAAAGCTCGGGATATGCTTTGCATTCCATGGGGTTTTCCAGATCTATACGGTTTATCGGTCCGACAACGCTTTTTGCCGTCGCCGAGGCGAGAATCGCCGAGACAATAAGTATTGCTGCCGCAATAAGGAGGAACGGTCTGAGCATTCCCACAAGTATCATGACGGAGCTGTAATCGGTATTGCTGACACGAAGTATCTGCCCGGAGGAGAGTCTGAGGGCATAATAAAAGGTTCTTTTCGAAATGGTCTCGGAATACCTGTCCGCCGTTCCCGAACCGTATTTTATGGCATCAGCTATTTCCTTCCTGCCAAGGTGGTTTTCAAACTCCGAGGCGTTGCCCTGGTTGTCAAAAATAACACTTCCGTCCTTGTCTATGAGGGTTATACGGTCGGAGATTCCTTTAAGGGATTCAAGATAGCTTTCTCCCAATGCCTCATATCCCCTGGAGATATACACAGCGGTATCGGCAAGCTTGGAGGTCGCTTTGTCCGTGAAATGCTCGTATACCACCGCCGTTATAAGAAGCATTGACGTAAGAAGAACCGCCAGAGCTACAAGAAACACCAAACGAAAAATTTTTTTAGTCATATCTGTCTGCCACCTCAGTCCGAAATCTTATAACCTATGCCCCTGACGGTCTCAATGAGGGCGCCGCAGTTCCCGAGTTTCTGTCTCAGGGAGCGGATGTGTACGTCCACGGTCCGGCTTTCCCCGTCAAAGTCATAGCCCCATACCGTGTCCAGAAGCACGTCCCGGGTCATGACCTTTCCTCTGTTTTCCATCAGAAGCCTGAGCGTTTCAAATTCCTTCAGCGTAAGGGCAACCTGTTCTCCGTTCACGGCCACTGTATGTTTTTCGGGATTCAGCACCAGCCCGCCTACGGACATTTCCGCTTCGGGCTCTTCCGGACGTGAGCGTCTGAGCAGGGCTTTTATCCGGGCGATGAGTTCCATCATTCCGAAAGGTTTGGGAACGTAATCGTCCGCTCCGCAGTCCAGCCCTAGTACCTTGTCGTATTCGTTGCTTTTTGCGGTAAGCATGATCACTGGAAGTTTTTTTGTCCGGCTGTCACCTCTCAGGGAACGCAGAACGGAAAGCCCGTCCTCTTCCGGAAGCATAACGTCCAGAAGCGCAAGCTCCGGGACTTCCTTTTTTACCGCTTCCCGGAACTGGGAGGGAAGAGCAAACCCCTTTGTCTCAAAACCCGAATTGTTGAGAGTATAAACAACAAGCTCCCGGATGCTGTCATCATCTTCGAGTAAATATATCATAACTGTTCCCTCCGTTTATCATTTTCAAAAGTATTCTACCATTACAAGGTTATAATTTCAAGTGCGGGTTTGTAAAATCCGTGTAAAATCAGAAAAAACTCCCGGAAAAGGGAGCTTTTTTTCAGTATGTTGTGACTGTCGCAAGAACGCGGAGAGTATCGTTTCCGATATTCTCTATGGCATGGCTTCCGCCGTCCCCCGTGAGGACGGAATCTCCTGCGGTAACGGTGTGACATGCGCCGTTGTCCGTAACTCTGCCGGTACCGGAAAGGATATAGAAAAGTTCATCCTCTCCCTCATGGATATGTTCCCCTATGGATGAGCCGGGTTCAAGCTCCAGGACAGCGTACATACGCACGGAGGACTTTATTTCATCTTTTTCAAATGCTTTTATTATTTTTACTTCGCCTTTTCCGCCTCTCATCTGCGGACGGATCTCCTGTTGCATTTCGGTCGATTTCCGTATCATATTTCCTCCTGATTTATAACGCCGCCGCAGAGTATTCTGTCTTCCAGATAACACACTGCTGACTGTCCGGGAGTAACGGCTCTCTGAGGTTCATAAAAGTCCACGGTAAAGCCGGTTTCGGTGAGGGTTACTTTTCCTCTTGCCCCTTTGTGGGCATAGCGGATCTTGACATCCGCGTCAAAGCTTCCGACCGACGGGTCAAGTGCCTGAAAAACCGCTCCGGAACAACTCAGCCGGGTGCAGTCGGTCACATCTTTCCTGCTTATTATAACTCTGTTGTTCGCGATATCAAAACCGCAGACATAGGCGGGGACTCCGAGACTGATTCCGAGATTCTTGCGCTGTCCCACGGTATAGTGAATTATTCCTTTGTGTCTGCCTACGGCACGGTTCTCTTCCTTAAGCCAGAAGTCACCCTCCGGAAAAGGTCCCGTTCTCCGTTCGATGAAAGAGGCGTAATCTCCGTCCGGGACGAAACAGAGATCGAGGCTGTCCGGCTTTTCCGCAACGGGAATCCCGTAACTTTCAGCCCGTTTTCTCACGTCCGGTTTGTACTCGTTGTACAGTGGAAGCAGAAGCCTTGAAATCTGGGACTGAGTAAGAGCCCAAAGCATATAGCTCTGATCCTTGTACTCCGATTTTCTGATGAAATACCGTCCGTTTTCACACCCGGTTCCGGCATAATGCCCTGTCGCAACGAATTCGGCGCCTATACGGTCGGCATAGTCGCAAAGACTGCGGAATTTCACGTTGGGGTTGCATACTGTGCAAGGGTTCGGCGTCCGTCCGTTCCTGTAGCAGTCGAGGAAATCTGAAATGACATACTTTTCAAATTGCCCGGTAAGATCCACCGTATCGAACTTTATCCCGACGCTTTCGGCCACGGCACGGGCATCGGCAATACCTTCCCCGGAATGCCCGTGCATCAGACAATATACCCCGGTCACATCATATCCGGCATCACGAAGTATCGCCGCCGCGGTGGAACTGTCAACTCCGCCGCTCAGCCCCAAAACTACGGATTTCATTATTCCTTGCCGCAGTGGTCACAACAACCGCTGCATGAAAGCTCTTCTTCGGTAAGTCCGTATACGGAGGGGGAAATGTTGTTCTTTTTCAGATAGTCAAGCACTGCCGCTTTTATCGCTTCCTCAGCCAGAACGGAGCAGTGGATCTTGACCGGGGGCAGTCCGTCGAGGGCCTCAACAACAGCCTTATTTGTAAGCTTGAGTGCTTCCGACAGCGGTTTACCCTTTACCAGTTCCGTTGCCATGGAGGATGTTGCCACCGCGGCACCGCAACCGAAGGTCTTGAACTTCACGTCAACTATAACGTCATTCTCTATTTTGAGAAACATTTTCATTATATCGCCGCACTTTGCGTTGCCTACTTCGCCTACGCCGTCGGCGTTTTCTATTTCACCGACATTGCGGGGATTCTTGAAATGGTCCAGAACTTTGTCACTGTACATATATCGATTCTTCCTTTCTTCAGTCCTTCTGACCGTGCCACAGAGGGGACATATCGCGCAGTTTCTGCACTATTCCCGGGAACGTGTCAAGGATATAGTCTACTTCCTGTTCGGTGTTGTATTTGTCAAGGCTGAAGCGTATTGAACCGTGTGCGGTCTCAGCGTTCAGTCCTATTGCAAGCAAAACGTGGGAGGGGTCGAGGGACCCTGAGGTACAGGCTGAGCCCGAAGAGGCGCAGATTCCGTGAAGATCCATCATAAGAAGCATGGACTCCCCCTCAATATACCTGACGCTTATATTCGCAATGCCCGGCAGGCTGTCGTGATCGGGGGTATTGACTTTGACGCAGGGTATGCGCTGTACAAGTCCGTTGATGAGCTTGTCCCGGAGATATGAGAGTTTTTCGGAGTTTTCCTTCATCTCACGGCAGGCAATGGTTATTGCTTCACCCATACCTACTATTCCCGGGGTGTTTTCCGTTCCGGCACGTTTGCCCTTTTCCTGTCCTCCGCCGTCGATAAGATTGGGCATTACGAGCCCTTTTCTGATATACAGCGCGCCTATTCCCTTGGGAGCATTGAATTTATGAGCGGACATGGACAGCATATCAATGTTCATTGCCTTTACGTCCACGGGAATATGACCTATTGCCTGTACGGCATCGGTGTGGAACAGAACACCGTGTTCATGGGCTATTCTGCCCAGTTCCGCTACGGGCTGGACAGATCCTATCTCATTGTTTGCGGTCATTACGGTGACAAGGACCGTGTCGGGTCTTATTGCTTTTTCAAGGTCTGCGGGATTTACGAATCCGCCCTCGTCAACGTCAAGGAGGGTTATTTCCCAACCCTCTTTTTTCAGCGCATCCAGAGAGTGAAGAACCGCATGGTGTTCTATCTTTGAGGAAATGATATGTTTACCTTTTTTTGCCAGTTTTTTCGCGGTTTCTTTTATTGCCCAGTTGTCGGATTCTGAACCTCCGGCGGTGAAGTATATCTCGGACGGGTCGCAGTTTATTGCCGCGGCAACCTGAGCTCTTGCCTCAGCCACAGCCTTTCTTGCGTCAAGTCCCGCCTGATGTACGCTGCTGGGATTTCCGTAGATCTCGGTGAAGAAGGGCAACATTTTTCCAACCACACGCTCGTCTGTACGGGTCGTTGCGGCGTTGTCGGCATATATTCTCATGGTATTCCCCCAATGTTTTAAAGAAGTATTTTTAAATAATACTATTTTGGTCTTATTTTAGCACCGATATTCAAACAAATTGTGAACAAGAATGGAAAAATTATTCAAAACTTCCGGTTATCCGCATGGGGACAGACCTTCATGCAGATTCCGCAAACGGAACCCCTGCCTATAAGCTGAAAGTTCCGCTTCATGTATTCACTGCAGGCTTTCGGGTCAAAACCGTTTTCGGAAACAGCGTGGGCGGGGCAGGCGGAAATACATTTCCCGCAGTCCGCACAATGCCGGTATTCCTCCGGAACGGTCACCCTGTCCGCTACCGGGCAGTCCGTAAAGACCGTTGCCAGTCTGACCCGAACCCCCAGAGTTTCATGGATAAACAGATTGTTTTTTCCTACAGACCCCATACCGCAGAGGCACGCCGCCTGTTTGTGTGAATATATACCGCGGAAACCGTCCCCGTGAACGGACTGGGAGGCGGCAACGGGATAAAAGGAATATCCGTTCTTCTGAAGCAGAAGCCCCAGACTTGCCGCCGCGTCATCCAGCAGTCGGTTGGTGCACCGGTAATGGTGAAAATATGTCTGTGTAGGTTTATCTGATATCTCATTCACTACCGGGTCGGAGAGCCTTATGCAAAGGCTGATTACATACTCCAGGCCCAGGAAAGGTTCCGGGAGTTTTCCGAAGCCCACCGCTGAGACCTTATCCTCCAGGTGTCTCAGTATCTTGTCCTTCATCAGAAGCTGAAGCCTTCGTATATCAGGGCGCACAGCAGATCCACGCAGGCTTCACAGTCCGAAGCGCAGACAGTCTCCGTGGGTGTATGTATATACCTTGTGGGGATCGATATTGCCCCCGCGTATGCTCCTCCGGCTGCCATCTGTATAGAGGCGGTATCGGTTCCTCCGAAAGGAAGAATCTCTATCTGGTGCGGGATATTTTCCCTCTCCGCCGTATCCAGGATGAAGTCCGTCATCTGCTTGTTGCATACGACGCTCCTGTCCATGATCTTGATGCAGGCGCCACCGCCGAGCTTCATGGTCATCGGCGGATCGTATTCCGGGGTGTCTCCGGTACAGGTAACGTCAAGGGCTATTCCGTACTTCGGTTCAATACCGAAGGCCGCAGTCTTTGAACCCCGGAGTCCCAGCTCTTCCTGAACCGAGAACACAAAATAAAGTTCATTGGGAATACGTCTTCTTGCCTTCGCAATACGGATAAACGCTTCGGTCTGAATAGCCACGGCAATACGGTCGTCCATGAAAGGAGAAACTATTTTGTCTCCCGCCATTTCGTAAACATCCGCCTCATATGTGCCTACGGTACCGAGGGGCAGAAGCTTTTCCGCCTCTTCTTTATTTGCCGCGCCGATGTCCACATAGGCCTTATTCATCTTGTATTCGCTTCCCTCAAAGCTCATGAGACCCACGACTCCGTTGGCGAAGCGTACTTTGCGGGAACTCAGGCATTGGGGATGAAGCCCGCCGAGGGGGGTGACGCGGACAAAGCCCTTGTCATCTATGTAGTGGGCGATAAAGCCTATAGTGTCCGAATGTGCAGAGAACATTACCCTGTCTCCGCTGCCCTTGCCCAGAACTGCGATAAGGTTACCCATGGGGTCAAAGTATATGTCCTTTTCGTCGTTGACGTAGGGCAGAAGCTCCGCCCGGACGTTTTCAAGAAGGCCTCTTTCATTGGAGGAAACGGAGATGAACTCCGAATATTTTTTCATTCTTTCGATAAGTGTCTGTTTCATTGAGCTCACTCCTGTTCCAGATCTTTGCAAAGATCCTCATAATTGTTTATTATAGCCCGGCTCATATCAAGCATGCTGTCTATATCTTTTACCGAAGCGGCGGATATCCGGGAATGCAGATATCTGACTGGGACGGAAAGAGCGCAGACGTAGCATCCGGAGGCTGTTCTCTGGATTCTGCCGGCATCATTGCCCCCGGAAACAAAGGTCTTGTATTGCCAGAGCACATTGTTTTTATCCGCAATTTTCGTAACTGCCCGGAGAACCCTCGGATCGTAAGTTGTAGACCGGTCCGCAAAGGAAAGGGCGACACCCTGACCGGCGATACACACTTTTTCTCCGCCTTCCACTGCACCGATATCCGCGGCGGTGGTTCCCTCAAGTATGACCGCGACTTCCGGCCTCAGGGCAAACGCCGTTGCGGCTGAACCTCTGCAGCCGACTTCTTCCTGAACGTTGAAGGCAAACCAACAGTCGTATTCCAGCTCCTGTTGTATCAGCTTTATCATCGTGGCGCAGCCTACACGGTCATCCAGAGCTTTTGCCTTTACAAGTTGTCCCAGTTTGCCGAATTCTCCGTCGAAATACACGCTGTCTCCGATGCAGACTCTGGAGGCCGCGTCGTCCTTGTTTTTTGCACCGATGTCTATGCGCAGCTTTTTGTACGGCGGAACGTCCCGCTCCTTATCTCTGGGGGTCATGTGTATAGGAGGCAATCCGATTACTCCGTCGATATATGACGGCTTGTCCGCCGCCGTGGATTTTATCCTTACTCTTTGTCCGGGGGTCACGTTTACCGATACCCCGATGGACTGGAAGCAGATCAGGCCGCTCTCATCGATTCTGGTCACATAATATCCCGTTTCGTCCATATGAGCGGCAAACATAAGCTTTTTCGGAGTTCTTTTTCTGCCTTTTCTGAAAGCGACGAGGCTTCCGAGGTTGTCCGTCAGGATCTCTTCGCAATAGGGGCGGATCTGTTCCTCTATATACGCTTTCACATCTGCCTCGTCACCGCTGACACCGTTGATAGTGCAAAGCTTTTCAAGCAATTCCATTTTCAGACCTCCTCACTTCTTTTCATAGGTGCGTATGTATCCGCAGAGAATATCCGCGGCACTTTCCACGTCACCGAGATCCCCGGTCTCCACCGCCGTGTGCATATATCTTACCGGGACGGAAAGCAGTGCGGTTTTTATGCCGCAACGGAGAATGGAAACGGTATCCGCATCTGTTCCCAGGGCAATGGCTTCCGCATTGACCTGATATTTGACTTTGTTCTCTTTTGCTGCTTTTTCGAGGTTTTTGCAGAGTGTACGGTCAAAGATAGCGGAATACTCAACTACCGCGCCTTCGCCCAGTTCCGCCGCTTCCGGCACATCGGGCTGTTTTGCAAAGGTTACATCCAGTACTATCGCTTCGTCCGGATCTGCGGTAAAGGTTCCTACGGCGGCGCCGCGGGACCCCACCTCTTCCTGTGATGCGAAAAGCACCTGTATACAGCAGTCCAGTTCGTTGTGCTTTATAAGCTTCGCAAGCTTTTCCAGACAAACGAGTATGGCATATACACAGATTTTATTGTCAAGAGCTTTTGAAGCTATTCTGTTGTTGAGAAGGGGAGTTACGGAGGTATTCAGGTAGACCCTGTCTCCGAGTCTTACTTTTTTCTTTACTTCTTCCGCCGGAAGTCCCAGATCTATGTAAAGGTCTTTGTATTCCGGAACTTTCGATCCCTCTCCGGGTTTTGCCAGATGGGGCGGGGTGGAGCATATTATTCCGTTCAGCCCGTTGACGGTTACTTCCTGGGAAAGGAGAGTTCTTCTGTCGATTCCGCCTACTCTCTGAACCGTAAGAAAACCGTTGTCGTTGACGGAGCTGACTATCATGCTCAGCTCATCCTGATGCGCGGTAAGCATTATTTTTTTAGCGGAACTGTCTCCGATCGTCGCTATGACATTGTGAAGTCTGTCAATACGGACGTAGTCAGTGTAAGAGCGCAGTTTTCCGGCAATAAATTCCGCAAAAGAACGCTCGTTTCCGCATTCGCTTTCTACCTGAAGTATTTCTGTCAGGTCTTTTACATTTGCTTTCATTGAATCACCTTCTACAGCTCATTGACGAGCTTTTTATAGTGTTTTCCCCGTTCTTCGAAATTACTGTAGCAGTCAAAACTTGCCGAAACGGGGAGCAGGTATACGCTTTGTCCTGCCATTGCCGCTTTCTGTGCCTTTTGCACCGAATCTTCCATACCTCCGGAAAACTCAACGGTCAGTTTTTCAGGGTCATATCCCGGGTCGGAAGTCACCGCATCATAGATTTTCCGTGCCGTTGCCCCCATAAGTATCAGGTGGCTGACCTTTTGCAGAATATACGGGACAACAGGGGAGTAGTCCAGTTTTTTATCGGATCCCCCGGCAATCATGACTATTTTGTCCTTCTGAGACTTCAGGCAGGCTATGGCGCTTGTAGGGGAAGTGCAGATGGAATCGTTGAAGTATTTTACTCCGTCCTTTGTCCTGACATACTCCATACGGTGTTCCACTCCGCCGAAGCTTTCCGCAACTTTTCCGTACACGGAAATGTCCACAAGACCCCAGGTTGCGGTAATCGCCGCCATGTAGTTTTCCACATTGTGGTCGCCGATTATTTTTATACGACGGCGGTCAAGGACCGGAACGTCCTTTTCTCCGTCGGAGAAGTGTATTATTCCGTCCGGGGCGAGGTACGCGCCTTTTTCCACCCTGTGGGTGAAGGAAAACTTATAAAGATCACACTCGTGACCCAGGGCAAGGTCTTTCGTTGTCGCATAATCATCGTTGAGAACCACTTTCCCGCCCTTCCGGAAGGAAAACACGCGTTTTTTAGTGTCTATGTACTCCTGCATATCCTTATGCCAGTTCAGGTGTTCCTGCACGATGTTTGTAATTACCGCAGTTTCCGCCGAAACCGTCATATCGAAAAGCTGGAAGGAGGAAAGCTCCGCGACCACAATATCCGAAGGCTTCATTCTGCTTATTTCCGGTAACAGAGGTGTGCCTATGTTACCTCCGAGCCAGACGGTGCGGCCCTGCTGTCTGAGAAATTCGGAGATCAGGGTCGAGGTTGTGGTTTTGCCTTCAGAACCTGTTACCGCAATTTTTTTGCAGGGGCAGAGTTCAAAAAACACCTGCATCTCCGAGGTAAGAACGGCGCCTTTCCGCTCCGCTTCCAGAAACCCGGGGAGATCCCGTCTCATGCCGGGAGTTTTGAAGACTATATCTGTGTTTATGTCATCAAGATAGCTGTCACCGCAGACGAACCGGAGTCTGCCCTCAAGAGCTTCCGCATCGGATCCCAGCTGTTCAATCGGACGCTTATCGCAGACCGTCACATCGGCTCCGGCATCAAGCAGCATATTTATAAGCGGGCGGTTGCTGACCCCGAAACCCACAACAGTTACTCTTTTGGACTTCAGTGAACGAAAATACTCTTCAGCTGTCATAAAAAATCCTTATATATTCTTTATTATGGGGAGAATCATGGGCTTACGTTTTGTCTGATCAAAAATGTATTTGGACAGTTCGTCCTTCAGCTTTGTTTTTGCGTTATACTGCCAGTCGCCTTTGCCCCCGTCCAGACTGTCTTCAACTACACGCTCGGTGATTTTTTTGAAGTTCCTGACGAGCTCCTCATTTTCCTTGACGTAAACAAAACCCCTGGAAATTATCTCGGGTTCGCACACCAGTGTTCCGGTATTGCTGTCCACCACAGCCACGGAAATTATAAGTCCGTCCTGGGACAGGTGTTTGCGGTCTCTGAGGACAACGTTTCCCACGTCTCCCACACCCAGACCATCCACAATGACTTTTCCTGAAGGAACAGTGCCGGCAGATTTTATTTCGTCTTTGCTGATCTCAATAATATTGCCTATGTCGGCGATAAAAATATTTTTGTTTTCTATCCCCATGCTTTCCGCGATGAGCGCGTGGCGGCGGAGATGTCTGTATTCACCGTGTACCGGAATGAAAAATTTCGGTTTTGCCAGGGAGAATATCAGCTTAAGCTCCTCCTGGCAGGCGTGACCGGAAACGTGGACCTCTGCGAAGGATTCGTGTACCACGTCTGCTCCGGAGCGGAAAAGTTCGTTTACTACCCTGTTGACAAGTTTTTCGTTGCCCGGTATTGCGCTTGCGGAAATGACTACCAGGTCATTGCTGTTTATTTCGACCACCTTGTGATCCGAATAAGCCATTCTGTAAAGAGCGGACATAGGCTCGCCCTGGCTTCCCGTAGTTATGAGAACGACTTTTTCCGGCGGGAATTTGTTTATTTGCTCCGCATCAATAAGTACGTTGTCGGGGATGTTCATATACCCCAGTTCCGTTGCAACCTGCAACACTGTGACCATGCTTCTGCCGCAGACCGCAACGCGTCTGCCGTATTTGATCGCAAGGTCTATAACGGACTGAACTCTGTCTACGTTGGAGGCGAAAGTTGCTACTATTATACGTTTTCCCACCGCGCTGCGGAAAATATTGTCAAGGCTTCCTTTTACCTTCTGTTCGCTCATTGCGAATCCGGGACGCTCCGCATTGGTGGAATCCATCATAAGGGCAAGAAGACCTTCGTTGCCCAGTTCTCCTATACGGGCAAGGTCAATCATTCCGCCCTGTACGGGGGTGACGTCTATCTTGAAGTCTCCCATATGCAGTATCGTTCCGCAGGGAGTATGCAGAGCTATCGCGGCAGCGTCGGCGATAGAGTGGTTGACATGAATGTATTCAACGCCGAAATTACCCATATCTATGAGGTCGCCGGCGGCTACTTCAAAAAGTTTTGCCTTTTTGTCGAGATTGAATTCCTTAAGCTTATTCCGGATTATGCCAAGGGTCATTTTCGTGCCGTAAATGGGAACGTTGACATCCCGGAGCAGATACGGTATACCCCCGATATGATCTTCGTGTCCGTGGGTGATGAAGAGCGCCTTGAACCTGTCTTTGTTTTTTACGATATATTGCATATCCGGTATGACATAGTCAACACCGGGCATTTCGTCGTCAGGGAACGCCAGACCGCAGTCTATGGCGATTATATCCTTTCCGCATTCGAAAAGGGTCAGGTTTTTGCCTATTTCGTTAAGTCCTCCCAGAGGAATGATTCTCACACGTTCAATTTTTTTCATTCAGTACCTCCTGTACTTTTCTGTAACGCATATGTAGTCCCGCCTTTTCGCGGGACACTGATCAATTTAATTGTAATGGGAAAGATTTCCGGAAGCATCTGCTGCCGACCGGTGAAGGTTTTCAGGCAATGGGCGGAACGACCGTCTTCCGCTCATTTCATACCTCCGGCGGATGGCAGAAATGCTTCTATTTTATTTTCTTCCGGACAGCACGGACGCGATTTTTGCGCCGTACTGTCACCCATATCAATTACGGACAGTATAACAAATTATTATGCCCTTGTCAACCTTTTAAGACCTGTTTTTGATTTTCTTTACATAAAAATCACATATCTCCGCCGCGGTTTCCGCATCGGCGGCTTCCGCAAAAAGGCGGAAAGAATTGGTCTTTTTCCTCGGAACTATCAGAACCGCTCCCCTTTTGTCCCTGATTCTTACTCCCTCGACCAGTTCTCTGTTGTCTCCTTCGGAAAGCATCCGCATTATTTCCGCTCTGTCGCCGCTTCCGTCAATTTCCCTGTGACGGGCGGAAAAGGCGGGAATAAGATCCGCAAGGTCGGAAAATCGGCTGTCGGATACGGACATATACCTAAGCAGTACCGCCGCGCGGATATTGACGTCACTGATGCCGTCAAGCTTACTGCGATCCCTGTCCTCAAGGGTCACACGGTGCAGTTCGAACCCCTGCTGTTCCGCAACTTTATCCAGCACTATCGGGTACTCGTACGGAATCCAGGCGTGGCCGGTGAGTTTTCCGAAGCAGAGGGCGATGACGCAGTTTACAATGTCGTCCGCGTAAGCTTCCCTTTCCGGGGTCTGGACGTACAGCGCGTCCGGCATTATATAAATATATTCAAGCCTTGGCTCTCCGTGGCGGACGGAAAGTTTTTCGGTGATGAAGGAGGGCCCGGAGACTATCGCCGGCAGAGGGGAAAGCCCTTCGAGCATGGAGGAAAAATATTTCGCGTAAACCCTGTCATAGCCCCGGAAAGGACGGAACGACCCGGTGGCAAGGTTCGGAACGTCAGAACAGGAATACGCCTGTTCCAGTTTCCTTTCGCCTGCCCGGTCCAGATAAAGCCCGTCGCCCTTCAGTACCGAAACAAGGGCTTTCCCTCCTTCTATCCGGATGAATACCCCGCCGCCGAAGCCGTATTCACGCACCGCAAAGCGGATCATTCCGGTGTCACATTCTCCCAGATCGAAAACGTTTACCCCGGAACTTGAGAGTCCCGCCGATACCGCAAGCATTACCGGGACGGCGGATTTGGCTTCTTTTCCCCGTATTATTGCCACCGCGGCTGTCCCTGAGATCACTTTTCCCATGGCGGAGCCCAGCCGGGTAAATACGGAAATATCCGTGTATTCGTCGAAAACGGAGGTTATGGCTTCCTCTTCGAATGAGAACTCGTTGAGTCCCTCCGTAACGTCGGATTTCACGAAGGAATACTCCGGAATTATATTCTTCGGGTAGACCTTTGACCCGGCGCTTACCACCGTCCCCATGCCTACCGAGGCGTTAGCTCCGATGACGCCGTATTCGCCTACGGAAGAGCCCCGGCGAAGCCTCGCGCCTTCGCAGATCACGCTGCCGCGGACGCTTGAACCGTCCTCCGCCGTAACGTTATTGAAAAGAACCGACGAGGTCACGGAAACATTTTTGCCCAGTTCGCATCCGTCGCCGATCACGGCATAGGGTCCGATTATTCCGCTTTCGATTTTGACGTTTTTGCCGATGAAACAGGGCTGACGCAGAGTAACTGTCTCCGGTACCGAAAGAGTGTTCTCCGAAACCACGGAAAGCTTCGGGGTAAAGGAAAGGGACCCCGCAAGGACGTCGAAATTGCACTGCAGAAAGCTTTTTACGTTTCCTATATCGCACCAGTACCCCTCGGCTATATATCCGTACAGAGGAAGTCCTTTTGCGAGAATGGCGGGAAAAACGTCCTTTGAAAAGTCACATTCCCGGTTTTCCGGGATAAAATCAAATATTTTCGGGGACAGGATATAGATCCCGGTGTTCACAGTGTCGGAATATGCCCTTGACCAGGAGGGTTTTTCGATGAAACGGGTTATTTTGTCCTCTCCGTCAAGCACCGCCACGCCGTATTCGAGAGGATCTTTTGCATGATTGAGAACGACCGTCGCCAATCCGTCCTTTTCCCGGTGGAATCTGATCGCCGCCGTAAGATCAAAGTCACAGATACAGTCTCCGCTTATGACGATGAACTCTTCGTCAAGGAAATTCCGGCACATTCCCACGCTTCCCGCCGTTCCCAGGGGCTTTTCTTCGGTAAAGAATTTTACGGAGGTCTCCCTGACCTTTTTCAGGGCTTTTTTAACGTCCTCCGCATGGTACAGAAGGGTCGCCGCCATGTCACTTATCCCGTGCCGGAGAAGAAGGTCCACGGTGTAGTAGATACAGGGTGTTCCGGCGATAGGGGCAAGGGGCTTCGGCATCTGACACGTCAGCGGTCGCAGCCGGGTTCCCGCTCCGCCATGATAACAGCTTTCATTGGCAATACCTCGATTCGTATGGATTTGCAGGTAGTATTTGCCGAATCGGGGTAAATATGTATCCGCATTGCCGCCGGCAGCGCCCGGGCTGCGCCCGTGCCCGGTTTCTCCGCCTTTGGCGGAGAAACCGCAGGGAAGCCCCGACGGGGCTTCCCTGCCTGCCGGCACTGTACGCGCGGTCAACCCGCCTCAGCGCCGTTTGATTCGGTCCGTGACGGAAAACTCCGGTTACGGTTTTGCCTTGCGGTTTTTGCTGAAGGAGGCGCACTCTGTCTGAGAGCAGGTGCAGGCGTCGCTTCCGTCCTCGGCACAGTTGCAGACGGAAATGCTGTCGGCGGCGCAGTGTCCGCCGCAGTTGTGTCTGCATTTTTCCGCATCGCAGTCGATGTCGGTGCAGCTGCAGGGAGTGGAACCGAGCTTCATTGTTGAATGAGACTGAATAAAGCTGTCGCAGCAGGTGCTCTGGGGCGTCTGGGCGTTCTTTCCGCCGACCTTGACATGATCCAGGCAGCAGTTGCAGTCGTTGTTGTATGCGCAGTTTCTGGTAAGACAGTAAATGTTGGGCATTGTTTTCTGGTCCTTTCGTTTTTTTTGCGGTCTCCGCATAAACGTATCTTTTCCCGTACTTGCACCGTTATTCCGCAAAATATGTGCCTGTTTAATGTAAAAAAAAATTCATCATATCTGTATTGACAATGTTTCCTGTGGGGTTGTATAATAATTATCGGTCTGTTTTCGGCAAAAATTCCGTAATTATCAAAAAAAGAAAGAGGAATTTGCGATGAAAAATCTTGCTGCTGTAGTCGGTATCAACTGGGGTGACGAAGGAAAGGGCCGTATGGTCGACCTGTATTCGGACGAGTTTGATATCGTTGTCCGTTATCAGGGCGGTAACAACGCCGGACATACTGTTATCAACGATAAGGGTAAGTTCGTGCTCAACCTCCTTCCCTCCGGAATACTCCGTGAGAACGTGGTCAACGTCATGGGCAACGGTATGGTCATAGACATCCGTCACCTTTGCGGAGAGATCGGAAAACTCCGTGCCGCAGGCGTTGAAATAACCCCCGAAAACCTTAAAATAAGCGACAAAGCCGTTATCTGTATGCCTTACAATGTGGCTCAGGACTGCCTGGAGGAAGATCGCCTTGCGGGTAAGAAATTCGGCTCCACCAGAAGAGGCATCGCTCCTATTTATGCCGATAAATATCTGAAAAAGGCGTTCCGTATGCACGATCTGCTGGAATTTGACAGCCTTCGTGAAAAGATCGGCGATATTGTGGAATGGAAAAACCTTACCCTCTGCGGCGCGTACAAGTCCGACCCGGTGACAAGCTACGGGATAGCGGATTACCTGAACGAGTTCGGAATGCCCCTCCGGGAGTTTATCTGCGACACCGGCGTGTTCCTGGACGAGGCGGTAAAAGAGGGCAAGAAGATCATGTTTGAGGCGCAGCTCGGTGCGCTCCGTGATATTGATTTCGGTATCTATCCCTTTACTTCTTCATCTTCCACCATTGCCGCATACGCTCCCATCGGCGCCGGTATACCCCAGCATCGGCTGACCGACGTTTGCGGTATCATGAAGGCTTACTCCACCTGTGTCGGTGAAGGACCCTTTACCGCGGAAATGTTCGGGGATGAGGCGGAACAGCTCCGTAAAGCCGGCGGCGAATACGGTGCCGCAACCGGAAGACCCCGCCGTGTAGGCGGTTTTGACGTGGTCGCTTCCCGGTACGGCGTAAAAATGCAGGGCGCTACGGAAATAGCCCTTACCAAACTCGATGTTCTTTCTTATATGGAAAAGATCCCGGTCTGCGTGGCTTATGAGGTCAACGGCGAGCAGATACATAACTTCCCCGTGGGCAGAACTCTTACCGAGGCGAAGCCCGTGATCGAATATATGGACGGTTGGAACTGCGATATATCCAAGTGCCGCAGTTTTGCCGAACTTCCCGAAAATGCCCGGAAGTATGTGGAATATCTGGAAAACAGCGTGGGCTGTCCCATAAAGTATGTTTCCGTCGGTGCGGAAAGACATGAAGGTTTTTCCAGATAAATCTACATCATACTATATATAACTAACAATTTTTTCCGATATAAATATCCCGCGGAGTGACCCTCCGCGGGATTTCTTTTCGCGTGTCAAAACCACGTTTCGTGGATTTTTCGGGGCTTAAAGTTTCGAAACGTGGTTTTTTGCGCTCCCCGGCGGCGGGACTATGCGCCGCATAGTCCCCACGAACCACGCTTTTCGGCGTGATTCGTCCGTCCGTTTCACGGACCGCCGCCCGGGGGTGAAAACGCCGTTGGAATACCTCGAAATCGTGACACACTTCTGTCAAATTTAATGAAAAAATGCCCCTGTTTGTGAACTTAATGTAACAAAATGGCACTTTTTGTCCACTTTTCGCATTTTGCGGTGTATCTATTATAGAGAGTTTTCTCGGGCGGGGCGAGTCCGTCGGCTTGACATTCCTGCCATATATTGGTATAATGAAACCATTATTGAAGTTGGAGAAAGCGACTCGAAAATGAACCTGATTCATCCCGTGTCCGAGCCTGAGGCCACCCCCGGAACGGGTAAGCTTGAAAACATTTTTGAAAAGTACGGTAAAGTAATGCTTGCGGCGGCTGTGGATATTCTCGGAAACGAGAACGAAGCCTCCGATGCCGTTGCAAACGCCTTTGTCCAGATGGTAAAGGTTGCGGACAAAATCGAAATGTCCGACGGTGACCGTGTAAGGGCGTATGTTCTGACCTCCGTCCGAAACGCGGCGCGCAACATGGCGAGATCCCGGAAACGTAACCGGTCGGTCATCAATAAGGTGATCCCCCGAGGTACGTCGAAACCGGACAAACTGTCTTTTGAGACCAACCAACGGTTGCGGCAGATAGTTGAATCAATGCCTGATATTTACCGTGATGTAACCCGTCTTAAGTATTTTTGTGGTGCCGATAATACCCAAACCGCAATGACCCTCGGTATAACCGTGGACGCGGTGAAGAAACGGCATCAACGGGCATTGAAGATACTGCGGAAAAATATAGAAAAAGAAAGGAAGAGAACATGAAATGAAACGCAAAAAAGCTTCCCCGCCCGAGGAAGATTTAAACTCCTTCGTGACCGCGGACGCTGAAGACCTGTTATCCCGGTACCCCGAAGACCGCGACTACTCCGAATATAAGTTTACTCCCGAGGCACTGGATAAAATAAACAGTGTGATCAAAAAACCGATGGCAGAGCCCCGACGGACCCGGTATGTATACTTCCGTCCGGTGCTGCGCAGGGTTGCCGCTGTGGCGATCGCCTTTATTCTTGTGTTTACGGTGCTTATGTCCACCTCCGATGCTACGAGAAACGGAATTCTCACTTTTACTGCGAAAATTTTGAACGGTGAGTTTTTCAAAATGCAACCGGAAAACGATGAACATCCGAAAAGCATTGAAAGAAAGTATGCTATAAATGCTCCTGATGGATTTTCTCTGAGAGATGAAAGCTTTTCTTCCCATATTTCCCGGATGGAGTTAGTAAATGGAGAAAAGAGGGTGTCTTTTGTTCAGAATGTCATTGGGAAAATAAATGTGAGTGTGGATGATCGAGAATATCGTGAAACTGCCGTAGGTTGTTACATTGGATACATAATAGTCAAAGGAAAGACAATTACCCTTACCTGGGCAAATGAAGAGTATCAATTTACTATGGTTGCTTCAGGAGGCTTTACGGAGGAAGAAGTATTAGCCGTCGCTGCGACTATCCACCCTGTGGACTGACGCATTATATATATAAAAAGAGATCAAAATTTAAGAAAGAAGGAATGCCCTTGAGAAAATTCAGCGTATTCATCAGCGTTCTCCTCATCCTTTCCTGTTTCCTGTCCGTATCCGCTGCCGCGGAATGCCCTGTGGATCCGGTCAACACCTTGTCTGAAAACTGGCAAGTCAGTACTCAATCTGATACTTTATGCTGGATGATTGCCGACTTGACTGTAAATGGATCTTCGGCTGAATGTTACGGTTCATTTGAAGGTATTGATGAAGTTTACCATGTTGCACTCAAAATCACTCTTGAAAAGAAGAAAACCGTGCTGCTCTGGAGCAGCTGGGAAGAGGTAACACATTGGTCAATGAATTTTTACAAGAATTTTGGAGAGATGACGCGAAGTCTCGAGGATCTGTCATCCGGAACATACCGTACCAAAGCGGAATTTACAGTGTATTACAGAGAGGAGGGCGCAGACCTGAACGATTTCTCCCAGGAAGTCGTGACAACGTACAGCGCAGAAGAAACGGTAGCGTAAGACCGGTTCTCTTCCCTCCGAAGGATTTCAAGATCCTTTACCCCGAATACAGAAGATACACTTTTTGAATCAAAGGGTGAGTCGGTCCGGAAAGGTCTGAAAACAGTCTGTACCGGTGACGGAGCCGCCAACGGCGCTCCTCCGGAGGAATAAAAGACGTAAGAGAAGATCCGGAAAGATCGCGGGTTTCCCTTAAAACCGAAATATAACTGAATGACTGAGAGCTCCTCAGCACGCGATACCCTTCTCCCGGGCGCAGAGGCTCCGGGATGAAAAAAATACATAAATTAGTCTCTTAAGGCGATAATGCGTGTCTGTGCGACGGAAGCAAATGACACACATACCAAAGGCCGGATCTCCTCCGGGAGACCCGTTAAGTGGAGGGCGGTGAGTTAGTCTTTCCCCACCGTTCGGACGCTATCTTTAACCGGGAAAGGCTTTAATCGAATTTCGAATCTTTCCTAACTGATCTGTACCCGCAATAACGTTTCCCGACGCTTCGAATCCGTCGGGAAACGAAGGGTCAGATTTCCCCCGCATGGCGCGGATATTACGTAGAAAACGATCCCTTTACGGGTTGTACATATTACCGCTCCGGACCTTCCGGAAGACGGAGATTAAAGATGTTTCCCAGCACCCGGTCAGAAATGTCGGGATAAAATAAATTTAGTCCGACCCGGTTTGCAGCTGAATCGGCAAGGGCGGAAAGGAATGTTGCGGCTACCCGTTTTGTGCGATTGCGCAGGATGGTAGAAACCTTCGGGATGGCAACATCTGCAAGGCGGCAGAAACAAAAATTTAACAGACCCCAAAATGAAAAAGTATATTCTTAACCATACCCCGGAGTGATCGCCTTTGTTGCGGTTTCAGCTGCACCGTAGCAAAGGGGGTCATAGGGCAAAGAGTCAAATCACAGAGAAAGATAAAATACTTCCCCCGGCGCTTATAATTCAGAATATTGTGCGGACCGGCGACACCCGGTACCGATGTGATTTCAGGCAATTACAAATATATATAAAGAGAAAAAATGAAAGAAACAGAATTTTCATATTGCCGTAAAGAAGTCAGAATGAACGACAACCGCTCCCGACGAAAAGCCGGGAGCGGTTGAACTTTTCCCGTCAGGGGCAGCATTCCCGAAACCCCGGGACACGGAAGCCGGGTTTTTATGCGGTTTACTTATCCCTCTCTGCGCTGAAGCGCAGAGGGATAAGTGGGGAGAGGGAAGCGCCGCACGCGGCGGAACTGTACCGGACCTACCCTCCCGCACCGCAGGTGCGGGAGGGTAGGTTGCTTAAAGGGAACGGTATTTCCTGAGAAATACGGCATTCCGGTTCACTTTTCACCTATCCCTCCGCGCTTCGGGAATATTTCCGGCAGGATTTGAACCGGTTGCGTAAAATCCGATACCGGACTTGAAAAAATGCCGCAAATGTAGTATACTTATGTATATCGGTGAAAGGGGGGACAGTCTATGGAGGAAAAACCGTCGGTCAGCGTTTCGGTGAGGAATATCGTTGAGTTCGTGCTGCGCCGCGGGGATATAAATTCCGCCGCCCTTTCTCCCCGTTCCGATCTGCAACAGGGTACAAGGATCCACCGCCGCATACAAAAAGCGGAACAGCAGAAGGGAAGATACAGGGCTGAGGTAAGACTGAGCCATACCGAAGACCTCGGAGACATGACTCTCACCGTTCAGGGAATTGCGGACGGAATAATAGAAACCGATTCCGGGGTCATAGTCGATGAGATAAAGAGTACCGCCGTGGCTCTGGAGGCGATAGACGAAAATTTCAATTTCCTGCACAAGGCTCAGGCGTGTTTTTACGCTTATTTTTACGCCTGTGACAACGGGCTGGACAAGGTCACCGTCCGGCTCAGCTACAGTCATATAAAGACAAATGAGATCAAGTATTTCACCTATGAAATGACGTTTGATCAGCTTCGGGAGCTTTTCGACTCGGTCCGGGACAGGTACGCGGTCTGGGCGCGTTTTACCATGGCTTCCGAAAAAGCCGCCCGGAGCAGCGCAAAGGCTCTGAAATTCCCGTTTTCCGACTACCGGCAGGGACAGAGGGAGCTTTCGGCATCGGTCTTCCGTGCCATCCGTGACGGGCAGACGCTTTTTGCCCAGGCGCCCACGGGACTGGGCAAGACAATGTCCACGCTTTTCGCCTCGGTCAAAGCCTACGGGGAGGGCATGGGACAACTTATTTTTTATCTTACGGCAAAAAACATAACCCGAGCCGTTGCGGAGGACGCAGTGGCGAAAATGAGCGCTGCGGGGCTTGAAATACATTCGGTGACGATAACCTCGAAGGAAAAAATCTGCCCTTACGGCAAGCCGTGTACGCCGGAAAAATGTCCCTACGCCGGCGGGCATTACGACCGTATAAACGACGCTCTTTACGACGTGCTGACAAACGTGAATCGGGTCACACCGGATATTGTACGGGAGTACGCGGAAAAGCACAGCGTGTGCCCGTTTGAATTTTCCTTGGATATAAGCCTTTTTTCGCAGATAATAATCTGTGACTGCAACTATGCTTTTGATCCCAGGGCAAGGCTGAAAAGATTTTTTGATACGGACAAGGATCCGGACGCGGTACTGCTTTGCGATGAAGCGCATAATCTGCCGGAACGGGGCAGGGAAATGTTTTCGACTGAACTGGAAAAGAAAAAAGTGACCGATGCCGCTAAGATTCTCAGGACCTGCGCTCCGAAATGCTCAAGGATACTGAAAAAAATAAACGAAGTCCTGATAACGGAAAGGCGACGGGTCGCGGATGCGGAGGCTGAGGCGGAAAACACCGAGGACTTCATACTCTGCACGAAACAGCAGCGTTCCTCCGCAGAGGAAATATATAAGCAGGCGTACGGATTCACCGAAGCTTTTTCGTCTTTTCTGTCCGAAGAGGGGCATGAGGAGGAAAAAGCGGCGACTGCACAGCTTTTTTTCGATCTTTCCGCTTTTATTTCCATATATGAGCAAATGGACGAAAACTATGCCGTCTTTTCCTCGGAAACCGATGATCTGAGACTGAAGCTTTTCTGCGTGAATCCCGCTCCGTTTATCGGAAGCATCTGCTCAATGTGCCGCGCCACGGTGTTTTTCTCCGCTACGCTTCTCCCGGCTGAATACTACCGGAAAACGCTTTCCCCGAGGCCGGAGGACTGTGTCGGGGTAAGGTTTCTTTCCCCCTTTCCGAAGGAAAATCTATTGCTTGCGGTGTGTCCCGCCGTGTCCACGAGGAGAAAGGACCGGACGGGGTCGTTGCCGAAGGTGGTGGAGCTTATCGACAGTGTCACCTCCGTGAAGGGCAATTATCTGGTGTTTTTGCCGTCATTTGCCTATATGGAGAAGGTGTATCACGACTTTTCCGAACTTCGGAAAGAGGACACGGAGATACTTGTGCAGGAACCGTCCATGGATGAAGAATCCCGGCAAGGTTTTCTGAAAAAATTTGTGGAAGCCCCGGAAAAGACTCTTGTGGCTTTTGCCGTTACGGGGGGAGTTTTCTCCGAGGGAATAGACCTTGTGGGCAGCAGACTTTCGGGAACGGTTGTCGTGGGGGTCGGCCTGCCCAAAATCTGCGGTCAGAGGGATCTTATCCGGGACTTCTATTCCTCCGCAGAGGATCCTGTTTCCGGCTATGATTTTGCGTATGCTTACCCGGGATTCAACAGGGTTATGCAGGCGGCGGGCAGAGTTATCCGGACGGAAAGGGACCGGGGCTTTGTCGTTCTTGCGGATGACAGATTTGTTTCCCCCGCTTATATGAAGATGTTTCCCCCGGAATGGGCGCACGGACGGATATACCGGGATCCCGGCAGCCTGAAACGGGATATTATCAAATTTTTTGAAAATCAAAAATGATGAATAATATCCGTGTGCAGGGGAAACATAACCTTGAAAGTCCGAAGAGACTTGGCAAGGAGTGATAAAAACATGATGGTTGTTGACAGGATAGCTCTTGCGCTTATCGTTATCGGTGCCCTTGTTTGGGGCGGTATCGGAATTTTCGGATTCAATCTGGTGGCATGGCTTTTCGGCAGTAACATGGCGATAGTCAGCCGTATCATATATACCCTCGTCGGTCTGGCGGGAGTATGGAGCCTGTCCCTTCTGTTCCGCAGCTGGGACTCCGAACCTGAAAACGTAAGATAACATCCTTTGACTGAATTCCCCGCCCGGAGAAGCTTTTAAAGCTGACGGGCGGGGAATTTTTCCGCATATAGTATGACAATTTTTGCAAATTTTTTCCTCAGGTCTTGAAATTATACAAAATATCGTTTATTATATTAGTTGGTTAAATAGTAACTGTTTATTACTCATATATTACTTCGGAAGGTGAAAAAGTATGAACTACAACAAGAAAAGTATTGAGGATATTGACGTTTCCGGCAAACGTGTACTCGTTCGCTGCGACTTCAACGTTCCCCTGGATGAAAACGGAAATATCACCGATGAAAACAGAATAACCGGTGCTCTTCCTACCATCGAGTACCTGATAAAACACAACGCAAAGGTTATTCTCTGCTCCCACCTGGGCAGACCGCACAATGTGCTCAACGATAAAATATCCCTGAGCAAGAAGGAAAAGAAGAAGCTGGAAGAACTCCCCGAGGCGGACAGAAAAGCCGCTGAGGAGAAAATGCTTGAAAAGGCAAAGAAGGATATAAAAAATCTTTCCCTTGCTCCCGTTGCAAAGAGACTGTCCGAAAGACTCGGAAAGAATGTTGTACTTGCCGGCGACGTTATCGGTGCCGATGCCAAAGCCAAAGCTGAGGCTCTCAAGGACGGCGACGTGATGCTGCTTGAAAACGTACGTTTCCATGCCGAAGAGGAAAAGAACGATCCCGATTTCGCAAAAGCTCTGGCTTCCCTTGCGGATATTTACGTCAATGACGCTTTCGGTACGGCTCACCGTGCCCACGCTTCCACCGCCGGAGTTGCGGATTACCTGCCCGCAGTCTGCGGATACCTGATACTCAAGGAGATCTCCGTTATGGGCAAGGCTCTTGAAGATCCCGCCCGTCCTTTTGTCGCTATTCTCGGCGGCGCGAAGGTTTCCGACAAGATCGGAGTTATAAACAACCTTCTTGAAAAAGTAGATACCCTCATTATCGGCGGCGGTATGGCATATACCTTCTTCAAAGCCCTGGGCAACGAGATAGGTACCTCCATCTGTGAGTACGATAAACTTGACCTCGCAAGAGATATCATCACCAAGGCGAAGGAGAAAAAGGTCAACTTCCTTCTGCCGGTTGATAACGTTATCGGCAAGGAATACAAACCCGATACCACCTTTATGAGAATATATTCCGATTCAATTCCCGACGGCTGGATGGGACTTGATATCGGCGAAAAGACTCAGGAGCTTTACGCAAAGTCCATTATCGGCGCCGGAACAGTGGTCTGGAACGGTCCTATGGGCGTTTCCGAGTGGGATAACTTCGCTTCCGGAACAAAGGCCGTAGCAAAGGCTGTTGCGGAGTCCGGAGCCGTGTCCATAATCGGCGGCGGCGACTCTGCCGCTGCGGTAGAAAAGCTCGGCTTTGCTGACAAAATGACACATATTTCCACCGGTGGCGGCGCTTCTCTGGAATTCCTGGAGGGCAAGTCTCTTCCCGGTATCGCCTGCCTGCTGGATAAATAAGTGAGGTTACCGATAATGAATAAAGCTGTAAGAAAAACCGTTATTGCCGGCAACTGGAAGATGAATAAAACTCCTTCCGAAACTACCGTATTCGTAAAAGAGCTTGCCGCAAACGAGAATATCAGAAACGCAAAGTGCGACGTTGTTATCTGCACTCCCTTTGTTGACCTTCAGAACGCAGTAGAAGCCGCGAAAGGCACGAATATAAAGGTCGGTGCCGAGAATATCCACTTTGAAGAGAAAGGCGCGTTTACGGGCGAAATAAGCGCTCAGATGCTGGTTGATCTCGGTGTTGAATATGTTATAATCGGTCACAGTGAGCGCAGACAGTATTTTGCCGAGACCGACGAGACAGTCAACAAAAAGGTTAAAGCAGCTCTTGCCGCCGGACTCAAGCCCATTGTTTGTGTGGGAGAGCTCCTCAGCCAGAGAGAGCAGGGAATAACCGAAGAGATCGTCAGAATGCAGACCAAGGTGGCATTCCTCGGTGTTGAAAAGGAAGCTTTCAAAAACATAATAATCGCTTATGAACCCGTCTGGGCTATCGGAACCGGGAAGACCGCTACTGCGGATCAGGCGGATGAGGTTTGCGGTGTTATAAGAAATGTCCTTGCGCAGATGTATGACAAGGATACCGCGGAGGGAACCACCATTCAGTACGGCGGCAGTATGAACGCAAAGAATGCGGAGGAACTGCTCGGCAAGTATAATGTGGACGGCGGGCTTATCGGCGGCGCATCCCTTAAGAATGAGGACTTCGGCGTTATAGTTTCCAAAGGCTGAAAATGTCTGTCAAGGACAATTTGTCCGGGTTAAAAGAAAAGAACCCCCTGAACGTGAAAAACACGGTCAGGGGTCTTTTTATGTCCGGAACAGCATTCATTTCCGCCGGAAGATTTTTGACGGAGACTTCGTTTTCAGAAATGAAAACGCACGGAGAAAAGGTCCTCCGTGCGCTGTATCCCGTTTATATTTTCCGGAACCGGATGTGCTAATGGCGCGGAGGTTCCGTCAGCGGTGCGGTTTCAGGCTTTGTTTCCCTGTCTCGGAGACTTTCTGCTGAAAGCGTTTACGGTGTAAATACATACAATCGCCACTATCACGCCGATGGCCGCTCCAGCAACGATGTCGGTAAGATAGTGTACTCCCAGGTACAGTCTGGAGAAAGCTATTGCGGTGGCAAGCGCAAATCCGGCCCAGGCAACACCGGGCATGGTTTTTCTTGTCTGATATGCCAGTACCGTTGCCGCCGCAAAGGAATGCAGTGCGTGGCATGACGGAAATGAAAAAGCGTCATGGGGAGGAGATATTATTATGTCAAATCCCATTTCCGCAAATGGGCGGGGCCTTCCTACTATATTTTTCAGAAAAACATTTCCGCACAGAAAACCGAGCGCAAGGGCGGATACCGCCATTATCGCGGCAGACCAACGTCTTCTTGCAAGAAAATAGATTATCGGGATGACAAACCATCCGTAGCCGATATATGTTACTATCGTCATCAGCGTATCAAGAAAACCGTCGTGAAGATTCTGAGCCCAGTTGACTACAAATTCATCAAAAGCCTGCATTTTATCCTCCTGTAAAACTTATGCCCACAGCGGAACACTGCGGGCATTCTGTTTTCGTTTTTCTGCCGGGAATACTTATTTGGCGTACTCGACGGCTCTGTTTTCCCTGATGACATTGACCTTGATCTGTCCGGGATATTCCAGTTCGCTTTCTATACGTTTTGCAATATCTCTCGCAAGAATAACCATATCGTCATCGGAAATCTCATCCGGACGGACCATTACGCGGATCTCTCTGCCTGCCTGAATGGCGTAGGATTTCTCGACGCCCTTGAAATCATTCGCGAGGGATTCAAGTCTTTCCAGACGTTTGATATAGTTGGCGATATCCTCACGACGCGCGCCGGGACGTGCTGCGGAAATGGCATCCGCGGCCTGGACAATGAACGCCAGGACGGATTTCGCTTCCACATCTCCGTGGTGAGCTTCCACCGCATGGACGATGTTTTCATGCTCTTTGTATTTTCTCAGAGTTTCAACACCGATGGAAACGTGGCTGCCCTCCGCTTCCTGGTCAAGAGCTTTGCCTATATCGTGCAGCAAACCCGCTCTCTTCGCGGCGGTAACGTCAACTCCCAACTCACCGGCAAGAAGTCCGGACAACAGGGAGACTTCGATGGAATGGTTAAGAACGTTCTGTCCGAAGGATGTACGGTAATGAAGCCGTCCGAGAAGCTTTATCAGCTCCGGATGCACGCCGTGTACACCGGTTTCAAAGATGGCTCTTTCGCCCTCTTTCTTGATGTTTGCTTCCACTTCTTTTTTGGCTTTTTCAGCCATTTCACCTACGCGGGTGGGATGTATACGGCCGTCCGCAATAAGTTTTTCCAGCGCTATACGGGCGATCTCACGTCTGACCATATCAAAGCAGGAGATAGTTATGGTCTCCGGAGTGTCATCTATTATCAGATCGACGCCGGTCAGGGATTCAAGGGCTCTGATATTTCTTCCTTCACGTCCGATTATTCTGCCCTTCATTTCGTCGTTGGGCAACGTGACCGCGGAAACGGTCGCCTCTGAAACATGATCGGAGGCGCAACGCTGAATGGTAAGTGCCAGTATCTCGCGGGCTTTTGTTTCAGCCTCTTCTTTTGTGCGCTGCTCGTATTCATTTATCATCAGCGCCGATTCGTGTTTAAGGTCATCCTCCAACGTTGAAAGAAGATAGGCTTTCGCCTGTTCTGCGGACATTCCGCTGATCTTCTCAAGCATGTCGCACTGTTCCTGCTTGATCTTTTCAATGTCGGCTTCCTTTGTCTCAAGTTGCTTCAGTTTGTTTGTAAGGGCTGTCTCCTTCTGATCAAAGGACTCCGCGCGTTTGTCGAGGGTCGCTTCTTTCTGAACAAGTCTGTTTTCAAGTCTCTGCAGTTCCGAGCGGCGGTCTTTTATATCCTTGTCCGCTTCACTGCGCTGTCTGTGTATCTCCTCTTTTGCCTCGAGGAGAGCTTCTTTTTGCTTTTGCTCACCGAGTTTTATCGCATCATTAACAATATTTTTCGCCTTTTCTTCTGCCGACCCTATGGTGGCTTCGGCAACCTTCTTGCGCCAGAGTACTCCTGCCGCTATACCGATTGCAAGACAAACTATACCTGCTACAACTGCGATTATTACGGCTGTTAATGTATCCATTGCTGTTCCTCCGTAAAAAATCGAAATTAGTTTTGATTCATATTATCCCTTCGCCTTACGGCTCGTGGATCAAGTAATATAATAACTATTGCACAAACAAACTATATACATTTTACACTATTTTTCATGAAATGTCAATAGTGTGTGGGATTATTTTCCCGATTTGGTAAATTCCAACCTTTTTTACACTTTTGTTAAAACGAAATTATTCTGCCAAGGACTTGAAATATCGGGTATAATGTGGTATAATTGACCATACAACAGATATTTTACGGAGGGATCGTAATGGACTACCGTCAGAGTTCTTATTCCGGAAGGGCATATCAGGGTTCCAAGATGCAGAAAAGCCGGAAAAAGAAAAAACGTACTTCAAATATTCCGTTTGTTATTCTCGCCCTTATTGCCGTAACGGTGATGGTGGTAATGCTTCTTAAATACAACAGTGCGGACAGCGCGAAAAAGGACTTCGAGTCCCGTTATGCAGAGGCCAAAAATCAGTACGATGACGCTTCTGCGGCACTGAAGGCTGCGGAAAATGAGAAAAGCATTCTTGAAGAGGAAATAGATATGCTTCAGCTGCGCAAGATCGCGCTGGGAAAGTGAGGCGCAGATGATGAGATTTCTATGCCTTGCCGTATCCGCCATCGCGGTCATAGCAGCGATTGTTTTCGGAGTGATGACCGGGTCAGCCAAAAGCTATGTTGAGAAAAATACTCCGGCTTATGAAAAATTCGTGGCTGAGACCAAGACTCTCAGGGAAAAAACACTTCAGCTTGATACCGAGAATGAGACTCTTACCGTAAAAAGGGACGAACTGAAGGCGGAGGTGGAACTTCTTACCCTTCAGGAGCATTACAAAAACAACTGCACAGCATTCCTTACTTTCGACGATGGCTCTTCCGCTCAGACACTGAAGATTCTCGATACCCTTAAAGAGTACAATATCAAAGCCACCTTCTTTGTTGTAACATCCACCGTCAGGAATAACGGTGCTACGGCAAGGGAAGCCATTCAGAGGATCGTGGATGAGGGGCATATACTTGCAATACATTGCAACAAACATGAGTATAACAAGTTGTATACCTCAGCGGCGGACTATTTCGCGGATTTCGATGCCGCAGTGGAATATCTTGCAAGCATAACCGACTACAAACCTTATATAGTCCGTTTACCCAGCGGAACGATGTCCGCCCGGGATTTCTGTTCCCGTTACGGCGGAAGCACAGATGTGTATTACGATATCGTTTCGGAGCTGTATGAACGGGGATATACCGTAATAGACTGGAATGTGGATTCCCAGGACTGGAACGAGCACACGAGCCAGGCTATAGTGGACAACGTGACCAAAGCCGCAAAAACAAAGAAGAATTCGACATATAAGAATTCTGTGGTACTCATGCACGATATTTACGCCCGCACCGCGGAGGCTCTTCCCCTGGTAATAGAGAATCTGCAGGAAATGGGCTATGGCTTTGACAGCCTTGACAATCTTATAAAAGCGAAACTTGTTACCCGCCAGGTTGCGGCGACAAGTAAACCCTGAGAAAGGAAAAAGGAAATGAAAATAGTCCTCAAGGTCGGTTCTTCGACCCTGACCTATGCCAGCGGAAGGCTGAACCTCAGGTTCATAGAAAATCTTGTCCGTGTAATATGCGATCTGAAGGGAATGGGTCATGATGTTATCCTTGTGACTTCGGGTGCACAGGTGGCGGGCATGACTAAACTCAAGCTTAAAAAGAAACCGAAAAACACCCCGAAAAGACAAGCTCTCGCCGCTGTGGGTCAAGGGGAACTGATGTCCATATATGACAGATTTTTTGACGATTACGGCTGCAATATGGGCCAGATACTCATGAATAAGGAAGTGTTGCAGATCCCCAGTCTGAAGGCGAATCTTACCAATACTTTCAAGGCTCTTCTCAGATACGGCTGCGTTCCCGTGGTCAATGAAAACGACAGCGTGGAGGTTGATGAGATAAAGTTCGGAGACAATGATACCCTCTCCGCCGTTGTTGCCTCCTGCGTGAAGGCGGACAGGCTGATCATACTTACCGATATAGATGCGCTTTATACGGCAAATCCCGCTCATGATCCGGACGCGAAGCCCATAAGGGTAGTAGAGAAGATAACGGATGACGTACGGGCTCTTGCGGGGGATACAATATCAAACAAGGGAACCGGAGGCATGATCACAAAGATCAGAGCTGCAGAAATCGCTACCGGATCCGGTACCCAGATGCATATAGTTTGCGGTCATGATCCGAGAATCATTTTTGACGTGATAGAAAACAAAGAGGTGGGAACAAAATTCACTGTTCCCCACCGTCACAGAACTGCGGAAGGACAGAAGGTATGACAGATCTTACGGTCATGGGTAAAGCCGCCAGAAAAGCGGCGGCGTCCCTTGCGGTGACGTCTTCCCTGAAAAAAAATGAGGCCCTGCTGAAGATAGCGGAGGCTCTTACGGAAAACGCTGATGAAATAATTAAGGCAAACCGGGAGGACCTTGCGGCGGCTGAAGCAGGAGGACTGGCAAAAACAATGCTTGACCGGCTCGCTCTTTCAGATGCCCGTATTGCCGGTATCGCGGAGGGAATAAGACAGGTTGCCGCTTTGCCCGATCCCGTGGGGGAAGTGACAGAGGGGAGTGTCCGTCCCAACGGTTTACAGATCCGGAAGGTAAGGGTCCCTCTGGGGGTTATTGCCATAATTTACGAAGCCCGTCCGAATGTTACAGCCGATGCGGCGGCGCTGACGCTGAAATCGGGCAACGCGGTGATCCTCCGTGGAGGCAAAGAGGCGGTAAGAAGTAATATCGCCATTGCCGGGATAATGAGAAAAGCCTGTCTGGAAGCCGGACTTGATCCGGACTGCATCCAGCTGATAGAAGATACGGACAGACAGACGGAGACGGCGCTGATGAAACTCAACGGGTACGTGGACGTGCTTATCCCCAGGGGAGGCGCCGGACTTATCCGTTCGGTGGTGGAAAATGCGACCGTTCCCGTTATAGAGACCGGTACGGGAAACTGCCATATATATGTGGATGACGGATGCGACCTTGATATGGCGGCAAATATAGTATACAACGCCAAAACCAGCCGTCCGTCGGTTTGTAACGCGGCGGAAAGCCTTCTTGTTCATGAGAATGTGGCGGAGGTCTTCCTGCCTTATGTCAAGATGCGTCTCGATGAAAAAAATGTGGAGATCAGGGGTTGTGAGATTACCCGGAGCATTATTGACTGTGTTCCCGCTACGGAAGAGGATTACTACAGGGAATATCTTGATTACATCATATCCGTTAAGGTAGTCAGGGATGTCAACGAGGCCATAGCTCATATAAATGAACACAGTACCGGTCACAGTGAGTGTATCGTGACCAACGATCTCGCCAGGGCGGAGCTTTTTACCCGTAGTATAGATTCCGCCGCGGTATACGTCAATGCTTCCACAAGATTTACCGACGGGTTTGAGTTCGGGCTTGGTGCGGAAATAGGCATTTCGACGCAGAAAATGCACGCACGCGGTCCTATGGGACTGAAGGAGCTTACAACCTTCAAGTACATTGTTGTGGGGAATGGCCAGATCCGCTGAACTCTGACAGGACCGGGTTTTTCGCCTGCTTTCGGTTTTTGCAACAGTAAATGAAAAGATCCTCCGTATGTTTTCATGCGGAGGATCCGTCTGTTTTTACAATGTGCCGGAAACTCATCCGGAAACAGAAAATAACCCGCACGCGGAACAATTTCCGGCCTCTGAAAAATTTTTACAAAAAACTATTGACAAAATTGAAAATTCGTGATATAATATAGGCACAAAAGATAATGAATTTCAAAATTAAGTAATTTCTTTTGTTTATTTAGACAAACTCCTCTCTTATAATATTCTCCGAAATGTATTTCCTTCGCAAAAGGGCGGCTGCAGCGAACAGCCGTCCTTTTGCGTTATTGTTTTCCGTTTTATCCGGAAACGGAAAGTCTGCGGAAGGATTCGGTCAGCGCTGTCTGACCTGTACGCATATAAGTGCGGCACCGCAGAAAAACCGGAGAATTTCCGACAGGTGTTTTTCTTTGCCGGATACAGTGCAGTTCCCTGAAAAGAGGTCTGTACCGCGTCTTTGTGTTGTGTGATAAGCCCGCGGAAGCCAATGAAGAGCGCGTGTTTCAGACATTTGCAATATCCGTCCGCATATGATGTCCTGAATACCCGGGGCACGGAAAAAGCAAAAAGGAGAGGGATATATCCCTCTCCTTTGTCTGTCAGGTCAGTTTGCGATCAATACATTCCGCCCATGCCTGCCGCGGGGTTGGCTGCTGCCGGAGCAGCGGGTTCCTTTTTATCCGCAACAACGCTTTCGGTGGTCAGAACCATTGCAGCTACGGATGCTGCGTTCTGAATAGCGGAACGGGTTACCTTTGTCGGGTCAACAATGCCCGCTTCAAACATATCAACGTATGTCTCATTGTATGCGTCAAAACCGTAATTGGGTTTGGAGGACTTTACTTTGTCGACTATGACCGCACCTTCGATGCCTGCGTTTGCCGCAATCTGCATAACGGGAGCTTCCAGAGCTTTCAGAACGATCTTGACACCGGTTCTGACATCGCCCTCGGTCTCGTCAAGAAGCTTTTCGGTTCCGGGGATAGCGTTGATGAGCGCTGTGCCGCCGCCGGCGACCATACCTTCTTCAACAGCTGCTTTGGTAGCGGAAAGAGCGTCCTCGATACGGAGTTTCTTTTCCTTCATTTCGGTTTCGGTTGCAGCACCGACTTTGATAACCGCTACGCCGCCTGCCAGCTTGGCAAGACGTTCCTGCAGCTTCTCTCTGTCAAAGTCAGAGGTCGTGGTTTCAATAGCAGAACGTATCTGGGAAACACGGGCATCAATATCGGACTTGTTGCCCGCACCGCCGACGATGATGGTGTTTTCCTTCTGGATCTTGACCTGACGTGCTCTGCCCAGGTCAGCAACGGTGGTGTTCTTCAGTTCAAGTCCCAGCTCTTCGCTGATAACCTGACCTCCGGTAAGGATAGCTATATCTCTCAGCATTTCCTTTCTTCTGTCACCAAAACCGGGAGCTTTGACAGCCACGCAGGTAAAGGTACCGCGGAGTTTATTGACTATGAGGGTAGACAGTGCTTCGCCCTCAACATCTTCGGCGATGATAACCAGTTTTTTGCCGCTCTGTACGATCTGTTCAAGCAGGGGCAGAATCTCCTGGATATTGCTGATCTTTTTATCAGTGATAAGCAGGTAAGCGTCATCAATGACCGCTTCCATCTTATCGGTATCGGTTACCATGTAGGGAGTAATGTAACCGCGGTCAAACATCATACCTTCAACGACTTCGCTGTAGGTTTCCGCGGTCTTGCTTTCTTCAACGGTGATAACGCCGTCAGCGGTGACCTTTTCCATAGCTTCGGCTATCAGTTTGCCGATGAATTCATCGCCGGCGGAAATAGTTGCGACTCTTGCGATATCAGCGGAGCCGGAAACGGTCTTGGAGTTTGCTCTGAGTATCTCCACTACCTTGTCTACGGCAAGCTTCATGCCTTTCTTCAGGACCATGGGGTTAGCTCCGGCGGCAACGTTCTTCATTCCTTCACGGATGAGTGCCTGAGCAAGCAGGGTTGCGGTGGTGGTGCCGTCGCCGGCAACATCGTTGGTCTTGGTTGCGACTTCTCTTACCAGCTGAGCGCCCATGTTTTCAAAAGCGTCCTCAAGTTCGATCTCCTTGGCGATGGTCACACCGTCATTGGTGATCAGGGGAGCGCCGAATTTCTTGTCAAGAACAACGTTTCTTCCCTTGGGGCCAAGGGTCACCTTAACCGTATCCGCAAGGGTATCTATACCGTTAAGAAGGGCTTTTCTTGCCTCTTCGCCGTATTTGATTTCCTTAGACATAATCTGTTTCCTCCTTATTATTCAACAATTGCAAGGATATCGCTCTGTTTTACTATCGTGTACTCGGTATCCTCGATCTTGACGTCAGTGCCGGAATATTTGCTGGTTATGACCTTATCTCCGACTTTAACGTACATTTTGACTTCATTGCCGTCTACCATGCCGCCGGGACCGACAGCTACGATTTCCGCTACCTGGGGTTTTTCCTTTGCGGAACCGGTAAGGATTATACCACTTTTTGTGGTCTCCTCCGCTTCAACCATTTTGATAACAACTCTGTCTGCTAAAGGTTTAAGTGTCATTGTTGTTTCCTCCTTGATTTTATAGAAGTAATTGTAAACTCTGTTGGTTAGCACTCCGCATCTCTGAGTGCTAAAAACATTATATCATATTTTTGCCAATTTGCAAGATGCAATTTGCACAAATATACTGTGTCAAGTCTGCGACAATATGTGCGATTTGCCATTTTCCGAACCACACTTAAATGTATATGCAACTTATTTTCAGAATATGACAAAAACCCCGGAAGCAGAGACTGTTTCCGGGGTAAAAAGTTTACTTTTTCTGTTTGTTTCCGTGCCCGAAATCGAAACGGATCATTGCAATGAATATCGATGAGAGAACGAAGACCTCCGTCATAATGCCGGCGAAAGACCTGATGATTATATTGTAGATCATCCACAGGGGAGAAGCGCACATGGTGAACCTTCTTATATTCTTCGGATCTTTTGCCCAGAAACTGAGCGAGGTAAGCACATTTCCCATCATGGGAAGGAGCGTCGCCGGTCCGGCCCAGGTCAAGGCTCCCAGGGCGACGGAAACAAGGGCGAAGACCGCGGGGCAAAGGGGAGACTGTACCCATTTTTTTGATCTGTCGTAGAAAATGACGCTGCGGACGGCGCAGACAAAGTTCATTGCGGCTCCGCTGTAGGCTCCCAGCAGGAGAAAATGCACGGTGAAGAGTGAAGTGGCGATAATCTGGAAAAAAAGTATTTTTTTACGGTCATTCTGCTGAAAAGAGCAGATAACCATCGCCAGAGCGGCGAGGCCTACTATCTGACCGATAATGTTCAATGTCTGCTGCGGCATTGCAAACCTCCGGATTTTTATGTCGATTTATTTTAGCATAAAATGTGTGACAAAACAACCTTGACGGGAAAATTTACGGAATTTGTACGAAAAGTCAAGTTGACAACAGGGTTATTTTGATGTATTATAAGGTAAAAAACAGATGTTATCGGAGAGGCGGAACGGTTATGAAGGTAATACAGGGACAGAGATTCGGACAGGAAAGAGCGCTTTACAATATAAAGGATGCGGAGATCTCGGATTGCCGTTTTGAGGGCGAGGAGGACGGGGAGTCCGCAATGAAAGAGGGCCGTCGGCTGAAGGTCAGGGACAGCTTTTTTGATCTGAGATACCCTTTCTGGCACGTTCGCCGGGCTGAAATAGAAAAGTGTGAGATGACAGAGAAATGCCGCGCCGCGCTGTGGTATGATTCGGATGTGAAGATAGAAGACTGCAAAATGCACGGGATAAAGGCTCTCCGGGAGTGCAGCCGCGTTTCTATCGCGAACAGCGATGTCGTTTCTCCGGAATTCGGCTGGAGAAACCGTCATGTAGACATAAAGGATACTTCCGTCACGGGGGAGTACGCCTTTTTTGAGAGTCGGAACATCACCGCGGATAATCTTGATTTTCACGGCAAATATTCTTTTCAGTATGTAAAAAACGCTAAAATATCATTTTCGGTACTTGATACCAAGGACGCTTTCTGGCACTCCGAAAATGTCACTGTTACGGACAGCACAATAAAAGGAGAATATCTTGCGTGGTACTCCAAAGGCCTTACCCTTGTAAGGTGCAAGATAATCGGGACCCAGCCGCTTTGCTACTGCCGGGGGCTGAAGCTTATCGATTGCACAATGGAGGCTGCGGATCTGAGTTTTGAGTACAGTGATGTCGAGGCTCAGGTGAACGGCCGTATCGAAAGCGTGAAGAATCCCCTGTCCGGGAGCATTACCGCCGATGAGATCGGTCAGGTCATCCTTTCCGACAGTGTTTACCCCTGCCGGGCAAAGATCAACGCGGAAAAAGTCGCAGAAACGATTTCATAGTCCGCCAAACAGTCCGGATCGTGGTGCCGGAGATAACAGAAAAACCCCGGATCTTCAGTCTGTCTCAGCCGGAACCGATACGGTCACAATGCGGAATCCCGGTAATTATGCCGGATAAAACTCCCCGGAAATCTGATTTCCGGGGAGTTTACTCATCTATCGTTTTTACTGTGCCGGGATTGAAAAATATTCTTGCTTTCCCCCTGCGGTGCGGTCTTGTTTTTCCGGCAACGCAAGCCACGACCGTATGGGCTCCGGAATCCTTCAGCGCCGTCGCTATGTTCAGGATCGTCGAGCCGGAGGTCGAAACATCGTCTATTATCAGCACTTTTTTATTTTTCACCGGCTCGGGATTCTGTACTTTAAAGGCCTTTTTGGCATTGATTTCCCGTTCCGATTCCGAGTTACAGGTCAGCTGAGATCTTGTCCTTGCCCGTTTCCGGAGAACACCCTGAACAACCGGAATCCCGGTTATCCTGGATATGTTTCTTGCAAGAACTTCGGATTGGTTGTATTTACGGTGTCTGCCGTCTTTTGTGTTCGGGACGAAAACTATGCAGTCAGAATCCAGAAGGCTCGGTTGCTGCCGTATGATTTCCGCCATTTTCCGGGCAAAAAACAGTCCCGTATCATAATTTCCGCCGTACTTGAAGTTCAGTATTGCTTTTTCCACTGCTCCGGAATATTCGTAACATGCCTTGAAAAATATCTCTCCGCCCGCATGAAAATCCTCCTCTGTGTATCCGGTGACTTCCCGGGCGCAGTCAGGGCAGAAATCCTGGGGCCCGTACGGGGACAGAAGCTCCCCGCAACCCGGGCAATGTACACATAACAGCACGTTTCTTACTGTTTCAAAGGCTTTCATAAGACGCTCCGTTACTCTTCCGCAGCCTTCAGCATCTGGTATTTCAATCCGCTGTAGCGTTTGTCCGAGGTTTTATTTGCTATCATTCTCGACATTCTTTCGGGGGAGCCGATTATTATGAGAAGTTGCTTCGCTCTGGTGACGGCAGTGTAAAGCAGATTCCTTGTGAAAAGTATATCCGCTCCCTCCAGCAGAGGCAATATTACTGCCCTGAACTCACTTCCCTGGCTTTTATGTACCGTTATGGCATAGGCAAGATCAAGCTCCTCCAGGGTATCCGGAGTGTAATCCACGGTCTTTCCGTCAAAATCCACCGAAACCGTTTCCTCACGCTCAGATATTCTGACTATCCTTCCGATATCTCCGTTAAAAATCCCGAATTCCGTGCTTCCGTCGGCTTTTACCGCGACGGCATCGTAATTGTTGCGTATCTGCATGACCTTATCGCCTTCCCTGAAAACCATGTCCCTGAACCGGAATTCGTGTTTTACCGGGGAGGCGGGATTTGCGACTTCCTTTATGACAAGGTTCAGGTTTACCGAACCCGTTCCCGTTTTTTTTGTAGGACAGATAATCTGTATATCCGTCATCGGGTCGAATCCGTATGCTGCGGGCAGACGCGAAACGTAGAGCTGACGTACCTGCTGCACGAGGGTTTCGGGATCGGTACAGCGCAGAAAGAAAAAGTCGTTGTTTATGTCCGAGCAGTCCGGCATTTTCCCGGCAATTATGGCGTGGGCGTTTGTTACAATGAGGCTTTTTTCGGACTGCCGGAATATTTCCGTGAGCTCGACCACCGATACCATTCCGCTGCCGATAATATCCTTGAGGACGCTGCCGGGGCCTACGGGAGGAAGCTGATTTATATCCCCGACCATTATCAGGCGTGTGCCCAGGGGGGTGGCGTCCAGCAGTTTTTCAAACAGCCACATATCTATCATTGACATCTCATCAACTATTATCGCGTCATATTTCAGCGGGTTTTCCCGGTTTTTTGCAAAGGTGAAGTCATCCTCACCCTTGTGGGTGTATTCGAGCAGACGATGTACGGTCTTTGCCTCTTTGCCCGTGAGTTCCGTTATGCGTTTTGCCGCTCTTCCGGTGGGTGCGGCTATGGCAAAAGTAAGTCCTTTTGCCTCAAGGTTGAATATTATACCGTTCAGGGTCGTTGTTTTCCCCGTTCCCGGCCCTCCGGTAAGGACCATTATCTGATGACAGAGGCTCTCTTTTATTGCCTGCTTCTGTTTTTCGGCGAATTCAATTCCCAGGGCTCTCTGCGCCCGGTCACAGTCCCTCTGAAAATTTCCTTCATATCCGTGGGAAAACTTGGAGGCGAGAATGACCCTGTCGCAGATGTTTCTTTCACATTCATACACCCGGCGCAGATAGATCCCGTCAGTGTTGGAGATCTTCGGAACATACACCAGGTCCCGGTCTTCGGTCATTTCATCTATGATGTCTTCCATTTTCCGGGAATCGGAATCCACCAGGCGGGCTGCCGTCAGGGCAAGTTTTTCCCGGGGGAGGAAGGAATGTCCGTTGTTGTTGAGGTTGTAGGAAAGAACATATCTTACCGCCGCTTTCATTCTTCCCGGACTGTCCGGGGGCATATCCATACTTCGGGCGATCGCATCGGCGGTTTCAAAGCCTATGCCGGGAATCTGACAGATCATGTACGGATCCTGCCGCAGTCTTTCGTACGCTCCGATTCCCCAGCGTTTGAAAATCTTGAAGGCAAGACCCGGAGTCATTCCGAAACGCTGGAAATAGAGCAGGATGGTTTTGATTCCTATATTTTCTTTCATGGACGCTGACATCTGCTCCGCCTTTTCCGGGCTGATGCCCTTTATCCGGGTGAGCTGCTGGGGGTCCGTCTCTATCACATCCAGAGCGTCCGGACCGAACATGTCCACGATCTTCCTTGCGGTAGCGGCACGTATTCCCTTGACTATTCCCGAGGAAAGATAACGTATTATGGAGCTTTCCTCCGCCGGCAGACAGGAGGCAAAAGCCGTAACGGAAAACTGTTTTCCGTAAGCTGAATGTGTGGTATAGTCCCCCTCTACCTGTATCTGTTCACCTTCCGCCACAAGGGGCATGGTTCCCACGGCTGTTACTGTACCTTCCGGGGTGTCAAGTTCCAGGACGGTATAGCCGTTGTCCGAATTCTTGTATATGACTTTATCAATGTAACCGGTCAGCGTCAGGGTTCTCACCACGTTTCGATCTGTATTCCGGGCTCGGCCCGGTCTTTCTTTCTGTATTTTATCACGGTGAAGGGGAGATTGTCAATAGCCGGGCAAAAAAAATACCGAGACGCAGAATCACGTCTCGGGAATTTTTCCGTCTAAACTCAGTTAGCTCTCTGGACTTTGCCGGAGCGCAGGCAGCTCGTGCAGACATAAACGTGCTGTACGGAGCCGTTGACAACAGCCTTAACACGTCTAACATTGGGCTTCCAGGTTCTGTTGCTGCGTCTGTGAGAGTGAGAAACCTTTATTCCGAAAGTTACACCCTTACCGCAGTAATTGCATTTAGCCATGACTTAAACACCTCCGTTATCGCATGATATGTATACGAAATTCATCGAGAAAGCACACGGAGTGGATACTCGGACAGGGCTTTCTTCTTTTCGGAACACAATTATACCAAAAAAAACATAAAAAAGCAATACCCATCTCGCCGGAAAAAGCAAAAAAAAGAGGAACTTTTTCGGATTTATTCTTGAATTATGGTCTGACTTCTCTTTTTTTTCATTCCCCGGGAGCCCCGAGAGAAGGAAGAAACGAATATATTTTAAAATTTCCGTTTCATGTATTGAAAAAGCCGTGTTTCTGTGCTATAATCAGCAATAATACTTTTTAATAAGTAAAGCGGGGTGGAAACGGGATGCAACTGAAAAGTCTGGAACTTATCGGTTTTAAATCATTTCCCGACCGCACTCTGATCAACTTCAGTGACGGTATAACCGCGATAATCGGTCCGAACGGCAGCGGTAAGAGCAATATTGCCGATGCTGTCCGATGGGTAATGGGGGAGACCTCCGCAAAAACCCTGAGGGGAAACAAGACCGAGGATGTTATCTTTGACGGTACGCAAAGCCGTAAACCCCTCGGCTTTGCCGAAGTGACACTTACCCTGCTGAACTCCGACGGCGCTCTTGCCGTCCCGTATGAAGAAGTTGCCCTTACAAGACGTTATTACAGATCCGGGGACAGTGAGTATTTCATCAACCGCAAGCCCGTCCGGCTCAAGGATATTCAGGAGCTTTTGCGGGATACCGGTCTCGGTAAGACCGGCTACTCCATTATCGGACAGGGAACCGTTACCGAAATAATCACTTCAAAAAGTACGGACCGGCGCCATTTTTTCGAAGAGGCTGCGGGAATTGCCGGATTCAAGTACAAGAAAGAGGAGAGCGCGAGAAAACTTGCCCTTACATCGGAAAATCTCGTCCGGCTCACTGATATACTTACTGAACTTTCCGACCGTCTCGGCCCCCTGGGAAAACAGGCGGAGAAGGCGAAGAAATACCTGGCTCTTTATGAGGAAAAAAAGGTCCTGGAACTCTCGGTCTGGCTGGACGGGCTCAAACAGACGGAGGCCGAAATAAAAAAGGCGGCGGAGACTGCGGAAAGCATCAGATCAAGTCTTTCCGCGGTGGATGCCGGTGTTCAGGAATATGAAGACCGCAGTGAGAGACTCGGCGCGGATATCAGGGATCTGACTGTCGAAATAGAAAAACTCCGCGAAAAGATCTCTGAGTACGAGCAGCAATGCCGTGACAGGGATTCCGAGATCCTGCTTCTCGGGAACGACATAGAGCACGGGCAACGGGATATAGAACGTATCCGGACAGAACTTTCCGATGATGATTCCGTAAGGGAAGCCCTGAAAAAGGAAATAGAGGAAAAGACCGGACAACTGCTCCTGGCGGAAAAACAGGCGGCGGAGCTTGCCGAAGATATTTCCGGGGCGGAGAGCGAACGGGAAGCGCAACGTGCCGAAGGGGAAGAGGTCGCAAAGAAAAGCCGCTCCCTTGCCGACGAGGCGGAAGCCCTTACGGCACAGATAACCGCAATGCAGCTCCGCGTAAGCGGTGCCGACGGCAGAAAAGCCGGGCTTGTCAGAAAGCTTGAAGAGACCGAAAAAGAACTTTCCGATGCCGCCGAAAGACTTGCTTCTCTGGAAAAAACCGGGGAAAATGCGGAAAATGAGCTTGAAACCCTTGCGCAGAAGCGCAGGAGTCTTGAGAATATGCTGGGCGGATATGCCCTGAAAAAGAATTCCAGGCAGGACCGTTGCGAAAAACTCCGCCGGGAACTCAACGAAAGAACTCTTAAACTTCGTCAGACCCAGGACAGACGCAGAATGCTTGAGGATATGGAAAAGCATTATGAGGGCTTTTCCGGAAGCGTAAAAAGCGTCATGACGGAGGCTGAAAAAGGCGTCCTTCACGGAGTCTGCGGAACCGTTGCCGGCGTGATCAAGACCGACAGGGAGTATTCCGTTGCGGTGGAGACGGCGCTCGGTGCGGCAATACAGAATATAATCACCGAAACCGAAAAGGACGCGAAAAACTGTATTTCGCTGCTGAAGAGCAGAAATCTCGGACGCGCGACGTTTCTTCCTCTGGATACGGTCAGACCGAAGGTCCTTGATGCCCGGAACTTTGCGTCAATGCCCGGTTTCCGCGGGCTTGCAAGCCAGATAATAACCTGTGACGACCGATACAGAGGGGTTATTGAATCACTTCTGGGACGGACTGCCGTGGCGGAAACCCTTGACGATGCGACCCGGATAGCCCGCAGCAGCGGTTACTCCTTCCGGCTTGTTACCCTTGACGGACAGGTCGTCAATGCCGGAGGTTCCCTTACCGGCGGTTCCGTGGGGAAAAATGTGGGGATCCTCAGCCGGGCAAATGAAACCGAAGCACTCGCGGAGACTGAAAAGAAACTTGCGGAAGAAGCTGAGGCCGCCGATAAAGAACTTCGCAATGCCCTTTCCGAACTGAATATGCTTACGGCACAGGTCGATGGCATAAACGCGGAGATAAAGACAGTTGATGATGAGCAGGTCAAGCGGAAGGCGGAACTTGACTATTGCACTCTGTATATAACCAATATCCGGGAACAGATGCGGTCTTTGCAGGACAATATTTCCCGGGCAAAGGAAGACCTTGACGGGGAGCAGGCGGATTTGGCAAAGACCGAAGGTCTGATTTCCGAAAAGACCGCCCAGCTTGAGAAAATAAAGCGGGATCTCCGTTCCGCCGAGGATGAAAACGGACATATTCTTGAAAATCTGGAACGTATCCGGGAGGAAATATACGCCAAAGAGGTCCGCCGTGTGGAATACGCAAAGAACGGCGAGAGTCTGAGGCTGAATATCGAACAGCTGAATCAGCGCCTTGAACAGGGAACCCAGTCCTCGGCAAAACGCCTGGAGCAGATATCCGAAATAGAGGCACGGAACGTTGAATATACCCGCAGGATCGCCGATCTGAAGGAAGCGAATTCTTCTCTCAGGACTCTTGAAAAAGAGTGTTCCAAGCACATTGCGGACACAACAAGCCGCCGTGACGGACTTGAAGCCGAGAAAAACAGAATATTCGAAGGGGAAAAGAAACTCTTTGAGCAAAAGGAGAAACTTGCCCGTGAAGCGGAACGGATGCAGATACGGCAGGCGACTCTGCGCAATGACTCCGATACCGTTATCGCAAAAATCTGGGATGAATATGAAATGACCCTGTCCGAAGCCCAGGCAGGCGGGTTTACCGCCGGAATGCCCTTTGAAGAGGCGAAGAAGCGGGTTGCGGAACTCCGGGCGTCAATAAAGGCTCTGGGAAGCGTAAATGTGGAGGCTATTGACGAGTTTGCGGAGGTCAGGAAGCGTCACGACGAGCTCAGAGAACAGACTGAGGATCTTACAAAGTCCAGGGACGAACTGACCGGTATAATCGCGGATCTTGAGGAGGAAATGAAAAAAATCTTCGCCGAGAGCTTCAAGGCTATCAACGAGGAATTCTCCCGGGTCTTCCGGGAACTGTTCAACGGCGGTTCAGCCCGGCTGGAACTTACCGACGGGGAAAATCTGCTGGAATCCGGAATAGAGATATATGTCGCTCCTCCGGGGAAAATTATAAAGCATCTGTCGTCTCTGTCCGGAGGAGAGCAGAGTCTCACCGCTATTGCGCTGTATTTCGCGCTGCTGCATATGCGCCCCTCGCCCTTCTGTCTTCTGGACGAGATCGAATCTGCGCTGGATGACGTGAACGTGGTACGGTATGCCCGATATCTGAGCAACCTTTCGCACAAGACCCAGTTCCTTCTCATCACTCACCGCCGCGGAACGATGGAAATTGCCGACAGGCTCTACGGCGTGACCATGAGAGAAAAGGGCGTGTCCAAGATGCTTACCATAAACGTAAAGGATATTGCTGACGAACAGCTGTAAAGACGGAAAAAGGAGAATAAATGGGATTTTTTGATAAGATAAAACAGGGCCTGAGCAAAACCAAAGAAGGGCTGGGAAAAAGCCTTAACGGAATATTTGCCGCCTTCAGAAAGGTCGATGAGGACTTTCTTGACGAGCTGCTGGAGACTCTGATTCTCGCGGATGTCGGCGTGGAGACTGCGGAAAAGATAATTGACAGTCTCAGACAGAAGGCAAAGCTGGAAAAAATCGAGGATGCGGAAGCTCTCAGGACCGCTCTGTGCGGCATAATTGCCGATATGATGCGTGGCGGAAACGAGCTGAACCTGAACACGAAACCCTCCGTTATAGTCGTTGTAGGGGTAAACGGCGTCGGCAAGACCACCACCATCGGCAAACTCGCGAAAATGCTGAAGGATCAGGGCAAGAAGGTCATAATAGCCGCTGCCGACACCTTCCGCGCCGCCGCTATTGAACAGGTGGAAATCTGGGCTCAGCGCGCAGATATAGATATAGTCAAACATCAGGACGGATCGGATCCCGCAGCAGTGGTTTTTGACGCACTGAAAGCGGCGAAGGCAAGGGGGGCGGATGTCGTTATCTGCGATACCGCAGGGCGGCTTCACAATAAGAAGAATCTTATGGATGAGCTTTCCAAGATAGCCCGGGTAACCGAACGGGAACTCCCGGATGCGGATAAGGAGACTCTGCTTGTCCTTGATGCAACAACCGGGCAGAACGCCATAAGTCAGGCACGGGATTTCAAGCAGGCGGCGGCAATAACCGGAGTTGTGCTTACCAAGCTTGACGGAACGGCAAAGGGCGGCGTGACGATCGCGGTGCGTGAAGAGACCGGGGTCCCGATAAAACTTATAGGCGTAGGCGAAAAGGCGGACGATCTGCAGTTCTTCGATCCTGATGCCTTCGCAAAAGCTCTCCTGGACGGAGAATAAAGGAGAGAATATGGAAAAAATTCTTGCAGCGTCCAATAATCCCAACAAAATACGGGAGATAAAAGCCATTCTCGGGGATATGTATCAGGTTCTTTCCCTGAAGGAGGCGGGAGTGGAGTCCGACCCGGAGGAAACGGGAAAAACTTTTGCGGAAAATGCTCTCATAAAAGCCCGGGCCGGGATGAAGGCGTCGGGTATGCCCTGTATTGCGGATGACAGCGGGCTTTGCGTTGAAGCTCTTCACGGTGCTCCGGGGGTGTACTCCGCAAGGTATTCCGGAGAGGGCGCTACCGACGAAAAAAACAATGCTCTGCTGATGAAAAACCTTGAAGATGTGACGGACAGACGGGCAAAATTCGTCAGCGCCATTGCCATGGTATTCCCCGACGGACGTACCGTTACCGCGGAGGGGGAGTGTCCCGGAACAGTCATTGACGAACACCGGGGAAACAACGGCTTCGGGTATGACCCCTATTTCCTTGTCGAGGAGTACGGAAAAACCTTTGCGGAGCTCAGCGGAGATATCAAGAACCGCATAAGTCACCGAGCCCGTGCGTTGGAAAAATTCAGAAAACTTATAACCGAAATGAAAGGAAAAGAATAATGACCAGCAAACAGAGAGCCTATCTCCGAGGCCTTGCCAGCAAGGAGGAACCCATACTCCATATAGGCAAGGGAGGAATAGGCGAAAATCTGATAAAACAGGCGAATGATGCTCTTGAGGCGAGGGAGCTGATAAAACTCCGCTGTCTTGAGAATTGCGAATACAAGCCTATAGAAGCGGCAAATATAATAGCGGAAGAATGCAATGCTCAGGTTATCTGTGCTATCGGGACAAAAGCGGTGCTTTACCGTCAGTCGAAAAAACCGAAAATAGTCTTGCCGAAATGAAAAGGATAGGTATTTTCGGGGGCACTTTTGATCCGTGCCACCTCGGGCATATCAAAGCTCTGAAAACCTTCAGCGATGCTTTCCGTCCCATAAAGGTTTTTGTCGTACCCACCGCAGAGCCCCCCCACAAGGCTCTGGGTATGACCTCCGACGAGGACAGGCTGAATATGCTCCGGCTTTCACTGAAAGACACGGATGCGGAACTTTGCACCTATGAGATCGACCGGGGCGGAAAAAGCTATACCGTACATACACTGGAACATTTCCGTGAGCTTTATCCGGATGCCGAACTTGTGCTGTACACCGGTTCCGATATGTTCCTGACACTGAAAAACTGGTATGAAGCGGAAAGAATAATGAAACTTGCCCATATCGCGTGTCTGACCCGCACGGGGGATGACCGGGAAGCTCTTGAAGCCGAAAAAAGCTTCCTGGAATCGGAATACGGTGCGGCATGTACTTTAGTGGATTTCGAGCCCCTGAAAATGTCTTCCACGGAAATACGGCAACAGCTTCGTGAGGGTAAAAACGTATCCGGTCTGCTCGCCCCGGGGGTGTATGAGTATATCATAGAAAATAACGTGTATTCGGTGGGGGAGTATGATCTGGAAAGATACAAGAAACTCCTGCGGCGTATACTTAAGCCGAAACGTTACGAACATTCCCTCGGTGTGATGAAAACTGCCGCTGAACTTGCCCGCATAAACGGTGCCGACGTGGAAAAAGCGACGGTTGCCGGACTCCTTCACGACGTGACGAAGAACTTCAGCGATGATGAGCAGTGGCATATCATCCGGCGCTACAATATCCCGAATGAAGGCAGGGAAAACACCCCGTCACCGTTTTTACACGCAATGACGGCGCCGTATGTGCTGAAGGATGAACTGGGAATAGATGATGAACAGATCCTCCGGGCCGTCTCCCGTCATACGGTGGGCGGGAAAAACATGACACTGCTGGATAAAATAGTTTATGTGGCGGATTTTGTGGAACCCACCCGTGACTATGAAAACGTTGAGTACTACCGGGCGCTTGCGTATAAAGATCTTAACCGGGCTCTTTTTGAGTGTATGGAATGGACCATTAAAGATAAAATAAACAAGGGGAAGTACCTTAACACGGATACTGTGGATATGTATAACGAGTACATAGCCGCCGGATTCGGAAACAAAGGAAAGGAATGATCATATGGAGAACAAGATAATTGAAACCGCAGTAAAGGCGCTGGACAGCAAAAAGGCGAAAGATATAAGGGTCCTCAAGATAGAAGAACTCACCAGCCTTACGTCATATTTTGTGATCTGCAACGGCTCCTCGTCCACCCAGGTGAAGGCTCTTGCGGATGAGTGCGAATATCAGATGGAAAAGGCGGGGTTCGCGCTTCATCACCGTGAAGGCGTTGCCGAAGGAGGATGGATCCTTCTTGACTATACCGAAGCCGTTATCCATATCTACAACCGCGAAATGAGAGCATTTTACGATCTGGAACGTTTCTGGAAGGACGGAACAGTCGTTGATATTTCCGAGATTCTGGAGGAGAAAAAGTAATCATGGCGTACTACGATCATAAAAAAATCGAACCTAAATGGCAGAAAAAATGGGCTGATTCCGGAGTTTTCTCCGCCAGTACCGACTATTCCAAACCGAAGTTCTATGCTTTGGTAGAGTTCCCATATCCTTCCGGACAGGGACTGCACGTTGGACATCCCCGTCCTTACACAGCCCTCGACATCGTTTCCCGTAAACGCCGGATGCAGGGTTATAACGTTCTTTATCCCATGGGGTGGGATGCTTTCGGACTTCCCACTGAAAATTTTGCGATAAAGAACAATATCCACCCCAGCATAGTGACCGAAAAGAATATAGCTCATTTCAAGCAGCAGATACAGTCTCTCGGTCTTTCTTTTGACTGGAACAGGGAAATAAACACCACCGATCCCGATTACTACAAGTGGACCCAGTGGATATTCCTCAAGCTTCTTGAGCACGGTCTTGCCTATAAAAAGGAAATGGCGGTAAACTGGTGTACAAGCTGTAAGTGTGTTCTGGCAAACGAAGAGGTCGTGGGCGGAGTCTGCGAACGTTGCGGCGCCCCCGTCATCAGAAAAAACAAGACCCAGTGGGTCCTCAAGATAACCGAATATGCGGACAGACTCGTAAGTGACCTTGATCTTGTTGATTATATGCCGAAGATAAAGGCACAGCAGAGAAACTGGATCGGGCGTTCCACCGGCGCTGAGGTCAATTTCAAAACCACCGCGGGAGATACCCTGACGGTCTACACTACCCGTCCCGATACCCTGTTCGGAGCTACATATATGGTAATTTCTCCCGAACACGGTCTGATCGAGGAGAAAAAGGAACTCCTGCGCAATTACGATGCCCTTGTTGCTTACCGGGATGAAGCTGCGAGAAAAAGCGATTTTGAACGCACGGAACTTGCCAAGGACAAGACAGGTGTCCGTCTTGACGGTATTGAAGCCATAAATCCGGTGAACGGAAAACATATTCCCATATTTGCTTCCGATTACGTTCTTATGAGCTACGGCACCGGCGCGATAATGGCGGTTCCTGCCCACGACACCCGTGACTGGGAATTCGCGAAGACCTTCGGCCTGCCTATGGTGGAGGTCGTTGCCGGCGGAGATATAGAAAAGGAAGCTTTTACCGATATCGAGACGGGTACTCTTGTCAATTCCGACTTCCTCAACGGGCTTTCCGTTGCGGATGCGAAGAAAAAGATCATCGGCTGGCTGGAAGAAAACAAGATAGGAAAGGAAAAGGTCAATTTCAAGCTCCGTGACTGGATATTCTCCCGTCAGAGATACTGGGGCGAGCCTATTCCCGTGGTGTTCTGCGAAAAGTGCGGCTGTGTTCCCCTGCCGGAGAGTGAACTGCCGCTCAGACTTCCCGATGTCGAAAGCTATGAACCTACGGACGACGGTGAGAGTCCGCTGTCGAAAATGACGGACTGGGTGAATACCACCTGCCCGAAATGCGGCGGAAAAGCAAGAAGAGAGACGGACACCATGCCTCAGTGGGCCGGGTCGTCCTGGTATTTTCTGCGTTACTGCGATCCGAAAAACAGTGAAGCCCTTGCTTCGCAGGAGTCCCTGAAGTACTGGTTGCCCGTTGACTGGTATAACGGCGGAATGGAACATACCACTCTGCACCTGCTGTACTCCAGATTCTGGCACAAATTCCTTTATGACATCGGCGTGGTTCCCACACCCGAACCGTACGCCAAGAGAACTTCTCACGGTATGATCCTGGGGGCAAACAACGAAAAAATGTCAAAGAGCCGTGGAAACGTTGTCAACCCCGATGATATAGTCCGTGATTTCGGTGCTGACACCCTCAGACTTTATGAGATGTTCATCGGAGATTTCGAGAAGGCTGCCCCCTGGTCCGAAAACGGCGTCAGGGGCTGCAAGAGGTTCCTTGAAAGAGTCTACGGGCTTCAGTCCATGGTTTGCGACGGCGAGGAGTATTCGGAACAGCTGGAAGCCTCCATGCACAAGACCGTCAAAAAGGTAAGTGAGGATATAGAAAATCTGAAGTTCAACACGGCGATCGCCGCAATGATGGCTCTCCTCAACGAGATATATGATAAGGGGAGCATAAACAAGGCGGAGATGCGTACTTTCCTTACCATACTCAATCCCTTTGCACCTCATCTTACGGAGGAAATGTGGGAAGAGAACGGTTTCGGAGGAATGCTTGCCAGCGGGAAATGGGCTGAATACGATGAGTCCAAGACTGTAGACGCTACGGTGGAGGTCCCGGTTCAGGTCAACGGAAAACTCCGTGCCACGGTTGTCCTTGCAAAGGGCTCTGACCGGGATACGGCTCTCGGTGCCGCCAAGGAGAACGGGAACGTACGCTCTTTTGTCGACGGCAAGCAGATTGTCAAAGAGATCTATGTTCCCGACAGAATGATAAATATCGTTGTAAAATAAAGCACGTTTCCGGGGCCGGATGTCAGGGTATGTACGGGAGTGGGCTCCGGCACCTTCCTGCGGGCACCGCATGTGCCCGCAACCGCGTCAGGCGGCGCGAAGCCCGACGGGCTTCGCGTTGAAGGTGCCTTATGCTCCGGATATACAGTCGGAAAAGGTGCAAGTTCATAAAAATTTACCGATTTCGGTACTTGACAAGCCCCGGAAGCTCTGATATAATATAATGGTTCGTGAGAACAATTCCTAAGACAATAGGTGCTTTCGCTTAAATATGCCTATCGAGGAAGAGTTTGACACTTTACGTCTTTACGCTCTTTCTCTGTATGCGGAGAAAGAGCTTTTTGTTTTGTCCTATTAACTATGGGAGGTGAAAATCAATGCCCAACGAAAAAGTACTTCAGGAAAAGAAGCAGACCGTCGCCGCTCTTACCGAAAAGATGCAGTCCGCACATGCCGGCGTTTTCGTAGATTACAAAGGTATCAATGTTGCCGATGACTCCGCTCTTCGTAAGGCCCTTCTCAAAGAAGGCGTACACTACTCTGTAGTGAAGAATACTCTCGCCCGTTTTGCCGCTAAGGAAGCCGGATACGAGGCTCTCGGCGATATCTTCAACGGTACCACCGCTATGGCTGTCAGCGAAGATTATACCGCTGCTGCGAGAATCCTCTGCGACTTTGCCAAGACCCATGAGAATTTCAAGATCAAGGCGGGATTCGTCGATGACGAGATCCTGGACGAGAAAGGTGTTAAGGAGCTTTCCGCAATACCTTCCAAGGAAGGCCTCATCGCCAAGATGCTCGGCTCCCTGCAGTCTTCCCTGTACGGACTCGCTTATGTCCTTCAGGCGAAGATCGACAAAGATTCTGCATCCGCAGAAGCTTAACCTATTTTCCCGTTACGGGATAACAAATCTATACGGATCCTAAACGGACCGGAATTATTCAGGAGGAATTTAAAATGGCTAGCGAAAAATCCAATCAGATCATTGAAGAAATCAAGACCCTTACCATACTCGAGCTTGCTGACCTCGTAAAGGCTCTCGAAGAGACCTTCGGCGTTTCCGCTGCTCCTGTTGCCGCTGTTGCCGCTGCTCCCGCTGCAGCTGCTGCTGACGAGAAGACCGAGTTCACCGTTGTTCTTGCCGAAGTTGGCGAGAAGAAGATGGACGTTATCAAGGCTGTCCGTGAGATCACCGGTCTTGGTCTGAAAGAGTCCAAGGAAATCGTTGACGGTGCTCCCAAGGCTGTTAAAGAGAACGTTTCCAAGGAAGATGCTGAAGCTGCCAAGACCGCTCTCGAAGCTGCCGGCGCTAAGGTTGAACTGAAGTAAGTTCTCCCCAAAACGGAACATACGAAGACCTGCAGAGAAATCTGCGGGTCTTTTTATTGACATCAGAACCCGTAACAGGTAGAGAAGCCGCGTTTTTCCGTGAAAGGAGCAAAACGTGAAAAGGATTCAAAAATCGGTAATCGTACGCGTGCTGTTTCCGCTTTGGTTGCACGCCCGCGGAGAAATCTGCGGACTTTTGTCGGTTTACGGCGTTTTACGAGGATTTAACATTCCGGCACTTCCCGATTTTACATTCCTGAGGTAACATTGAAATGAAACAACATAATCGGAATTCCCTGTACGGAACACAGGCTGCCGCCCGGGCATTTTGTATACTTACGGCGGCGAAAAATGCCGGGTATTGTCAATTCTTGTTTTTTTCGGACTTATATACATATTTTGAACGAAATTTAACAAGAATTGAATATATAATGTGTCTGTGTATAAGATGGAATACCGGCTGTTGAGTTGGTTTTTTGTCTTTTGGGGTCGGTCAGGAAGAAATTACTCTTTCGCAGTGTATCTTCCTGTATTCTTATCAAGGGGTGTTTTTGTGCATACGAAGGAAAAGAATCGTGCCAATCTGCCTTTGTGGCTTGTAATTGTGATAGACGTTCTCGCCCTCGGTGTCGCTATCAACATATATGCTCTGTTTGACCATGTTCTGATCTTCGGTACGGGAGAGGTTACTCCTATCGCCCCTGTGACAGAACCTGCCACAGAGCCCGCAACGCCCTCCGTGGTTCCTACGGAACCCTCGACCGAGATTCCTACTGAGGATGAGGGGGGGGTCGGAGCAAAATTCAGAGACAAGTTCGCCGCAAAAGGCGAAGTGACCAGAACGGAAGACAGCTACATCTCCCATGATATAAATGTTACCGTTACCCGCGGCCGGATGTTCAACGCGGATTATTACGTTCAGGATATTTACGTCCGCTATGCCGACAATTTCAGAACAGCCTTTTCCGGCGGAGAGTTCAACGGCGTAAGACAGACGGGGCGTACCATCGCCAAGGACAATAATGCCGTGTGCGCCGTAAACGGTGACTACAGCGGTTTCGGAAACAGCCAGACAGGGGTAGTACTCCGCAATGGATTGCTCTACCGGGACAAGCGTACAAATGACGTTCTGGTAATGTATAAGGACGGAAGTATGAAGACCTTTGGGATAAAGGCCTCTTTTGATGCGACACAGGAACTGAATTCCGGCGCATGGCAGGCGTGGTGCTTTGGTCCGACAATAGTTGAAAACGGCAGCAAGATAACATCTTATTATAAAGCGATAAAAGCGAAGAATCCCCGTACGGCTCTGGGATATTTTGAACCCGGTCATTATTGTTTTGTCACGGTTGACGGCAGAAGCGATACTTCTGAGGGCATGACCATGGCGGAACTTGCGGAGCTTATGGAATCCCTGGGTTGCGATATCGCATACAACCTTGACGGCGGTCAGTCCTCGACCATGATATTCTCGGATAAGCTTATAAATATCGTTCCTCCCAAGGAGGGTGTGCGGAAGATCAGCGACATTCTTTATATTGCCGAAATTGAACAGGAGTGATTCATATGATGTCCAACGGCAGAAAAGTCCGCCGTATAATATCCGAAGTGATGGCTCACATAAGTATTGTCTGCTCCGGGATGTTCATAACTTTTCTGGTCATAGACATTTTTAACCCCTATGTCGATTTTTGCAGCCATACGCTGACCAAATGGGCTGTACTCCCGGTATGGATAGTTTCTTCGGTCTGGACGTCGGTATCCCTGATTCGGGGCATACGGAGAGCCCGTGACAGGAGACAATCCTCAAAAACTCATGATCGTCCCTCTGATGAGTATTGACAGCCGGTTTTCTGAAATAAAAAGCAGCGTTCCTTCCCTGAAAGAGAAGAAGCGCTGCTTGTTCGTTTCTATGAGCAAATATGGTCTCTGCTGTCAGTTCCCGGTCAGGAAAAATACACCGCCACGGCTCAGGGGGATCATTGCGGATACCCCGGTCCCGCAAGGGGACGTACCGTTAAAGGTAAAGACCGACCCGTTTTCCGTCAGACAGAGCAATCCCTCCGAAGAATATGCGATCTGAACTATGCCGGAATGGGGGCAGACTGTACGGACAATTCCCTGGGGACTTGTAACTCCGGAGAATTCCGTTACTGTGCCGTCGTTGAAAAGTATGAATACTGAGTAGCCGTTCACGGCAATGTCCGCCGCGTTTCCTGCCATTTCCCCGCTGTTGAGCGATACTCTGCCGTCATTGTAGAGTCTTACGTCAAAGCCTTTTCCGGTACATCTTTTTGCGAAATCCACTTTACGGCATACCGCGTGCTGTGCGTCGGTATATCCGAACTCGTAAACGTCGCCGTTTTCAAGAGTCAGAAAAATCGCGCTGCCGGATCTCCGTACTGATCTTATGGGACTTTCGCCGTTAAGTTTTACCAGCGCCGCCAGAGGTACATCCGCGGAGGATAGGTCGTATTCCCCATTCACAGGGGGTACAGCCAGTTCCTCAGCTCCGAGATCATCTTCGTAATCGGTGCGGAAAACGTTAAGTCTGCCTTCAAGCCGGGTATACATTCTGCTGAAGCAAAGTTCCTTATAATCCGGTGCGGACTCGTCAATGTCACTCAGATCGAGGGATGTTCTTACCAGAAGTCCGGAATCGTTTCCCGTATAGTCGGCGCAGTAGATATCGGTTACACGGTTTTCGCTGTCTGTCCAGAAAAAGAACGTGCAGAAGGTCCGGAGTTCTTTCTGACTCAGTCCGCTGTCATCCGAAAATACAGCCTTTTCGGAAGGAAGCTTTCCCGACACGGATCCGAGGTATTCCCGTACGCTTTCAAAGGTTCGGTCATTCCGGAACCGGACGATTTCGCCGTTTTCGGTAACCGCATAGTTTTCATCTATGAGAAGGGTGCATTTGCCGTAATCATTCAGAGGCCCGGTCTCCCACTCCGGGTGGGTGAAGGATGGCTTCCCGTTTTCGGAAAGGTACACATTCCCCGCATGATTTCCCAGAATTCCGTTGACATAATCACGGGTGAGTGTATTTTCGGGGTCTGTCGGTTGTTGGGTCGGGAGTTCCGTTGCCGAAACTATTCCTCCGGGAGGTGTGGGACCCGTCGGGTCTTCGTTGTTTTTGGGTGTGCAGGCGCAGAGAGAAAAACAAACAGCCAGCGCGGGGATCAGGAAAAAGGCTCTTTTCATAAAGTATGAGTTCTCCTTGTCGTATGTTTGTGTCTGTATGGTATTATTGTAACACAATTTTCAGTCAAAGTCAATTATGCAGAACAGACAAAATTATGTTGAAATATTTTGAATAATTTGTAATATAAAAGCCCCCCGGACGGAGGGCTTTTATTGATTGACGGGGTGTTGGGTCAGGAGAACATTGCCTCCACCTGTTCCGCAGTAGTGCCGGAAACAACGGTGAAAACTACTGCCAGGAAGTAATCGCCGATCTTTCTGACGTATACATACTGCTTCATATCCATTCCACTAAGGGTAAGGTCTCCGGTTATTCTCTGGTAGGTTTTGGCGGAAAGGGTCACGGTCCCGTCTTCTTTGTAGCTCGCTGATCCGCCCGCGGAGACGTATGAGCTTTCTGAATTTCTGGTAAAAGCATCGATGTAAGTTGACTGGCTCACCAGAGGCGAAACTTTTTCATAGGTAAGGCTGATATTGTCACCGGTTTCCGGATCTGCAACGAAGAAATCCATGGCGGCTTTTGATATGGCTTCAGCCTTGGCGTTATCAAGTTTCATAATATCGACTGTGGCACCCACCAGCTGGCTTATCTCATCGTCGGTGTAGAAATACCAGTTTTCGGGAACTGTAAGGGTTATTCCGGAATAGTCCGAATGATAGACGTTTCCGTCAACGGTACCTCTTGAGGGCTTCACGGCTTTTGTATTGGTGAATACCGAGCAGGAGCAAAGGCATGCCAAGGTCAGAATGGCGGCGAGAACGGCGGTGACAGATTTTTTCATTTTTTTCGGATCTCCTTTGTACGGTTTATCTGTATGTGTTCTGTAGTATTATATCATGAAATCCCCCGGTTGTCAATGCTTTGCGGGCAAAAAGCCTTGACAGGTGGAAAAATATGTGGTATACTCAGAACAGGCAACGGATTTTGACGTAAAATGACGGATTTTGACGAAAAAATGAATCGCCGGTAAAGGAGATTTTCAATATGAGAGTTCTGATGGTGAACAATTTGCTTTTCCCCCAGGGCGAGGCTGGAACTTACACCGTTGAGGTGGGCAGGAAGCTTTCCGAAATGGGACACACTGTGGAGTATTTCGGAATGTTTGACCGGCGCAATGTTGTGGGAAGCTCCGATAAATGCTGCATGACAAACGCCGGAGTTGAGGAAGATGCCCCCCGTAAATTTCATCCCCTGGGCACGGTTTACTCATTTGAGGCCAAAAAGAAGCTGTCTGCGCTCATAGAAGTCTTTGAACCGGATATAATCCATATCAATGATATAAACTTCAGCCTTACTCCCTCCGTTACGGATGCCGCGGCAACTTACGGTATACCCGTTGTGCAGACTGTCCATGATTATGCCATGGTGTGTCCCAATCGCAGGCTGTTCGATTTTCGGCAGGAACAGATCTGTGAAAAATGTCTCGGGGGCGGAAGTTTCAGTTGCATCAAAAACAAATGCGTCCACGATTCCATGAAGGAAAGTATTGTCCGGGCGGTTGAATCAAGGGTTTACAGAATACTGCCTAATTACAAAAAAATAGACAGATTTATATGCCCCAGCCGTTTCCTGGAGCAGAAGCTTCTTTCCTCCCGCCCGGGGGTATTCGGTACAAAAACTGAGGTCCTGCCGTATTGCGCCGAGGAATCCGCAGTTGATCCCGTATGGCTTGACGCGGAAAAGAAACTCCGGATAAAATACTTACTGTTCGCCGGAGAATTTGATTCCGACGAGAGCGTGGTCATTTTTGCGGGAACGGCAAAGAGACTTCCGGATGTCCGGTTCGTTGCGGCAACACGCGAGGAGGAGGCATTCAAAGGCCTGAAGAACATTACCTGTGTCGGTCCCCTTTCTGGAAAGCCTTTGCGTGAACTGACGGCAAGGGCAACAATGTTTTTTGCTCCCGCTGTCCGGTATGACAGTATGACAAGGGCTGTCCGGAATGCTGTCAGCCTGGGAACTCCCGTGATCTGCTCCGATATCGGAAGTTTGTCCGAACTTGTGGAAAACGGAAAGACCGGGATTCCGGTAAAGAATAATTCCGATGTCGGTTTTGCCAATGCGCTTCGGGGAGTCATGACCGATGATAAAGCTCTTTCCACAATGTTCCGCAACTGCATCGCTTCCCGGAACGGCAAAAACGGACTTGCGGAGTACTGCGAAAAACTTTTGGAAGTATATGAAAACGTTCTTTCCGGAACCGATGAACAGAACTGAGTACTTTTTGTCTTCCGGTATTTCCGTATGAATGCTGCGGTTTTTCTTTTCCGGGAAAAGATTGATGCCGGCGGAAGTGACCGGAAAATATGCGCCGCTCTGGAGTTCTGCCGGAGAGCCGGGATTGACGGTATTCCCGTTATGCCGCGGTTGCACAGGACATCTTCCGGTAAACCATATGTCGAAAACGGAAATGTCTTTGTTTCCGTGACCCACACTCGGGGGCTGGCTGCCGTTGCGGTCTCCGATGGGGAGATCGGCGTGGACGCGGAACGCAGCGACAGGGTCGTGAAAAATTACGGCAGAATATGTGAAAGCCGTTTCAGCCGCCGGGAAAAGGAGTTTGTCCGGTCGGCCGGGGGTGACGGCGCAGAGCGGTTTTTACAGGTGTGGGTAAAAAAGGAAGCGTATCTTAAGTATACCGGTCAGGGGCTTTCGGGCTTCCGTTCCTCGGATGTTTTTTCCGCGGACGGCTGTTTTACGAAAGTGCCCATTGATGGGTTTGAAATATGGTTATATACTGCGGAAATGCCGGCCGGCCCGGTCAAAATTGTGGAAATGGACGAAACCGTGAATTAAATGTAAAACAAATCGTAAGTCCTTGACAAAGCATTTCCGGTATGGTATAATGCATGCAAATGAACTGAATAGCTTGAGGTAGAGGCGCGACATTCATCAGTATCCGTCGAGTTGTGGGCAATTGCCGTCGGAGAAAGGGTCTGCCGCCGAAGCGATATGTTCCGCCCGGGATATGTCGGCTGGGCCGTCGGGGAATACCCGCCGGACTGTCACAATGAACTTGTGAAGCGCTATCGTAGTCTTGATTCTGTCCCTGCAAGGGGCTTTTTACAGGATATCCGGAACCGCTTTATCAAGCGGTTCTTTTCATTTTGTAAAAATTTTTGTTGACCCCTGAGAGAGGGTCGGAAAGGCAGATCAAGATGAAAAAGTTTTTTGCACTGGTACTGGCACTCCTTACCGTTTTCGCCCTTTGTTCCTGCTCAAAAATAGACGCAGGCAAAGACCTGGAGAACGTCAGATCCAAGGGTAAGATCGTTGTGGGTATGGAATGTACTTATGCTCCCTACAACTGGGCTCAGCCTACAGCAAATGAGTATACCGTGAAGAATACCTCCGGACTCTATGCGGACGGATATGATGTCCAGATCGCCCGTCTCGTCGCCGAGCAACTCGGCGTCGAACTTGAGATCCAGGCTATCAAATGGGAAGGACTTCTCACCGCGCTTGAAAGCGGTCAGATAGATATGATCATTGCCGGAATGAGCCCCACCGAGGGCAGAAAACTCAGCATTGACTTCACCGATACCTATTTTGACAGCAACCTTGTAATGGTGGTCAGAAAAGACGGCGCGTACACTTCCGCAACCAGCATTTCCGATTTTTCCGGAGCAAAAATCACCGGACAGCACAACACCTTCCACTATGACGTTATCGACCAGATAAAAGGTGTTAACAAGCAGACGGCACTTGAGACCTTTGCCGCCCTTATGCAGTCTCTGAAAAGCGGTGCGGTTGACGGTTATGTCTGCGAGAAACCCGGAGCTGTTTCCGCTGTGGCATCCAATCCAGAGTTTACCTATATTGAATTTGAAAAAGGCAACGGCTTTGTCTGCGATCCTGCCGAGTCCTCCATCTCCATTGGTATAAGAAAGGGAAGCTCCCTTGCGGAAGAACTCAACCGTATTCTTTCCACTCTTACCACTGCCCAGAAAGAAGCAATGATGGATGCGGCTATTGCCCGTCAGCCTGCAGAGGAATAATTGAAAAATGAGCTTTTTTGACTGGATAATCAAAATTCTGTCCGAATACGGACCCTCGTTTCTGCGGGGAACGGGTTATACCCTGATAATGGCGATCGTAGGCACTGTGGCCGGTTTTATAATAGGTCTGCTTGTGTCCCTGGTCCGTGTCATCCCCGTTTCTCCTTCGGATTCCGGATTCAAAAAGGTCCTCCTGAAGGTCGTCAACTTCATCCTTTCGGTCTATGTGGAAGTGATTCGCGGAACGCCTATGATGGTTCAGGCTCTCATAATCCATTACAGCCTGTTTGTCCCGCTGCGGGTTCCGCCGCTGCTTTCCGCAATTATCATTATTTCCGTGAATACCGGCGCATATATGGCTGAAATAGTCCGCGGAGGAATAATTTCCATTGACAAGGGGCAGTTTGAGGGTGCGCATGCCATAGGCATGTCGCACTTCCAGACCATGATATATGTCGTATTGCCCCAGGCCATAAGAAATATAATGCCCTCTATCGGCAATGAGTTCGTTGTCAATATAAAAGACAGCTCTGTGCTGAGCGTTATTTCCATAGCGGAACTTATGTTCATGTCCAACAGTGCCGGCGGTGCGTACGCAAAGTTTATCCCCGCTTATGTTATTTGTGCGGCTATCTACTTTGTGCTGACCTTTACCGTGACACGGTTGCTCAGACTTCTTGAGAGAAAGATGGACGGAAACGAAAATTATGTTGTTTTCGGCTCCCAGTCCGACCCCGACGCCGAAATTAAAGTAAAGGTGGAAAAAGAAAATGAGTATAATTGAAATAAACCACCTCAGGAAGAGTTTCGGAACCAATGAGGTTCTCAAGGACATTTCATTTTCCGTGGAAAAGGGCGAGGTCATAAGCATAATCGGTTCTTCCGGTTCGGGCAAAAGCACGATGCTGCGCTGCGTGAATCTTCTAGAAACACCTACTTCGGGAGATATACTTTTTCACGGTAAGAGCGTTCTCGGAAGAGAAATAAAGCTGACCGAGTACCGCACGAAGGTCGGGATGGTCTTCCAGTCATTCAATCTTTTCAACAATATGACAGTTCTCGCCAATTGCACCGTCGGTACCCGGAAGGTTCTGGGTGTGGATAAGGCAGAGGCTGAAAAACGAGCTCTTCATTACCTTGACAAGGTCGGCATGACGCCCTATATCAACGCCAGACCTTCTCAGATATCCGGCGGACAGAAACAGAGGGTTGCAATAGCCCGTGCCCTTGCCATGGAGCCCGAGGTCCTGCTGTTTGACGAGCCCACTTCCGCCCTTGACCCGGAAATGGTGGGGGAAGTACTGAACGTTATGCAGTTGCTTGCCAACGACGGTATGACGATGCTTGTTGTTACTCACGAGATGGCTTTTGCCAGGGATGTGAGCAACAGGGTCATTTACATGAACAAAGGCGTTATCTGCGAGCAGGGAAGTCCCGCCGAAATATTCGGCAATCCGCAGAAACAGGAAACAAAGGATTTTCTTTCCCGGTTCCGTGCCGGTTGAGAATATCCCGTTATATCTTGCGGTGCAGCCCCTGATACGGGACTGCACCGCAAGGCTTACAGATATAAACCGTTCCCGGATTGTCCGGAAGGTATCCGTAGATTCCCGGAATGTGAAGAATTGAGGGGGATATATGAAAAAACAACTTGTGGGAAGTCTGCTCCTTCTGCTGACTGCCATGGTCTGGGGCGCAGGGTTTGTGGCTCAGAGCGAAGGTGCGCAGCATATAGGGGCTTTTACAATGCTGTGGGCAAGGTATCTTCTGTCCGGACTGGTGCTGCTTCCGGTAATAAAGATCTGTGATGTCAGAAAGGTGTCCCATAATCGGCCCAAGGGGAAAACAGAACGGAAAAAACTTCTCGTAAGCGGATGTATCTGCGGCGTATTGCTGTTTGTTGCCAGCGCTTTTCAGCAGATCGGAATAAGTTACACAACTACCGGGAAATCTGGATTCATTACCGCGCTGTATATAATCTTTGTTCCGATTATCGCAGTGCTTTTGCGCAGGAAGCCCTCCCCTGCGGTCTGGGTAGCTGCCGCTGCTGCCGTTGTGGGAATGTATTTCCTTTGTATAAACGAGGGGCTTTCAGTCGGAAAAGGCGATCTGCTGACCCTTGCCTGTGCCTTTAGTTTCAGTTTCCATATTCTGTACATTGACAGGGTTTCTCCGGAGCTTGACGGCGTGAGGCTTTCCTGTATACAGTTCTTTGTCTGCTCCGCCGTTGCCTTTGTGCTTATGCTTGTGTTTGAAAAGCCTGATGTCACGGCAATACGGAGTTGTATGATACCGATACTCTATGCCGGAGTATTTTCCGGAGGCGTGGGATATACTTTACAGATAATCGGACAGAAATACGTCCAGCCATCCGTGGCAAGCCTGCTGATGAGCCTGGAATCCGTGTTCGCCGCGGTTTTCGGTTGGATGATCCTCGGACAAAAGCTTTCCGGCAGGGAAATACTCGGATGTGTGATAATGTTTGCGGCAATAATCGTTGCGCAGTTACCCGTTGAAAAGCTTTTCGGCAATTCCGGAAAAGGGAAAGATGATTCTCCGGTCACGTGATATTCCGGTCTTTATTCCAGATAAATCAAGGGAGCGATGCTTAGCATTGCTCCCTATGTAATTATTATCGGGATAAGTTTTCGCTTAACTGAGGCTTATTTGTGTTCCTTTGCCAGAAGGACTATAAGGATTATTTCGCCTGCAATGGGAAGCAGGACCCAGAAAATATTGTACCATGCGTAACCTGCGTCACGGAGTCTTCTCATCACTATCGCAATTGAGGGAATGAGATTGGCGAGGGAGAACAGAGAGGTTATCAGGGTGGAAAGAATCGGGAGGATCAATCCGAGAATACTCGCTACGATTCCGATGATGAATGATACGATAATGCCCGCAAGAAAAGCCCACCAGAAATTGCCCCGGGAGGTCTTGCCTTCAAAATCCACGTATCTGCTCCAGAATTCCTTGTAAGCGCTGATCATTTTCTGCATGGTGATTACTCCTTGAAATTGAATTTTGTTTACTGCATATATATTAGCATATGGGCAAATAAATGTCAATATATTGACGCATTTTTGTAATATTACAATATTCCCGGGTTTATTTCAGTATAGAAGTCTTTTCTTCCTCCGTCAAAGCCCGGACCTGCCCCGGAGCAAGATCTTCCGGAAGCTGAAACTCTCCGATACTAAGACGGTGGAGAGCTGTCACTTCGTTTCCCGTAGCGGCGAAAAGGCGTTTGACCTCATGAAATTGTCCTTCGGTGACTGTGACGGCGGCGGTAAGTCCCTCCCCGGGAATGAGTTTTGCGGGGGCGAAGGGCGGGATGCCTTCGGCAAAGCGGTCAACGTCCTGCTGAGTCACCCGGCGGGTAAGGGTCGCCCTGTAGGTTTTTTCGGTTTTCTTTTTCGGAGAGGTCACGCAGTGGGAGAAGTCCCCGTCATTGGTAATTATGAGGAGCCCCGTTGTGTCCTTGTCGAGTCTTCCGACGGTGAAAAGATCCTTACGGTACAATTCCGGAGGAATAAGTTTAAGAACAGAATCTTCGGTATCCGCGGCGCAGACATACCCTCCGGGTTTATTCATCACGCAGTAGACCGTCATTTCCGGACTTACTGCTTTTCCGTCAACGGTTACGGGCACGTCCGGTTCGAACTGCGCCGATGGGTCTTTGACTGTGACTCCGTCAACGCAGACGTGTCCCCGGCGTATGAGCCCCCTGACCTGAGAGCGGCTTCCGGCTCCCCGGTTGGCAAGAATAAAATCCAGTCTTTTCAAAATATAAGTTCTCCGTTCGGGATATATTTCGTTTGTGTATGTACGGCGAAGCAAAAGACCCGTCTACCATGATACTTTTACCGCTCCGTCAGAAATACCCGGAATTAGGGGACTGATGACGGGTCAGCTGAGACCTGCGGAACAGGACTTGCCGCGGCTATTGTACCATATTCTGAGCAAAAAGTCAAATAAACGGAAATATTTTGTGAAGACCCCTTGATTTTATCCGAGAAATAGTGTATAATATTCCGTAGAGTACGGGTCTTGCGTGACTTTACGTGCCAACCATGTCAGGCGGGGAACCGAGCAGCATTACGCACAGTTAAGGTGTACAGTAAGTAACCCGTACTCTGCTATTTTTTACCGGGGAGGTCCTGCTTTTGTATCAGGCTCTTTACAGAAAATACAGACCGAAGACCTTTTCGGACGTGACCGGACAGGAGCATATAACCCGGACACTTGCAAAGCAGGTCGCCACCGGGCAGTTTTCCCACGCTTATCTCTTCTGCGGAACACGCGGAACAGGGAAGACCAGCTGTGCCAAAATTCTTGCCCGGGCAATAAACTGTCTTCACCCCGTCAACGGAGAACCCTGCAACGAATGTGAGATCTGCCGGGGAATACTTGACGGAAGTATTTTTGATATTATTGAAATAGATGCCGCAAGCAACAACGGTGTGGATTCCGTACGTCAGATCCGGGATGAAATTGTTTTCACTCCGGTAAACGCGAAATACAAGGTTTATATCATAGACGAGGTCCATATGCTTTCCCAGGGGGCGTTCAATGCCCTTCTGAAGACTCTGGAGGAGCCTCCGGGGCATGCCGTTTTTATCCTTGCCACGACGGAGTCTCACAAAGTCCCCGCAACCATACTTTCCCGTTGTCAGAGGTTTGATTTTTTCCGGCTTACAATAGCCCAGATATCCGCGCGGATAAAACAGGTCCTTCAGAAGGAAGACAGGTCTCTGCCGGATGAGACCGTGAATCTGGTGGCTGAACTTGCGGACGGATCAATGAGGGATGCCTTGTCATTGCTGGATAAGGTCCTTGAGGCGGACGGCTCGGAGGATACGGAGAAGATACTCGGAGTTACGGGTAGGAAGACCCTCTACGCCCTCGCACAGGCGATATCCTCCGCCGACACCGATGCGGTGTTCCGGTATGTTTCGGATATGTATACTCAGTCAAAGGATCTTTCCGTTCTCTGCCGTGAGATGCTCGGAGTTTTCCGGGAACTGACAGTGGTAAAGACCACCACCAATTACAGAACGACTCTGGACCGCAGTGATGAGGATATATCCGTCCTTGCCGGACTTGCCGAGGGGTATACTGTTCCCCGGCTTATATATTGTTCCGAGCTTTTTGCTTCGACTCTTCAGTCACTTTCCCGCAGTCCGGACAAAAGAGCCGAAGTTGAAATATGTATGCTCAAGGCTTCACGTCCGTCACTTGACGGGGATGTGAAGGCGCTTGCGGCGAGGATTGATGCCCTTGAAAAGGCTGTCAGTCAGGGAACCTTTGTCTCCGCCGGAACCTCCGGAAAGGCCTCCGTTTCCCGTTCCCGTCCGGTAACGGGCGAAACTTCGGTCCAATCCTTTTCCTCCACGGAAAAAGTAAAGACTCCGGAGAAAAAACCGGAGCCCGAGCCGGATTTTGAAGAGCCGGAAGAGGATAACCCCGTGGATTATTCCGAAGCCCCCGACGTTGTGCCCGAGAAAACCGTCCCTGTCCCGGCACCGAAGCCCGTAACCCGGACCGGTGCAGCCGGAGGAGCTTCCGTTGCGGAAGCCGGTGAGGAGTGGCAGGAAATGGGACTTTGGGCTGACGTTGCGTACGCGGCTGAAAAATACGATATGTTCCTTGCCATGACTTTACGCAATAACTGCAATGCCATATGGCGCGGACATGAGATAAAGGTCCTGTGCGACCCGGAGTACTACTCCGACGTTACCTCCGCTTCCGCGAGGGAAACCCTTAAATCCGCTCTGGCTGATTGCCGGCGCAACGGATATACGGTGAGCTATGAGAATGGCACGGACGCTTCAAAGTTTGTGTCCGGAGCTGACCCTTTCACCGCTTCACAGAATGCGTATTTTGATTTTGAACAGTGATATACCGATTCAGGAGGACAGAAAATGAAAGTAAGAATACCCAATCAGGGCGGTTCCAGCCGTCAGGATATGCTCAGACAACTTCAGAAGGCTCAGGAAGAGATAATGCGCCGCCAGGAGGAACTGGAGGCTACCGAATATGAGGCTTCCGCCGGAGGCGGAATGGTCAAAGTCACGGTCCAGGGGGATAAGCAGGTCAAGTCCCTGACAATCGCTCCCGAAGCGGTCTCCGATCAGCCGGAGGATATAGAAATGCTCCAGGATATGATAATTGCCGCGATTAATGAAGCTATGGCCAAGGCAAAGGCGGAATCTGATGACGAAATGTCAAAAATCACCGGTTCCCTTCCGAATATTCCCGGCCTGGTGTGAGGAGAATAAACGCAGATGGCGTACAGGATAAACGCCCTTGACGAGTTGACGGAGGGCTTCCGGAGACTTCCGGGTATAGGACCCAAGACGGCACAGCGGCTGGCTCTTCATTTGCTGAACGTCCCCGAACAGCAGGCAAAGGATTTTGCCGACAGCATAATACGGGCAAGGCAGATGATACACCGTTGCCCGATATGCCAGAATCTTACCGATAAGCCTGTCTGCCCGGTATGCCAGGATGAGAAACGGGACAAGAGCGTTATATGCGTTGTTGAAAATCCCTCCGATGTTATGGCGGTGGAAAAGACCAGGGAATACAAGGGACTGTATCATGTCCTCTACGGACTGATCTCTCCCATGGACAATATAGGTCCGGCGGACCTTCCTCTCAAGGAACTTGTGACGAGACTTTCCTCCGGTCAGGTCAAAGAGGTCATTGTTGCCACGGACCCGACGGTTGAGGGAGATACCACGGCTCTGTATATAGCAAAACTCCTTACTCCCATAGGCGTGAGTGTTTCCCGGCTCGCTTTCGGGATCCCCGTGGGCGGAGAACTTGAATATACCGATGAACTTACCCTTTCAAAGGCTATCGAAAACCGGAGGACTTTGCAGTGCTGAATAATTCGAATCCGGTTTCTGAGCGCGAGGCGGCAGTGTACGCGCCGCTTTCCCTTGCTTATGTGGGGGACGGGGTATATGAACTCATGATTCGGGAAAAACTGTTATTGCAAGCCAACCGTTCCAACGGGAAGCTTCACAATGCGGCTCAGAAGTATGTCAGCGCCGGCGGTCAGTGCGTTGCTCTGGGAAAAATCGAGTCCCTTCTGACGGAGGACGAACAGGCTGTGTTCAGGCGGGGCAGAAACGCCCATTCCAGCCATAACCGCCACAACACTGTGGATGAGTACAAACGTGCCACGGGGCTTGAGGCTCTTTTCGGGTATCTGTATCTTTGCGGCAAAACCCGGCGTCTGCAGCAGCTTTTTGACATAATAACCGAAGAGCCTGCCGAATAAACAGTGGGGTGAGAATATGAAGAAAAAGATCCGTCCGTACATTATTGACGCGCTGTTCCTGTTTGTGGGAAGCTGTATTTACGCGGTCGCAATTGATACCTTTCTTTCTCCGAACCGGATAATTTCGGGGGGAGCTTCGGGTCTTTCCATAGTTATAAATTCATTTACCCATATCCCTATAGGTACCCTGATAATCATTATCAATATTCCCCTTTTCATAGCCGCGTTCATTAAACAGGGGATAAAACCCTTTATCCGTACCGGTATTGCCACCCTGGCGTCTTCCGTATTTGTGGATATCGGGGCTCTGTTCCTTCCGCAGTATACCGATGAGCCTCTTCTGGCGGCGCTTTTCGGCGGGCTTCTGTCCGGACTGGGGCTCGGGATCATATACCTGCGCGGTATGGCTACCGGGGGAAGCGACCTGCTTGCAAAACTTCTCGGACCGAAGATGCCCTGGGTATCCTACGGTACGATGATCGCACTGATCGATATTTTTGTCGTTGCGGCGGCGTTCATTGCCTTCCGTACCGCGAACACCATCTTTTTCGCACTTATACAGATATTCGTCAGTACACAGGTCATAGACCTTATCCTTACCGGTCCCGATAAGGGAAAACTTGTATATATAATATCCGCTCAGCATGAGCAGATAGCGGACAGGATAATGAAGGACATCCAGCGCGGTGTGACGTATCTTGATTCCGAAGGCGCATACACCGGGGAAAAGAAACGGATGATAATGGTCGTGGTCCGCAAACAGGAGCTTTTCAGGATCAAGAATATTGTCCGGCAGACCGATGAAAAAGCTTTTGTTATCGTGGGAGAGGCAAGCGAGATACTCGGCAACGGATTTGAGCAGAAATATAAAGAAAATCAGGAATAAATGACACCCTCCCGGGAAGTATATCCTTAAAAGGAATACTTTCCGGGAGGTTTTTTATGCGTGTTAAAAAGAAGGCTTCGGTAGTCATATGGTGCTTTGTCGTCGCTGCGACAGTGGTTCTCGGAGGCTTTGTCATAAAGGCAAATGTTGCTTTGGCAGGTTGTAAGGGAACGGTGAAATCAACCTACAGACAGGCCTGTGCCGATTTGGCAGAGAGTCTGATGAATGTGGATTATTCCCTGCAGAAATGCAGGTATGCCGCGACCCCGGTCCAGGCGGTGACGATGGCTACAGAGGTGTGGCGTGAGGCTGGAAGGGCGAAGATTTGTCTGGAAACTCTTCCGGTATATGAACTCGGTCTTGTGAACACTTCGAAATTTTTCAGCCAGGTGGGTGAATATACCTTATCCCTGGCAAAGAAAAGCGTTGCCGGGGATGAGATAACTCCTGAAGAACAGCAGACCCTTGAGGAGCTTTCGGATACAGCCCGGGAAATGGCATCTGCGGTAATACAGCTTCAGTATACTGTTGCGGATGAAAATCTCTGCTGTGACGATCTTGTCCGGTATTTCAATTCCGATACCGTTGATGAGACGGATGTGAGAACCTCTGCGGACGGATCCGGCGGGTATATGGGGACAAATCCTTTCCTTGCTATTGAAAACTCCATAGACCTCGGCCCTCTGAACTATGACGGACGTTTTTCCGACCATCTCTACGGGAGGGAAAGCTCGTTTCTGGAAGGAAGGGAAGAGATAACTCAGACAGAGGCAAGGAAAAGAGCCGCATATGTTCTCGGGTGCCGACTGGCGGAACTCGACGATGGCAGTGAGGGAACGGCTTCCGGGTTCGGAGTCTGGCTTTTCAATGGAAAAGACAAGAGTGTAAGCATAACCAAAAACGGCGGATTTGTCTGTGAGTTCGGCAAGTACCGTGCCGTTGCCGATGCGAATGTTACGGATTCCGACGCCGAGGCCGCGGCAAAGGATTTCCTTGATAAACTGGAATTGAAAAACATGGTCGTTGCGTCCTCGAACTATACCGGGAATATACTGACAATGACATTCTGCTACTGCGAAAACGATGTTGTGTGCTACCCCGATTCAGTGACGGTTTCCGTTGCTATGGATAACGGTGAGATAACCGCGATGTCCGCCTACGGGTATCTTATGAATCACAGCCGGGACAGGGATATGACGCCTGTACTGACAAAGGCTGATGCTCTTGAAAAAATATCTTCCGTTCTGACCGCAAAAGATGCGGAACTAGTCATGATAGATCTCGGCTCATATTCCGAACCGGAGAAACTCTGCTGGGAAATCCTTGCCGAAACCGAAAAGGGACAGTCCGTGGCGGTATATATCAATGCCCGGAACGGGAGAGAAGAAGATATCAAAATAATTTATACCGCCGACGGCGGCAGAAGCTACAAATAATTCACCGGGGTCCGTAGTTTCCGAGGGGGCTGTGCCTGTAACTGGCTGAATTTAAAAATGACATTTGCGTGACAAATATGTTGGGCAGATGTCATTTTTATTTCGTCATTTTGCACATAAATATAAAATCAGTAAATTATTTTTAATTTATATATTGATTTTTTACAAAAAGTGTAGTATAATTAACGGGACGGAAATGAAATAAGGCATTTCTGTTTCAAAATCCGGAAAATCGGTTCAGAGCCCCGAGCTCTGCATATGATTTTAATAAAGACAAGCCGACCCCAGGGCGGCGAAAGGAGAATGGCTATGCAATACTCTGCCGATAAAATCAGAAATATCAGCCTCATAGGACACGGAGGAGACGGAAAAACGTCTCTTGCCGAAGCTATGATGTATTATACCAAGGGAATAGACCGTATGGGAAAAACCGCCGATGGTACGACTGTTTGCGACTTTGACCCCGAAGAAATAAAGAGAAAGATTTCCATTTCCGCCGCCGTTGCTCCCGTTGAATGGAACGGATATAAGATAAACGTTCTCGATACCCCCGGATATCTTGACTTTGAAGGTGAGGTTCTGCAGGCTCTTTCCGCCTCCGATTCCGCTGTTATAGTCGTTTCCGGAAAAAGCAGTAGCGTGCACTATGCTACCCAGAAGGCCTTCAAGCTGACCCGGGATCTGAATCTTCCGGCAATGATATATATAACCCGTCTGGATGAGGAAAACAGTGATTTTCACCGTACCTTCGACCGTCTGAAGGAAACCTTTGACGCGCATCTTTGCGCTGTCAACGTTCCGATTATGAAGGACGGAAAAGCCGAGGGCTTTGTGGATCTTCTGGATATGAAGGGCAAAAAGCACGAAAACGGCATTACCGTTGAGATTCCCATTCCCGAGGATATGAAGGGGCTTGTTGCCGATCTCCGGCGTGTTCTTGATGAATCTGTCGCCGAAACGAGCGATGAGCTTATGGAAAAGTTCTTTGCCGATGAGCCCTTCACCACCGAAGAGATTCAGCATGCCCTGGGGCAGGGTATAAAGAACCGCAAGCTTATTCCCGTGCTTTCCGGATCCAACGTCACCCTTGACGGAATGCATATGCTTCTTAAGTTCATTGCGCTCTATATGCCGAAGCCGGAAATCCCCGATTACGGCGGCCGCACTGTCCTCAAGGTCTTCAAGACCGTAGCCGACCCGTTCGTGGGTAAAATGAGTTATTTCAAAGTCATTTCCGGTGATCTGAAAGCCGGTATGACCCTTACGAACTTCAATTCCGAACAGATTGAGAAATTCGGTCACATCTCCGTTATAAAAGGTAAGAAACAGACTGAGGTTCCGGAGCTTTGCGCCGGTGATATCGGTGTGGTCAACAAGCTTGTCGCCACCAATACCGGAGATGTTCTCGGAACAGCCGGCGATCCGGTGGAGGTCAGGGCGGTGCAATATCCCGCTCCCTGCCTGTCCCGTGCGATATTCCCCAAGAGTAAGGGTGACGAGGATAAGATCGCCATGGGATTGCAGCGCATATCCGAAGAGGACCGTACCTTTACCTATGAAAACAACGCTGAAACCCATGAACAGGTTATAAGCGGTATGGGCGAGATGCACCTCGATGTTATTGCAAGCAAGCTCAAGAGCAAATTCGGTGTTGATGTAGACCTGAAGGAGCCGATGGTTCCCTACCGTGAAGCTATCCGCAAGAAGGTCAAGCAGCAGGGTAAGCATAAGAAACAGTCCGGCGGTCACGGTCAGTACGGAGATGTATGGATCGAGTTTGAGCCTTACGACGGCGACGAAATGATATTTGAAGAGAAGATATTCGGCGGTGCTGTTCCGAAGAATTTCTTCCCTGCGGTAGAGAAAGGGCTTCGTGAATGTTGCCAGCACGGCGTACTTGCGGGCTATCCCGTGGTCGGACTGAAGGCAACCCTTGTGGACGGTTCCTATCATGACGTTGACTCCTCGGAAATGTCCTTCAAAGTCGCGGCAAGCCTTGCGTTCAAGGACGGACTGAAGAATGCGTCTCCGGTTATACTTGAACCTATAGGGGAACTGAAGGTTGTTATCCCCGATGCTCTGATGGGCGATGTTATCGGCGATATAAATAAACGCAGAGGTCAGATAATGGGAATGACTCCCGGCAAGGAGAGGGGAACCCAGGAAGTTAAGGCGATGGTGCCCATGGCTGAAATGCTCAGCTATGCCATAGACCTGCGCAGTATGACCAGAGGAAGCGGCTCCTTTACCCTTACCTTCAGCAGCTATCAGGATGCCCCCGCCAATGTGGCTCAGCAGGTCATAGAGGCTGCTGCGGATAAAAAGGAAGAATAATTCACAGCATAAAGATAAGAACAAGGCATTGCGGATTCCGCAATGCCTTTCCTTTTTACGGAATTAATTGAAAAAAAAGTGAAAACAGAGAAATATACGGAAAAACCCTTGCAATAACCCTGAGGATATGATATAATTTATTTGTGAAAGTATGAAGAAGTGATAAGAAGAAATCGGAAGGCAGAAATTTAATGGGAATTTTTGATATTTTCCTCCTGTTGGGAGGGATCGCGTTATTCCTTTTGGGAATGCACGAGATGTCCGAGGGTATGAACAAGGTTGCGGGCGACAATATGCGCGTTATCCTTGAAAAAACAACTAAGAACAGATTTCTCAGCGTCCTTGTGGGAACGGGAGTCACAGCCGTTATACAATCCTCCGCCGCTACTACGGTAATGGCGATGAGCTTTGTGGGTGCGGGAATGATGACTCTTATGCAGGCGTTCGGCGTTATCATGGGTGCGAATATCGGTACTACCGTAACCGCTCAGATAATCGCGTTTGACCTGGGTTCCTACGCGACGCTGATTCTTTTTCTCGGGGCGATTCCGTTCCTCTTTGTTAAAAATAATACCGTAAAAAGCATCGGTATGATCGTTATGGGATTCGGAATGCTCTTTATGGGACTTAATACCATGGGTGACGCGGTGGAGCCTTTCAAGGACAGCGCAATGTTTTCCACGTTTGTTACCAGCCTGGAAAACCCTTTGGTGGCGATATTCGCGGGCATAGTGATAACCGCGATAATGCAGTCTTCATCGGTTTCCGTCGGTATTGCACAGACATTCGCGGCCAGGGGACTGCTGAGTCTTGATGTGGCTGTCTTTCTTATAATGGGTATGGCTATAGGCGCCTGTGTCCCTTCGGTAATGGCTGCTTTTACCTCCAACCGTGACGGTAAACGCGCTGCATTTCTCGGTGTTGTCTTCAATGTCATCAGGGTTATATTCTGCGCTCTTCTTGTTACCTTTGTGCCGCAGGTAGTAACCTTCATTCAGAAGCTTTCCCCCGGTGATGTGTCGAGGCAGATAGCAAATCTTCATATGATGTTCGCAATACTGGCGGTGATAATTGAGCTGCCGATGATGAAACTTCTCGTCAAGTTTTCACGCATTGTAATTCCTGTACGGGATGAGGAGCTTCACCGCGTCGAACGCAGGCTGATATATATAAATCAGAATATGACAAGAACCCCCGCTATCGCTATTTCTCAGGCAAAACATGAGGTCTGCCGTATGGGACAGGTGGCTTATGACAACCTTTCCCTTGCTCTCAGATCTTTCTTTGAAAAGAACGTGGAGCTTGCTGAGGCGGCTCTCGAAACGGAAAAGACCATAAACTATTTCAATCATGCCATAACCTCGTGTCTTGTATCCTACCGCGCGCTTGATCTTTCCGTAAAAGATCTTCATACACTGGGTATGATGTTCCATGTTGTGACGGATATAGAGCGGATAGGGGACCACGCCGAAAATATTGCGGAATATACAATACTTGAAAAGCAGAAGAGCGCAAATATGTCGGAGATCGCCCTTGAAGAGCTGAAAAAAATCGGGTATGCTGCTCTTGAGGTCTACGGAAAATGCCTGAAGATATATGAGACAGAGGATTTCGGTTCTCTTGAGGAGGCTTCTGCGGCGGAGGAAAATGTGGACAGACTCCAGAAAGAGTTTATGGACAATCATGTCCGGAGACTCATGTCTGATCACTGTGATCCTCTCGGCGGTATTGTTTTCAATGATATGATAACGGATCTGGAACGTTGTTCAGACCATGCCATAAATATCGCCTATGCGATTACCACTGAAAAGATGCCCGAGATTCCTGAGGCTGCGCCGACAAATATCTGATCCGGCTGCGGCACAGGAGAAGTGATTATCTGCGGTCAATGCCGCAATGCAACAGAGTTTTACTTTATACCGGTCGCAGATCGTTTTCGGTTTGAGATCGGTATTTGTTTTTCCGGGGATGCGGTATGTCCGGCTTCGGACGGACCGTTCCTCTGCCTTCGGTGAAATGGAGCTATATGCATCTTATGCCGCCCCAAGCTCCGTCCGGGTGGCTTTTTGTACACATAAACAAGTGGCAGGCACCGGGATCCCGGTGCCTGCCACGGTGCATTATTCGGTTGAAAATTCTTCCGATCAATCCGCCTGCTTCAGGTTCAGCTCATCCGCATACGTTGCCTCAGATCGGATATACCGACGCAGGTATGTCTTGTTCAATCCGTCAAAAGTCGCAGTTGAGTTTATCAGATTTCCCGTAAGGAAAACCGAACCGGTGTCGGCTTCAACGTGGTACGAGCAGGAGTTGTCCAGGAACATTGACCCTATTACGCGGACGTTTCCGTTAGCCGTACGGAGCATCGTTGATCCGGCGGAGGATATTATGTTCCCAATGATGAATACGGACCCGTTGCGGATATTCCACGCACCGGAAACCGTTCCCGATCCGATAAGATTGACCAGGAGTATCCTTCCCGTATTTGTGGACAGGGAATGCAGATGATATGCGTTTTGGGAAAATATCTCCGGTGCGGAAGCAACATTGACTATCGCCGCGGAGTCGTAACGGTCTACACTGACCGCAGCGTAAACCTTTTCGGAAAAGACCCCGCATATCACGAGAGAATACTCGTCGGGAACAACCGGAACGGAGTCCGATTCGAGCCTTATGGTGTAATCTCCGTTTGTGTGATCGAGGTTTTCTATCCTGATTTCCGATCCGCCGCTGACAGCCACAGCTCTGAACCTTGTCTGCTGAAGGACGGAAACATTTTCGGAGGAGTATGAGTCATTGAATGTTATATCCTGAAGATCCGCATCATTGCAGTTCTCGATCTTTATTCCCGTCACAAGTGCCGATCCGCCGATATTCTTCAGGTTGATGTCCGTACAGTCCGTAAAATAAAATCCCGTTGCGGCTCCGGAAGTGCGGACATTGTTAAGGTATATTCCGGAGGCGGATATTCCCGCCACTGCGGCTGATGAATAAGAAGAAAGATCCGGGTTTGAGGTTGCCGAAGGCGGCTCCACCGTAAATCGGATCGCGATATCGCAAAGACCGGAATTATCCGAGAGGGTAAAAACGTTTGTGTTTCCCGAGGGGGAAAGGGAAGTCTGAATCACCGTCGAAAGCGGGTTTTTCATGTCCGCACCGCTTCCCTGGATCCTGATATTCGGGCCTACGGTGATGCCGTTGGCTATTTTATAAGTTCCCGGCGGGATAAATATTATTCCTCCGCCTGCTTTTTCCGCATCCGCCAGAGCGTCCCGGAGCAGATATGTTATATCCCCATGCAGTTCATCTTCAGTATAGTCCTGAAGGTAAAAGATCCGTCCCGGAGTCCCGGGATAGGAAACTTCGGATAGAATTTTCCCCGGAAAATTGTAGGAATAGTCGTTTTCAGCTGTTTTGATATATGTCAGTCCGTTGGCGTTTTCCGGCATATCACGGAGAAAATCAAGGGTATAAAGGGAAACGGTATTCGCTCCCGACTGCTGAACAGTGCCCATGGAGCCGAAGGAACAATTAGTTACCGAAAAGGCTATGTCGTTGCTTTTTATAGCCTGTTGGCGCCATCCGTCGAAGCGGCATCCGGTGAAACTGAGTCTGCCCCGCCCGGCACTTTCCACACAGCTCTCGGATTTTCCTTCAAATGTACATTCGGTGAAAACGGCGGAGGACAGGAAGTTTTTATCCATATAAACGCCGGATGTTCCCGATTCCGAAAGTCCTTTGAATACACAGCCCGCAAAGGCAATTCCGCTTACGGAGCACTCTTTTATATCAAGCGCATGGGCGCTGTTTGCAAAAAGTGACGAGGAAACAAGAATTTTTCCGGTGGAAGAATAGGGCTGTTCAATGAGCAGTCCGCAATTAGCCATGTCCGTAGTAACGGAGCGGACAAAAGCGTTTCCCGTTCCGCTGAGTCTGACTGCGGTCAGTCCCGAACGCAGGTACACCCTCAGCATGTCAGCTTCTTCAGCGGTCATTCCGTAGTTTATCCAGTACGATGGCGTGACGCTGATATTTCTCAGCGTGGCTTTTACGGAGTATCTTGTGGCGGAAATACCCGAGTGGAGAACCGTAAGATACACGTTTTCAACCGTTAAAGTCTCACACTCCGGAGAGTCGAAAACCAATCCGTCCCAGCCGTTCAGGACCGCAAGATCCTTAACGAAAGCCGATTTTCCCGATGTCTGGGATACTGTGGCAGGGTATTTTATAAAGGAAGTTCCCGTCTGATCCGGGTAAAATACGGACACACCGCAGACGGAGCTGTTATTGCCCAGATCAATAAGGGGCCGGCTCATGGTCTGTTCAGTCTTATTTGCCAGGAGAAGGGTTCCTTCTCCCGGAGTTTTCCTGGAAGCGGGAGAAACAAAATCTCCGCAAAGGGTCACGTTTTCCGGTACGGATAACGGGGAGTTCAGGCAATAGGTTCCCGCCGGCATATAAACTACTCCGCCGCCGGCACTTCCCGCTTTTTTCAGGGTTTCGTTTATGGCTCCGGAGTCATCGGTCACCCCATCGGCTTTCGCTCCGTTTTCGGTGACGAAATAATTTGCTGCCGTCACGGAGGATCCTGTCTTCACCATTGTCCATTTTCCGTCCGTATGCTCTGCGGCAGGGGTCGTTGGTTCCGTTGGTTCGGGGAGTACCGGTTTAGTGCATGAAGCCGCTGAAATACAAAGAATAAAAAGCAAAACGACGGATACGAGTTTTTTAATCATTTCAGATACCTTTCTCCGGTTTTTGCGGGGATTTCCGGGATTTTTCCGTATGCTGCCTGGGAAACGGTCAGTCTGTGACTTCGGTTGGCTGTTCCTGGTTGCCGTTTGCCGTAAGCAGGAATCTGTAGACCGCCGTGCCGTGGAAGTCTTTTTCCTGATCCGGCTTCCATGTTGCGTTGACAACAATTTCCACGTCGCCGGAGCTCATATCAAGCACCGGGGCGGAGCGGGGGTCTCCTTCGTACATCTTCTGCCCGTCTCTGGTCATTGTTACCGTGAGTATCGGGTCATATTCCGTTTCCAGGGAAACCGAAACCGTTCCGGAAAGGGGAACGGAAATTTCCTCGGATTCCGAGTCACCTTTTTCAAAGTTTCCGTCGGGAAGGATGTACCGCCAGGATGAAGACACCGGGGCGGCACAGATTTCTTTCCCCGCGGCGGAAAGCTTTATTTCCGGGGCTTTCTGTGGGGTGGGTATCAGTTCCCGGATAGCGGGAAGGGAGAAAAATGCGGTGAAATCCGAAGACCTTATGGCGTAGAAATAACCGTTGACCGTATCTTTGATAAAAGCTCTGCGCTGAAGGATGCTGTCGATATGAATGTCGTACCGATGTCCCTCAGAAACTCCGGAGTACGTTATTATGTAGAATGCCGGATCCGCTGTTTTCACGTCCGTGGACCCCGCTGTTTCGGCACGGCGCAGAATCTTGCGGAAGGCCTCTGTTATTTTCGGATCGCTTCCAATTGCCGCCTGACTTTCCGCGGAACGGTTCAGGGCAACGTTGCGGAAACTGTATCCCGCACCGTTAATGTAGCGCCATCCGACTATTCCCGCGGCGATCATCACGGCGGCGACAATGACAAAGATTATATTTCGTACGGAGTGATTTCGCTGTTCCATACAGTGTACCTCAGATCAGAATACAAAGTCGAAGGAGAAGTCGTAGATACAGACCGTATCTCCTTCTTTTACTCCCATATCAATAAGCTTCTGGATTATTCCGGAATTTCTCAGAACTCTCTGGAAATACTGCATGCTTTCTTCATCTGAGAAATTTATGGAGCGCATTATTTTCAGCAGCCACTGTCCTTCAACAAAGTACAGCCCGTCCCTCTTCTCCACGGTGACATCTTCTGCGGTATGAATCTTTGCCTCAGGTTCAACATATTCCGGCTGGTAAACCGTGACCGGGGGAAGTTTTGCCAGAGTGGAGCTTATCAGATATACCAGTTCCGACGTCCCGATATGCGCGGCGGCGGAGATCTCGGTATACGGCAATCCCTTTTCCCTGATATATGCGGCAAAGGTATCCGCAGCGGTACGGTCGGTTATCGCATCGATCTTGTTTCCCACGACTATCTGAGGACGTTTTGCCAGCTCGGGGGAAAAACGTTCAAGTTCCGTATTGAGCTTTTCAAAATCCTCCGTCGGGTCGCGCCCCTCGCTTCCGGATACGTCCACAAGATGCACCAACAACCGGCATCTTTCTATATGACGGAGAAAATCGTGTCCCAGGCCCGCGCCGTCGGCGGCTCCTTCTATTATACCGGGGATGTCCGCCATAAGGAAACCGTCCTCACCGGAGGTCCCTACCATTCCGAGATTCGGTACAAGGGTCGTGAAGTGATAATTTGCGATTTTGGGCTTGGCATTGCTTACCACGCTCAAAAGGGTGCTCTTTCCTACGTTCGGGAATCCTAAAAGCCCTACATCGGCGATAAGTTTCAGCTCAAGACGGACTTCTTTTTCCTCTCCCGGGATCCCTGCCCGGGCAAAGTTCGGGCACTGTCTGGTGGGGGTGGCAAAATGGCGGTTTCCCCAGCCGCCCTTTCCTCCCTTTGCCAGGATAAAGGGCTCGTCATCGCTGAGGTCTTTTATTATAAGGTCGGTCTCAATATCCTTTATGAGCGTGCCCCGGGGAACTTTGATTATAAGGTCTTTTCCGCATTTTCCGTACATTTTTCCGCCCTTGCCGTTTTCCCCGTTTTCGGCAATAAAGCGGTGTTTGAAGCGGATGTTTTCAAGGGTATTGAGATTGTTGTCCGCCACAAGGATTATGTCTCCGCCCTTGCCGCCGTCGCCGCCGTCGGGACCGCCTGCGGCAACGTATTTTTCTCTGCGGTAGGATACGCAGCCGTTACCGCCATCCCCCGCTTTTACATATATTTTGGTGCTGTCTGCAAACATAAAATTTTCCCATTCTCAATATAAAAAGAAGAGACGATCCGGCTAAAAGCAGAATCATCTCTTTTTTTGGCTGTTTTTGCGCCGTCAATTATTCTTCAATTGCCTGAACGCAAACCTTTTTCTTATCCTTGCCGACTCTCTGGAAGCTGACTTTGCCGTCAACGAGAGCGAACAGGGTATCATCGGAACCTATACCGACGTTAGCACCGGGGTGGATTTTGGTGCCTCTCTGTCTGACAAGAATATTTCCTGCGAGAACAAACTGACCGTCTGCTCTCTTAACGCCGAGGCGCTTGGATTCGGAATCACGTCCGTTTTTGGTGGAACCGACACCTTTCTTATGAGCCATCTCTCTACACCTCCGTTATGCTTTCACCGAAGTAACGGTGATCTTGGAATAAGGCTGTCTGTGGCCCAGGCGTCTGCGGTAGCCTTTCTTTGCCTTATACTTGAAAATGCGAACCTTTTTGCCTTTGCCGTTCTTGTCGAGTTTAGCTTCAACATAAGCGCCCTTGACAAAAGGATCGCCGACTGTGACGTTTCCGTCGTTGCTGACGAGAAGAACCTGATCAAACTTGACGGTCTGTCCCGCTTCGCTGTCGAGCTTTTCGATGAACAGTACGTCGCCTTCGGAGGCTTTATACTGTTTTCCGCCCGTAACAAATACTGCGTACATTGGGTTTGTCCCTCATTCATTAAGTCTCGCTGTCGAGGCAAATCTTTCGATTTTTCCGAAGCCTTTTCCATGCGGCTCCTTATTATAACACAGCTTTTGAGGGGTTGTCAACACGGATTTTCCATTGTTCATTATAATTTCAAAATTTTTTCCGTGTATTCCGCCGATTTTCTTACATTTTTTCATAAAAACAGCCCGGACTATTGATATCGGAGTTGTTATATGGTAATATTAGACCGTAAAGATTGATGAGTCATGAACTGTTCGCGAAAGGAAAATGTACCCATGAAAAGAAAAATGCAGTCCGTTTTGAAAGTATGCCTTGCCGCTTTTTCGGCAGTCCTGATCCTGTCCTCCTGTACGGGAAAGCCCGCAACCGATGAAACCGTTAACGACGGAAAACTGAAGATACGCCAGTCATCCTCGGTTTCCGGCGGTCTTGACGCCGGACAGTCGCTTCTGGGTGATAAGATCCTGTCGAGATTCTCGGAGATTGAGGAAAAGTACGGGTGCAAGGTAGAAGTAACCGTTGCTTCCCCTTCGGCGATACTTGATTATATGCAGACTTCTGCCGCCGGCACGGTACGTTATGCGGATATTGTATATACGGACACTTCTTCCGTTTACAGCCTGTGGCAGGGCGGACTTCTGCGTTCTATGCAGGATATGGAGGACATTGACCCCGATGCCGACAAGTGGGGTGCGGCGGGACTCAGGCAGCTTCTTACGTTGCAGGACGGAAAGACCTACGGCTTCACCAACGCTTTCTGGGCTGATCCTTTGCCCCGGATCTCGGGAATCCTCTACTACAATGAAGCGATTATCCGTTCCCACGGACTGATATCCCCCTCCGAGCTCAGTTCTTCCGGAAAATGGGATTTTGAGGCTTTCACTGATCTTTGCCGGAAGGTGACTCACGACGGGGTTTTCGGTTTTACCGCCCCCTCTGCCTCTGATCCTGAATTCATTCATTCCGCCATATATGCCAACGGCAGTTCCAAAGTCCTTTACGAGAACGGCAGATTTGTCTGCGGCTACGATACTTCCGGAACAGTCAGGGCACTGGAATGGGTCCGGAAACTTGTGGGGGAGGAAAAGGTCTCTTACGAGGGAGATCTGACCCCTGCCGAAGCTTTTAAACAGGGTCTTACTCTTTTTTATGCCGCCGACAGCTCCGCCGGTACAGACAACTCCGACGATTCCGTTCTGAATACCCTCGGGCAGGATCTGCGCTGGTGCGCTTTCCCCTCCGGATATACCGCTCCGGAAGACGGTACGGCATATTATCGCTACGGAAGCAATGTAATGGCAATAACAAAGTTTGCCGACCCTTCCCTCGGAAAGGTCATAGACGCTTTGTTTGAGCCTCTGCCCGGAAGATCTGCCGATTCCTGGAAGGCCTCCGCGGGAAGATCTCTGTTTTTCCATACGGAGGATCTGGAACTTTATGCAAAAATGATCTCCTCTGCCGGAACGGACAGAAGTGTTGTGGTTGCCGATGCCCAGGATTCTCTGGATATGATGCTTGAAAAGGTCGTAAAAGGCTACAGTACGCCTATTGAAGCCGTTGAGCAGATGCAGTCTCTTGTCTCCGCATCTCTGCCGGACTGAGGCCCAGGGACTGTCGTATTGTGCATTCCGACAAAAATGTCCGTGGGACATTGAACAATGTTTGTGCTATAAGCGAATTGAATTTTTATTCAAATAGCTGTATAATTAACCCACAAAATCGAATATTATGCAAAAATGCAGAGAGAGGATGTATATTATTATGGTTAAACTGGGCGATAAGAGCATAAAGAAAGTAGTTCTTGCCTATTCCGGAGGACTTGACACATCTATAATAATTCCGTGGCTGAAGGAGAACTTCAATAACTGCGAAGTTATTGCCGTTGCCGCGGATGTGGGACAGGGAAAAGAGCTTTCCGGACTTGAGCAGAAGGCGAAGAATACCGGGGCTTCCAAACTTTACATTGAAGATCTTACCGAAGAATTTGTGGATGATTACATATTCCCGACAATGAAAGCGGGTGCGGTATATGAGGGCAAATATCTTCTGGGAACATCCTTTGCCCGTCCGATAATCGCAAAGCGCATTGTGGAGATCGCAAAAGCCGAGGGTGCCGACGCGATAGCCCACGGCTGTACCGGAAAGGGTAATGATCAGGTCCGGTTTGAGCTTGCCATAAAAGCTTTCGCTCCGGATATGAAGATAATAGCCCCCTGGAGGATATGGGATATAAAGAGCCGTGACGAGGAGATCGACTATGCCGAGGCTCATAATATTCCACTTAACATTTCCCGTCAGACTAACTATTCCAAGGACAAGAACCTCTGGCACCTTTCCCACGAGGGTCTTGACCTGGAGGATCCGGCCAACGAACCCGACTACGATAAGATACTCGAACTCGGAGTGAGCCCCCAGAAAGCACCCAACAAGTCGGTTTACGTTACCATAGATTTTGAAAAAGGCGTCCCGGTGGCTGTGGACGGTGAAAAAATGAAGGGCGCACAGATAATCGCAAAGCTCAACAAATTGGGCGGTGAGAACGGGATAGGCCTTGTGGATCTGGTGGAAAACCGTCTTGTGGGTATGAAGAGCCGCGGTGTTTACGAAACTCCCGGAGGAACGATACTTTATGCCGCACACGAGGTTCTGGAGACCCTTTGTCTGGACCGGGAAACGCTTCATTACAAGCAGCAGGTCGCCCTTAAATTTGCGGACATCGTGTATTTCGGGCAGTGGTATACACCTTTGCGGGAAGCTCTTTCCGCCTTCGTGGACAGCACTCAGCAGACTGTGACCGGTACGGTGAAGCTTAAGCTTTACAAGGGAAATATCATTCCTGCCGGAGTTACCTCTCCGTTCTCCCTGTACGATGAGGATGTGGCGACTTTTGATAAGGACGATGTTTATGATCAGTCCGATGCTGAAGGCTTTATAAATCTCTTCGGTCTTCCCCTTAAGGTCAAGGCGTCTCTTGAACAGAAAAGAAAAAACAATAAATGATCCGGAGGAAAAAATGAAAGCGGTTATTACGGTTACGGGAAAAGACTGCGTCGGTATTATAGCCAAGGTCAGCGGGCTCTGTGCTGAAAACGGAGTCAACATTGTGGATATCACGCAAAAGGTTCTCGAGGGACTTTTTGTAATGATAATGCTTGTGGACATATCCGGAATGAAAATCAGATTCGGAGATCTTGTGGATACTCTTGACGCTATGGGCAAGGAAAACGGGCTTGTTATCCATACTATGCACGAAGATATTTTCAACGCCATGCACACCGTCTGAGGGCTGAAAGGTAAAATATGCTCAACGATCACGACATACTTGAAACAATAAACATGATATCCAGGGAGCACCTGGACATAAGAACCATAACTATGGGCATTTCCCTTTACAGCTGCATCGAAAGCGATGTGAAGAAATGCACGGATAAGATCTATGACAAGATCTGCCGCAAAGCGGAAAATCTTGTACGTACCGGTTGTGATATTGAAAAGCAGTACGGCATTCCCATAATCAATAAACGCATTTCCGTAACTCCTATCGCCGCCATCGCCGCGGCGGCTGCGGGGGACAACGAGTACTTTAACTGTACCCCCTTTGCACAGGCTCTGCAGAAGGCGGCGGACAGTTGCGGGGTGAATTTCCTCGGCGGATTCTCTGCATTGGTACAGAAGGGCTTTTCCGTAAGCGACAAGGCTCTTATCCGCTCCATTCCCGAAGCTCTCGCAACGACCCGGAATGTCTGCTCCTCGGTAAATATCGCTTCCACAAAGGCCGGCATAAACATGGATGCCGTCGCGATGATGGGTAAGGTGATAAAAGATCTTGCGTACCGGACAAAGGATGAGGACAGTATAGGCTGCGCCAAGCTGGTGGTCTTTGCGAATGTTCCCGAGGATAATCCCTTCATGGCGGGTGCTTTCCATGGAACCGGCGAGGGGGAATGCATGATAAACGTGGGGGTCTCCGGTCCCGGAGTCGTCAAATCGGCGCTGGAAAAATGCGACGGGGATCTTTGCGAAGTGGCGGACGTAATAAAACGCACCGCATTTAAAATAACCCGGGTGGGACAGCTTGTGGCAAACGAAGCGTCCGGACGCCTCGGGGTCCCCTTCGGAATAGTCGATCTTTCTCTCGCTCCCACACCGGCGATAGGGGACTCTGTGGCTCATATCCTTGAACAGATGGGACTTGAGAGCTGCGGAGGCTGCGGTACTACCGCTGCCCTGGCATTGCTCAACGACGCGGTCAAAAAGGGCGGAGTCATGGCGTCGAGCCAGGTCGGAGGTCTTTCAGGCGCGTTTATTCCCGTTTCCGAGGATGCGGGAATGATAGCGGCGGCGCAAAAGGGCGCGCTCAGCATAGAGAAACTCGAAGCTATGACGGCAGTCTGCTCCGTGGGACTGGATATGATAGCCATACCCGGGGATACGGAGGCGGATGTGATCTCCGCTCTTATTGCCGATGAAGCGGCAATCGGTGTGGTAAACACAAAGACCACCGCGGTAAGGGTCATTCCCGCATACGGCAAGACCGTAGGGGACAGCGTCAGTTTCGGAGGGCTTTTGGGAGAGGCTCCGGTAATGAAGATCAGCGGATATTCCCCCGCGAAATTCATTGCCAGAGGCGGAAGAATCCCTGCGCCTATACAAAGTCTTAAGAATTGAAGCGAATCTGCGGCACGGGCAAAAAATACCCGTGTCGCAGTGTATACGGAGAAAATATGGAATTGCAGGTCGTTGCAAGAATTCGTACGGATTTCCCCACTAAATTCGGTGTTCCCCGCCAAAGCGGCATTACGGATACTCTTCTTTCTGAAGTGATCTTTGAGCCGGAATACAGGAATGCCGACGCTTTGCGGGGAATAGAGGGTTACAGTCATCTGTGGCTTTTGTGGGGCTTTTCGGAGGTGGAGAAGGAAAACTGGAGTCCCACCGTCCGTCCCCCGAGGCTCGGCGGAAATACCCGTATGGGTGTATTCGCTACCCGTTCCCCCTTTCGCCCCAACAAGATCGGACTTTCCTCTGTCCGGCTTATCCGGACCGAGGATTCTCCGGAGGGTATATGTCTGATAGTTTCCGGCGCGGATATGGTGGACGGCACACCGATATATGATATAAAACCCTATATTCCGTACACGGATTGCCATCCCGATGCCCTCGGAGGGTTTTCCGACGGGGTTAGGGATCATCGGCTTGATGTCAGTATTCCTCCGGAAATAATAAGGGATTTTCCCGAAGAAAAAAGAGCGGGACTGACTGAAGTCCTGAGTCAGGATCCACGTCCCGCATACATAGATGATCCGGAGAGGGTCTACGGACTCCTTTTCGGTGGATTTGAGATTAAATTTACCGTCAGTGACGGCGTCGCTTCCGTGATATCGGTGCGGCAGAGCGGAGAAAAACAATGAAACTTTGGCACGGACGATTTTCAAAAGATGTGGATGGGGCAGTAAATGATTTCAACTCTTCCATAGAGTTCGATAAACGCCTCTACCGTGAAGATATACGGGGCAGTATTGCCCATTCCCAGATGCTTTTTGAATGCGGTATTATAACCGAAGAGGAAAAAAACGCAATACATGAGGGGCTCAAGGGCATTCTCCGTGATTTCGAGAGCGGCAAACTTGACTTTTCCCCGGAGAACGAAGACATTCACATGAATGTGGAAACTATCCTTACCCAACGTATAGGAGATGCAGGTAAAAAACTTCATACCGCACGGAGCCGTAATGATCAGGTTGCCGTTGATATCCGTCTTTATATGCGGGCGGCGGTGTCCATGACCCTTGACAGTCTAAAAAAACTTATGGACGCACTTGTCTGCCGGGCGGAGAAAACCACGGATTGCGTAATGCCTGCTTACACCCATTTACAGCGGGCTCAGCCCACAAGTTTTGCCCATTACATAATGGCGTACGCCCAGATGTTTCTCAGGGATTCGGAAAGGCTTTCCGAATGCGGGAAGCGGCTGAACTATTCGCCCCTGGGTGCCTGTGCCGTGGCTACCACTGGCTATCCGATAAACCGGAATCGCACGGCGGAACTGCTTAATTTTTCCGGAATAGCTGAAAACAGTATGGACGCTGTGTCCGACAGGGATTTCCTCATTGAGTACTGTGCCGACTGCTCCATGATAATGATGCACCTGTCCCGGTTCTGTGAAGAGATCATTCTCTGGTGCAGTTCGGAATTCGGATTTGTAAGCCTGGATGATGCATATTCCACCGGTTCCTCCATAATGCCACAGAAGAAAAACCCGGATATTGCGGAGCTTTGCCGAGGAAAAACCGGGCGCGTTTATGGCTCACTTATAACCCTTCTGACGGTTATGAAGGCTCTGCCCCTGGCATACAACAAGGATATGCAGGAGGACAAAGAGGCTGTTTTCGACTGCGTTGACACGGTCAATACCTGTCTGAATGTGTTCACGCCCATGTTCGAGACTCTGACGGTGAAAAAAGATGTGTTGCGCCGTGCCGCAGGCAAGGGGTATATAAATGCCACTGACTGCGCCGATTACCTGGTAAGGCACGGGCTGCCTTTCAGGGATGCCTATAACGTCACGGGAAAGGCGGTTGCCTATTGCGAACGTGAGGGAAAAGACCTTGAAAGTCTTACACTGGAGGAGTTCCGGGCGCTTTCACCCCTTTTTGAGGCGGATGTGTATGAGGCTCTGAAACTTGAAAATTGCCTCAATTCCCGTAAAACAGACGGAGGCCCCGCTCAGCAGGCGGTACTCAGGCAGATAGAAAAGTTCCGGGAAAAGGAAGGCCGGATATTCGGCTCCCGCTGATGCTTCCGGGCAGTTCTGCCCGGGAAAACAAAAGGGAAGACCGAAGTCTTCCCGGTGTTTCCGCGCTATTTGTTTTCTCTGGTTCTGCGCCAGTAGTCGCCCATGGAGAAACCGTCGATGCCGGTGACTTCTCTGCCCAGAAAATCCGGAGGATCGAAGGCAAGGGCCTGCTTCTCCGTGGCAAATTCCACTTCGGCATAACAAAAACCCGTTTCCCTGTCCTTCTCCACCTCATTATATTCAACCGTAAGTCCGTTTCCCAGGTCGAGTTTTGTCTGTATTTTGTATATGAGCGGTTTGCCTATAAGTGAGGCAAGAGCATCGAATTTATCCTTCGGTATATCGATCTCGATCTCTTCCCGGCAAAGCGTTCCCTCGCCTTTGAAACATAGTCTGTAACCGGTTTTCCCGTTCACCTGTTTGCTCCGTATCCGGACGGTGGGGTTGGTGCTGATATATCCCTGATACATTTCGGAGCGTTCCGTTACGGGCAGCGGCGGCATCCTGTCAAGAATGAATTTTCTTTCGATCTCCATATTTTTTTCTCCTGTGAAAGGTGGTTTTTATGGTCTGTCTGGGTAATGATTGGGATGAACTTCTCAAGGGTGAGTTTGAAAAGGAGTATTATCTGAAACTTCGTCAGTTTTTGAAAAATGAGTATTCCACACGCCGGATATATCCTGATATGTACAATATTTTCAATGCCCTGAAAAGTACGGCGTACGCTGATGTTAAAGCCGTTATTCTCGGGCAGGACCCTTATCACGGTGCGGGACAGGCTCACGGTCTCTGTTTTTCTGTTCAGAAAGGTGTTGCCGTGCCTCCGTCACTGGTGAATATTTATAAGGAACTTCACGATGACGTGGGATTCGTTATCCCGAACCACGGGAACCTCACCGACTGGACAAAACAGGGGGTGCTTCTGCTGAACACTGTTCTTACGGTTAGGGAGGGGCAGGCAAACAGCCACCGCGGCATGGGTTGGGAGATCTTTACTGACAGGGTCATATCCTTACTGAATCAGAGATCAAAGCCCATAGTTTTTCTTCTCTGGGGCGGAAACGCAAAGGCGAAAAGAGAACTGATAACAAACCCCGCGCATCTTGTACTTACTGCGGCGCATCCCAGTCCCCTGTCTGCTTACAACGGATTTTTCGGCTGCCGCCATTTCTCACGGACGAATCAGTTCCTTGTAAGTACAGGGCAGGAGCCGATAGACTGGCAGATTAAATGAATGATTACTTGCTGTCACCTTTGAGAATCGGTGACAGCTTTTTGTATATGATAAAGCATATGAAAACGCTGATCATGCCTTTAACAAACGTATATGGCGCATTGAACATCACAAGTGCCTGCAAAATGCTTTCCGTTTCCGGGAAGATAGCCCGGTATGCGCCGAGGATCACGCTTTCCGGCGCAACCGTCCGGAAATAAAAAGGGTAGGTGATGAAATAGTTTATCGGAATGCTTGCAAGTGCCATAACAAGGGCTCCGGCGGAGGATGAGACGAAGGCGGATAACCTGTTATGACGGAATTTATAGATTATTCCCGAGGGAAGCACAAGGCAACAGCCGAGGAGAAAATTACAGAGTTCACCTATTCCTGCCGTGGTGGTGAACATCAGGTTTATCAGATTCTTTATCAGACAGACCGCTACTCCGCTCACGGGCCCGAAGGCAAATGCCGCCAGCAGTGCCGGAAGCTCGGAAAGGTCAAATTTGATAAAAGACGGCATAAAGGGAACACTGAAAGAAATGGCCATAAGAACCGTTGCCACCGCTCCCAGAAGAGCGGTAAACGCAATACGGCGGACTTTTGTGTTTGTTTTTTTCATTGAACATTACTCCAAAAAAATAAGCCCCGAACAACGGGGCAAAGAAGCTGTATGACCGCCTTCTTTCATCCGGACTTTACCGTCGGTACCGTATCGGAATATCCTGAACGGTTCGTGCCGCAATGCGGCTCGCAGACTACACTGCCGATAGGGAATCTCACCCAACCCCGAAGAGCTTTTTATCGTATATATGATACACCTTCCGGAGACTTTTGTCAAGACCAAAAACGAAAAACAGTTGAAATCTTTTGGGCAAAACGGAAAAAAATGTTTACATTCCCTTTTCGTTCTGTTATAATCAGAAAAGCGAGGTGTTGAATATGTTGGAAAAACTCAAGAGCATTGAAGAGAAATATGAGCAGATAAGCCAGCGCCTGACCGAACCTGAGATAGTTTCGGATCAGCAGGAATATAAGAAATATATGCGGGAGTTCAAAAATCTTACTCCAATTGTAGAAAAATACCGTGAGTACAAGAAGGTTTCCTCAGATGTGGAGGAAGCCCGTGAACTTCTTGACGGGACACTTGAGCCCGATTTCCGTGAGATTGTTGACGAGGAATACAAAATCGGCAAAGAAAAACTGGAAAAACTTGGAGAGGAAATGAAAATACTTCTCCTGCCCAAGGACCCCAACGACGACCGCAGTGTTATAATCGAGATCCGGGGCGGCGCCGGCGGCGACGAGGCCGCTCTGTTCGCTCATTCGCTGTACAGAATGTATTCCATGTATGCCGAACGCAAGGGGTATAAAACGGAGATACTGAGCATTAACGAGACGGAACTGGGCGGAATAAAGGAAATCAGTTTTTCAATTGACGGAGACGGAGCTTACAGCCGGCTGAAATTTGAGAGCGGAGTTCACCGGGTCCAGCGTGTTCCCGAAACCGAGGCTTCCGGAAGGATACACACCTCCACCGTGACGGTGGCAGTTCTGCCCGAGGTCGATGAGGTGGAGTTCGAGATAAATCCTGCGGATCTCATTATAGAGACCCACCGTTCCGGCGGCGCTGGGGGGCAGCACGTCAATAAAACGGAATCCGCTATCAGGATAATTCACGTTCCAACGGGAACCGTGGTTGACTGTCAGGACGAGCGAAGCCAGTACAAAAACAAAGAAAAGGCGATGAAAATACTCCGGAGCAAGATCTTTGAGAGTATGGAAAACGAACGTAACGCAAAAATTGCCGCAGAACGCAGGACCCAGGTAGGAACCGGGGACCGCAGCGAACGTATCCGTACCTATAATTTCCCTCAGGGCAGGGTTACGGACCACCGAATAGGTCTGACTCTGTATAAGCTTGAGGCTTTTATGAACGGAGACCTGGATGAGATGATAGATGCCCTTGTCACTTCCGATCAGGCGGAAAAACTGAGACAGGATGTTGAATGATCCCGGGGAGGGAATATTGTGAAAAAACCGAGGAAATGGCTTTATGTTCTGCTTATAGCCGCAGGGGCGGCTGTTCTGACGGCGGGCAGCGTATGTATGCCGAAATGGGTCGGTACGGCACAGGAGATGACAGATCTCAATTACGGCTTTCCTTTTCCCTTTCTGAATCAGTTTACAAGCACTGTCTTTTTACCGGATAAATTTCCGAGATACATGGTCATACAGCCCTTCAGCGGAATGTTTGCGTATCAGGTAGACTGGTTCCGGGCTGCCGGATCGTTTGTCATAAACGGACTGATCGTCGGAATGGTGGTATTTGTTATCCGTCAGATATCTTTCCTCCGCCATAGTAAAAAACCGGGGAATAAAACCTCAGGTAACGGGGAAGGATATGTGCGCGTATACAAATAGTTTGAAAAAAAAGTGAACAAAAGCGATACCGTATTGACAAACCTGGAAAAATGAGTATAATAATATATGCGTTCCGTTTGAGCGCATATACAGATAGCGGAATTGTGTAAAGGTAGCACGACAGACTCTGACTCTGTTTGTTGGGGTTCGAATCCCTATTCCGCTGCCAAGAAGAAAGAGCATCCATCGGATGCTCTTTTTGTTTTGATTATCGACACGATCGAATCTGAACCTACTCAAGCCCGCAAGGGCTTGAGTAGGTTCAGAATCCGAGTACCGCAGCCATATAGTGAAGCCAAAAAAGATATCATGGCTTCGAGTCCCCGAAATCTTACGATCTACGGTCGTTTGATTTCGGGGGTTTTTCTCGCGTTTCCTCGCTTTTTCGCAACCATGAGATTTGCGAATATAGAGTGCAGAAAAAAAGATATCATTTCAAAAAAACGGCTCCCTGCAGGATATTGAACAGCTTTCGCCTGCGGTGAAAGCGTAGTACCCATTTTTAAGGGCAGAAAGTGCGACCTTTCGCGTAGCGAAAGCTTTTTGCGCACCTTCTGCCCTTTTTTCGTATTTTTGTTTGTTAAATATTTGTGTCTGCCTGAAAGGAGGCTCGTCATCGGTTACATTTATATATAAAAAAGAAGATTGCGACTGCCGCTACTGCCTGTACTACAGGCGCAGGAAATGCCGTGCCGTCCGGTGCTGCTGCCTGGAAGATAAGATTCGCACGCGCTCCCCCGTCCTCAATGAAAACGACAAAGAAATCTATGAATTCTATACGAAAGGAAAAAACGAACATGAAAGCAATCATCACAAGAAACGATCAGACCGCCGTCCTTGAACTGCCGACCTCCCGAATGGAGCTTGCAGGCTCTTTGAGTCGGATCGGTGTCAGAACTCCGGCATACATCATCCCCTGCTCGGACGAGGAAGAAGACTATATCAAAGTGAAGCTCTTCGGCGAGAGTGACTTTGAAAATGAACTCACGGCGCTGGTTACACCCAAAGACAGCCTCGGCAGCGTCAACACAGCGCTCGATCTCTATCGGGAATTGCCTCAAGCGCAGAAGGAAAAACTGAAGGCGGAGCTGTCGCAGAATCCCCCGAACAATCTTTCTTCTCTCTGCCACAAGGTCATGGACTTTCAGCTGAAGTATGTGGCCGAGGATTACTATTTTCCTCTGACGGTCTCGGTCTATGAATACAACGAATACGGCGACCTTGACTACGATTCCGACTGCGAGCTTGACGGCAGATTTGCGGATAATTATGCCGATGAAATCAAAGCCATGTTTGATGCCTACACCGCAAGTGACGACACCGACATGGCGGAATACTTTGACGGGAGCAATTCGGCGGTCGCAAAGATCAAGTCGCTGAAATGGGATTTTGAGAGCTTTGACGGAGTCCTCTTCGGCAGAGTGCGTGCAACGCTGACCGAGCCGCTGACAGAAGATGAAGAAGCGGAACTCAAGGAATTCATCACCGGTCAGAATTCGGACGGGCTTGGCGAAGGAGCCGAACAGCAGGATATCAGGATTCCGGACGGCATTATGAATGTCCACTTCTGGAACAGCGGCGACAGCTACTTTGTCCGCAATTCGGATGAATTCAGTGAAATGCCGCATACCCACGGCATGACGATGGGAGGAATGTAAATGACACAGATCAAAGCAACCCTTTTGACAGGCGGAAACCATATTGAAACCGTATCATTTCCATGTTCCGATGATGAGATCATGCGACTGACGGAACAGAACGAGATCGGACACAAAGCTACGGTCTTCATCAATAATCTCGTTGGTCCCAAAGGACTGAAATCCATGGAAGGTACTTACGCAAATATCCATGAGCTGAACTACCTCGCCAAACGGATGGACAGCTTTGACGGAACCGAGATGGGAAAACTGCTTGCGGCGGCATCCCGCTTTGATACACAGGACCTCAGGCAGCTGATCAACTACACTTTCAATCTCGGCAGGATCACGCTGATTCAGAACATCTCGGATATGCAAACGGTAGGAGTCGAACACTACATGGATATTCACGGCGGGTGCTGTTCCAACGAGGAATACCGCGATCCCAAACGAGCCGAAGAAGGTCGCGCCCTGCTGAACAGCAAGCGCGGCATCTGGACCGACTACGGTCTGATGTTCATCAACGATGAAGTGCCGTGGGAGGAAGTCTACGACGGCATCACCTTCCCCGAATATCTCTGTGGCGGTCCCGAGGAATCCAGTGTGGCAATCTGTCACGGAGGAAGAACGGAATTCGTCTATCCTCCGTGTGAGCAATCCTCCATCGAATTTGCATTGGAACGGTTGGGCGCAGACAGCCTCGACGATTGCCACATTCAAATGAGCTGCAGCCGATTCGGGAAACCGCTCTCCGAAGTGATGGACCGTATTCTGAACGACGAGGGCTTGGAGGCGTTCAACGAGGTATGCCATGCTGCCGCAAAAATACCTGACCGGGACCTGGACAAACTTACGGTAGCCGTACTGTATGCAAACGCCAACACCTCCTGCGAAGTGTGCCGGATTGCGGAATCGATGGAGCTTTTCGAGTATGCTCCGGGTGTGCGGGACGCAAATAACCTCGGCGCATGGTGGCTGGAAAACAAGCTGGATTGTTCCTTGCCTTATGAAATTGACGAGTTTTTTGATTACGCGGGCTATGGTGAATCAATAGCCGAAAACAATGAAGGCGAATTTGTGGAAGGACTCGGCTTTGTCTGCATGGAAGAAGGCTATACCTTGGAGGATGTCCTGCAGGACATGGATCAGGGCATGGGCGGAATGTAAGCGGAAACAGTTGAAAAACGGGAAGATTTATGGTATAATAAGACATCGATAAATCTAAGTTCAAGGAGATCATACCATGAAGAACAAAGCAAAACTAATAAACATCGGAGAGGTTTTGGTGTCTCTCGGATTGAGCCCAATGTGGTTTGTAAAGTTTTTCACGGGGTGGGTCATCTTCCCAGCAAAGACAACCCTGATGTGATCGTGCAAGTTGATTTTTATCACAGTATGTATGAAAACATAAACGCTGATGTATTTGGCTTTATGTTTCCCGTTTCGATTGCATTGATTGCAGTCTCTGTTATCGTTTCCGTGGCTTGCTTGAAGTACTCAAATTATAAGAAGTTACAGGTGGCAGGTCATATCATTTTTGGAATTACATTCGGAGTATTCTTGTTGTCTCTTTTTCTTGCATCAACGGTGGCACGCGGATACTGAAATTAAGCCGAATTACTTTAATGGTAAAAAGAGCGATAAACTGATATTCCGGGAGGTGCTCGTCTATTGTCATGAAAAAAGCATTTTTCTGTATAACTATTGTCTTGATTGCTTGCCTTTCTATTACGGGTTGTAAAATTACAAAAGATGGCACGCCGGACGAGTGGCGTATATTTGGGAATGATAATGAACGCTCTTTGAGCGATTATCATATTGATTACTTAAAACTGTCCCGATATTCAACGACTTATGCGACAATCTATGGTTGCGATGATATGACTGCATTGTTTGATATGGTCAATAAGCTTGTTTTGACAAAATCACACGAAAGCAACGATTTACCTGCTGATTTTGACCTTTTATGTACGGTTTCATTTGTGCACGAAGATAAGGAAAGATATGATTTATCGTATTATTTTCAGTTATCAACAACAAGCGAGATATGCTTTATAAAAAGTAGACTGGCAGCTGTCGGTGTTGTATATGTTGGCAGTTCTACAGAAATACTCAACGAAGTAAATAGGTTGATAGAACTTTATAATCAAAAGTAAATTGTCAATTTCTGTCTGCCGAACTGCCGTCGCACACAGCCACCCGACCGTACGATGAATCTTACGGTCAAAAGCAGTACGCCTACTGTCAATACGGCATATGAAGATGACATCTACGCAATCAAGCTGTCGGTTGACGGCGGATTTCCTGACGGCTCGTATGCTGAGATTGACGGAATCCGGTATTACAGCAACAACGGATGTATTACCGTTTCCCCGTTAGCAAGCGGCGGATTCATGTCAGAGCTTTATTCTCCGTTGCCCATCACCAGCGTTGGCGGACGGAGCGCATTCAGAGTGGAGCTTTTGCCGGGTGTTTCGTCAAGCTCGAATCCGACAGCCAAGAGTGTAACGGCAGAATTTGACTGTATTGACACGACGGTCTGTGCCCTTGATGCCGACCTTTCCGAAAAGGTTTTCGAGGCGGGTTGGATTACCGATGCCGCTATAACCTTGCGGTATGAAAAGGTTGAGGCAGTTACTCTTACCATAAGCAGAAAAAATGCGGATGGCAGCTATACGGAAGTCATGCGGAATATAGTTGTGGATCTGCCAAACGACAACAGCCCTTTCTCTATTGTACTGGGTAACGGCTTCCAGGCTTCATCGGGTGAAACATATATGTTTTCGTTTGTTGGGTATGTTAAAGATACTCCCGTATGCAGAGACGATTGCTGTATTGCAATAGGATATTAGGAAATCGACCTTTCAACGGAATGGCGGAATCCGTCTCTGAAAACGGGAGCGAGGCACATCCTCCCGGCAGGTATGGAAGGACAACGACAGAGCATTTACCCGCCCTGCTTCGCCCTTTCCGGTTGTGTCCAGTAAAAACACCATTGAAATCCGAACTCTCAAAGTTCGAGTGGCAATGGTGTTTTGATTTTTCCGAAAAGCAATTAAAAATCGGCTCTGCTCCGTTCTCTCTGCGCCTCAAAAATATTTTTTGCAAAGCAGGGACTGTTTTTGGTTGATTTCTCATGCAAAATATGCTAAAATAAAAATGGAAAATTCTTATAACCTTATAAATAAAAACCGAAAAGCCTTATAAGGAGATACAGATTTTGAGTATCAGAAAAGTGTTTCAAACGATCGGCCTGTGCACGCTGTGCGGAATTTTGCTTTTGGGCTGTGCCAAGACCGCAAACCAGGGTCCGGACGGCTCAAAGGGTAACTCTTCAGAGAACAGCAACGGGGTTACGGGAGGCTCAACGGACAGAGAGACCGAACCTTCTGCGGCATCCGAGCCTTCCGTTGTGTCCGGTATTTCTATCCCTTCCGACTTCTCCCCCGGCTCCTTTTCTTCGGAAGACTCAAAGGAGGAAAAAGCGGAAAAGCTTCTTTCCAAAATGACATTGCATGAAAAAATCTGTCAACTTTTTGTAGTGGTTCCGGAAGCGCTGAAGGGGTCTTTGTCTCCCGCTTCGGCTCTGGATGCGGGGGTTGCCGCCGGCTTGAAGGACTATCCGGTGGGGGGATTGGTTTTTTTTAAGGACAACCTGTCTGATCCGGAGGGAACGACCAACTTTTTGAAGGATTTGCAGGAATGCTCTTCCGTGCCCTTGCTCCTTGCTTTGGATGAAGAAGGGGGACGGGTGGCACGGATCGGAAATCATCCGGCATTTTCCGTACCTTCGACGCCACCCATGTTTGAGGTGGGCCAGACCGAGCAGACCCAGCAGGCGTTTGAAGCCGGATGGAAGATCGGCAAGTATCTGTCAGACTATGGATTCAATATGGATTTTGCGCCGGTGGCGGATGTGTGGACCAATCCGGAAAACACGGTCATCGGCAACCGTTCCTTCGGCAGTGACCCCAAGCTGGTATCCGATATGAGCATTGCCCTTGCAAAGGGGCTGGAAAGCAACGGTGTCTGTCCCACTTTCAAGCATTTTCCGGGACATGGCGATACTGCAGAAGATTCTCACACGCAGACCGCCTATGTGAACAAGACCCTTGCAGAACTTGAAGAATGCGAGCTTCTGCCCTTCCGGAACGCAATTTCGGAGGGATGCTTTGCAATCATGGTCGGGCATATTTCTCTGCCCGCAGTGACCGGAGACGAACGGCCCGCCAGTCTTTCAAGAACCATTCTCACGGAGCTTTTGCGGGAGCAGATGGGCTTTCAGGGAGTGATCCTCACCGACGCTCTGAATATGAGTGCTATCACCCAGCAGTTTGATGACGGCGAGGCTGCCGTGTGCGCTATAGAAGCCGGGGCGGACATCCTTTTAATGCCCCGGGATTTTCAGGCGGCGGTGGCCGGAGTGGAACAGGCCCTTGAAACCGGGAGGCTTTCGGAAGAGCGCATAAATGAAAGTCTAAGGCGCATCCTCGGACTGAAAATGGATTTCGGCCTGTTGCCCTACTGAAAGGCGGAGGCTCTGCTATTGAAATCATAAAATATTGGAAAAGGGGGGTTCTTATGGGAAGAATCATCACGATCAACCGTCAATTCGGCAGCGGCGGACGGGAATTGGGCAAACGCCTGGCAGAAATGCTGGGTATAGCCTACTATGACAGCGAAATCATTACCGAAATTGCCACCAGGAGCGGACTTGCCACCGAATATGTGAATAATATCGTGGAGAAAAAGCCCATCGTCTATTATCCCATCACCATCGGGCGCTCCTTCATGACCCAGCCTCTTCAGCGTGTGGATTTTCAGTCTAAGATCTTTGGCGAACAGCATGCCCTGATCACCGAGCTGGCGGACAAAAGCGACTGCGTGATCATCGGTCGTTGCGCCGATTATATTCTGAGAGACAGAAAGCCGCTGCGCATTTTTGTCTATGCGGATATGGCCGGCAGAATTGCCCGTTGTCGCCGAAAGGCAACTCCCGAAGAGGCAGAGATGACCGACAGGCAGTTGGCACGGCACATTGAGGACATTGACAAGGGCAGAAGAGAGTATTATCGCTATTTTACCGGACAAAAATGGGAGGATATTTCCCACTACGACCTGTGCATCAACACCACCGATTTTGAAATCAAGAAGCTGGCAGAGGAATTGGTCGGATTTCTGTGCAAGGAATAATTCTGCGCCGATGCGGTAATCAATCTGCGGATAAGATCGTCTGTTTGAGGAAAAACATCCGAAAAAACAGCATGCCGTCCATATACGGAACGGCATGGGGAAAATTGTCTCCGGTGTTTTTGGGGGGCAGGAGTGTCGGAATTAGAACGGGACTTTTTAAAAACGGGCAGGGAAGAGCTTTCAGCCGAAAGCACCCAAAGGCCTTCCGGTGCAGTCCGCGTATTTTGGAAATTTTCCGGTTCTGCTTTCAGAACAGAATGTTTTTCATTTTTTTAAAAAAAGTTCTTGACAAATGCCGGACAGATGATTATAATGGCGCTATAAAAAACTTCCCCGGCTCTTGATGCGGGGAATCATAGAGGATATACAGAACATACAGAACAAAGATAGAGGCGCAGGGAACAAGAGTAGCCGTGCAAAAAGCCCCCGGAGGGCGTGCGGCGAAAGGGAACCCTGCCGAAGCGGGAAGAACCGGAAATCTTCTTCAGGCTGGGCTGTGGGAGAACATCTTACAGACTGTCACAGAAATGTGGAGAGCTATCGTTCAAAGGCTTTTTGCTTTTTTTGAACCGCAGCTTTTCGTTGCGGTTTTTTTGTAATCGAAAACCACGCCACTATGGCGTGGTTTTCGATTACAATAAATATCCCCCCGTAAAACGGGGGATATTTATTGCAGAAACAGGAAAACGGAAGTCTCGCTCAACCGCAGGCGAAGAAAGGCGCCGGAAGAGTCAGTGCTGTGGCTTCTTCGTCTTTCCGGGGAGCCGGGTTCTGTTTGTTCGCAGAGACCGCTTTTTGACAAATTGCAAAAAAACTCTTTTCTTTTTCGGAAAGCTGTGCTATAATAGGAAAGCATAGAATTTTTTGCCGGTTCATAGAATTCCCCGAGGGGGGATGAACATGAGCAGAGTGATGTGGCAATTCGGCAAGAAACAGTGGTTCTTTCTGGCGGCGCTGGCGCTGGGTGCTGTGTACGGGGTCTGCTTTTTGGAAACCCAGACGCTCAAAGGGCTTTCAGGCGGCTTTGCCCATGCGTTTCCGGCGGAATTTTCCGCAAGAGCACTGTTTTTTGCGTTGCTTTTTCAGGGGTTGCCCTGCCTGTTTTTCTTCCTCTCCGGTTTTTTTCTCTTTGGGAGGGAAGGGAATGTGCTCCTGCTTTCCTTCCGTTGCGCACTGTCCGGATGCTTTGTGGGGGCGCTGTGTAAGGCTCTTCCGGGGGATGCTTTTTCCCGGTTGTGGGCGGTGGCGGTGCTGGCTTTTGAAGCGTTGAGCCTTTGCTGTTTGAATTCCATGGCGAGGCTCGGAGAATTGTATCTTGCGGCGGCCAAAAAGGGGGTGCGCAGGAAGGCGACCCTTCGGTATGCGGGTGACCAGTTGTTTTTTACCGGGTTGGTCTTTCTTTTTTATCTTTTAAGAGGGGTGACTATGCGGTTACTCACTTCCTGAACCGGGGGGGAATTTTTTAAGGGGTCCAATGCTCAATGTTGGAAGGAAAATAAAAAATGGCGAAAAAGAAATGGAATCTGTATAATCTGCTGAACCGGGATACGAACAAAAAGGACGCCAAAGCAGATGCGGATGTGGCAAAATTGAATTTCAAGGGGTATTTCAAGCTGTTGGGGCGGAAGTTGTCTACCATCTGCTCGGTGAACCTGCTCTTTGTTCTGGGCAATTTCCCCATGTTTTTCGGACTGGCGCTCTTTACGGGGGTGATCAGCGATAAGTCTCTTGCTCCCCAGACCTTAGGCTTCTCCAATCTGTACGGGGCCCTTGCCCACAGCGATCCGACCCCTCTTTCTTCGCTGTTCTATGGGGTCAGCGGCACGCCGGTGGTGGAAAATGAATTCAACAAGCCGATGCTGATTCTGTTCATCGCCTTGACCTGCTTGCTGTTTATCACCTTCGGCCTGGTAAACTGCGGATGCGCCAAAATTCTGCGTAGCGCCATACGGGGGGAGCCGGTCTTTCTCTTTTCCGACTTTTTCCAAACGATCAAAAAGAACTGGAAACAGGGACTGGTTCTGGGCATTCTGGACCTGCTGTTCCTTTGCGTGCTGATTTTTGATATTTCCACCTTCTATCTGAATTATCTTTCCAGCTTCTTTTTCACCGTATCCTTTTTCTTCTCGATCGTGATTCTCTTCATTTATATGTTCGCAAGAATGTATATGTATATGCTGGCTATCACTTTTGACCTTGGTGTTTTTCGGATCATCAAGAATTCGGTGATTTTTGCCTTCCTGGGCTTCAAGAGGAATTTCATGGCGCTTCTGGGGCAATGTGCGGCGCTGTACATTATGTATCTGTTCATGGCGTCGGGGATCCTCTTGTCGGTGGGCGTGCTCCTGCCGTTGATCATTCTCTTTGGCTTCGGGATGTTTACCAGCTACTATGCCTCCTACAAAGTGATCGATAGATATATGATTGAACCTTACTACGACGAAGAGGGCAATGCAAGACCGGCGGAGGCAACCGAATAAAATCAGAAAAACAGGCGCAGGAGCGCGTGCTTCCTGTGCCTGTTTTTTTGTAGAAAAGGTCAAAAAGTCAGTAGGAAATGTGTATGAAAAAAGTGTAAAAATAGTTGAAAGTTTGAAGCTGGCATGATATAATGAAGGAGGATGGGGGCGAATAAAGGAAAAAGTGCACCTTTTTCCGCATCTCTTAATAATTTCAAGACAAGGAGAATACCATGAAAAAAGCAATTTCGGCAATTTTGGCATGCGTGCTGTTGATGAGCGTTTTCACGATGCTGTTCATTTTCAATGCGCAGGCGGAATCCTCCTCTACCACCACTTATTTCGTGAACAAAGGGGATAACTGGGAGTACATTTGTACGGAAATCGGAGCGGACGAGGATTATGTAGCGGCTCCCGACGGATGGCTGGACAAGACCGACACAGCTGAATGGGTTGAAGGACAGGCTCCTTTTGCCGGTGCCTGGTATACCAGCAGCACTGCAAACACCAAGCTTCCTTACGGTCGGTTCACTTTGTTTCTGCGCAAGACCTTTACGGTTGAAAATGCAGCAGCACTCGTTAATCTCGTCATGAACATCATCTATGATGAGGACCCGATCGTGTATCTGAACGGAAAACAGGTCTGGACGGCAAGCGGGTATAAAGACAGCACTTACACGCTGGTTTCCCTGGATCCTTCTGCTCTGCAGGACGGCGAGAATACGATCTGTGTACAGATCGGAAACAAAAACGGCGGAATGATCTTTGACATGGAGCTTCTTTCCTCCGATTGCGACTCCAATGGGTATCTTTACGGATCGGGCGCGGAGTGCGTTGGCTTTACCATGTTTAGCAACGGCCTTAACGATCCGAGCAATGTGTTGGACAACAATCAGAATACCGTTTGCGGAAGCGGCTATAATGCTTCGGTGAGACAGGCTATAACCGTGAATTATGCGAAAGAATACCTGATTGATGAGATCTTCATTCAGTGTAAGAATGAGGGTACCTCTTCTGCCGAGGACGGCTCCTACGGTACCTATGATCTGTATGTGGGTAAGAACCTGGTTGCTTCCGGTGTGAAAGCCATTACCGGACCCAACGGAGGCAATACCGTAAAATTGGATAAGGCCTACAGGGGTCAGAGCCTCACGGCGGTGATCACCAGTTGGTATGGACCCGGTTGGGCTTGCGTGGCCGATATGATGGCAAAGCCCTGCGCTGACGAGAACAAGGAGGTTGTGGAACAGCCTGCTGCCGATGAGAACGGAAATATCTATCTGTCTTCGGCCACCTGCACCGGATTTACGAGCTTTGGCAGCATTAACGCTCCGGCCAATGTGTTGGACGGCAATCAGACGACCGTTTGCGGAAGCAATTACAATGCGAGCGTAGAGCAGTCTGTAACGGTGAATTTCAATGTCAGGACCTATGTCAGTGAAATTTTCGTGCAGTGCAAGGATGAAGGAACCACCACCAATGAAGACGGTTCCCGCGGAACCTATGACATTTATGTGGTGAATAACGGCGTGGAAACGCTGGTTGCTTCCGGAGTCAAGGCGATGACCGGCACAGACGGCGGCAGCCTGGTAACGCTGGACAAGAGTGTGGAAGGAGATGCCATCAAGGTGGTGATTACTTCCTGGCAGGGTAGCGCATGGGCCTGCGTGGCTGACATTTCTGCCAAGGAAGGGGAAGCACCCGCACGGGATCCTTACGATGTAAACGGTGACGGCATGGTTTCCATCGCCGATGTGTCTACCTTGCTGGACTATTTATCCGGTGCGATCTCTTTGGAAGACGGTGTTGGGGATATTGACAAAGACAGCACTATCAACATTGCCGATGTGACCTGTCTGTTGGACAATATGGCATAAACTCGATTAAGGATTAAAAAAGAATGCGCAAGGGGCTATGGCGACTTCTCGTCTGCTGTAGCCCCTTGGTTTGTGTTTCCATTTGAGATCCGGGCAAGGAATCGGGGCCTTTGGGAAGGCTGCCGGCGGCGGTGCGGTCTGTGCTTTTTCAGTGACGAACAAAGCTACCGCAATTCTGCTCTCTCCTTTGTCGAACAGTGGCTTTCTCCTTTGTCGACAGCGAAAATTTCTTGCATTTTTTTGTTTTTTATGCTATACTGAAAAGCAGAAATCTGATTTTAACCGAGAGAGAAGTGTGAGTTATGAAAAGGATTCTGAAATATATAGAAAATACCTCTTCCGTCCGGCTGTTTTTCCCGATTCTCTTCTGGGGGATGTTTTTGAAAAATCTGTTGTTGCAGAGCTTCCTCTGGGGGAACAATCATTACCGTCCTTCTTTTATTGAGGGCGGGTGGCGTATTGTTTTCGGAATCTTTTTCGGGCTATTGGTGGAAGGACTTCTGCTGTCCCCCGGACTGCTTTTCAAAAAAGAGAAGAATAAATTACGGCTGACGGTGATTGTTTCCGTGGTTTTCACCGTTTTGTGTGTGGTCGATGCCTGTTATTACCGGAGCAGTGCCGAGATGCCCTCGGTCGGTTTGTTGCTTCTGGTTGAAGGCGCCACGGAGCAGGGACATTTGAGCCTGCGCTCGGTGATTGATACCTTTTCGATTTACGATATACTTTTTTATTTAGACTATCTTCTGATTCTTGCCTTAAAGCTGATACGGCATTTTTTAAAGAAAAAGAGAGCGCAATCACCGGAGGGAGACTTGGGGGAGCAACCGGGCGAGCTTTCGGAAGAGAAACCAAGAACCGACAGAAAGAGAACGGCTTTTTTAAAAAAAATACAGGAAAAATGGAAGGAGATATTCCTTCTTCAGGAGAAGAGCAAAGGCTTTGGAAGAAGGCTTCTTCGTTCCCGTTTGGGCCATTTTTCTCTCTGCTTTTCTGCGTGTGTGCTGGCTTTGGCCCTTTTGCCTCTGCTGCATTTGATGAATTTTTCAGAAGGAATTTCAAAGGCTTACCGACAGATATTCAATGCGCCCTATCAGAAGGATTATGCCTTTTATTTCACGCCTATCGGATACCATGCTATAGACCTTGTGGAAACTTTGCAATCTGCGTGCAGTGACCATCAGATACCGGATCATCTTCCGGAGGAGAAATATTCTCAGATTGAAGAATTTTACGGATATAATGCAGAGCAACTTGCAGATAATGAATTTGCCGGAATGTATGAAGGAAAAAGCGTTTTGCTGATTCAACTGGAGTCCTTTGAGCAGTGCGTTCTGGGGCAGAGGATCAACGGAAAAGAGATTACGCCGAATCTGAACCGACTGATGGAGAAAAGCGCATCTTCATTCTGCTTCACGAGAATATACGATCAGGTGAAATCGGGGAACAGTTCGGATTGCGATCTGATGATCAACACCTCCATTTTGCCCACCACTGATATTTTCTTCTATTACTATTCCAACAGAACGCTTCCCTCTATGCCGGCGCTGTTGCGTGAAAAGGGATACAACACGGTATGTTATAACGGTTCAGGACCGAATTGCGTTTGGCCTTACGAAAAAGTCTACAAGAGTGTTTTCGGGTATGTGACCGATGAGCAGGATCCTTCCTGCAATTTTCATCTGCTTCGTTCAGAAAACGAGAAGGACTATCTCTACAATTATGTGGCGGATTCTTATACGCTGAACGAGGTTCTGGAGCAATTGCGCCGGAACGATCCCCAAAAAAAGCAGTTTACCCATACAGTGCTGTGCTCCAGTCATATGCCGTATACCTTCATTTTTGAGGACCTTCCCGAAGAACAGCTGGTGCTTCCCCAAGGGACCGGGGAGAAAAGGAAGGCGGACTATGTAGGAGGGTATCTGAACTGTCTGCATTATGTGGACGCTCAATTGGGACAGTTTTTGGATACGGCCGAAAGGGAAGGGCTTTTGGAGAACACGGTGGTTCTGATTTACGGAGACCACACCGGTATTCACAAGTACTATCCCACGGAGGCCGAGAAATTGGCCAAGGAGAACGAGGAGTATGCCTTTTTGGACAGCGAAGAGTATTATACCGTTCCGCTGATCATTTACGATCCTTCGGGCGCCACTGCCCACCGGACGGTGGATACGGTCGGCGGACAGGTCGATATTCTTCCTACTCTTCTCTACCTTTTGGGTGTGCCGAAGGAGGAGTACTCTTTTGCAATGGGTCGGGTTTTGCTGAATACCGAAAGAAACTATACGGTACTTTCAAACGGTGCCATTGTGGGAAAACTGGATCGGAACTCACCGGAATATGACATTGTATACCGGATGTATGACACGGCGGATATGATTGTCTATAACAATTATTTCGGCTTTCACACCGCTCCTGAAATCTTCCGGAAAAAGGAAGAACCATCGGTTCTGCCGGTAGAAAATTAACGAAACAGCAAGGGGATGTTAAAAAATCCGAAAGAGTTTTTTAACATCCCCGATGACATTGGTCTTGACGGCTTTCAGCCGTCATTTTGCCGCAACATCCGCCGAAATTTCTACAAAATAGAGGGCAAAACCGATCAAGATCGCATCAAAAATGCCGGAATCCGCACCGGCATTTTTGAGGGCTGTAAAAAACATCGAGTTTTTTAACAGCCCCCTTATTTAGTTTCACATCACATCCACGGTCTGGATGGCCAGAAGATCGGTCAAGAACAGCATTCGTTCCTTGGTCAGAGCACAAAGAGCCAGACGGTTCTTCCGTTTCAGAGGGTCCTCCTCCGAAAGAATCCGGTCATCATGGTAAAAGGTCGAGAAGGCACAGGCAATGCTGTACGCCGCTTCGGCGATGTAGTTGGGCGCCCGCTCGGCAAGGGCTTTTTTGAAGCTCTCCGAAGCGGAAGAAAGGCAGAGAAGCAAAGCGGTTTCCGCCGGTGTCAGGGAGAGGGAAGCATCCAATTCCGTCGGCACTTCTTCGGAAGTGCGCTTCAGAAGGCTGGTGATTCGGGTGATGGTGTAGAGCAAATAGGCTCCGGTCTTGCCCTCGCAGGAGAGAAAGCGGTCAAAATCAAAAATATAATCCTTGCTGCGGTTGTTGATCAGATCTCCGAACTTGATGGAAGCCACCGACAACCGGTCGGCAACCTGCTGCCGATGTTCCGGACTCTGAAACTTGGAGGGCTCCAGATTGGCCAAAGCCTTTTCATAGGCTGTGTCCAAAAGCCCGGTCAGCTGCATTACGCCTCCGTCTCTGGTCTTGAATGGCTTGCCGTCGGCGCCGTTCATGGTGCCGAAGCCCAGATGCTCGCAGGAGCAGCCGTCCTTCAAAAGTCCCGCCAATTTTTCGCACCGGAAAATCTGGGTGAAATGCAGTCCCTGGCGCTTGTCCACCACATACCAAAGGGCATCCGGGTCAAAGAGTTTGCGGCGTTGGATCATGGTAGCCAAGTCGGTGGTGGCATAGATGTTGGAATTGTCGGATTTTTTGATAATGACCGGCGGCATGGGAGCGGTGTCCTCCTCGTTGGAGACCTGTACCACTTTGGCACCGTCGCTTTCCTCCAACAGACCCTTGCTTTGCAGAACTTCAAGCAGAGCGTCCACATAGTCCTCGGCATCGGATTCCCCGTACCAGTATTCAAAGCTCACATTCAGGCGGTCGTAGATTTTTTTCATATCGGCTTTGGAAACGGCCATAAAGGCCTTCCAGAGCGCATAGAAGCCGGGGTCCTTCTTCTGCAAACGCACCGTGGCCTCGTGTGCGGCGGCGGAGAAGGCTGCATCCGTTTTGCTTTTGGCGGAGGCGCAGGGGTACACTTCGTTCAATTCTTCAATGGCAATGGGAGGAATGGGTTCCTTTTCGGCGTCAAAATCGGGGGAAAAGCAGGGCCAATCCGGGTGGCGCTCCTTCAGTTCGGTGATGACGAGTCCCATTTGCAAGCCCCAGTCTCCCAGGTGAATATCTCCGATGGCGTTCGCTCCTGCGGCTTTGGCGATCCGCTTGACCGATTCTCCGATGATCGCCGAGCGAAGATGTCCGATGTGCAGGGGCTTGGCCACATTGGGTCCTCCGTAGTCCACCAGCACGGTTTGTCCTTTCAGCGTCTGGGGGATTCCTTTGTATTCATCCCGATGGGTCTCATTGACGAATTCCGAAAGCCACCCGCTGTTCAGGGTCAGATTGATGAAACCGGGCATGGCCATTTCCGCCTTTTCAAAGGCCGGCACCCCCTGCAGTTTTTCCACCACGGCGGAGGCAATTTTGAAGGGGGGCATTTTATAGAGCTTGGCACCCTTCATGGCGCCGTTGCACTGAAACTGACAGATGTCCGGGCGGTCCGATTCGGTGACTGCGCCGAATTCTTCCGGGTATCCGCAGGCGGCAAAGGCCTGTCCGCAGAAAGCACTCAAGGTTTCGAGGATTGTCTTCATGTCGTTTTTTTCCTTATCTTTTGTATTCATACTTCTTCCGGCAGAATGTTGGCAATACTTTCGATTTGTCCGTTCTGAATGTAGACTCTCGGCACCCGTCGGTTCACATTGCACAGCAATTCATAGCTGATACTGCCGCATTTTTCCATCTGTTCACCGCTGTCTAAGTAATTTCCGTGGTCAAAGCCGAAAAGAACCGCCTCTTCTCCGGTTTCCAGAGTGTCAAAAAAAGGATCGCTAACATCCAGAAGCAGCTGGTCCATGCAGACTCTTCCGAGAATTCCTGCCCGTTTTCCCCGCACCAGCATTTCTCCCCGGTTGGAAAGAAGTCTGGGGACGCCGTCTCCGTAGCCCACGGCCACGGTGGCGATTCTCATTTCGGTGGGGGTAACGAAGGTGGAACCGTAGGAAATCGGCGTGCCCGCCGGAACCCTTTTGATCTGGACGATGCGGGATTTCAGGGTCATTACCGGTTTTACCGGCAGAAGATTGGGCCGCACCGCTTCGGAGGGGGCAAGACCGTAAAGGATCAATCCCTCTCTTGCCATGCCATAGTGTCCTTTAAAATTGCAGATCGCCGCAGAATTGAAGAGATGCAGGATCGGCGGGTGGATCCCAAGGCGCTCCAACTCCTTTACAAAAGCGTCAAAGCGTTTGTTCTGTTCCTTTGCAAAGGACAGGTCTTCCTCATCCGCTCCCGCAAAGTGGGAAAAAATACCTTCTATCTCCAGTTCCTTGCAAGAGGAAAGCTCTTGGATTTCCTTTTTCGACCCTTCTCCCGGAAGAAATCCGATGCGCCCCATGCCGGTGTCCAGAGCCAGATGCACTTTTGCCGGTTTCCCGACTTTTTCTGCCGCCCTGCAAAGGGTCTTTCCTTCCTCGTAGGTGGCGAGAGTCAGGGTGATGTTTTCTTTTATAAGCGGTACAAACTGCTCTTCGGGCACCAATCCCAGAATGAGAATGGGTGCTTTTATCCCTGCCCGGCGCAGTTCAAAGGCTTCCTCTGCCATAGCCACGGCGAAGTAGTCGGTCTCCTTTTCCAGCAGATGGGCTACCCGCACGGCACCGTGTCCGTAAGCGTCGGCCTTCACCACGGCGCAAAGCTGGGTGTCCTTGCCCAAGTGTGCCTTCACGGCCCGGTGGTTGGCTAACAGGGCATCTAAATCCACTTCTGCCCAGGTTCTGAATTTTGTTGTTTCCATATCCATATAATAAGGTTCTGACGGCGTGTTCCCGGTACCGGGGAACAGCCCCTTTCTTTCTCGTTTGCCGTGAAGCCCGATTTCTTACAGGAAGTACGGGATTTTTCGGGAATTCCTGCGGGAGTGCCGAAGTCCTTGAAGATCAGAGATCCCGGCACACCGTTATATCCGCTCCGGAATCCAGAACATTCCGGGCTACAATCTGCCCGATATGCACAGGCGCTCGGAGGGTCACCCCCTTCATCGTCCGGACGATCCTGCCCACCAGCGCTTTTTGAACCGGGAGGGTCGTGCGCACCGGACAGCGGGGGATTGCGGCGCCTTCAATAGCGACAGTGGTGGTTACCGTCCGCACGGGCTGGGTCAGCTCGCTTTCGGCGTATATCTTTCCCCGCGGGCAGGAGTTTCCCCGAACCTCCAGGGTGCTTTCGTCAATTTCCAAAGGACAGCCTCTTGGACAAATAATGCAAATCAGCTTTTTCATGTGTCAATTCCTCCTGCTTTTTTTAGAGGAGTCGGTAAAAATGCCCCGCTTCCGAAAAGATTATTCCCGGATGGAGACCACAATTCTCGTGCAGTCTTGCAGAAGCTTTCTCGGCAGAAACAATTTCTCCATTTCACCCGGAGCCATATATTCTCTCGGGTAGGAAGCAAGCAGGTTCTTTCCGTCGGAAATTTCAATGCGGACCTTTTTCAGCATCCTGCGGACCCTGAAAAAGAGGGGGACGGTTTTTTCATCCTCACTGTTCCGTATATGCTGGGGAACCACATAGGACACTGCATTGCCGGCTTCCACGGAAATGCCGGAGGCTTCGGGCGGGTTTCCTGCGATCCTCCGGGCGGCCCCGGCACCCGCCCTTGCCGATTCCTCTGAAACATAGTCCACCAGATCGTGTACATGTACCACATTGCCGCAGGCAAAAATGCCTTCCGCGGAGGTTTCCAGATTGTCGTAAACCTCCGGACCGTTTGTGCGGGGATCGATCCGGATACCGGCGCCTTTGGTCAATTCATTTTCGGGAATCAGTCCGACGGACAGAAGCAGGGTATCGCATTCAAAGTCCATTTCGGTTCCGGGAATGGGATTCTTCTGCTCGTCCACTTTTTGTATGGTCACTCCGGTCACTCTCCGGTCGCCGTGAATTTTCGTCACGGTGTGGGAAAGGTACAGGGGAATGTCAAAATCCTCCAGACACTGAACAATATTGCGCTGCAGTCCGCTGGAATAGGGCATGAGCTCCACACAGGCCAGGACTTTGGCTCCCTCCAAGGTCATGCGCCGGGCGCTGATGAGCCCGATGTCTCCCGAACCCAGAATGACCACCCGCTTGCCGCAAAGGAAGCCCTCGATATTGAGAAACCGCTGAGCGGCTCCTGCCGTAAACACGCCGGCAGGGCGTTTGCCCGGAATGGAAATGGCACCTCTTGTACGCTCTCTGCAGCCCATGGCCAGAATGACCGCTTTGCCCCGGACTTCAAAATAGCCCTTTTCTCCGTTGACGGCGCAAACCGTCCGATCCTTTTTCAACTCCAGCACCATGGTGTCGGAGCAAACCTCCACCGAGGTGCTTTTCAGCATTTCTATATACCTTCCGGCATATTCCGGGCCGGTCAGTTCCTCTCCGAAACGCTGAAGCCCGAAGCCGTTGTGAATGCACTGATTCAGAATACCGCCCAAGGCCCGATCCCGTTCGATGAGCAGGATGTCCCTTACCCCATTTTCGTAGGCGCTGCAGGCAGCGGCAAGTCCGGCAGGACCTGCTCCGATGATAATCAAATCTCTCATGTGTACCTCTCAAAGCTTGGAATCCAGCATATAGCTTCCGTCTTTGTCCTTCAGGATCTGCGTCTGTTCCACGCCCAGCTCCCTTGCCAGAATATCCACCACCCGGGGGCCGCAGAAGCCGCCCTGGCATCTGCCCATTCCGGCGGAACACCGGCGCTTGACTCCGTCCACGGTTGTGGCCGGAATCACGCTGTGGATGGCGTCTACGATCTCCCCTTCCGTCACGGTTTCGCACCGACAGATGATTCTGCCATACAGGGGATTTTCCCGGATGAGCCTGTTCTTTTCTTCGGGAGGAAGCTCTTTGAAACGGACCACCTTCCGACGGTCGTCATAGTGCTCCTTGGGCGTGAGATTCAGCCCGTCTTTTTCCAAAAGCTCTGCGGCATACTCTCCAATGGCCGGTGCGGCGGTCAGTCCGGGGGACTTGATGCCGGCAATGTCCAAAAAGCCTTTTTCCGCAAAGGAAATGATGAAATCCTTCCGGTCGCTGTTGGCGCGGACGCCGGCAAAATTTCGGATGGAATTCCGATAGTTGATTTTGTCGGTGGTTTTTTCGGCCGCACGGCGTATGAAGGCCAACTGCTCGGCGGTGGTGGAGGTGTCTTCGCTGTCCTCAATGTTCACCGCATCCGGCCCCACGATCAGGTTCCCGTCGGCAGTGGGGGATACAAGAACGCCCTTGCCAAGGGCCGAAGGGCACTGAAAGAGAGTGCGTGTGCAGAGGGCTCCTTCGCATTTGTCCAAAACATAGTATTGCCCCCGGCAGGGAATGATCCGGAAATCCGGCTCGGCCGCCAGATTGTGCATTTCAGCCGAATGCACGCCGGCGCAATTGAGGACATAACGGCTTTCAAAATCTCCCCGGTCGGTGTGCACCATCCAGCTGTCCGAAAGCTTTTCAAGGCCGATGACCTTGGTGGAAAGGTGAAGCTCGGTTCCGTTTTTCACCGCCACCTCCGCCATAGCCAGGGTGTAGTCCCAGGGGGAAACAATGCCGGAGTGGGGCGCATACAGGGCCCGACAAGCACCCTCCGAGAGGGCAGGCTCCATCTGGTGCAGTTCTTCTTTTTCCACGATCCGCAGATCGGGCACACCGTTTTTTAACCCTCTTTGGCAGAGCTTCTCAATCGTCCGGTCTTCCTCCGGCGAAAAGGAAAGCACAAGGGAGCCGTTTTCCCGGTAGGGAACCGACAGCTTTCTGCACAGATCCTTTGCCATCCGGCATCCCTTTACATTCAGCTTGGCCATCAGGGTACCCTCTTCCGGGTCAAATCCGGCGTGAATAATGGCGCTGTTGGCGCGGCTGGCGCCTAATGCCACATCGTTTTCTTTTTCTATGAGAGCAATCTTCACCTGGTATTTGGATAAGGCGTAGGCTGTGGCAGCACCTACCACGCCGCAGCCGATAATCAAAACATCGAACAAAGCGGTATTCTCCTTCGGTCGGCTTTATTGACTTCGACAGAGGATTCCGAAAATCTTGCGGAAAATTCCTCTCAAAGACGATACATATAGATAGTATACCATATTTTCTCTTAAAGTGCAAGAGAATCTTCTGAAGAAAAGCGGCAGTCGGTGAAAAAATTTAAACGGCACCCCGCCTCTTCGTTTCCATCCGCTGAAACCCGGAAAAAGGAAAAGAGGTGTAAAAAAACTCTGACCGAGTTCTTTTACACCTCCGATGACCGCCAATCAAGGGTCAAACCCACCGAGATCGCCTCAAAATGCCGGAATCTCCATCGGCATTTTTGAGGGACTGTAAAAAACATTGAGCTTTTTAACAGCCCCTTTTTTGAAAGCGCTTTCTTCAGTGAAGACGGCGGAAGATTTTTTCTAAGAGGAGAGATGCTCTTCCCATCTTTTTTTGTAAAGAAGAAGCTCCGGATCGTTGCCATTTACACTGTAGCTGCAAACGAGGATAAAGCCCATGTCCGCCACCACGCCGTAGCAGATACCGATGTCGGCGAATTCGATCTGGGTGCCCAAATAAATGTTTTTATCCTCTAAAAACCGGACCGGCCCGTTGGGCAGAGGATAGGCCAGATTCACAAATTCTCCGGAAAGCTCGTAAAGCGCCGTGGCTTCGGGAATGCCGATCGACCTCAACAGCTCGTTCACCTCGGCAAGCAGATTTTTCTTGAAAAGACCGTAGGCCCCCCTGCCTCCGACCCGGATGTATTCGGCGGCAATGCACCTGCCGCCGAAGGGACTGCCGCAGGTGGCGGCGCAGCCTTTGCAATTTTCTTTCATGGTGCATTCGTTGCAGTTTGCTCCGCATATAGAACTCATTCTGAACACTCCTTTCTTATGGATGCCTCTGAAAATTTTCCCAACATCCGGTACGCAGTATTGCCGCAAATGGGATTCTTGGTTCTTCTTTGCTCTTCGGCAAAGCTGCATCCAGACACACTTTGAAGATTCAGAGGCAGCCTTGTGCCTGTGCTTCTGTCTTTGGTTTGCGTCTTAACCTTGCTTCCCTGTGGGCTTGACGGCCCGGAACTCGATATATCCCCGTTGTCCCTTTGGCTCCAGCTGGATTCGGGGATTCTCTTCATCCCAACAATATCCCAGAACAGACAGATCGTATCTGTCCATGGCCTGTTCGACAGTCGAGATTGCCTGACAATAGTTTTCTTCCTCAAAGGGTTCGCCCTGAAACATCAGGTACTCTGCTTCGGGAAGCGTCAGAACCCCAAAACCGTCAGGCGCCCTTCCGCTGTAATCCAGGGCGGTTTCCACGCCCTGCACATAGGCTGAGCTTCCCTGCTTCCGGTATTTTTCCGGCAGCCACAGGCATACCGGCTCGCCGCAAAGAGAATCCATGCTCAGCAGTATGCCCCGCACAGTGCAACCCACCTCGGCGCAGTAGGAAAAATAGTCCATAGCCTGAATTCCGTATTTCACAAGAACTTTTCGCAGAGGTTTGCGGATCTTCTGAATAAAAACCGTATTGTGTCCTTCCATAGGTATCGGCTCCTTTTTCAAAGCTCTGAATTTTGCACCATAAGGAACAAAGAGGGCGATGGGAACAGGGGAAGCGGCGTAGGTGCCGGGACACATCTTGAATTCCCGGTGAAAGGCTCTTGTGAATCCGTCCACACTGCCGAAGCCGAAGTCCAGAGCCGCATCGGTAATGCGGAGATGCTCCTTTTTGAGACGCAGAGCCGCTTTTGCAAGCCGCAGACGCCGGATATATTCGGAGGGTGTCAGCCCGATGTAAGACCGGAAAAGACGGTAGGAATGCCAGGGGGAGAACAGGGAGACCCGTGCCAATTCCTCAATTCCGATCTTTTCCTCCAGATGCTCTTCGATATAGTCCTGCATACGCTGTACCGCCAGAATCTGTTCTGTCATGCCTTTTAACTCCTTTTTGACGCTCCTTCATTTTACCCGATGAAGAAAAGAATTTCTCGACTTTTTTTGCCGTCTTTATAATGAAGAGGGGAGAAAATATACCGGACACAGAGAGGCTTCGGGAAGGGAAAGACCCGGTCGACAGTTGCATTATAGGCTATAGAGGGGGACTGTCAAGAGAAAATTTCTTAAAAAACCTTGTTTAACCGGGGCGGAAAGCCGTAAAAAAGTCTAAAATCAGGAAAAACCTTCAAAAAAACACTTGACAAGCGCCGAAAAAGATGCTACAATAGCCTCACCTCTGTGGCGAGGTCTTTTTTCTGTACGCATTTTGGCGTCGGAAGCGCCCTTGAGGGAGGTAAAAAACTCTAGATTTTTCCAAATTTACAGGAGGTGCCGAAATGAGGGTTAAGATTACTCTGGTTTGCAGCGAGTGCAAGCAAAGGAACTATGAGACCAAAAAGAATAAGAAGAATGACCCCGATAGACTTGAGATGAATAAGTACTGCCGGTTCTGTCGGAAACACACTCTTCACAAGGAAAGCAAATAAGGAGGGACGGTTATGGCAGAAGAAAGCAAGAAGACCGGAGAGGCTTCCGTTTCCGAAGAGTCCAAAAAGACCGCTCCCAAGGATACGAAGCCCAAGGAGAAGCGTCCTGGCTTTTTCAAAAAGATAGGCAAATTCTTCAAGGAATGCAAGAGCGAAAGGAAGAAAATTGTTTGGGCATCCCTTCCTTCCACCGTTCAGAACACGGTAATCACAGTGGTTGTGATCATTGTCGCCACTGCAATTTTTGCCGGCTTTGATGCGCTGTTCCGTACAGCTGTAATGGACTGGCTTGTGAGTTTGTACAAACATTTTGCGGATGTGGTTGTCTGATCGGAGAAAGTTATGGCAGAGAACAGCAGTTTTGAGAACTTGGGGCCTCGTTGGTATGTAGTGCATACTTACACCGGATACGAAAACAAGGTAAAGGCGAACCTGGAAAAGATTGTGGAGAACCGGAATATGGGCCACATGATTTTTGAGTGCACCATTCCTGTGGAAACGGTGGTGGAGAAGGAAAACGGCAAGGAAAGAGAAGTGGAAGTCAAGCTCTACCCCAGCTATGTTTTCGTGAAGATGTGTATGACCGATGAAACCTGGCACATTGTACGGAATATCAGTGGGGTGACAGGCTTTGTGGGACCCGGAAGCAGACCGGTGCCGCTATTGGACGAAGAAGTGGCCAACATGGGCATTGAGAGCAGGGTCGTGGAACTGGGTTATGCCATAGGCGACAGTGTAAGGGTGATTTCCGGGGCTTTGTCCGGCTTTGTGGGCGTAGTCAAGGAAATTTCCGAGGACAAAAAGAAAATCATGGTGTTGGCTTCCATGTTCGGAAGGGAAACTCCCGTGGAGCTGGATGCCGATTCCGTGCAGAAATTGGAGATCTGAACCCGGGAGAACCGGAAAGAATAACGCTTGTGGTGCGTAGGCGAATAACGCACCGGTGGGAGAGGGAAAATTTTTCTTCCCTCGATGAGAACCACATTGGAGGTATTTATTATGGCAAAAAAAATTATGGGCTATGTAAAGCTTCAGCTGCCTGCAGGTAAGGCAACTCCTGCTCCCCCCGTAGGTCCTGCACTTGGTCAGTACGGTGTTTCCATTCCGAACTTCACCAAGGATTTCAATGAAAGAACCAAGAATCAGGCCGGCCTGATCATTCCTGTAGTGATCACCGTTTATGCCGACCGTTCCTTCACTTTTATCACCAAGACTCCCCCTGCTCCTGTGCTGATCAAGAAGGCTCTGGGCTTGGAGAGCGCTTCCGCCAAGCCGAATAAGGACAAGGTGGGCACTTTGACCAAGGCTCAGGTTGAGGAGATTGCCAAGACCAAGATGCCCGATCTGAATGCGGCGTCCTTGGAAACCGCAATGAGCATGATTGCCGGTACCGCCCGTTCCATGGGTGTGCTGGTGGAGAAATAAGGAAGGAGGATCAGAAGAATGGCTGTTAAGGGAAAGAAATATCAGGATAGTGCCAAGACCTTGGAAAAGGGAAAGCTGTACGATCCTTCCGAGGCTTTGTCGCTGGTTTGCGGTACTGCAAAGGCAAAATTTGACGAAACCATCGAGCTTCATGTGCGGCTGGGCGTGGACTCCCGTCATGCCGATCAGCAGGTGAGAGGTGCCGTGGTTCTGCCCAACGGTACCGGTAAAACGATCCGTGTTCTGGCAATCTGCAAGGACGATAAGGTGGAGGCCGCCAAGGAGGCAGGCGCCGACTATGCCGGATCCACAGAGTTTATTGAGAAGATTCAGAAGGAAAACTGGTTTGAATTTGATGTAATCATCACCACCCCGGACATGATGGGTCAGCTTGGTCGTTTGGGTAAGGTTCTGGGTCCCAAGGGCTTGATGCCGAACCCCAAGGCAGGCACGGTGACTCCCGACATTGCAAAGGGTGTGCATGAGGCAAAGGCCGGTAAGATCGAATACCGTCTGGACAAGACCAACATCATCCATTGCCCCATCGGCAAGGCCTCCTTCGGCGCAGAGAAGCTGACTGAAAACTTCAATACGCTGATCAGTGCGATCATCAAGGCAAAGCCGGCTGCTGCAAAGGGCCAGTATATCAAGAGCTGTGTCCTGGCATCCACAATGGGCCCCGGCATCCGCATCAACAGCGCAAAACTGAGTTAATTTTCAATAAAAGCGGAGTGCCCTCAGGGCGCTCCGCTTTTTGACTGGCTGCCTACGGCTTTTCAATTCCGGCGATCCGGGCAGAAGGCGAGGAAAAAAGAGAGGGAAGAGAAGTTGATGATGAAACAAACGGTGCCGAAGGCTTTCAAGGTGCGCTTGCTGTGTGCTTTGTTGGTAGCCGGAATTTGTTCTTGGGGCGGATTGCTTTTCGGCTGGTATTTAAAAAACGGGTGGCTTTACCCCTGCGGCGCATTTTTCGGTGTTTTGGGCGGATTTCTCTTGTTGCGTAAAACGCAGAAGGAAGGGGAGCAACTGGCAGAAAGGGAGCGCCGGCAGGCTCTGTCGGATTCCATTGTAAAAAAGAAGTCAAAAAGGCAAGAGACTTCGGATAACGGAACCTCCTGGACGGAAAAAATGAAAGGGATGGAAAAGGTCCTCCGGCTGCGGGACTGCCTTTTTGCAGGAACGGTTCTGGGGGCGGTGCTGCTTTGCGGGATGGCCCTGCGGTTGCTTTGCGAAAAGCTTTGCGGGGGAAATCTTTTTCTCGCTCATGGCTCTTTCGGGTTGATGACAGGATATGCACAGTCCCTTTTTGCAACGGTTATTCTGCCGGTGCTTTTTGCTCTGGTTTTTTCCGTGGTGCTTGTGAAAAGAGCGGCCCAACGCTGGCAGATAAAAACAGTGCCTTCTCTTTTGTTGCAGGGAATTGGTTTTGCGCTGTTTTTTCCCCAGCTTGCGGATGGGCCCTCGGTGTTTCTCCTCGGAGTGGTCTTAGCCTATATGCAGGAGGCCACCCAAACCGTATTTTTGCCTGCCCTTTGTGCGTTTATCGCCCGAAGCTTCTATCTGCTGTATGAGTATTTGCAGCTGATTGGTTTTTCCGGAGGCGAGGGTATGAAATACAGGGATATTTTCGGCATGGGGCTGATCTTCATTTCGATGGGCGCATTGGTGTTTGTTCTTTCCCACTGGGTGTATAAAAAGCGCCGTCCGGGCGTAGGACTTGTTGTTTTGGCTATCGGACTGGCGGTTTTCGGTGCATTTGTGGGCGTAGCGCTGGTCAGCGCATGAGTTAAAAAAGAAAGGGGCTGTAAAAAACTCGATGTTTTTTACAGCCCCTTTTTGAATTATTTGTTTGCTTCGGCGTCCTCGGCCTCCATCTCGGCTCTTGCCTTGATGAAGCACTGAACGGCGAAATCCAAATCCTCCTTGGTGTGTGCGGCGGAAACCTGAGTACGGATTCTGGCCTTACCCTTGGGCACCACAGGATAGGTGAAGGAAACGGCATAAATGCCCAGTTGGTAGAGCTTTTCGGCCATTCTGGCGGCCTTGTGCTCGTCGTAGAGCATCACGGGCACGCAGGGATGAGTGCCGGGAATGATGTCAAAGCCGGCGTCCTCCAGAGCCTTCCGGTAGCCGACCACGATGCTTTCCAGGTAATCTCTGCGGGAGGTGTCCTTTTCCAGCATATCAATGGTTGCAAGGGTACCTGCGGCAATTGCAGGAGTCAAAGTGTTGGAGAAGAGGTAGGGACGGGATCTCTGACGAAGCAGATCAATGATCTCCTTTTTACCGGTGGTGAAGCCGCCGGAAGCGCCGCCCAGCGCCTTGCCGAAGGTGCCGGTGATCACATCCACTCTGCCCATCACGCCACAGTAGTCTGTGGAGCCTCTGCCCCGTTTGCCCACAAAGCCCGAAGCATGGGAATCGTCCACCATCACCAGTGCATTGTAGCGGTCAGCCAAGTCGCAAACGCCCTTCAGATTGGCGATGATGCCGTCCATAGAAAACACGCCGTCGGTGGCGATCATCTTGATGCGGGCGCCCTTTTCATCCGCTTCTCTCAGCTTTGCTTCCAGGTCTTCCATATCGTTGTTCTTGTAGCGGTATCTCTGAGCCTTGCAGAGCCGCACGCCGTCGATGATGGAGGCATGGTTCAATTCGTCGGAAATGATGGCATCCTCTGCGGTGAGGAGTGTTTCAAACAAGCCACCGTTGGCATCGAAGCAGGAGGAATAAAGAATGGTGTCTTCTGTTTCAAAGAATTCAGCCACCTTCTTCTCCAGTTCCTTATGAATATCCTGAGTGCCGCAGATGAACCGGACGGAAGCAAGACCGTAGCCGTATTTATCGTAAGCGTCCTTAGCCGCCTGAATCAGCTCCGGATTGTCTGCCAGACCCAAGTAGTTGTTGGCACACATATTGATCAGTTCCTTGCCGTCGGCAAAAATGTGCGCCGACTGGGGCGTGGTGATGATGCGCTCATTTTTCTGCACGCCGGCTTCCTTGATGCCGGCCAGCGTTTCTCTGTAGTATGCGTAAACTTCGTTCTTGTTCATAACAAATCTCCCTTCACTCTCAATCGTTCACATTTGCCCAATCCAGAATCACCTTGCCGGATTGACCGGAAATCATGGCATCGAAGCCCTTCTGATACTCCTTGATGGGGAAACGGTGCGTTACAATCTTCTCAAGCGGGAAGCCGGCCTCTACCATAGAGGTCATTTTGTACCAGGTTTCGTACATTTCTCTGCCGTAAATTCCTTTGATCTTCAGGCCGTTCCAGATGATGGTGTTAATCGGCACTTCGGTCATGTTGCGTCCCTGGATACCAAGCAGGGCAATTCTGCCGCCGTTGGCCATGGAGTTGATCAGCTGATTCAGGGCGAACCGGTTGCCCGACATTTCCATACCCACATCAAAGCCTTCCACGATCCCCAGGTCTTCCATAACCTTCTTCAGGTCTTCCTTGCCGGTATTCACGGCAGTGACACCAAAGGTTCTTGCCAAATCCAGCCGGTATTCGTTCAGATCGGTGATGACTACATTCCGGGCACCTGCAAACTTTGCAATAGCTGCGGCCATGATGCCGATGGGGCCTGCACCGGTCACCAACACATCCTCGCCCAGGGTATCAAAGGAAAGGGCGGTATGGGTGGCATTGCCGAAAGGATCGAAAATGGAATACAGTTCTTCGGGAATCTTCTTGGAGCAATGGATCACATTCGTGGCGGGAATTACCAGATATTCGGCGAACGCACCGTTCCGGTTTACGCCCACGCCCTTGGTGTTGCGGCACAGGTGCCCTTTGCCGGCACGGCAGTTGCGGCAGGTGCCGCAGACAATATGCCCTTCACCGGAAACAATGTCGCCCACCTTGGCAGAGGTCACATTCTTGCCCACTTCCACGATCTCACCCACATATTCGTGTCCGGCGGTGGTTCCCAACCGGATGGTTTCCTGTGCCCATTCATTCCACTGGTAGATATGTACATCGGTGCCGCAGATAGCGGTTTTGTGAATTTTGATCTTGACATCATTGTCGCCGACCTGAGGAATCTCGACTCTCTTCATGGTCAAGCCCACTTCGGGTTTGTCCTTGACGAGAGCCCACATAGTTTGGCTGCTCATAAAAGACCTTCTCCTTCTTATTTGCGGCGCTTTTCTTGAAAAGCGTCGGTTTTATTGATTCCCGGACCGTTCAGGGACAGTCCGCCGATTCCACCTTGTATTATACACCCCTTTGCGGCAGAATTCAAGAGATATTTCAAGAGATATTTAAAAATATTTTCTGCATGGTGTTGAAGGCGGCAAAAAAGGCTGGCTCAAACGCTTTAAAATTCGCATTTGAGACAGCCGTTTGCAAGCTATCGTTCTTCGGTCTTGTAGGAAAGGGGGATATGGTAGGTGCTTTCATAAATCTCTTTCCAGAGAGCAAAGTTCTTTTCCGTCATTTCCTTGGTGTTTTCCGTGGGATTCTTCGTTTCGTCCGGATAGATGGGAGCGCCGATGTGGACGGCATACTCCTGGACCGGATAGCCGGTTTCGTCTGACAGGTTGCTGTCCTCCATGGTGATGAAGCAGGGAATAACCGGAAGATTGTTCTTGGCGGCAAGGTAGAAGCCGCCCTCCTTCAGGGGCTTGGGCTTCCGGTAGTTCCACCACATACTTTGCTCCGGATAGACCAAAATGAAGTTTCCTTCCTGCAACAGCCGGTCGGCGGCACGGAGAAATTCTTTTTTGGCCTTGAAGTCAGAGGCTAAAGGCAGCGTGTAGAAATTCCGCATCAGATAGCCATAGAAGCCGGGAAAAGCGGTATAATTCCCCTCCCGGATGATGCGGAAGAGCTTTCCTTTTTTCGGGCCGCCCTCCCGGAAAGCAAGCTGCATGGCGAAGCTGTCCATGGCATGAAAGTGATTGCAGGTCAGAACAGCGCCGGTTGAAAGATTTTGCAGGTGCTCGCCGCCCAGAATCTCCTTCACAATGAGCTGCTTTTTTCTCAGAATGGAACGCAGGTAACATTCGGCTGCCAGAGTGGAGGCTTTGGCGGAAAGGCGGGTGGTCAGTTTTTCTTTGAGATAATCCACTTCGCCGGGCTGTATTGCTCTGCCGGGCGGGTCGTCTTCCACATCTTCGTCAAAACGGCCCTCTCTTTCAAAAAGGTCGATTTTTTCTAAAATCTTTTGCCGGTCCTCTGAGCAGAGCATCCGCTTTTTCCTTGAAAAATAGTTGTCTTCCCGGTAGGTTTCCTTTACGGCGGTTTGTAAAAGCCGATCACAGGAAATGCTGTCTTCGGTGCGTTGCTCTTCGGTGTAGTCCTCTAAAATGCGCCCGATTTCTCCGTAGACCTCGGTTTTGGCGGCATAGCTCCAGAACAGCTGTCCGTATCGGCAGTCCCGGTAATGCCAAGGCTTGGACACCATAATGTAATGAAGGATGCCGAATTCCTCCTCCTGCACCGGAATTTCGCCGAATACTTCAACATTCCAGCACTGGGGAAGAAATTTTACCCGGTCCTTGCACAGAAGGTTCAGGTAGTCTTCGTCCTGTGTGACCACAAAATCGTAAAATCCGAGAAGCTCGGTAAAGTGCAGTAAAATCTGTTCCTGCCGGAAAGCGGCGCAGTTCAGAAGCAGAACTCCGGCATTAAAATAGCAATTCCGGTCAATGCCCAGACACTTTTCCACATATCTGCCATATTCTTCGACCTGCACCATGGCCTGCTCATGACAGGCGCCCACCAGATGGTCTCCCAGATCGTAATCGAAAAGTTCTGCGATGTTTTTGCAAACCACGGTATCGCTGTCAATGTAGATGGCTTTATCAATATCGGGAAACATTTCGGCGATGAACAACCGGAAATAGGTGGTTTTGGTATAGTAGTCCCGGATGGGCAACCGGTCGCAGAAGGAACGCAGATAGGTGCTCACATCGTCAAAGCAAACGCGGACATTCTGCCGTTGCATCCGGTGAATCTGCTCCATGCGGGCAGAGGAAATGTCGGTGTGCAGAATGTGGACTTCATACTGTCGCTCAGGATCGGCGTTTTCCAGAATTGAAGTCAGAGAAACCATGGCGAAGGGAACAAAACGGTCATCACAGGCATAAAAAATCGGAATGACGGGTTTCGTATTCATTGGTCTAACCGGAGTCCTGTCGGGGCAGGAACACTCCTTTCTTTCAACAAAACTTTTTCACTGTAGGGGAGGATTTTCATAAAGCTTTTTCAAATTCAGGTATTCATCAAAAATGTCATCAAAGGCGTGGTATCGGAAAATCCGATGCACCTCGTCCACCTGCCATTGCTTGATATTGGCGGTGTGGGGATAAGGCAGGTAAAACAAACGCTTGGAAAAGTGGCGCACCACCGTGTGCCGGTGCAAAAACTTCTGGTCATTGAACCGCTGAGGGAGCAGCTTCTTTCTGGTGGTACAGCGGATCAGCGCACTTTGGTCGGCAAAGACCAGTTTTTTCTTCCGAAGCAAGGCTCTGGCTCTTTTCAGAATTCCGGTTTTCCGCATCTCCTTCAGATTCAAGAGAAGCACGCCGGCATTGATATATCGGGGATGGATCAGATATTTTCCGTAGTGATCTCTCGTCGCCGCATATTCGTACCCTTCAACATCGGTGTTGTAAAGCAGTCGAATGTCCCTGTTGAAGAGAATGTCGGCATCCAGATACAACAGCTTGTCCGGCAGCTCCGGCAGTTCGTCCGTCAACAGCCGCAAGAGGGTGTAAGGCGAACAGTAGGCATCTTCGTTGGGGCAACCGCCGAATTCTTTCCGGTAAAGAGCACTCACATCGATCTTCACAAAGTCGCTCCCCGGCCGATGCGCCCGGGCAACCCGGTTCAGAAATTCTATCTGACTGTCGGAAATGGCCGTGTATTCCTCTTTCAGATGACCTGCATCCATTGTGAGGATATAAAAGCGTATTCCTTCCTCTCCGCCGCTTCGGCGGAAAATGGACAGGGCGCAGGTGAGAATGCCGTCAAAAATCCGGGCGTTCCCCGCAAGCAGAAGATTGATCATTCGTTTTCCTCCTTTTTGTACTCGATGTACGAAAGGTCGGACTGGGCCGCCCGTTGACACATACAGGCGTGAATTCTGTCCCGCAGCTCTTTTTTCTGCTCTCGCAGAGGAAGGGAATTGTCAGGATAAAAGGGGCCGTCTATATAAGTCCGGATCTTCGGGCGGCTGCGGAATCGGCAGGCCTTGTATACATTGGTGAAACAGAATGCCGGTACGCCGTATTTGACCGGGTAGTAAAAGGAATCCTCCTTGAAAGGACGAATGCCGGTGTAGTAGGGCCAGATGTGGGCTTCGGGATAGATGCAGACCGGAACGCCCTTCTGCACCTGATGCTCTATGGCTTCCTTGAAATGCCGCATGGCCGAAAGATCGTCCGGCAGAGGCAGTGCGCCCATGTAGGGCGTCATCCGACCCAAAACAGGCATGGAAACATTGTTCGGGTGCACGATCACCGAAATGCCCTTCGGGTGAAGAAAGGAGGGAATCAGTGCGTCGGCAATGGGCTGGGTATGGTTTCCATAGAGAAAAAAGGAGCCGTTGTATTCTTTCAGAACCTTACGGTTGATCGTCCGATGGTGAAAAGAGAGATGCAGATAGCAGAACGCAAGCGGAAAGGCCAATAATCGGTAGATGAAAAACCGGGCTGTTTTTCCGGCAACCGACTCCCGAAGATATACATAGCTTCCATCGATCTTCTTCGGTGTAATCACGGCTGTGGAAAATTCATCCTGCAATTCGTCTTTGTAATATACCGTTTTGATAGGCACCTTTTTCTTCATCCCGTATCTTTCCTTCCGAAACATCAATCGCCCCTCTGCCATCAAAAACCTATACCACCTTATTATAGCACAAAATAAACTGTTTGTAAACAGTAAGTTTTTCGAGGATCGTTTCATCGTGCGAGACCCTCATCTTCGGGCTTTTCACAGGCCTTCCCCCCTATTTCGGCACTTTTTGCAGAGTTTCCCGCCTAATTCTTTTCTTAGGGCTCTCCGCCCTGCACCCGGCGACCCCTTTTGAAAA
>CAJLLT010000001.1 GCA_905207625.1 uncultured Eubacteriales bacterium | reverse complement strand
TAATTATATATTTGACTTTATGGTTTGTCAAGAGTATAATATAGGTGTTCAGAAAAATGTTTTAAAAAGAACAGGGGAGATTTGTAATGACAGAAATTCTTGAGGCAGTAATGCTTATATGTTTTGGCTTTTCCTGGCCCATGTCGGTGTACAAGAATATCAAAGCCAGAACCGCAAAGAACATGAGCTGGCAGTTTATCCTTCTTATAATGGCAGGGGATACCGCCGGGATAATCGCAAAGATAATTTCCGGTACAGCCAATTACGTTCTGGTGGTATATGTGCTGAATCTTGTGATAGTTTCCGCTAATCTGGTGGTTTACTTCATCAATCTCGGATATGACCGCAAGGCTCAGCAGATCCCGGACAAAGCCTCTGCTGTGTCCGTTCCTTCGACAGGACTTTCCGGAGCCAAAGCCTGATCTTCCGGACAACAGATAAAGAAACCCCGTCGGTTTTATCTTACCGACGGGGTCATTTCATTGTTTTCTTTTAAGTTCAGTCTATCTCCGGTATGCGGCTGATCAATTTTTCATATTCCCAGCAGACCTCCGAGAACTCTTTATCCAGGTCCTCGGTCTGTCCGTTCCTGAGGCTCTCGGTAATCCCGGATGAGGCTTTGTATAAGCCCGAAAATCCCAGGTTTATACTGATGCCTTTCAATGTGTGCGCCGCACGGAAGGCCTCCGCCGTATTATTTTCGGAAAGAGCGGTCTTCAGCTGAGTGAAACTTTCGTCTCCGGCAAACAGTCTGACGAATTTTTTGACCGATTCCTCGCTTCCGAGACGTTTCAGTACGGAGTCGAAATCAGAGGAGGTTTCCGTGTACAGATCCCTGACTGTCATTTATTCCTGTCCCTTCTTTTCTTTACCTGATCTGATATCTCCCGAGCCAGTTTTTCCGTATCCAGGGGCTTCGGAACCCATCCGTTCATCCCCGCTTCCAGGCATTCTCTGAGATCCTCTTCAAACAGGGCTGCGGTTATTGCGAGTATGGGAACCTCTCCGGCATCGGTCCTGTTCATGCTTCGTATGGCTCTTGTGGCCTGCAGTCCGTCGGTTCCCGGCATCATTACATCCATGAGTATAAGATCAAAATATCCGGGTTCACTTCCGGAGAAGAGCCGCAGTCCTTCTTCTCCCGAAAACGCTTTCGTGACTTCTGCGCCGTCGTCGGTAAGCAGTGACTCTGCAATTTCCATATTGAGTTTATTGTCTTCCACCAGCAGTATCTTCATTCCCGCAATTGACGGTCTTTCGTCGGAGGGCTGGTACTCTTCCTCCGGCTGGCAGTATTCCAGCGGGAGGGTGATATCGAATTTTGTTCCCCTGTCCTTTTCGCTTTCAACCCTGATCTGTCCGCCCATCTTATCCACGAGTTTCCGGACGACCGAGAGTCCCAGGCCTATCCCGCCATAGACGTTTTCGTTTTCTTCGGATTCCCTGGCGAAGGGTTCAAACATCTTTTTCTGGAAATCCTTGCTCATGCCTGTACCCGTGTCGGCGCAGGTGATATGTACCTCGGTTTTTCCGGCTGACGCTCCGGTCTCCGCAAGAGAGATGCTTACTGTTCCGTCTTTCCGGTTGTACTTTACCGCATTGCTGAGGATATTCATAAGTATTTGCCGGTAGTAGAGGGGAATCCCGATAAACTCGGTATGCTTTAAACTGAACTCCGGCGACAGAACCCTGACGCCCATACGTTCTGCCTGGGGCAGGACCATAGATATTATCTCGTTCGTTTCCGATTCCAGGTCAAATTTCCTGGGCTGCTGCTGAATGCCGGAGTCAAGCCTGTTCAGTGTCAGGATGTCATTCACGAATTCAAGCAGGAACTCCGCCGCCTCACGGGTCTTTTGTCTGTAATAACGGAGCTGTTCTGGATCCTGAGAGTGCCTGTTTCCCATCTCGGTCATACCGAGGATTACATTGATGGGCGTTCTTATGTCGTGGCTGATACGTCTGAGAAATTCCGTTTTGGCTTCGTTTGCGGTGGAAATTTTTCTGACCGATTCCTCAAGTTCTTTACGGTAGTTCAGCTCTGTCTTTTTCTGTTCATCAATGTTTTTGGTTACAACAACGATGGTCTTTACGTTTACCTTTTCATCGGTATCCCGGGGAATGATTGTATCCATGTACCATATGCCGTCTGTACCCGGATATGCAAATTCTATATATTCCCTGCCTTTGAGGCGTTGGCTGACTGTGTGCATATCCGTGAAATGCCCGTATTCATTCCTGTATGAGGGATCCACCCGTTTCGCCATATGCTCACAGAACAGAATATCCGCCGGAATACCGTACGGGGAATCGGGCAGACCCGGGCAGTAAAGGAATTCCAGCTTGTTCTGCATGATGTCAACGAGAATGCTTGATATGTATATACGGCTTATTGCACGGACAGTTTTCGTCTGACTGTTGAGAAGTGCGAGATGCGTCCGTCTTGTCTTTTCGTGCAGGAGCACCACAAGTACCATTACCGCACTGTATATGGCGAAGACGACGATTATGACTTTGTGACAGAGAGAGAACACGCTCAGTGCGGGATATACGATGTAAAGGTGATATCCCTGATACTGGGATTTACCTCCGTAGTATACCTCCGATCCGGTTTTTAATCTGATAAGTTCTCCGTCACCGGCACTGCGGTCGATCTCGTCAAGCAGCTCCGCCTGCCCGGATCTTTGTCCTTCCGGTCCGTCATAGTTTGAGTTTATGATCTTATTTCCGTCGGTGATGAACAAAGTGCCGTTGAGAACCATTTCATATCCGGCAAGAAGGCTTTTGACCGTGGACTGATATGCGTCAAGCACACCCCGGTCCTGCAACCTTGAGCAGAATACGGCCCCGGGAGCGTCCTGCCGGGAGGTTACGGCAATGTCATAGGTCTGACCTTCGCTTTCGATTCTTTCGGTGTATATTTTCTCCGGATAATTCAGGACGTCTCTGATCTGCTGTTTTTTAAAAAAGTCACTCCAGTTTCCGCATACAGGGGTTTCGGAGCAGTATCCGAGTTCAGGTTCGCCTTCCCCGTCAAGGATCATTACGCACTCAAGCCTCTGATTTTTAGCGTAAAACCTCAGATATTCCTCATTCATGGTTTCAGGGTCAAGCAGCAGATCGTTTCTGACCTCCTCCGCCTGTTCCGAAATTCTTACGAGACTTTTGACCTCATCCAGGGACATGAGAGCCTCATATCCCGCGCATTGCTTTTTCATGTATGTCAGAGTCCGGTTAAGTGTGCTCTCTGCGCCTTCAAAGCTAATTTTGGCACCTATTACGGCGGATGCTCCGATTATTACCACGCCTATGAGCAGGAGCATCAGGTGAAAAATCGAATCCGAGGGAAGTGTTCCGTTTCTTTTCTTCATCTTCGTCACTCCGTCAGGTAATCGGCGGGATCCAGCCCGTATTCCGAAATTATCCGGGCAATGCTGCCGTCATCCTTCATCTGTTCAAGTATCTGCGCAAATTCAGCCGCTTTTCCGTCTCCTGTCCGGAGGTAAAAAGCAACCCCGAGTCTTGCCTTCAACAGGCTTTCTTCCAGGATTCTGTAATTCTCGGGCATGTCTTCCATGTATTTTTTATATGCCGTTTCATGTCCGGCACAGGCGTCAACGTAACCTTTTCTCAGTGCGGAAAACACCAGGTCAAGGGTCGTAAAGCTGTAGACTGCTTTTACCGAGCCGATTTCCGGGATTAAATGATTCAGGAGCAATTCTTCGGGCTTTGATCCGCTTTGCACTGAGATCCTTTTGCCGTTGAGATCCGAAAGGGTAAATATATCGCTTTCGGCATGGACCACAACTATCTGCCGGCTGTACATATATGGTCCTGCCCAGGCATAGAGATCCTCCCGTCCGTTCATTGAAAAGCTTCCCCACAGACAGTCAACGGTACCGTTTTCAAGATATTCGTCCTTATTCTGCCACTGTATCTGACGGAAAACCGCTTTGTATCCGAGTCTTCTGCAGGCTTCAGTAGCTATCTCCACATCTATTCCCGTGAAGGTTCCGTCATCTCCGATGTAAAAGTAGGGAGCATAAATATCGCTCCCTATGATAAGCTCCGGCAGATTTTCTTCCTCCGTGGGCGGAACGGTGCCGCAGCCGCAAAGCAATAAAAGTATCAGCGCCACGCAAACAGATACGATTCTTTTTCCGTTCCCGGACATTGTCTGCCGTCCTTTCACCTGCTACGGTTTCCGTAGATCTCACTGTAAATTCTGTCGTTGATTTCCCTCAGACACTCTATGAGTATGGGATTGAAGCATCCGCATTCTCCGTTGAGAATCATTTTCAGGGCTTTATCTTTGCTGTAAGCTTCCTTGTATACCCGGGGGCTTACCAGCGCGTCGTATACATCCGCAACGGATACCACCTGAGCGGCGATGGGGATCTCTTCACCCTTCAGCCCGTCTGGGTATCCTTTTCCGTCGTAACGTTCATGGTGCCAGCGGCATATACATGCCGCAGTCCTGATCAGAGGTTCATCCCTGTATTCTTCGATACCTCTGAGAATGTTTTCACCGATCAGGGTATGTGTTTTCATTATCTCGTATTCTTCCGGCGTAAGCTTACCGGGTTTGTTGAGTATGGTTTCGCTTATCCCGGTTTTCCCGATATCATGCAATGTGGATGCAGTCTCTATAAGGGTGCAGTCCTGCCAGGAAAGACTGTATTTGTCCGTCTTCGTCAGGAGCTTTTCAAGCAGCATTGCCGTAAGCCTGTTCATATGTCTTATATGTGTCTCACTTTCGCCGTTCTTATAGCCCACGACATGGCTGAGAACAGCCATAATAAGCTGGTTGTTCCTGACTTTTTCGTGGGTCTGCATTGTGAGCATGAACGCAAGCCGCTGCTGTCTGGCATATAGCTTTACAGTATTCAAAACCCTTCGGTATACTATCTGTGAATCAAAGGGACGGCTTATATAGTCCGAAGCTCCCATTTTGTATGCTCTGCCGATGTTGCGCTCGTTATCGTCTGCGGTTATCATTATCACCGGGACGGTTTCTATAAGCCGGTTCCTGTTCATTTCCGATATAACTCCGAAGCCGTCCGTTCCCGGCATGATTACATCCAGAAGAACCAGCGATATTCCCGTTCCGTACTGCTCCAGCATCCGTATGCATTCCTCACCGTTGCGTGCTTCAATGATCTGGAATTGCTGCTGAAGCATATCCGAAAGCATCCTGCGGTTCAGCTCGGAATCATCCGCTATCAGGACAGTCTGTTTGCTGCGGTCCGGCTCTTTTCCGTCGCAGTATTCAGTGTCGGAGAAATCTTCCTCCGGTACATCGGCGGAATCCGATATGATAATTGAATCCTTTTTCTCCTTCGCCCTGTACATTAACTTGTCGGCTTTGTATACGGAAAGTTCCGTAACCTCATCCTCCGAGATTACTCCGCCGATGCTTACGGTAAGGGTAAGCCCCCGGCATTCCTCAAGCCTTATCGCGCGGATCCTCTGCCGTATTTTACCGAGCGTAAGTTCAAATTCCTCCCGCGTCACTTCCGGCATGATAAGAAGAAACTCATCACCGCCGTAACGGATGAGAATGTCTTTTTTACTTACAGCACCGCGGATTATTCCCGCAAGGGTCATCAGTATTTTATCTCCGAGTTTATGACCGTAGGAATCGTTGCAAAGCTTGAAATTGTCAACGTCTATCATTGCGACACCGCCGCTTTGTACGGTGCTTTTCACGTCAAGCTCGTAATAATTCCGGTTATGGGCTTTTGTAAGGTTGTCCTCGTATCTTTCCCGTTGTATTTCCGTCAGCTGTTTTTCGTATCGCCTTGCCACACCGCTTATATCGAGCCGGGCAAGGGTTATAAGCTGCTTACTGTCATCATAGTAGGAAAAAGTCACTTTTTTGTAGGATATCCCGTTTCCTTCACGGACGGAAAAGTATACATCGTACTCGTCCTGATTCCTGAGTTCCTGCACGACGTGATCCAGTTTAAGCTCCGCTGTCAGCTTGTCTTTATCCGCATTCGTGACATGTTTTTCCACAAACAGCTTCATCATCGTGTCGTAATCGTATTCGTCAAACGGGATTTCCACCGCATCGTCCGTGTGGCTTACGACATAGGTTCGTGACTTTACGTCTATGTTGATTATATCGTCAAAGGACTTTTTTGCGGACTTATGTATGGATGTGCTGTTTATCTCTTCGTATATGTCTTTTCCGGACATGAGAACAGTGTTATCGTCCAGTTTTTCCAGCCTTATGTTGTACCATTTGAGTTTTTCCCCCTGAATCCTGAAACGGATATGGAAGTCCTCACGGTCTTTGTCCCCCAGGAAAAACTGCCGTATATAGCTTCTGTCTATTTTGTCCTTCCATTTGTCGGAATTCAGTCTGAAATCACATTTCTCTTCAAGAAGCTTTCTGATTCCGCCTGCGGCAAACTTTTTTTTCTCCGCCGATGGAAGTATCTTGTCGTAGTGAACGGTGATCAGGTCTTTTGACCTGTCGTATTCCCAGATCATGTCGCAGTAGTGTTTGAGTGCGTTTATCAAAAGATCTCTTTCTGTCATGGTCAATCTCCGTCTTCGCTGTCTGACGTCTGTTCAAGTTCTCATTCACTTGATGATTTCCGTTATTATGCTGTTGCAGACCGCCCAACCCTCCGGTGTAAGACTGAATCTTCCGTTTTCGCTCCGTGCCAGGCCGTTTTTTCTGCAGGTGTCCGCAAAGCTTTTCTTTTGTTCCGGAATAAGTGTTTCCGGTATCCCGTCAGAAGTTCTCAGCCCCAGGATGATGCGTTCTTCCCTAAGGCTTGTTTCCGAGAGTATTTCTTCCACATGCTCCGGAACATCCCCGGCACTGGCAATATATTCCCGTACATCTTCCAGGATACGGTATCTTTTTATCCCGTCGAAACCCACTGCTCCGGCACCTATGCCGATGTACGGCAGACTTTTCCAGTAGCCGCAGTTGTGGCGGCTGCGGTTGCCGTTCCTCGCAAAATTCGATATTTCATAATGGTCAAAACCCGCCTGGCGTAGCGTACCGGAAACGTAAAGATATTGTTCCGCCGCTTCGTCTCCGTCCATTTCTTTTATGCCGAGTTTTGACATTTTTGCTCCGGGTTCCACCGACAGCATATACACCGAAACGTGCTCCGGACTCATGGATATTACTCCGTCAAGGGACCGCTTCAGTCTCTCAAAACTTCCCGGAAACGGTATCGCGCATATCAGATCCACGGATATGTTGTCTGCTCCGGCGTCCCGCAACGCGCTGAAGGATGATCTTGCGGTCTCCGAAGTGTGAATCCTGCCGAGAAAGCGCAGCTGTTCGTCGTCCAGACTTTGTATTCCCATGCTTACTCTTGTAAAGGTTTTGTCTTTTACAAACGGCAGTATATTACGGGTGCTTTCCGGGTTTGTCTCTATGGTTATTTCCGTATTGGTAAGATCAAATTTTTCCCTCAGTTGCCCGGTTATTTTCCGTAAAACCCTTTCCGGGAGAAGTGAAGGTGTTCCACCGCCGAAATATACGCTCTCCGGCGCACCTTTGTCAAGTTTTTTCACTTGACAGCATAAGGCATCACCGTAGTCCCTCATTGTCTGCTCTGAGGGGCAGGGCAGGGAATAAAAGTCGCAGTAAGCGCACTTTCCGGCGCAGAAAGGTATGTGTATATATACCGAAAAGGGGTTATTCATCATCGTATTTGAGTACCGCCATGAAGGCTTCCTGGCTCAGTTCCACGGTGCCGAAGGAGCGCATGCGTTTTTTGCCTTCCTTCTGTTTTTCAAGAAGTTTTTTCTTTCTGGTTATGTCGCCGCCGTAGCATTTGGCAAGCACGTCTTTTCTCAGTGCCTTTACGGTTTCTCTGGCGATTATCTTTCCGCCTATGGCAGCCTGTATCGGGATCTCAAAAAGCTGGCGGGGGATATTGTCCTTGAGACGTTCGCAGATTTTCCTTCCCCTCGGGTACGCGTTATCCGCGAAGACTATGAAGCTCAGTGCGTCCACGATCTCTCCGTTGAGAAGTATATCAAGCTTGACAAGATTGCTCCTGACATAGTCCTTGAACTCATAGTCAAAGGATGCGTATCCTCTTGTCCTTGATTTAAGAGCGTCGAAAAAGTCGTAAATTATCTCATTCAAAGGCAATTCATAATGCAGATCAACACGGCTTTCGTCGATATAGCTCATATTTTTGAATACGCCCCGGCGTTCCGTGCACAGATCCATTATCGTTCCCACATATTCCGAAGGCGCAAGGATGTTAGCCGTAACGAAGGGTTCATACGCCTGGGCTATCTCTCCCGGGTTCGGGTAAAGCGAGGGGTTGGAAACAAATACCGTTGAGCCGTCTGTCTTTTCTATTTTGTAAATAACGCTGGGGGCAGTGGTTATAAGGTCGAGGTTGTACTCCCGCTCAAGTCTTTCCTGGATTATATCCATGTGAAGCAGTCCCAGGAAACCGCAGCGGAAACCGAAGCCGAGGGCTGCGGAGTTTTCTTTTTCAAAGGACAGAGCCGCATCGTTGAGCTGTAATTTTTCCAAAGCGTCTCTCAGATCGCCGTATTTGGATCCGTCGGCGGGGAAGATGCCGCTGAAGACCATGGGAGTTACTTTCTTGAATCCCTCCAGAGGCTTTTCCGTGGGGCGCTGAGCCAGGGTGACGGTATCGCCGACCCGGGTATCCTGAACCGTTTTTATGGAGGCCGTGATGTACCCTACCTCTCCTGCGCAGATGCTGTCCTTGGGCTCAAGACCGAAGGGACGCATGTTTCCCACTTCCACTACGTCAAATTCCGCTCCGGTGGAGCAGAGCTTTATCCTGTCGCCGGCTCTGAGTGTTCCGTCGAATACACGGACGTAAACTATTACCCCTCTGTAACTGTCATAAACTGAGTCGAAGATCAGCGCTTTGAGGGGCGCCGTGTCATCGCCTTTGGGCGCGGGTATGTTCTGCACAATATATTCCAGCAGACTTTCCATGTTCTGCCCGGTTTTTGCCGACACCTTCGGCGCATCTGCGGCGGGAATGCCGATAACGTCTTCGATTTCCTTTATCACCCTGTCCGGGTCCGCGGCGGGAAGGTCTATCTTGTTGATGACCGGAAGCACCTCAAGCCCTCCGTCCACCGCAAGATAGGTGTTTGCGAGGGTCTGCGCCTCTATTCCCTGCGAAGCGTCCACAACCAGCAAAGCACCTTCGCATGCCTGGAGTGAACGGGCAACTTCGTAGGAAAAGTCAACATGTCCCGGGGTGTCTATAAGGTTGAGCTCGTACGTCTTTCCGTCTTCGGCGGTATAGTCCATCTTTACCGCCCGGGCTTTGATCGTTATGCCCCTTTCCCGCTCCAGATCCATATTGTCAAGGAGCTGATCCTCCATCTCCCGCTTGGTAACGGTTTTTGTCAGTTCCAGAAGCCTGTCTGCCACGGTGCTTTTGCCGTGGTCTATATGAGCGATTATGCAAAAATTTCGTGTTAAAGATATGTCGTGCATGAGAGCCTCTCTGTCAGATTTTTCTGTTATTCCGGCGAAAATCTCCGCCGGACATCATATTACAACCTACATTATAGTATATAATCCCCGATTTGTCAACGGGGAGCGCAGTTTCAATTGTGAATAATTGACGAAAAGGAAAAAATAATAATTTCTAATTTGTTGCAAATTTCTCTTGACAAAACATTAAAAATGGTGTATAATGAGCCATATAAAATAGTGGTTGTGTACTTTCTGCGGACACCGCTGTACGGCAACAAGGAGAGGAAACGTCGTATGACAAATAAAAATGTAACCGTGATAAATTCCGTCGGTCTGCATGCCAGACCTGCGACTTATTTTATAACCAAAGCCAATGAGTTCAAGTGTTCTATATGGCTGGAAAAGGGCGACAGACGTGTCAACGCAAAGAGTCTTCTCGGAGTTCTCAGTCTCGGTGTGGTAAGGGACAATGTTGTGGGAATAATCGCTGACGGTGTTGATGAGAAACAGGCTATCGAGACCCTGAGCGAAATCATTGAATCCAGTTTTTCCAACCTCAGATGACATTCCGAGGATAAGCAAGTATAGGTGGCAGTACACTCCTGAGGGGATGTACTGCCTGTTTTTTTGTGAGGGACTATGGATCTGCTTAAAAAGGCGAATAACCTTCCCGGGGAACCCGGTGTATATATAATGCATGACCGGCACCGCAAGGTGATATATGTGGGGAAGGCTAAAAACCTGAAAAACCGGGTAACAAGCTATTTCAGAAACGGTTATCATACTCCGAAAACGGAAAAAATGGTGAGCCAGGTAGAGGATTTCGATGTTATTATCACCGCTACGGAACTGGACGCGTTACTGACTGAAATAAGTCTGATCCGGCTGCACCGCCCTTTTTACAATATTCTGCTTAAGGACGGTATAAGAGGATATCCGTTCATCAGGCTCAGTACAAGGAAGCTTTCCAACGGTATCCGTGTGCCTGTCCTCAGTCTTGAAAACAGCAAAAAGTCTTCAAAAGACAAATATTTCGGTCCATTCATATACCGTACTGATGCGAAAGCCGTTGTAGATCTGATAAATACCGCTTTCGGGCTTTGCGATTGCCCCGGCGGAGATTCCGCCGCCGGTCGCAGATGTCTGAATTTTCAGATAGGCAAATGTTCCGGATTCTGCACAGAAGATTATACCCAGGCGATGTCTGATGAGGTTTACGGGCGGATATCGGATATTCTCGGCGGAAACACCGATGCCGTGGAGGCTGAAACCGAGGAAAAAATGAATAAGGCGTCCGAGGAGCTTGACTTTGAGTCTGCGGCAAAATACAGGGACAGACTCCGGGCTTTGCATACCCTGGCTCAGAAACGCCGGCCGATAGTCGGACAAAAGCGGAACGGTGACTATTTTGCCTGGCGTCAGCTTAACGACGGGCAATGCTGTATTTTCGTGCTCGTGCTCCGTAACGGCTATGTTGTGGGCCAGCGCTGTGATATTTTTGACGAGGACTTTTCCCCGGATCTCATGAGGGATTACGTCCAGCGTTATTATTCCGAACAGGCGCCGGCGGGACGTGCCTATTTTGACCGGGAATATGAATGGTTTGAGCTTTATAACCAATGGCTCGGAAACGCACTGACCGTTCCTTCCTTTGACTGCGACCGGGAAATACTTTCCATAGCCCGCCGCAATGCGGAGGAAAGGCTTCTTCAGCATACGGGAAGGGCTGAGAACGGACAGAGACTTCAGGACGCTTTCAATGATTTTGTCGGACTGGGAAACTTCCGCCGGATGGAGATATACGACGTCAGCCACCTTGCCGGGACTGATACCGTATGCGGCATGGTCTGCACCGAAAACGGAGTTTTCCTCCGCAGTGCGTATAAAAAATTCCGTATAGGTCCCGAGGACGGGGCAGGGGATGATACCGCCGCAATGAGCTGTGCTGTCCGTCGCCGGGTACAGCGTTTCCTTGACGGGGACGAGTCATTTTCTCCGTTGCCCGATGTTATTATCTGTGACGGTGGTCAGGGGCAGATCCATGCGGTTCAGGGGGTTCTGTCCGGACTCGGGGTAAGTGTTCCGGTCATAGGTTTCAAAAAAGACAGCCGGCACCGTACAAAGGCGGTAAGCTTTGCCGACGGCAGGGACAAGCCGCTTGTATCAGAGTCCGCAGTGTTTGCTTTCTGCGGAAGGCTTCAGGAGGAGGTCCACCGGTTTGCTATAAGTTATCACCGTAAACTGAGGGACAAATACACAATACAGACGCAGCTTACGAAAATACCCGGAATAGGAAAAGTAAAGGCTGCCGCGCTGCTGCGGAAATTCGGGGGAACGGAAAAACTGTTCAATGCCTCCGATGAAGATATTCTTTCCGTGAAAGGTATAACACGGTCGGACGTTGCAAACATCCGCGCCGCGGAAAAAGAATAGAAAAGAGGTTTCCGGAATGACGGTTTCAAGACTTCTACGGGGCGAGGCCGATCTTCGCCGCCGATCAAAAAACATAGTGAGAGACGACCTGGGACGGGCGGTGATAACAATGAATGTCCGTGACGACAGCGATTTTGTGTCTCCTTATTCCGTGGGCAGCCGGGAGATAATATCCTCCGAGGTCGCCGGATTTCTTACGGATAACGCCAGAGCGTTTCATCCTACGGATGAGATATCTCTGCATATTGTAAGCGACTGCATCGATGAAAAGGAAAAACGCCGTTATCCTGACGCTATTTCCGGGTATTTCTATCTTCAGGCTCTTGACAATGAGCGTGAACTGAGGCGAAATATGAGGATAGGAATACTTATGCTTATTGTCGGGATCCTTGCCCTTGCGGGAATGTTCGCGGCGGAGCACTTCGGATTGCGTCAGCTGTGGATTGAGTGCATTGATATCTTTGCCTGGGTTTTTATCTGGGAGGCTGTGGATCAGCTGTTTATTGAACGAGGTCTTATGCGGCTGAAGAAAAAACGCCTTTCGGCTCTGATGAATATGGATGTGAGGTTTTTCCCGGCAGAATCCGATTGATCCGGGGGAAAACGTGTTTTATCCGAAGCCCGCATTCCCGGATCGGAAAGTGATTTTTAAGGAGTTGCGGCGTCACGGTTGCTCTGCGACCGTGTCCGCTGATCTCTCAGCGAGATCAGCGGGATGTGCTTTTTAAATACCTCCTCCGAACCAACTTTGTCGGAATAAATGAGCAGAGGCAACGCCGTTATGACGTTGCCTCTGTCTATTTTATCCAGCTGTTTTTCAGATCTTGTCAAGCGCCTGTCTGAGGTCTGCAATGATGTCTTCCGCATCCTCAAGACCTACTGAGAGTCTTATCAGGTCCGGGGCCACTCCCGCTTCCCGGAGCTGTTCATCGGTCATCTGTCTGTGTGTATGGCTTGCGGGATGGAGCAGGCAGGTAATGCTGTCCGCCACATGGGTAGCGATTGCGGCAAGTTTAAGACTGTCCATGAATTTTATGGAATTCTCCCGTCCGCCTTTTATTCCGAAGCAAAGCACTCCGCAGGTTCCGTCGGGCATATACTTTTCCGCCCTTGCGTGAAAAGCATCGTTTTTGAGTCCGGCATAGTGTATCCAGGCGACTTTATCCTGTTTTTCGAGAAATTCCGCCACTTTCTGCGCATTTTCGCAATGTTTTTTCATTCTGAGCGCCAAAGTATCAAGCCCGAGATTTATGTAGAAGGCATTCTGCGGTGCCTGTATGGAACCCAGATCTCTCATAAGCTGAGAAGTCGCCTTTGTGATGTATGCTCCTTTTCCGAATCTTTCGGTGTATGTGATTCCGTGATAGGATTCATCGGGGGTGGTGAGCCCCAGGAATTTATCCGCATATTTCTGCCAGTCAAAATTGCCGCTGTCCACGATGCATCCGCCTACCGAAACCCCGTGACCGTCCATATATTTTGTCGTGGAATGGGTCACTATATCAGCTCCCCATTCGAAAGGTCTGCAGTTTATAGGGGTCGCAAAGGTGTTGTCGATTATTAGCGGAACTCCGGATCTGTGGGCTACTCTTGCGAATTTTTCAATGTCAAGAATGGTTACGGTGGGGTTTGTTATAGTTTCCCCGAATATAGCCTTGGTGTTCGGACGAACAAGCTTTTCAAGCTCCTGTTCACTTATTTCCGGGTCAACAAAGGTGCATTCTATGCCCATTTTTTTCATTGTCACACCGAAAAGGTTGAACGTACCGCCGTATATTGCGGAGGAGGAAATGAAATGATCTCCCGCCGTGCAGATGTTGAATACAGCAAAGAAGTTCGCCGCCTGACCGGAGGAAGTCAGCATTGCCGCATATCCGCCCTCAAGGGCGCAGATTTTGGCGGCAGCCGCATCGTTTGTGGGGTTCTGAAGTCTTGTGTAAAAGTATCCGTTTGCTTCAAGATCGAAAAGCTTGCCCATTGCATCGCTTGTGTCATATTTAAAGGTTGTACTCTGGATTATGGGAAGCTGCCGGGGTTGTCCCTGTGTCGGTTGCCATCCTTCGTGAAGGCATTTTGTTTCCGGTTTAGTCTGCATTTCAAAAACCTCTCTTTTTTTGTGAAATAGTGTTAATCTGCGATATAAATATTTCGTAAGAAGCGTTTTCAGAGTACTTTCCGCATGAATACCGCACTGTGGGACGTTCCGTCTCTGAATCGGAAAGCGTCCGGCATTCTTGCCACTTCTTCAAATCCCATCTTGCGGTAAAGCGCCTCGGCCCGTAGGTTTCCTTCTATCATTTCCAGCTCAAGCTGTGAACTTCCCCGTTCTCTTGCGGCGGAAATAAGCTGTTCAAACATTGCGGAGCCTATCCCGAGTCCCCAGAATTCCCTGAGCAGTCCTATCATAACGGCAGCGCGGTGCCTTGTCTTGAGTGTATTCATGAAAACTATCTGACAGTTTCCCGCCATTTTCCCGTCAACAGTGCACACTATCATCATTGTGTCGGGATTGTTCAGATTCGCCTCAATGTATTTTTTTTCGGCTTCTTCCGTAAAGAAGTTTTCCTCCGGATAGCGGGCAAGGAAGTCCGTTTCACCGCAGGCTTTGTTCAGATACTCAACGGTTTCCGCCGCATCCTCCGTTTTAGGAGCTCTTAAAACGGCTTTTTTCCCGTTTTTAAGTATAATTTCAGTTTCTTTGTAAATCATTTCAGTACCGCCTTTTTGCATATTTTACCACATATTTGCGGCAAAGTCAAGTACATCCCCTTGACATTGTCTGAAATGTGTGCTATACTGACGGTGTCAACTATAGTTGACTTATTCGCCGAAAGGATCATGGTGCGGAAAATGAATGAAAATTTCAGTAAAAAGCTTTCGGAACTGCGGGCTGCCGCGGGGATATCCCAGGCGGAACTCGGCAAGCACCTCGGAGTGACAAACCGTGCTGTTTCAAAGTGGGAAAACGGTCTGAGTCTTCCGTCTGCTGAAAATATTTTTAAGCTGGCAAGGCTTTTTGATGTCCCTGCGGACAGCTTTCTTTCTGCCGCACAGCAGCCGCAGCAGGTGTATGACGTGAAACAGGGAATGCCGTCCCTCCGGTATCTTTACCGGGTAGGTTCGGGCCCGTCAAGCTCTCATACCGTAGGACCCGAAAGGGCTTGCCGGATATTCAGGGAAAGATATCCCGAGGCTGATTTCTTCCGGGTCACTCTTTATGGATCCCTCGCTAAAACCGGTGTTGGACACGGAACGGATAACGTTATCCGTAAAACCTTTGCCCCGGTTGAGTGCAAAATAGATTTTGATTACGATACCGTGGATCTGCCTCATCCGAATACCATGGATATATCCGCTTATAAAAACAATGAACTTCTGGGCAGGGATCGGGTCATGAGCACCGGAGGAGGTCAGATACGTTTCCGTGATACGGAAAATGACGATGAACCGGACGTATACCCAGTGTCGTCCTTCGAAAAGGTCGCCTCAGCCTGCCGGGAGGACAATCTCCGGATCTGGGAGTATGTGGAAAAAATTGAAGGGGCCCTGATATGGGATTACCTGTCCGCCGTTTGGTCCCAGATGAAGCAGAGCATCCGCCAGGGGCTGAATGCCGGAGGAATACTCCCCGGAGGTCTTGGGGTCCAGCGTAAAGCAAAACAGCTTTATAATCAGCAGCATATTGACGAAAGCTCGGAGACTAGGGAAAACCGCGTGGTGTGCGCTTATGCCTTTGCCGTCAGTGAGCAGAACGCCTGCGGAGAGACTGTGGTTACGGCTCCCACCTGCGGTTCCGCCGGAGTGTTGCCTGCCGTTCTGTACTATCAGCAGGTGAAACGGGGATACTCCGATATTGAAATACTTCACGCCCTCGCTACCGCCGGAATAGTCGGAAATCTTGTGAAGACAAATGCCTCCATTTCAGGCAGTGAATGCGGCTGTCAGGCGGAGGTGGGAACAGCCTGCGCCATGGCGTCGGCGGCCCTCGGTGAGCTGTTTTCACTGGATATAAATAAAATTGAGTATGCGGCTGAGATTGCAATAGAGCATCACCTCGGGCTGACCTGTGATCCCATATGCGGTTTGGTTCAGATCCCGTGCATAGAGCGCAATGCCGTTGCCGCAATGCGGGCAATAAACTCCGTAAGCCTTGCTTCGTTTCTCAGCGATTCACGGAAAATATCTCTTGACAACGTGATCCATGTCATGAAGGAGACCGGACTGGATATATCCAAACGCTACAAGGAAACCGCAGAGGGCGGTCTTGCCCGGATAAAATTCAGATAACCCCCGGAGTATGCTTTCAGGCTGTCTCTTCCCGTGCAATGCCGGAGGAGACAGTTTTTCTTGTCACAATTTGTTTTATTATTTTTTGTCCGCAGCTATTGACAATACAGGATTATTGTGGTATAATACCTATGCGCAAAAAGAGTCTTGCCTTTTGACATTCGCCGGAGTGGCGGAATTGGCAGACGCCCGGGACTTAAAATCCCGTGAAACGTGAGTTTCGTGCCGGTTCGATCCCGGTCTCCGGCACCAGCACAGCTTCCCGGACGGGTGCGCACAACTCAATTCAATATCGCGGAGTGGAGCAGCTAGGCAGCTCGTCGGGCTCATAACCCGAAGGTCGTTGGTTCAAATCCAGCCTCCGCAACCATAAGTCCACCGTAATTTAGATAGAATTAGGGTGGACTTTTTCTTATTCTGCACATAGCAGAATTGTTTAGTAGATATAGCAAATCATGATTTGAGGAGGGTGGTGTATGGATATTTCGTTCAGTCATGAGAACCAAAAGTTTAATTACAGAGTGTGTGCAACGATAATTTCGGGAAACAGGATTCTGGCGATGCACGATGAACGTTCACCATACTTTTACCTTCCGGGCGGAAGGGTTAAGATGGGTGAAACGGCTGAGCAGGCGGTGGTACGGGAAATTTGGGAAGAACTTGGCGTGACCCTGAAGATCGCCCGCCCATTGTGGCTCAATCAGGCATTTTTCACTGAAGATGTGGATGGTATTCGTTATCACGAGTTGTGTATTTATTTTTTGATGGACATCTCAAATACAGATTTATCGGAAAGAAGCAACAGCTTTACTCTAACAGAAGGTAAACATACACATACATTTGAATGGTTAGAGTTTGACAGATTGAAGGACGAATACTTCTACCCAATCTTTTTGAAGAATGAAATCTTCGATCTTCCGAAGGAGTTTACCATTCGCACAGAATTGGAGTGACAACTTCCGGCTTGCCGCGGAGTGCCGACGCAGTGCCACCCTTAAATCAAGAACTGCCCCACCTGAACTGATGTTGCACCCCTTAAACGGGCTCTGCCAAGATTACGGTTCTTTGCAAAAAAGCACTTGACTGTGCAAGTGCTTTTTTTAACGAAATAAATCCCTTCGGGATTTGTGAAATGCACTTCGTGCGTGAAATATGCCTGTGGCATGTGAAAAGCCTGCGGTCGTGAATGGATTTATTTCATTTCACGTTGCGACCAAGGGGGTAATATTTCACAAGGGGCTAAGCCGTTATTTCACATTCGGCAACAGGCGGATATTTCATCTTATTATCGTGCCATCTTTTTTGGCGGTGCGATACAGAGGAACAAGAGACATACAAAGTGTGTCTCTTGTTCCTCTATTTACAGGTAAAATTGTACTTTGTGTCGTTGGGTTATGAGGCTGACGAGCGCGGCTCTTCGGGGGGGACCGTCGCGCACCGAAGGCGATAACCCGAAGGTCGTTGGTTCAGATCCGGCCTCCATAACCAAAATCCTCATTCGTAAGAGTGAGGATTTTACTTATTTACTCTTCGCTAAGCCGATTCGGGAATGTTTTTGGCAGAATAGGAATATACAATCAGATTTTTTCGGCGTATAACGAAAAACACTTGATTATTTGCCTTCTTTATGGTATGCTGTATTGGTATAGGAGGGATACGATGGGGTGTTTGTCAGATGACCGGTTAATCTATGAGATCCTCACGGTCGTGGAGGAAATACCGGAGGGGCGTGTGGCTACCTACGGTCAGATTGCCCGGCTGATCGGAAGGGAACGGAATGCGCGATTGGTGGGTACGGTGCTCAGCCGCGCCGACTATTACGGTAGATATCCGTGCCATCGCGTTGTGAATCACGCGGGCAGGTTGGTCCCCGGCTGGCTTGAGCAGGCAGAACTCCTCAGGCAGGAGGGCGTTGTTTTGAAGGACTCCTGTCATGTCGATTTGAAAACATATCAATGGGATGTCTGAATGCTCGGTCATGATGCTTGATCACAAGAGTTTTCGGGTGATATCTTTTGCCGGATTCATTTAATCTGATTACCGGTCTTGAGTTCCTCGGGGACTTTTCTTCAGGTTCGGAATGTTTTTTTGTAGGCAATTCAGACACTTGCCGTGCGCAGACGTGATATGCAAATCCGAAAGTGCATTGCTCCTCTCTGTTCTGTATTACATTACGATTGCACTCACAATTCAGAGCCGGGATGTGGCCCGCCTTGAGTCCTGTCGGAAACTGAAAACTAAAGAGGGCTATGCGGCAGACAGCAGCCGATATCTTGAAGCTAAGCGGGCAAAGTTCAGGGAAATTGCGAAGATCAGCAAATCAGGCGGAAAAAACAAATATTGATTCGTTCTGACGGTCGGAACGCAAAAATCCGAAAAAATTCAAAAAGGGGCTTGACTCTCACACTATGGCAGGTATTATAATAATCGTGAGCTCAAAAATAACTGCAAACAGGAGGTACCGCCGTGCTGAAAATAGGAGAATTTTCAAAATTGTCCAGGGTCAGCGTCAGAATGCTGCGCCACTACGATGAGATAGGGCTTCTGAAACCTGCCGAAACCGACCGATTCACCGATTACCGATATTACAGAGAGGATCAGCTCCCGACAGTCTGCCGTATTACGGCACTGAAAGATATGGGCTTTTCGCTTGCGGATATCGTCCGGATCCTTGATGTTTATGATGACAAGGAAAAATTGGCGGGGTACTTTGCAGACAGGGAACGGGAACTGAAGCGACTTTCGCAGGAAACGGAGTATAAGCTGACGCTTCTGGACGCAGCCCGAAAGAGGCTGAGAAAGGAAGAAAGTATGAATTACAGTGTTACGATCAAAACCATCCCGGTGCGCTATGCCGCAACCGTACATACAACCATTCCGCACTATGAGAACGAGGGAATGGTCTGGAACACTCTGGTGTCCGAAACTGCTCACATGAAGCTCGCCGAGACAGACCCGTGCCTTTGTGCCGTCACCTTCCTTGACGGGGAGTACAAGGAAAAAGACGTTGAAGTTATGGCATGGAAAACAGTAAAAGGGAGCTATCCTGACACCGAGCACGTGAAATTCATGACTTTGCCTGAGGTCACAGTTGCAAGCTGTACTTTCAAGGGCGGGTACAATCTGATCACAGAAGTTTATGCCGCAGTTGTTGCCTGGCTGGATGCTAACGGCTACGAAAGCGACGGTCCGATGTTCAATATTTACCACATCAGTCCGCACGAAACACAAAATCCCGATGAATTTGTCACAGAGGTCTGCTATCCGGTGAAAAAGAAATAATCCGGTATCTGTCCGTTGCGGTTTGAACGGCTGCACCCATCCTCCGAAATGAGGGTGGGTGCAAATTTTCATATTCCGACTTTATCAAAACCTCTTGACAAATCCCGACTTTTAATGTATAATTTGAGTTATGTATAATTCAAGTTATATATAGAGAGAGGTGCGATATGCCTGCAAAAGTGAAAGCCACGAAAGAAATGATAGTCAACGCCGCTTTTGAAATAGCCCGTGAAACGGGGGCAGAGAACATCAATGCAAGGACTGTATCGGAAAAGCTGAATTGTTCCACGCAGCCCGTTATGTATCATTTTGCAACGATTGAAGAATTGAAAACGGAGGTCTACAAAAAGGCGGACTGTTATCATTCCGAATATCTGATGAATATAAGCAACCAAAACGGTGCTATGCTGGGGATCGGTTTGAATTATATCCGTTTTGCAATTGAAGAGCCTCATTTGTTTCGCCTTCTTTTTCAGTCTGATTTTTTCAACGGAAATACTATGCTTGAGCTGATAGACGCAGAGGAGCTTACTCCCGTCCTTTCGGCTATGCAGGAATCATTGGGTATGGGGGTGGAACAGACGAAAAAGGTCTTTTTAACCGTTTTTATGTTTGCACATGGGTATGCGAGTATCATAGCCAACAATTCGCTTAAATATGACGAAGAAATTATAAATTCCCATTTGGAACGGGCATATAGAGGCGCGATATTGGCGGCAAAGGAAGAGTTGTCGTGAAGGCAAAACAAGGAGGGTCGGATGAAAAAAACTGAATTATTCGTATGCTCCGGGTCATTGATGCTGATTGCAGGGGTAATTTTCGGATTTTTAAATCAATGGTCTTTTTCTGCATTGTCAGGGGTTGGGGCTTTGGGATGCTTTGTTGCGGCTCTGAACTTCAAAAATCGCAAAGATGACTGACGGAGAAGAATATAGCGGGAGCAAATACGAAAAACTTTTGAGATATATACAAGAAAGCAATAAGCCGAGAATTGTGTTGGCTTTTGATGAAATCGGGCAAATTTAGGGCGTGCCCATTGACACTCGTTATGTGGAATATAAAAAGAGCTGTCAGTGTACATCTATGCGGCCGGCACAAAGGAAAGTGCCTGCCGGCTCTTGATTCCGGTGTGGGGATAACATCCGCGGATTGATGCGGATGACCTTTTCCGGCACCGGATCATTCACATTGAAGCAAGTAAACGAATTGGGCCCCGAAAAGGCAATCACCTTGACAGAAAATGAGGTAAAGAAACTGTGCAGATACGGAAAATATGTCTGACCGCCGCAATTATTGCAATTATAATGTCCATTGTTGCGGCTATAAGCTTTCTTGCATACATAAGTCCGCCGAAGGACGATGTTGAAACCTTTGATTTTCCGCCGGAATTTTTCTGTGCAGATGCAGAAAATCATATTGATTATCAGACCGACGGGAAATGCGCCGCCTATGCCGCCGCTTATCTCCTGAGGCACTTCGGGGAAGAGACGGATGGAGAAAAACTGTTTCCGGAACTGAAGCGATCGTTTGGTTTTGTTTCCGCAAACAGCATCACGGATGTCTTTAAACAGCGTGGGTATCAGGCAAAAGCCTGTCACGGAAACATTGACACATTGAAGCAGCGGTTGACAGAGGGACATCCGGTTATCGTTTTCATCCGAATTCCGGGTGATACCCACTATGCTGTCGTTGTCGGCTATGACGAGCAGTATATTTATATGGCGGATTCTCTGGCGGAAAATGCCAATGCGTCGGATTCGCAATACAACCGGGTGCTGACAACGGAAGAGTTCGAGTATGTATGGGGAACAGTAACGTTGCTTCCCGACAATATTTATATCGTTGTCCAAGCGGCAAACGGTAATCGTACTGCGTCTGCCTCTTTGGTGAATGGTTACGGGGTCAGGTATGGATATTGAATTGTATTATCAGGCAAAAGGGAGCGGCGAGCCGCTGATATTTCTGCACGGGAACGGAGAGGACAGTACCTATTTCAAGAATCAGATGGCGTATTTCCAAAACCGATATCGCGTGATTGCCCCCGATACGAGAGGTCACGGCAAATCTCCGAGAGGCAGCGCGCCGTTTACCATCGGGCAGTTTTCCGACGATTTATATGACTTTATGAAATCGCACAGAATTGCAAATGCGGTGATACTGGGATTTTCGGACGGAGCTAATATTGCTATGAAATTTGCGATAAAACACCCGGATATGGTAAAGGCATTGATCCTGAACGGCGGGAATCTGAACGCGAAAGGGGTGAAGCGGACAACACAGATTCCGATTGAGATCGGGTACAGAATCGCAAAGCATTTTGCGGAAAAATCAGGGGAAGCCGGAAAGAAAGCCGAAATGCTCGGGCTTATGGTCAATGATCCGAATATTGAACCGGGCGAATTATCCCGGATCACCGTGCCGACGCTTGTTATCTGTGGGACTAGAGATATGATCAAAGAGTCGCATACAAAAGTAATTGCGAACGGCATTCCGAATGCAGAGCTGACGATTATAAGGGGCGACCATTTTATTGCAAATAGGCGGCCGGTGGAATTTAACCGTGCGGTTGACGCTTTTCTGGGAAAGCTGCCGAAGTAAGGCAGACAGCATTTTACCGTGGAGAAATATGATATGAAAAACAGTGCACTTGTCGTTATCGACCTGCAAAACGACATCACTAAAAACTACAGGGAGATCATAGAAAAAGTTAACGAGGCTATTGATCGGGCGGTCCAAAAGGGATTGTGGGTCGTTTACATCCGGCACAACAACATATCCGCCGGAACGAGGACATTCAAACCCGGCACACACGGCGCGGAGCTCGTGCCGGAGATGAAAGTGGTATCCGATCATATCTTCACAAAGTCAAAAAGCAACGCACTGACAAGCGCGGAGTTTGTGGCTTTCATCAATGAACACGGTATTACCGAGTTTTATATCGCCGGTGCGGACGTCGCGGCCTGCATCAAATCCACCTGTTTTAATATGGCAAAAGCGGGCTATACCGTTCATGTGCTGTCAGACTGCATTACAAGTTATGATAAAAAGAAGATTCCGGAGCTGCTTGCGTATTACGAAAGCAAGGGTTGCTCGGCTGTGACTCTCGGGAAGATTGTCAACAGCTGAAAATCGTATTTTTCACCCGGAAAAAGATTTTTGCGGCTGTAGGGAAATGATCGGGTAGGGGAAAAAGCGGCTTGTGCTCTCTTTGGCACAACCGCAATTAAATTTGCCCGCACGACTACCGAACGGTAAGTCGTTACTAATTTTGGAGGACAATATGGATATATGGGAAAAGCTTTACCGAGAGGCTGAAAAGGAATATCACCCGGAAGATTTAAGCCCTTTTATCCAGGCGCATCATGTGGTATGCGCTTTGGAAAGTGGGGACGGAACAATTTATACGGGCTTTTGCATTGAGGCGTGCAGCGGAGTAATGAATCTGTGCGCCGAACGAGTCGCCGCATTGGATATGTATGCAAGTAGCGGTCAGACAAAAATAAAACGGTTGATTGCCTTTCGTGATAAAGCGCCTTCCGGCGGCGGAAGCGGAATGCCCTGCGGTGCGTGCCGGGAATTTCTGTATCAACTGAATGAAGAGAATGAAAACACGGAGATCATGGCGGATTACGAAAGCAGAAAAACCGTTACCCTCAAGGAGCTGATGCCGGATTGGTGGGGCAAAGAACGCTATTCCGGAAAATAAATGATAGGGTTTGAAAATATTGACACGGATCAGAAAACTCGGTTTACGGGAAGCCGGAATATTCAGGGTTACGGCAGGCATAGCAAATATAACTATACATATTTTTCAAAAAGCAGAGCCGGGAGGATACTGTCAATGCAGGCACAAATAATGCACACTGAGTCCGGCAAATCGGACTTGAAATATTTTCAGTACAGGATAAAATGGAATGAAAAAGCTATATGAAAAAAACGAACTGACATTCGCAATCCTGTGGATTGCGGTTTATTGCGTTCTGCAATCTATTGCAAATCCGCTGAACAAAATGATTGGGATTGATTATTCGGCAAGTCCCGCAAAATGCTGATCATTGAACAGTTTCAGAATCCGAACCTGAAATCACTTCAGACCAAACAGAGCTATACGGACGTTATGCGTTATTTCACCGGACTCATGAGATTTCTTATCCGGCAGAAGAAGCTGACAGACAATGATCCGGAGATCATGGCGGCTCAGTTTTGTCTACCCGTTTCCGTGTGGATCAATCTATGTGACCGAGAACCGGAGCGGGAGGAGGGAATCCTCGGGATGGTTGAGCGGCATGTCCGCCAGTTTTTCAAAATGTACGGTACAGATGAATTATGAATATCCGAAAATTTCGGAAAGCTGCTTTTGCGCAGGATGAAAAAGTCTCAGAGGATACTTTCATAAGTACACTTATGTGAACTGACAATGTACCGACGAATGTTTTACCGTGGAGGTGAGTATCACGCCGGAGGCGAAGCTGCGCCGCATGGAGACCGGATATGAAAACCGGGACGTTTATTCGATAAACCGGGATTTGTGAGCGGAAGAAGCGGCAAACTGCGGACTGAATGAAAAATACCACGGCGGAGCGGATGCCGGGGAGGGGCGACCGGAGGCAGAACGGGATACGGTAATCCTGCGGAGCGGGCTGACATCCGCCGGTCAGTCAGAAACTATGAAAGATTTTTTGAACCGGAGGAAGATAAATGAACTACATAAGGATCACAAAAGACAACATTGACAAAGAGCACATCTGCTGCGCCATGTCCGGTAAGCAGAGCCTTGCGAAGAAGGAATGGATGAAACAGCGTTTTGACGAGGGGCTCGTCTTTTACCGGAGTGAAGAGCGTGGAAAGTGCTTTATCGAATATATTCCGGCGGAAAACGCGTGGGTGCCCATTGATGCGGACGGATATTTATATATCAGCTGTCTGTGGATCGCGGGGTCAATGAAAGGACACGGGTATTCTAACGACCTGCTTTCCGAATGCATATGGGACGCGCGGGAACAGGGAAGAAAAGGCGTCTGTATCCTATCCTCCGAGGGAAGAAAAAAAGAATTTCTCTCTGACCCGAAATATATGGAGTACAAAGGTTTTTCCGTGGCTGACGTGTCAGATTGCGGGATAGATCTGATGTATCTGCCCCTTGACCCGGAAGCCGCTCCGCCGAAATTCAGGGACTGCGCCAAGCATCCGGCGACAGAGGGGGAAGGCTTTGTCCTCTACTATACCGATCAGTGCCCGTTCACATATTACTGGGTCCCCAGAGTGCAGGAGGTTGCCAAGGAGCACTGCATTCCCCTGAAAGTCATTCATATTACAAACAGGGAAGCCGCTCAGAACGCACCCACACCCGTTACGACGTATGCCCTGTTCCGTGACGGGAAATTTCTTACGCAGGCGATACAGTCCGACAAGAAGTTTCTGGCGCTTGCGGGCGTGCAGGGGTAATGCGTTTTCAAAGGGTCATTGGATACTTTCCCGGTTTATCCTGAGAAAACCTCAAAGCGATATATGGTTCATCACGGTGAAAGCCCGTCGCGAAAAACAAATTATATTCGGTCAAAGGGGAAAACGCAAAGAAATCACTGGAAACCGTTCGGGAGACATTTCAAATCCGGGTTGGCGGACGGCATGCCGTTTACGGAAAAGGGCGCGGAACCGGAACAAAGAAACCGGGAGCCTGTGGGACAGACCGTACAAAAGAATTATGAGGAATAATCAATAACTTATGGTAAAGATCATCGTATTGTTGGAAAACACCCGGGGGACTTCGGGCTTGAAATGCAGACACGGGCTTTCTTTGTATATAGAAACAAAAAATCACAGAATACTGTTTGATATGGGGCCGGATGGTTTATTCCTGAAAAACGCAGAGGCTCTCGGGGTGGATATTTCCGATGTCGATACCGCAGTGCTCTCCCATGGTCATGTCGATCACTGCGGCGGATTGAAATATTTTCTGGAAAACAACAGGAAAGCAAAAATCTATATTCGCCCGCAAGCCCTGGAAAAGCACTATGTCAAAGTTCTGGGCATTCCGTTTTACGCCGGCATAGACACCCGTCTTGTGTCCCCGGACAGATTTGTATTTGTCGGCGACAATTGCGTGACAGACGACGAAATCATGCTTTTTTCAAATGTTTCGGGGGAATTTCCGTTACCCGGATCCGATGGCAATCTGTTTACGAAAAAAGACGGCAGGATAGTTCCGGATGATTTTTGTCATGAGCAAAATCTTCTCGTCCGTTCCGGTAACAGAAGGGTCCTGTTTTGCGGATGCGCACATTCGGGTATTGTGAATATTCTCCGTGAAGCAAAAACTGTTACGGGGGATTGTCCTACGGATGTTGTCGGCGGTTTTCACCTTTACGAACCTGCCGCCCGGCGCTATGAAAGTGACGCATACATTGACAGTGTCGCCGCCGCCCTGGCGCAGAGCAATGCATCTTATTACACCTGCCACTGCACCGGCACGGAGGCGTGCGAAAAAATGAAAGACCGCCTGGGGGCGCGTCTGACGTATCTGTCCACAGGCTCTGAGCTTTGTTTGGGGTGTTTGCCGCCGGACTGAGGAAGAAACCTTTACTGGCTTCTTCCTTTTGCTTTGAAACGGTAACTGTTCCTTGTGAAAAACGTTGAGCTGCGTATAACGCATTTTTTCCTGTAAAATCGCCGGCAATGCAGGTTTCCGATCCGTATATTGACCGCCTGTAAGAACACTGTTGCGTTGTAAATTACGGAAATTTTCCGAAATGTCGGAGTTTATTGCTTTGGATGCTTGCTTTTTCAGGCTGAAAATGGTATAATTAATACGGGTACCGCTTCAATTGAAACACTGTTCACTGTCCGGAACCTTTAAAAGTATGCATTAACACATGACTGTTTTTGACACTGTTTCCCCCGCAGCTTCGGGGCAAGTCCGTGTTCCGTATGGATCAGGGGCTGAAAAAACTCAATGAGAGCTTTGTGCCATATTAACAGGAGGATTGAAAGGAATGAAAAAGAGACTGCTGGCGGTACTGTTGTGCCTGTGCCTGACACTTTTGATTTTGCCGACAAGGGCTTTTGCCGAAAATATAGTGGTCGGCTGGCAGCAGGATGATGACGGCAACTGGTACTATCTTAACTACAACGGTACGAGGAAAACCGGTTGGTATGAGGAGGGTTCCTGGTACTATTTCGACGAAAACGGTATTATGGTGACCGGTTTCCGGACGGATCTCACGGGCTGGTCCGGCTGTTGGTTTTACTTTAACGAAAGGGGCGCCATGCAGACCGGATGGCAGACCGATATTCCGGGCTGGGAAGGTTGCTGGTTCTACTTTGACGACGATGGTGTCATGCAGACCGGCTGGCATGAGGATATCCCCGGTTATGAGGGAAGGGCGCTGTTTTTTGACGACTACGGTGTTTTGAGGAACAGCAGGGATCCGGACGCGCCTGACGAACAGTTTCGTCTCGAACTGGGCGGAACTTATTACTTTGACCTTTCCGGTGAGGATATCCCCGGGACGGTGAACGGAGGCACGCCGAACGGTGCTGCCGCACTTCCGGATACCTCTTTGCATTGGGTACCGTTTACCTATACTGGAACGGTGGACGCATACAGGATTCAGTCTGAGGGGGTGATGACTGACGAGTTCGCGGAAGCTTTTAGGTTTCCCCACAGTCTGTTTGTTGCGGATTACAATGTAACCTACGATGTAAGCTGGGATGCTCTGGCTCAGAAATACAGAATATTCGGAAATCTGTATGAAAGCCGAGGCGTGTTTTACATGCTGAGGGCTCCGTCTGCCGGAAGCGGCGACGAGGGGTGGGAAATTGACGAAAGCAAACACGGCGTTCCCGAAGGCAATGAGTGGGATGCCATTCTTGATAAGGCAAAGCAGGGGTACAGGGATAATACTTCCGGTTACATAAAAAACTGGAGTGAACTCTACTCCTGGGGACAGGAGACAAATGTTGATACTTCGCGTCCTTACCGGACGATCCGGGGCAAAGTATCGTCCAGGTTTTATAACCATGGAGACTATTCTCACCATTCCGATTACATCGGTTACCGTCCCGTTCTTGAGATCCAGAGCAGCAAATATCTGTACGACGGCACTGCGCTGACCTTCGGAAGCCTGAGGACCGTGCATATAGACCTGAACGGCGGCAGTATCGGGGGAAACATAGAAGGAACAGTAAAAATTGTAGCAATATCCGGTAAAGCCTTTACCGCTCCGGGTACGGGAGGACTGATCCGACCGAATCGGGACAGCTGGGGTACTTATTTCCGGTGGCTCGGAAGCGACGGAAACCTTTATGCGCCCGGCAGCGAAGTTCCGGGAAACGTTACCGGACTGACTGCGCTATGGGTGGCAATACCCCAGTTTGACCTTGTCCCGGGTACGACCTATTGGTTTGATCTGTCCGGAGTGGAAATCCCGGGAACCGTAAACAGCGGTGTGTCCCGTGGAGTCGTTTCCATTCCCGATACCTCCATGCATTGGGTGCCGTTTACCTATACCGGAACGATTAATGCCTATGTACTGAAAAAGGTTGCGGACGGGGTTGCGGAAGCTTCTGTTTCAGCCTCGGAAACGACCGATTCCAACGGGCGGTACGGCTATACCTATGACCACAGTCTGTTTATTTCGGACCATGTGCTGACTCATACCGTTGAATGGAACAGTCTTAATGCGGAGAATCTGATCTTCGGCAGGAATTATGTAAGCGGAGGCATCGATTATACTCTGCGTGCCCCGTCTGTGGGAAGAATGAATGAAGCCATCCGGGCTCCCAGCGGACAACTTGTTCTCTGGACTACTCCGCAGAACAATGAGTGGGATGAGATCCTGAATCTTGCGGCTCAGGCTGACGACGATAACACCGTCGGATATATCAAAAACTGGTCTAAGATATACAGCTGCGGGCAGGATACTTCTTCAAATGTCGGTACCACCAATAGTTACCGCTTTTACCGGGGATACAGCTCTGAAGGCGGTACACGCAGTATAATGGCGGAAAGTCATGAAAACGATGTGGGTGGTTACCGCCCCGTACTTGAGATAATGAATCCCGGATCCCTCGGAACAGACGGACTGAAAACCGTGAGGATTTCTCTGAACGGCGGCAGTCTTGGGGGAAGCACTGAGGACATCAGTATTGTGGTGAAACGGGGCAGTGCTTTTGCCGCCCCGGCATCTGAGGGCCTGACCCGACCCGACGGAAATGAGGAGAATTATTTCCGATGGATGGGGAGTGACGGAAATCTTTATACTCCGGGCGAAAACGTTCCGGGAACCGTGACATCTCTGACAGCTGCCTGGGGGGCTCTGAATTATACCGTGACCCTTGAAACCGGTGGCGGGACAATTTCTGAGGGAAAGGATGTTTCCGGCTACATTTACGGTGTAGGCGCCGTTCTTCCTACGGCAGAGGATATATCATACCCCGGGCACACCTTTAAAGGCTGGTATACGACTGAGGATTATTCGGGATCACCTGTTACCGAAATAAGCGGAACGGATTCCGGAAACAAGACTTTCTACGCTAAATGGGAACTGTCCCGGTACACGGTCACATATATGCCGGATGATAATACCGTGGAAACGGTTTCCCTGACCGATACCAAGATCTACGGTGAGGCTCTGATCCTGAAGGGAGCGGTTTTCACCCGTCCGGGATACACCCAGACCGGTTGGAAAACTTCCGGTGAAGGCTCAACCGAATACTCTCTTGGGGATACATATCTTGCCGATGAGCATGCGGTACTTTACCCTGTATGGGAGATTAAGTCCGGTTATACTGTTATATTTGATACTGACGGCGGTACGGAAATTGGAACCAGAACCGGTGTCAGGTGGTCGGATACAGTCCTTGAAGGAGTGGCAGACCCTGAAAAGATGGGCTGTGTCTTCCTGGGCTGGAGATCCGGCGAATACACCGTGACGGCGGATATGGCCTACGGTGATATTGCGGAAAACGATACTGTTATGACTGTCACTCTGACGGCTCAGTGGCTGGATACCGAGAATCCGGTCGGGGAAATCAGCATCGGATCCGGTACGAACAGGTGGGACAGCTTCCAGGAAGACATTGGTTTCGATTTCTTTTTCAGGGAAGCGCAGAGAGTTTCCGTCACCGCCTCCGACAACAGCGGTAAAGATGTGAGGATAGAATACTTTCTGAGCAGCAGGAAACTGACCGGTGCCGAACTTGACGACCTGTCATTTACGGAATACTCCGGACCCTTTGACCTCAGCTCAGACGGTGAGTATATAATATATGTCAGACTGACCGATATCCAGAATAACTCCAGTTACATTTGTTCCGGCGGTATTGTCATAGACAGGACAGCTCCCGTCATCAGCGGTATTGAGAACGGTAAGACATATTGTTCCGAACAGATCGTTACGGTCACGGAAAAACATATAAAAACCGTTACCGTGAACCGGGTCTTGGTAACTCCGGATGAAAACAACCGGTTCACCATTTTTGCCGCAGACGGTCCGCAGACAGTAACCGTAACAGACAATGCCGGAAATACGACAGAAATTACCGTAACCGTCAACAACGGACATACTCCGGAAACGGACGACGGTGACTGTACGACCCCCGTTTACTGCGTTTATCACCGAGACATTGAGGTCATAGCCGCAAAGGCTCATGATTTCACCGGTGCATGGGTTTCGGACGAAAGCGGACATTGGCATAAATGCGCAAACGAGGGCTGTCTTGTGACCGATACCAGGGTGTCCCACATTGACGCCGATGACGGTAACTGCTTGACGGCAGTTGTCTGCGAATGCGGATATACCGTTAAAGAGGCAAAATCCTCCCACGATTTCGCCGGAGAATGGGAAAAGGATGATTCCGGGCACTGGCATACCTGCCGGAGTCAGGGATGCACTGCGGTTGAGCCAAAGTCGGGACATTACGGAGTCGATGACGGAGACTGTTCTACTGCTGTGATTTGCGAGTGCGGATATACAATTAAGGGCGCTTTGCCGTCCCATGATTTTTCCGGCGGATGGCAGAAGGACGGTACCGGGCACTGGCATGTCTGCCGGAACGCGGACTGTACCGTTTCCGACGGGAAGACCGCTCACAGTGACATTGACGACGGAAACTGCACAACGGCGGTTATCTGTGAATGCGGATATACGGTCAGGCCGGCAAAGCCGTTTCACGATTTCAGCGGGGAATTGTACGGCGATTCTATCGGGCATTGGCACAGATGCCGGAACCGAGGTTGCTATGCGACGGACAGGAAAACGGCGCACAGAGGTTTTGATGACGGTAACTGTATGACCGCAGTTTTCTGCGAATGCGGATATATTGTCACCGGAGCAAGACCTTTCCACGATTTCAGCGGCGGATGGCAAAAGGATGTTTCCGGCCACTGGCACGGGTGTATGAATCCGGGTTGCTTAGCTTCAGATATGAAAGTCCCTCATTCCGGAATTGATGACGGAGACTGCACCACGGCGGTTCTTTGCGAATGCGGATACGTCCTAACCGCCGCAAGAACAGGACACAGCTACGGAGAGTTGCTGCCGAACGGCAACGGAACACATACCCGCCGGTGCGGTATGATAGGATGTGTATACGGAGTTCAGACGGCTCTCTGCACCGGGGGCACCGCTACCTGTACGGAAAAGGCTGAATGCGGTATATGTCACGGCAGGTACGGCGATATTGCTCCGGAAAATCATGACGGGACTGCGGATTGGATCAGAACGGAAGATACTCACGAAAAGGTATGGAGCTGCTGCAATAAGACTGTTGTTCCGGAGGAGAAGCACCGGTGGAAGAACGGTATATGTGAGGATTGCGGCTACGGTTGCGATCACACGGGAGGAACGGCGAACTGCCACACAAAGGCCGTATGCGTGCTTTGCGGAAACAGTTACGGCGATTTCGACCCTTCCTGTCACACCGGAGGTACAGAACTCAGGAACGTCATTCCGGAAACCTGTACCGGAAACGGATATACCGGGGACACTTACTGTTCGGGATGCGGTGAAAAGCTTTCATCGGGTACGGAAATTCCTGCCGCAGGGCATAAGGGCGGTTTTGCGACCTGCGGGGAAAAAGCCCGTTGCGATGTCTGCGGCGAAAGCTACGGAAACGTTGATCCCGGAAACCATCTCAGTCTCACCCATATTCCCGAAAAGCCCTCCACGAAGACCGAAGAAGGGAATATTGAGTATTGGTACTGTGCCGATTGCGGAAAATATTTCAGGGATGAAAACGGCTCGGCGGAGATCTCAAAGGAAGATACCCTGACGGAAAAAACCGGGGATGACGGTGATACCGATCCTGCACAAGAAGATGCGGATCCTGTTCTCTGGATAGTTTTTCTTGTCTGCGGCGGCATTGTCATTTTTATTGCGATATTCCTTGTGAAGAGGAAAAACCGCAGAGAATGAAAAATCGGGCGGGAGCGATTGAATTCGCTCCCGCCGTTTGCTGTGCGGAAAAACGGTTGCCTGTTAGGGTATGGGGTTTATCCGGAGCCGACTACGGTCGTGTCATTTTCTGCTTTTTTCCCTGGCACGTTTGTCGTTGATGATCTTCATATGTTCGGCGGTGACAAGTTCCACTCCGTTTTCCTTTGCCCAGGCAACGCAGCCCTTGAGGACCACCGGCAGAAATACACGGGGTACCCCGAGGATAGTTTCCAACGCGTCATCTGTGAATTTGACCTTGTCGTCCGTACGGTTTGCCGCATAACGGACTGACTCTATGGATGTTTTCCGCACCTGAAGAAGTTCTGCCCTCATTTTCGCTTTCTTATGAAACCAGAAATTCTTTGAATCCCTGTAACCGTAATCCACGGGAAGGGGCGGAAAATCCTTTGCCCTGACGCCGTTTATGATGGCGTCACTGTATTTTTTCTTCATCAGTATCTTGTCAATGCGGAGGATGAAATGAGCTCCGAATTTACTCGTAATGCCGTTGAAATCGTGGTACGGAGGCTCATAACCTGACAGCTGTCCCGGTTCATCCCGGTCCGCTCCGTCCAGCTGTCGTACCCAGGTGCACTCGAGTGCTTCAACGGCATCGGTAAGGACCATAGGCCTTTTTTCTCCGGTCTCCTCCTCAATAAGGCTCTTTTCAAAACGGAATCTGCATTTCGGCATTTTCTCCGAAGGTTTATCTCCGGGCCAGGAAAGCTTGACCGCTTCTTTGAAGTTCTTCGGATCATCGGTTATGAAGTTCAGTGCGCATTTCCCGTTCCGGAGAATATTCTGCGCCGTGTTCGACGAGTTACGGCAACTCAGGAGCATTGCGTAGAAATCTTTCCCTGCCACATAATAGGGTTGAACCAGTGAATAGGGCCCGAGGTTTGTGGAACCGTCTTCGCAGAGTGTGCTGATTATGACTGTGGGCATGGGGAAAAACAGTGATGTCTGGTAAAAGTTGTCAACAATGCGGAGGTTTTCAAAACTGCTCATGGTACAGTCTCCTTTATTATTGAGTTAAGGATCCGGAAATCCGGTTGAGTCTGCGTCTGCTGTCAATTATATTCTTTGCTTATTTAATATTTGCGCAACAATATCTTCATATACAATTATATATCCGTTTCGGAGCTATGTCAAGTATCATCCGATGTGTTTTTTGAAAGCCGGGGAGTCTGTATATCAGCCTTTCCTTGGAAAAAAGAGGGGGCTTGGTGTATAACGGTGAGTGGGAAACTGCTCCTGATATGCAAATTTTTGATTAATTTTATCAAAAAGGCTTGCAAAATGCAAAAATATGTGATACAATAGCAAAAATGAATAAAAACAGCTAAATGAAGTGCGCAGGAAATTACGGGATAGCGTAAAGCTTCTCCGTTCCCGAAGGAGTAACACTCTCAGGTGTCGCGAAGGCGATAAAACTGTGCATGGATAGCTCTCCGGAGAAGTCCGATTTTTGGATGCCGAAGGTGCAAGGCCCATAAAGCCAATCTCTCAGGCAAAAGGACGGAGTTATACGCAAACGGTGCGCTCAATTCGCACTTTTTGCGCTATTTTCGGAGTTAAACGTTAATCGTTTAGCTCTTTTTATTTATATAAACATATTTTGGGGGAGGAAATCCTTATGTTGGATTTCGTTATCAATGCAGTTGCCAAAGCCAACGATTGGCTCAATGGCATAGTCTGGGGCTGGCCGATGATCATTATGATCCTCGGTACAGGTATTCTGCTTACTGTCCGTACAAAGGCACTTCAGGTCCGCAGGTTCGGCGAGTCCATGAGTACAACCATCGTTCCCGCGGTAAAGGATATGGGGAAGAAAAAGGCGAAAAGAGGGAACAACTCAGTTTCTCAGTTTGAAGCTTTTTCCGCCGCGATATCCGGTACGGTGGGAACGGGAAATATTATCGGCGTTACCTCTGCGATCCTGACCGGTGGTCCCGGGGCTGTCCTGTGGATGTGGATATCTGCGTTCTTTGGCATGGTTACAAATTATTCTGAAAATGTTCTCGGTCTGTATTACCGTCGCAAGGAAAAGGACGGAAGCTTCAGCGGCGGCGCATTCTATTACATTACATACGGAATAAAACAGGGCTGGCTGGGTATACTCGCTGCAATATTCTGTCTGTTCGCGGCGACAGGAATGAGCGGCGTCCAGACAAACAAAATAACCGGTTCTTTTACCTCCGTGCTTGGTACCGATGAAACATGGGTCAAACTGCTTATCGGTGCGGTCGTCGCATTTTTTGCGGCTGTGGTCATTATCGGAGGCATTAAACGTATCGGTAAAATTGCCTCTATGCTTGTTCCCTTTATGTCACTGCTGTTTATTGCAATGGCACTTATTGTTATCTGTATGAACGGTTCCGCTATTCCCGAAACCTTCCGTCTCATCTTCTCCAGTGCGTTTTCAGCGAAGGCTGTCGCCGGAGGTGTGGGCGGCTTCGCATTTTCCCAGATCATTAAAAAAGGTCTTGCCCGGGGCGTATTTTCCAACGAGGCGGGGTTGGGGTCTTCGGTTATTGCACATTCCGCTTCCGATACCCTCGAACCCGTAAAGCAGGGGCTCTGGGGTGTTTTTGAAGTGTTTTTCGACACCTTCGTCATTTGTACTCTTACCGCCCTGGTTATTCTGACCTCGAATATCGGCAGCGGTGCCTATGCCGACGGGTCTTTCTTCGGTTCCTTCAATGCGTCGGGCGAGTTTGTGGGAGCCTCGGATTCCGCCACCGCGCTTCAGACTTTTTCTTCCAATCTCGGAATCTTCGGTACGGTTGCGTTTCTTATAATTCTGCCTCTGTTTGCCTTTACCACCATCCTTGCCTGGTCCTATTACGGCGAAAAGGCAATGGATTTCTGCTTCCGCAAGAGGTCCGAAAAAACCAGAAAGATAGCGGTGACCGTCTTCAAATTTGTCTATATACTGCTTATTGTTTTCTCTTCTCTCATCAGTTCCGACCTTATCTGGGCGCTTGACGATACGTTCAACGGGCTTATGGCTCTGCCGAACCTGGTTGCTCTCATATTCCTTTCAGGACAGATCGCAAAGATAACAAAGAACTATTTTGACCGTAAAAAAGGGAAGAAGATTGAGCCCATGCTTTCCGCCTATCCGGAACAGAACGAGGAGTTCAAGGCGGATATGGAAACGGCCATGGCAGATCCCAAAAAGGTGTCCGTTTAACAGAATACGCAGAGAACCCCGGATGCATGTTTTCATGCACCCGGGGTATTTGCAGTCATGGACTTTATTTGATACGGAGGGTTATGTCTCCGCTGAGGGTCTTTGCTTCGCATCTGCCGCCGGAGGAGGTGTGGGGGACGCTGACGCTGCCGCTGAGTGCGGTTGCTGAAAAGATTTTTTCCGTGAGCAATGTGCCGGAAATGTCTCCGGAAGTGGTTTTCAGTGTCAGATCTCCGGCATCGCTTTCGGTCAGATGAATATCTCCGTTCTGATTGCTGATCCGGATTGAGCCTGTTGCTGTTACCGACGTAAAGGCTATGTCCCCGTTGACGGAGGAAGAAACCACGTCCCTGGCTTTTATCCCGGACAACTTTACGTCTCCGTTTACGGCGGATACTGAAATGTCCGTCTCCGAAATGACATTACGGATTGCCATGTCGCCGTTTGTACTCCTGGCGATGAGACCGAAGGAGCTTGCCTTATCGATACTTATATCGCCGCTTACTGAGCCTACGGTAAGTTCGCCGGACCTTACGCACAGCAGCCGGATATCCCCGCTTGTGGCTTCGATCTTCATTTCATTTTCCGCAAGGACATTTTCAGCGGATACGTCGCCTTTTGTGCTTTGTGCGGAAATGTTTGCGGAGGAGGTGCTGTAAAGACCGATATCACCGGATACAGCTTTGATCGCGGTAAGGCCGGAAACTGAGGCGCAGAACATTACGTCTCCGCTTTTCGTCCCGATATTAACGGCGGTGAAGCCGAAGCCTCCCGGAACCTTTACGTCTCCGCTGGAGGTTTTTATATAGAGCCCCGCGTATTCTTTTTTCGGCAGGTATAGCCTGATTGCGGCTTTGTCTCTGAGGTCCGTAAAATTCTCAAACCATTTCCGTTCCCCCTCCCGCTTGATGAAAAGGGTATCATCTGTGACCGTGACGGAAATTCTGGCACTGCCTGTTTCTCTGAACACTATCCGGCAGATCCCGTTATCAGCCGGGCACAACTCTATGCCGCATTCAAGACATTCCGCGGATATGCCGGAAAAAGCCTCTCCTACCGTAAAGATCTTTTCTTCCTTTGAAACATTTGCATTTGCACTGACGGTCTGTGCTTTGGGCATATCTTCAAGTATCTGTGAGGATACCTGTTCGACTGTTCCGATTGCTTCAACAGCCTGATCTTCGGTCAGTCCCTCTTCCATCCGGTCGTCGATCATCTCACTGTAATAGTTAAGGGGCCTCTCTATTTCGGTTTCCGCCAATCCGGACAGCCTCATGCGAAGGGCAGTCAAAAATTCCTGTTTATTCATCTTTGTTTTCCTCCTTGCTTATAAATCTGTAAATGGAAATGACTTCTTTCCATTCTTCTTTAAAATCTTCGATCCTTTTCATCCCGCGTTCCGTTATGTGGTAATATTTGCGTAGTCTTCCGTTGTGTTCGGTGCTTCGTACCGACAGCATTTCGGCAATTTCAAGTCTCCGCAGAATCGGATACAGGGTCGATTCGGAGATTTCCACATACGGTTTTATATCCTTGATTATCCGGTAACCGTACGAGTCCTCATTTTTTATCGCGGCCAGGACGCATACATCCAACAGTCCGCGTTTCAGCTGAATATCCATGTCATACCCTCCTTTGTACGATATTATATCATGCATAGTATTATTTGTCAAGAGGTATTTGCAAAAAAGCCGATCCGGAAAATCTGAACATTTCCGGATTTGCGCATAAACGGTGCGCACTGTTGACAATTGCCCCGGTTTATGTTAGAATAAACCATATCCTCGGAAGGAGGTTCGGACTTGTGATAAAAGCGGTTTTTATTGATATAGACAATACGTTGCTGAGCTTTGAAGCTTATGTCAGGCAGACTATGGAGGAGGGCTTTGCCCACTTCGGACTGAAGAAATACGAACCGTATATGTTTGACGTTTTTACGGAGGAAAATAACAGGCTCTGGCGCATGATAGAAGAGGGGAAGCTTTCTTTCAGTCAGCTGGAGAGTATCCGTTGGGGACTGGTTTTCCGCAAGCTGGGTATGGATTTTGACGGAGAGGTTTTTGAACGTTATTTCCGTGAAAAAATATATGACAGCGCGATCCCGGAACCGGGGGCGGTGAAACTTCTTGAATATCTGAGCGGCAGGTATATACTCTGCGCCGCGAGCAACGGCCCGTATCAGCAGCAGGTCCACCGGTTGGATATCGCGGGAATGAAAAAGTATTTCAGCTATATGTTCATATCCGAGCAGGTCGGGGCATCGAAACCCGCAAAGGAGTTTTTCGACTACGCTTTTTCAAGGTTGAATGAAGGACGGAGTGTTTTAATCAGACCCGAAGAAACTTTGATAATAGGAGATTCCCTGACCTCCGACATGCGCGGCGGGCGGAACGATGTACGGAATGAAGACCTGCTACTACAAGAGGGGGAGAAACTCTCCGGTTCCCGAAGGCATAGATTTTGCCGTGGATGAACTGACTCAGCTGACGGATCTGATATAGCCCCGGATTCACGGCAAACCCGGACTGTACAGGAAAGATAAAATCTCAGGGCATTTTTACGGACAGAAAAACAGATATCCACCCGGATGACGGGTGGATATCTTCCGTTAAAGGAAATTCCGGATTTTGATGGTGCTGTGCGGAGGCTTTGAGGCCTGCTCGGGAAAATTTCAAAAACCTCTTGACTTAAAGTATACTTAAGGTTATATAATATAGGCAAACACTGAGTCCGGAACGGCTTCCGGAACAGACCGGCCTTTCCGGCGGACCCGGGGACTGTGCCCGGTGAAGAAAACTACAGACCTTAAGGAGGAAGAAACCATGGCGATAAAACAAACAGCAGGCAGAGATTCTCTGGGAGAATTTGTCCCGAAATTTGCGGAACTGAATGATGACGTTCTGTTCGGGGAAGTCTGGAGCAGGGAGGATCAGCTGTCTTTGCGAGACCGTTCTCTTGTGACGATTGTGGCCCTGATGGCATAGGGGCTGACGGACGAATCCTTCAGGTATCATTTGATTGCCGCCATAAACAACGGTATTACCAAAGAGGAGATTGCCGAAATCGTTACCCATGCCGCATTTTACTGCGGTTGGCCCAAAGCCTGGGCAGTTTTCCGCATGGCAAAGGAGATATGGAGCGATGAACAAAAGGACTGATCCCGGGCTGTCCGGAAAACCTTTGTCCGGGGCCGATATATTCAATATCCGATATGAGCCGGAAGGAGTATGACAGCATATGAATAATCTTAAGAGAATACTGTATTTTACCATTGCCGTTTTTCTGCTTGTAACATTGACTGCCTGCGGGCCATCAACCGTTGATCCCGGGCACGGCGCTACCGATCCGACACCATCCGGGGACAATACGGAACCGGGCAAAGTTTCCGGGATACTTGTCGTCTGGTTTTCCGCCACGGGAAATACAGGAACCGTTGCGGGATATATTTCACAGGCTCAGGATGCCGATACGTTGGAGCTTAAGCCGAAGCAGGCGTATACATCTGCGGATCTGAAGTGGGGAGACTCAAACAGCAGGGTCAGCCGGGAGCATTCGGATGAATCTCTCCGTGATGTGGAACTGGAGCGTGTCTCAGTGGACAATTGGGATGAATATGATACCGTATTTATCGGATACCCAATCTGGTGGGGGATAGCAGCCTGGCCCGTAAACAGTTTTATAAAAGCAAATGATTTTACCGGGAAGACGGTTATACCGTTCTGCACCTCCGCCTCCTCCGTCATGGGACAGAGCGGAAAGCTTCTTGCTGAGATGGCAGGAACGGGAACCTGGTATGACGGTATGCGATTCGGCAGTAACGCTGACCGGGAGACGGTGACCGGATGGATCCGGGATCTCGGTATCGAAAAGTAATCTTACGGGGAAATTATAAGTGAAACCGCCCGAAATCCGGTGGGTACAGGCCCTTTCCGGACACAGCCCCGGGATATAAGACTCGGAAAAAGCCCTCCGTTACAAAACGGAGGGCTTTTTTACTGCCTGAATATTCTGCGGTAAGGCTCACCGCAGATATATTGTAATCGGAAAAGCTCTTTGATTTGTTTTTTCCAATGTAAGAGCCTAAAAATGATGAGGAAATACCTCTTATCCGGTGACGGTGCTGCCGGTCCCGGGGCGTTTCTGTTTCGTCCCGAAGGGTTGTTTCGTATCAGTCCTTATTCGTAAGCTTTGCCTTTTCCAGAGCCATAACTATCAGGGGGATAAGGACTATGTGGAGGATAATTCCCGGAATCGCATTTGCAACGGCGCCGGTCCAGAAGGCAGAAAGTCCGAATTTATCGGGATTGAGCCCGGCGCAGAAGAAACGCACGGTCCCCCATACGATACGTCCGGCTACCATTGCGGTGATCAGGGAAACGTAAATCGCCCATTTTTTCTTCGGCAGTGCCTTGTACATCAGTGCCGCAACCACACCGTAAACTGCCATCTCGAAAGCCATGGAAAAGGCTGTGGGGTACATAGGAGGCATATGGAGTACGAGTGAACGGAGCAGAGGAGCCGCGGCGCCGACAACCAAAGCCCAGGGCCAGCCGCAGAGAAAGCCGCAGAGCAGGACCGGTATGTGCATCGGTGAAAGCATACTTCCGATCTGTGGTATCTGTCCGGTGAGGAAGGGCAGGACAAAAGCAATGGCAAGGCACATGGCGGAGAATACGATATTCTTAACTGTTTTTCTGTTTTTCATAAAGTTTCCTTTCAAAAATAAACGGCGTTGCCTTCCCTTCAGGGAAAACAACGCCTTCCTGGCATCAATAATAAAATTAAATTAATACTGTACTATGGTGTTTCGCCGGGGTCAGGGAAGCTTCTGCTCCACCGCCGGTCTTCGTGACCGACCTACGGACAGATTATACCATATCCCGACAGAAAACGCAAGAGGAAAAATCGGAAATTTTTCTTACAACAGGTTATTTGTTCCTATGTGAAAAATTATTTGCGGATGCTTTACAAACGGAGAATAATGTGATATACTGAACTTGTCGATAACCAATATGAATTGATATTCCGGCTTCCGGAGCCGGAGAATAAACATAAGACTTCAAGAGGTAAAGCTATGTACGAAAACGGGAAGATATATCTCGGAATTGCCGACGATGCGGAAAAAAGCCCTGTTTATATGTATCTTGATCAGTGTAACAGGCATGGACTGATCTCCGGCGCCAGCGGTACCGGTAAAACAGTAACAATGAAGGTCCTGGCGGAGTCTTTTTCAGCCGCCGGGGTTCCCGTGTTCATGTGCGATGTCAAGGGTGATGTGTCCGGCATCTGTGTTCCCGGTACGGATAATGAGGGAATGCAGAAACGTATTGATAAATTCGGAATCAGGGACAGATTCTGCTTCCGGGGATATCCTACGGTGTTTTACGATATTTACGGCAAGGGCGGTCATCCCGTCAGAACAACGGTGTCGGATATAGGACCGGAACTTCTTTCCCGGATATTGGGTCTGACAGAGGTTCAGCAGGGTGTACTGACTACAATTTTCCGTATTGCCGACGATAAGGGACTGAAAATAACGGATATGAAGGATCTGCGGTCGGTGATAAACTATGTCTCCGCCCACAGGTCCGAATACACCCAGGAATACGGAAATATGGCAACGGCAAGCATAGGCGCAATTACCAGGGCTCTGATTCCACTTGAACAGCAGGGCGGCGAAACGTTTTTCGGGGAACCCGAAATAGACATCTTCGACTGGATAAAAACGGCTCCGGACGGAAGGGGATATATAAACGTTCTGCATTGCAGGGAGGTTTTCAGATACCCGAAACTCTACGCCATGTTTCTGCTGTGGCTGATGGCTGAGCTTTTTGAGGCGCTGCCGGAGGTCGGTGACGGTGATAAACCGAAACTCGTATTCTTTTTCGATGAGGCTCATGTCCTTTTCAGCGACACGCCCAAGGCACTCGTGGAAAAAATAGAACAGACCGTAAAGCTTATCCGTTCCAAAGGGGTGGGAATTTACTTTGTCACCCAGTCCCCGTCGGACATCCCGGATACAGTTCTTGCGCAACTTTCCAACCGTGTCCAGCATGCTTTGCGGGCGTATACCCCGGCGGAGCAGAGATCCGTACGAGTCGCCGCCAGAAGCTTCCGGGTCAATCCCGCATTTGATTCCGAAGAGGTCATCATGAACCTGGGGACCGGGGAAGCGCTTGTTTCCGCACTTGACCGGAATGGTATTCCTCAGATTGTACAGAAAACCGCGATGATCTGTCCCGAAAGCCGCATGGGCCCTGTCTCGGAAGAGGAACGCCGGTTCTGCATGGCATCTTCCCCTGTGGCAGGCAAATACGAACGGGCGGTGGATAATGAGAGCGCGTACGAGGTCCTGCAGAAAAGAAATGCGGAGGAGGCAGAGCGTCAGGAGCTCCGGCGTCAGCGTGAAGAACTTGAGGCTGAAAAGGAAAAACTCAGGAAAGATAAAGAGGAGGCAGATGCCGCCGCGGCAAAGAAAAAGGAAAAGGACGCGGAACGGAAGGCGGCAAAAAAGGAACGCGCGGCGGAAAGACGTCGCTCGAAAATCGAGACACAGCTTATAAGCGCCGGCGGACGGATACTCAAGAGAGGACTTCTCGGAATACTGAAATTCAAATAAAAAAAGGACCCGGAAATATCCGGGTCCTTTTCTTATATAAAGTTCACGGTTTTGTCGCAGCGCAAGCGGTAAATAAGTGTATACTGATGACAGTATCATAGAAGGGGTGAGCCGGAGTTGACCGATCCTTATAAAATACTCGGAGTCAGCAGTGATGCTTCCGACGACGAGGTAAAGCGGGCATATAAAGCTCTGGCGAAAAAATATCACCCCGACCTGAACCCCGGCGATAAAAATGCCGAAGCGAGGATGAAGCAGGTCAATGCCGCCTATGACGAGATCGTAGCCATAAGAAGCGGCAAGCAGACGTATCAGCAGCAACAGCAGAGCGGTAACGGTACAAATCCATACGGAGGGTACTATTACAGTCCTTATCAGGGAGATCAGCGGCAAAACTACGGCAATCCCTATTCCGGTTACGGACGTACATACCGCACATATCGCAGTGACGACGGCAGTACCTGGTATACCTATACCACCGGTCCCTCTCAGCAGAATACGCAGAGAAGGGGGAGAGTTGTACTTTTCCCCGGACTTAAGATATTTTTTGTCATTCTGATGTTGCAGATGCTTTTGTCTTTGCTCCTTCGTGCCTGTACCTTTTTCGGCATGAACCGGTATTATTATCCCCAGCCAAAGCAGAGCAAAACCGCGCAGGTGCAACTGTTTGATTATGATAAGGAGGCGTCGGACATTGGCTAACAGCGGCAAGCCGTCATTCCGTGACCGTGTGGCACGGTTCATGTACGGCAGATACGGCGTCGACGAATTGTACAAGTTCAACCTTGCAGTTCTTCTTGTCTTTATCGTCCTCAACTTTTTTATTCATTCCGTTATTATTCAGATACTTGAGTTGGCACTTCTGGCCTGGTCTGTTTTCAGATTTTTCTCAAAAAACCTGAACGCCCGCCGAAAGGAAAACCTGGTATATACAGGAATAAAGGCGAAGATATTCAAGTTTTTCCGCATACTCAAAGCGGCATGGCGTGACAGAAAAACCAAACTGTACCGTCCCTGCCCGAGATGCAGGGAAGTCCTGCAGATCCCCAGGACCATGAAGGGCAGAGACATACGGTGCCCCAAATGCGGAGAGTTCTTCCGGTTAAAGTGATTATTTCTTCATTTCTCCCAAAAATATAAAGCGTGCGGGGGCTGCAAAGCCTCCGCGCGCTTTTGCGGTAAAGCCGGTTTAACCCTCGCAGGGGGATGTGTCGCATGCCGTTGCGGCGGGCGGGAAGAACTCATCCTGGGGAAACTCCATCTTGTAGAAGAGGGAGCACGGATCGTTTTCGTCTGGTCCGCAGCAGTCTTTTTCGGGAATGCAGAAATCATAGGAAGGTACGATTATCTGTACGTCACGCATGAGTCTTACTATGGAAAATACACCGATGGTTGCGAAAAGCCTGTTTGAGTCGGGGCTTTCCACAAGATCGCCGTCAAAGGCGGCTTTTACCGCTGTGGGAACGGCGGTAACGTCGCAGCAGCAACATCCGCAGTTGCAGCCGGGCTCAACAATCTTTGCGTCGAGAATAAGGGGCTGTACCACCTCAACTGTTGCTCTGGGCAGATTCGTGCGCTTGCCGAGCATTATGTCCTCGCTGGAGGGAACATAAATGGAAGAGAATATGCTTGCTCCGCCTTCACTGCCGAAAAGAATTACCTTCTTGTCTGCCGTTGCGAGACCTTCAATTCTGACAGGTCTGCCTATTCCGGTATATACATCGAAGGTGCAGAGGAAGAAGTAGTGAATATCGACGGTGTAGAAACCGCGGTTAAAGGGAAGGGCTTCCACGTCGATATAGGTCCAGATGATTCTTGCCTCAATGGGTTTTACGTTCACCGCACTGTTGAGAAGAGCCTGAGCCTGAGCATTTACATATACGCGCAGATCGGTCATGCAGTCGCGGTCACGGCAGCTGTCGTAAACACGGCTGACGTCGATGCATACACGGTTTTCGCAGCGGTTCTGCCCGCCGCCGGTATTGGTTGACGCCATAAAAAATTTCCTCCTGTATTTGTCGCATATCAAAGGACAGTCAAACTGTCCATTAGCATATTATGACAAAACAGAAGGAAAAGTTCATCCCGGTGATTATTTAAGTTTTGCGGTTATTGTGAGAGTTTTACCGTCATGCAGTTCGGCACGGATATCTCCGTTATGTGCCGTGACAATGCTCCGTGCCAGGGAAAGCCCGATGCCGAAGCCCCCGGTTCCCGGAGTTCTGGCAGTGTCCGCACGGTAAAAACGGTCAAAGAGCTTGGCTGTGTCCTGGGGACGGAGATTTTCGCATCCGTTCTCCGTTTGTATAATAATTCCTTTTTTATGCTTTTTCAGGCTGAAACGGATAGTTTCCGATGCGGAGTACTTTACGGCATTGTCAATAAGCACGGAAACAAGCTGTCTTACGGCGTATTCGTCGCCCGTATATTTCAGTCCCGGCTCTATTTCCGCTTCTATACGGTGATTTTCGGATCGGGCAAAGTCCGAAAAGGAATCAACCGTTTCTGAGACCGCATCGCTGATATTGAACGGGGAAAAGTGCAGAGGGGAGTCCTCTTCGTCCATTTTTGACAGGGACACCAGAGAGTTCACAAGCTCCTTGAGTTTTTCGGTTTGAGCCTGAGCCTTATCTATCCATTTCTGTTTTCCCGTTTCCATTTCCAATACTTTAAGGCTCGTTGCAATGACAGTGATAGGTGTTTTAAGTTCGTGTCCGGCATCGGTTATGAACTGTTTCTGCCGCTGGTAGCTCTGAATTACCGGATCTATTGCCCTTCGGGAGCAGAGTACCACTATAACGTATACCAGTCCTACGCATACAGCCATTGCTATCAGGGACAGCAGTGCCGTTTTGCCTACGGTCGCCATGTCTTTGTAGCAGTCGAGAAATACTGCCATCCAGCGGTTTTCTCCGACCCGGCGCACATAATATCTGTACCCCGAAAAATATCCGAAGCCCTTACCGTGGGAAATAGCCTCCGAAAGAAAAGTGTCCGTGTCTTCTTCGGTCACCGCGGCGATCTTGTCCAGGTCAGCCCCAGTCAGAGAGCCGTCATCGGTATACCTGAGAACGAAGTATCTTGTGGAAAAGGGTGTTTCGGGTGTGAACTGTCCCTCCCGTTTCTCCTGGGGACGGTCATCTTTCGGCATGGGCGGTATGGAGCCCCTGTTGTCGGAGATAACGGTCAGCATCTGCCTGAGTCCGGAGTCTACGGAAATGAAATTTGCCACATTTACTATCAGGCACAGCAAAAGCATCACAAGTGTGACGGCAAGGGTGGCTATAAGTATAAATTTCTGCCTGAGTTTTTTAATCATTTTCTGCCTCCAGGATATATCCCAGGCCACGGTTTGCCCGGATAGTGACGTCTGAACCTATGCTTTTGAGCTTTTTTCTCAGATTGGATATATGTACCCATACCACATTGATCTCCGCATCGCTGTCCCAGTCCCATGCCCGTTGCATTATCCGTTCGGCGGAAAAAACTATTTTCGGGGAACGCATAAAGAGCTCCATTACCTGAAGTTCTTTCCCGCTCAGCCTTACCGATTTCCCTCCGCATACCAGTTCGCCGGTGTTGGTGTCAAGGGTTATGTCCCCGAAACTCATTACCGTGGGTTTGTATTCACCGCTGCGGCGCAGCATTGCCCTGACACGGCTTATGAGTTCGTCCGGTTCAAAGGGCTTGGGAAGGTAATCGTCCGCTCCCGCGTCAAAGCCCGTAATACGGTCATCTGTCCGGGCTTTGGCGGTAAGCATCATGACCGGAGTCTGATTTCCTTCCGCACGGAGCTTTCTGAGAACCTCGATACCGTCCATTTTCGGCATCATCACGTCGAGGATTATCGCGTCGTATTCGCCGCAGCAGGCATATTCGTAGGCGGAAAAACCGTCTCCCACCGTGTCCACGGTAAATCTGTTCTTTTCAAAAAAAACGGCAAGGGCTTCAGCCAGATCCGGCTCATCTTCCGCTATAAGTAGTCTCATGACGATCATTCCTTTTGATTCACTTTGTTTAAGTATACTTCAAAGCCGACAGAATGTCAATATCTGCTCTACAGGATCTCTGAATCGTTCTCCCTGTCAAGGACTATGTTGAGATTTCCGTTGCGGCAGCGCAGATCGTCAAAGAATGCCTTCGGAAGCATCTGTCCGGAGAAGGTTACCCGGTACTGAAGCTCATAAAGAGTTCCCATATTGGACGTCTTTACCCTGTCAAGGGCACACTTTTTCAGGTATTTTCCGAAGATGTCGTCAAAGAGTCCGTCGTAATCAAGATTCTCGGGGATAGTTATTCTGAGAATACGCTCCTGTGATCTTTTCTGTCCGAAGTTTACCGCGTTGAGCAGGAGTATCACTCCGGCTATTATAACAAAGAATACCGTCGCGACGAAGATATAGCCCATGCCCGTTGCCAGTCCGATCGCCATGGCAAGAAAAACGGCTGTTATTTCCTTTGCCGTTCCCTGTGCCGAGCGGAAACGCACCAGTCCGAAGGCACCTGCCACCGCTACTCCGGCTCCCACATTGCCGTTCACCAGCATTATCACAAGCTGTACGACCGCGGGAAGAATCGCCAGGGATACGGCAAAACTCCGGCTGCATCGGGATCTGAACATACTTACGGCAGCTGTTGCGGCACCGAGAACGAGTGATACTGCGGTGCAGATGAGAAATACGGGAAAAGTCAGGGTTGAACTGATTATTGAATCAAGCACTGAAAAGAGCCTCCTTACCGGTATATATTCCGTTTTTATTTAAAACGTATTTTTGATAGTACGTTCCATATTTTGAAAAAGATGTTCCGAATATTTCCATGTCCGAAAGCAGTCTGCTCAGCCACAGCGGGCAGGTTCCCGGAATCTTTATTTCCATTAAAATACGGTCGGTGTCCAACAGGGGATATCCTTTATCTCCCGCCCGGAGGTCAAGATCTGTTTCCCTCCAGCGAAGGCCTGTGTCGAAGGTGATTCTCAGCTCCGGGTCTTCCGTTCCCTTCCAGGCGATACGGGTATAACCTATAAACACCTTTGCGTTAACGCCCCAGAAATCCCTGAACCACTCGATTTCCTTTCCTATCTGACCAAGACCGTCCGGAGTTTCTTCCGACCTGAGAAATCCCGGAGCCTGCCCGGCGGAAACGGAAACCCGTCTTTTGTAGACCACATCCGCATATTTTTTCTTAAGTTCCACAAAGACCCGGTCATTGTCTCCCGGAGTACCGTAACTGCGGCCCCTGAGTTTTTCCTTGTATACCGGTTTCTCAATCGAGGCGCGGATAAGTCTCCAATCGTCAGTGTCGTAATAAATGTTGCAGATCTCCGTAAGACCGTATTCATCCCGGCACATGTACGGATGTATCTTTTCTGTAAATACTTCATACTGTGCCGGAGTAAGAAAATATTTTTTTTCGTACCGTTTAAAACTGTACTGTATGATTTTTTCTGCCATATCGGGCACCTCCCTGTCACACGTATATTATATGCGGCGCACCTAAAGCGAAGCTAAAGAAAAATATCCGGAAGCCTTTAGGTTGTTTTTAGTTTGGAGTGGTATGATACGGCAAAAGAACAAAGGAGGCTCATGAAAATGAAAAACAAAAGCAGTAAAAGGATTCTTTTAAAGGTCTTTTCAATCCTTGTCTGCGCTGCGCTGTCGGTGTGTATGCTGTTCGGCTGCGCGGAGACTCAACCCGGGCAAACTCCAACGGATATAAAAAACGAGGCGACACAGCCATCTGCCGGAGGAACTACCGAGCCGGGAACGGAGACTCCGACCGAAAGTGACACCATTCAGCCGACGGAGAAGGAAGATCCCGCCACAGAGCCCGGTACCGATATTCCGACGGAAGGACAGACAGAGTCCTCTTCCGAAAGAACAGACATTGTTCTTTCGGGTTCGTCAGTTTCTGTTTCAGGCAACGGAGTTTCCGTTTCCGGATCCGAAGTAACGATAACCGAAGCGGGGACATATGTGATCAGCGGAAACCTTTCCGACGGCAGGGTGATCGTAGACGCTAGGAAAAAAGACGTAACGCTTATACTCCGTAACGTGAATATCAATTGCAGTTTCAACAGTCCTCTTTATATATACAAAGCGGCATCAGTGACCGTTATCGTTGAGAAGGGAACCTCCAGCACCCTTTCCGACGGTTCTTCGTACACTTTTACCGATCCGCTGTCATCCGCTGAGGACGAGGAGCCGAACGCCTGTCTGTACTCAAAAGCAGATCTTACCATTACTGGAGGCGGGTCGCTCACTGTCAACGGCACATATAAAAACGGTATTACGGGTAAGGATACGGTCACAGTGTCCTCCTGTACAGTCAGTGTGACGGCAAAAAACAACGGTATCAACGGAAAAGACAGTCTCACCGTTACGGATTCCGCGGTGAAGGTGACCTCCGGAGGAGATGCTCTGCGTTCCACAAATGATTCCGATGAAGCCCTCGGATTTGTTTATATAGAAAATTCCGACCTTGACCTTACGGCAGGGGAGGACGGGATTCAGGCCCAGACCCGCCTTACCGTGTCGGGCGGAAATTACCGCATCGTTTCCGGCGGCGGAAGCCGGGGAAAAGTATCCTCCGATACCAGTGCAAAGGGGCTGAAAGGGGTCGGTGAGGTCCTGGTGACAGGCGGCACATTTGTTATTGACAGCTGCGACGACGCAATTCATTCCAACGGAAACGTAACGATAAGCGGGGGAAACCTGACCTTAAGCACCGGGGACGACGGCGTACACGCTGATGAAAAAGTTACGGTTTCCGGCGGTGAGATCAATATCACGGAAAGCTATGAAGGCCTTGAGGGAGCCACCGTTGACATTTCCGGAGGAACAGTCCGTATAACAGCGAGCGATGACGGCATAAATGCCGCCGGCGGTGCGGATCAGTCCGGCTTTGGCGGCTGGCGTCCGGGGGATACGTTCGGATCATCATCTTCCTACAGCATAAACATTTCCGGAGGTGTGATATATGTCAACGCATCCGGCGACGGGCTTGATTCCAACGAAAATCTGTATATTTCCGGCGGCGAGATATATGTAAGCGGTCCCACCGATAACGGAAACGGTGCCCTGGACTATGACGGCACTGCAACAATAACAGGAGGCGTTCTTGTTGCGGCTGGATCCTCCGGAATGGCACAGAATTTCGGCAACGGTTCGACCCAGGGCAGTATTCTTCTTTCCTTCTCTTCCTGGTCCACCGATCCCGTTACGGTGAAAGACTCTTCCGGCAACACTCTTATAAGCTATACTCCGGATAAAAGGTATAACTGCGTTGCTGTAAGCTGTCCCGGACTCGTAAAGGGCGGAAGCTATACAGTATCCGCCTGCGGTCAGACACAGACAGTTACTCTTGCAAACCTTATCTACGGATCCGGGATGGGCGGTGGAATGCAGCCCGGTGGTGGAGGTTTTCCCGGCGGAGGGGGCGGAGGCAGACCCGGCGGAAGATGGTAAACCCAATAAACACACGAACACTGTAAAGCCGCAAAGCTTTATTTGACAGGTGAAAATTAAAACGGAAATTCCCCCTGAGAACTCTGTGCTCAGGGGGAATTGATCATATTATTGTATCGTTATTGTGTCAGACAGGGTTTTACCTGTTTCTACGGAAGACCTTTCTCAAGCTCATCTATATCCTCGAAGCTTTCAAAATCCCCTCTGCGAACATGAGTCATCTCGTGGAGGAGGGTTTGTTTTTGTTCGTCACTGGACAGCCGAGAATTGATGTAGACATTGTAATTGCCGTCTCCGTCCACAACTGTCACTCCGCGAACGGTGAGAGGCAGGACGACGGTTCTTATGTATATTTCGCTCAAATCGCAGCGGCGGCTCCCTTCGGTCAGAATTATTGCTGAGATGATTCCTTAAGTGCTTCGATGATCTTTACGGCGCGTTCGATATCTTCTCTGCTGGCGTTTTTGGTGACAGAAAACAGCATCTGCATCTCAGGGCGATCGTGCAGCAGCCGGCGGATATCCCGCAGGTCATCGTAAGTCGTCCGGACTTCACCCTGGCCGATGAATATCTGCCCGCTGTCATCCACGCTCATTGAGTCGTCAAGCAGGACCTCAATTGAAATATCAAAAAAGTCGGATATTTTTTTCAGCATGGCAATATCGGGCTCCCGGTTAGCCGTTTCCCACATTGCCACCGTGCTAAGTGCAACTTCAAGATTTTCCGCAAGATCCTTCTGCGTCATTCTGTTCTTTTTTCTCAGAGCTTTAAGTTTCGTATTGAAAGTCATGAAAGCGCTCCCAAAAGTGATTCAGTATATTCTGGTAATATTGTATATCACGCAACGTGATTTGTCAAGTGGTAGTTTGTGAAATAATTCGGAATTTACGCTTCTTTCGGTATAAAAAAGCAATATTGTGCCAATAAAAGAATAGAATAAGGTAAAAAACCGTGCGGAGGCTCCGAAATGAAAAGTAAAACAAGAAAACTTCTGATACTTATTCTCAATCTCACCATACCTCTGATAGTGGGCGGGCTTGCCGCAGCCCTGACATCCGGAGGCATGGCGGCATTTGAAGATATCTCAAAACCGGCCCTCACACCTCCGGCGATAGTTTTTCCCATAGTGTGGACGGTTCTGTATCTGCTTATGGGTTTTTCGGCTTTCGGTGTTGCCACGGCGAAGGTTAAACGGCGTCTGCGCCGGAATTCTCTCGGGATATATGCTTTTCAGCTGGCGCTGAATTTCCTCTGGACCATTATTTTTTTCGGAACAGGCAATTATCTCGCGGCTTTCGTCTGTCTGATACTCCTGTGGCTTGCGGTACTTCTCAACATTCTCTCCTTTGCCTCCATACGTCCCTGGACCGGATATCTGCAGATCCCGTACCTGCTTTGGGTCACCTTCGCCGGATATCTGAATTTTATGATATATCGGATGAATTAAATCGAAAAAAAAGCAAAATCGCCGTCTTTGTTATTGAAAAGACGGCGATTTTATGTTATACTGTCACAAATATTGCTTTTTCAGGGGGACGGAAATGAAGGATTACAGATATGTTATCTGGGATTTCAACGGAACGTTGCTTGACGATGTTTCCACCGGGATCACAGCCCTTAATGTCCTCCTGTCCCGGCGCGGACTTCCTCCGGTGAAAACCGAGCGGGAGTACCGTGATGTTTTCCGCTTTCCGATTATTGATTATTACAAAGACGTAGGCTTCGACTTTACCCGGGAACGTTTTGACGATGTCGCAAACGAGTGGGTGAAAGCTTACCTTGACGCGGAAAATCCGGTCGCGTGCCGCGGGGTAAAACCTGTGCTTAAGTTTTTCCGGAGCCGTGATGTGGAACAGGTGATTATTTCCGCTTCGGAAAAGGAAATGCTTTTGCGACAGCTTGACCTTATAGATCTTTCCGGGTATTTTTCCGAAATATGCGGCAGAGATGATATCTATGCTTCAAGCAAAAAGGAAATGGCTACGAAATGGGCTCACAGGGCGCCCCCGGGACAAAAGCTTTTCATAGGGGACACAACACATGATTACGAGGTCGCCCGTGCCATAGATGCGGACGTCATCCTTCTCTGCAACGGTCATCAGTCCCGTAAGAGATTGGAAAAATGCAACTGTCCGGTGTTGGACGGCGCGTGGCAGATCCTTGACACTATAAGATAGGATTTGAATATGGAACTCAATAAAAAGACTTTTGGTCAGAGATGCAAAGATCTCTGGAATTATTTCAGCCTTTACGAAAAAATATGGTTTTTCTCAATAGTGATCCTCGCGGTGGCTTTCAGCTTCATTTTTCCCGAGGATTCCGAGGAACTTGCGATAAACCCGAAACTGATCACAATACTGTACCTGATAGACATAATATCAAACGTTGCCTGCGAGCTGCTTATTTCCAAACAAAGCAAATACAATTTCCTTGTTTCTCTCCTGGTGGAGATCACGGAGATCGCTATATGTATCGTCTGCGCATACCGTTGGGCAACCTGTGCCGTAACTCTGTTTTTCTGGATACCCATCGATATAATCAGCTATATCAACTGGAACAGGCATAAGGACAAGGATGACCATGAGGTGACCGCCGTCCGTAAACTTACCGTCAAACAGGATATTATTCTTATAGCCTGCATCGCCGTGTGGACGGTTGCGGTTGGCTATCTTCTCTCTTTTATAGAAATCGAAGGCATAATGTCATACAATGCCGTTGTCCGGGATGTATCCCTTTATCTTGATGCCTGTGCAAGCGCCGTGGGAATGGCGAACGGTGTGTTCATCCTGCTGCGTTACCGCGAGCAATGGATAGCCTGGTACATAGTTGCGATTATTGAGATCGTACTCAATATAATGGCCGGACAGTGGATTCTTCTGATACTCAAGGCCGGCTATCTGACAAATACCACTTACGGTTATATAAAATGGACCAAATACATTAAATCCCACCCCGAAGCAGTTGCGGAAGAAAAGAAAAGCATAGCCTGAAATACCGTGATGAAAATAATAATACCCCGGAGATTCTGGATCTCCGGGGTATTTCTTCTTCATTTATAAGGCTCAGGTCAGGGGCATTGGGCGGTAGCTGTTGATGAAATCAACCACAGTTGCCCAGATTTCGGGGAAAGCAAATATGAGAACTATACATGCGGCAAGGGTAAGCACCGTGAAAACGAGCCACAGTACAAGCTGACCTCTGACAAAGTTTGTTCTTGTTCTGTATCTGGAACCTCCGAAAAGCCACACAAGCCATACGACAACATTGACCACCGGGATCATCAGCAACAGCAGGGTCCAGAACCACTGACCCACTGAAAGGGTGTAATACGGGGACTTCTTGTCCGGGATAACCTCGGGATCCGGTATCCGGTAGGTCTGTTCCTTTTTGGTCTCCGGTTTTTTATCCCTGACCGGTTCCGGCTTGGGTTCAGGTTTCGGTTCGGTTTTTTCTTCCGGTATCTCTGCGACCGGTTCAGGTATTATCTCCGGTTCCTTTTCTGTCGCAGTTGCTGTAACCGCTTCGGCGGCTGCCTCCGGCTGTTCAACCGCGGGTTCCGTCACCACGTCGGTGACAACCTCTGTTTCGGGCTGTTTTTCCTCGGCGGCAACGGCTGCCGTGCCGCATACAGGACAGAATTTTGCGCTTTCGGGAATATCTGTACCGCAGTTTTTACATAGCATGGTTTCTTCCTCCACAAAATTATTCAACGGTCAAAAGACCGGTTGGGTCACATTCAGTTCTTTTTTTTCATTCCGCCACGGAGAAGTCCGACCGCGGAAAAAGCGAGAAAAGCCGCTATATTTGCGCAGACAACACCCGCACCTGCGGGGGTGTCCCAAAGGTAGGAGATGGTCATTCCTGCCGTAAAGCAAACAAGGCTGATAATTGCCGAGCAGACGACAACGCCGCGGAAAGTCCGGCATACCCGCATCGCCGACAGGGCGGGGAAGATTACCAGACTGGATATAAGCATAGCTCCCATCATTCTCATTCCGAGGACTATTGTTATCGCTGTCAGAAGAGCCAGCAGGGCATTGTACGCAGAAGCATTCGTTCCTGTGGCACGGGCAAAGGTTTCATCAAACGTGACGGCGAACAGCTTATGATAGAACAGTACGAAAAGTATCAGTACTGCCGCCGCAAGTGACATACTTACGTAAACATCGGAAGTCGACATTGACAGTATACTGCCGAACATATAATTATATACGTCGGTGTTCATTCCCTTTTTCACGGAAATCGCCATTACACCGATCGCCAGCGCCCCGGTGGATATCAGTGCCACCGCCGCATCTCCCTTTATTTTTGCCGAAGAACTTATGCGGAGAAGCAGGAACGCCGCCGCTATCACTACCGGAACTGCGACGGCAAGAGGTGCAAGGTTGAGTACCGCCGCTATTGCCATAGCACCGAAACCGACGTGGGAAAGTCCGTCCCCGATCATTGAATATCTTTTCAGTACAAGGCTGACACCCAGCAGAGCCGCGCAAAGAGAGACCGCCGCACCTACAAGCAATGCATTGCGCATGAAATCGAAGGCAAACATCTGACGGAGAGCTTCAATCATCGTCGTGTACACAGCCTTTCCCAAGAAAAGCTTTTCCCACTTCGCTTCCCGCGTAATCTTTTGCGGAGCCGAAAAACAGGGGAGAGGCTTTCAGATGCAGTATATGTGTGGCGTATTTCATCGCCGCGTGTATATCGTGGGTCACCATTATGACGGTAATGCCGTCGTTCCGGTTCAGGTCCCGGATGATGTCGTACATTTCCTCCGTGACGATGGGATCAAGCCCTGCGGTGGGCTCGTCCAGCAGAAGCAGTTTCTTTGTCGCGCAAAGAGCTCTTGCGAGAAGCACCCGCTGTTGCTGACCTCCGGAAAGATTCTGGTACGATCTTCCCGATATGGGAAGTATCCCGAGCCGTTTCATGTTCTTTTTCGCCTCGGCCCGGTCCGTCTTTGTGTACACGGGGCAGAACCGGTGGTTGTTGAGCGTTCCGGAGAGGACAACTTCTTCCACCGAAGCGGGGAAATCCTTTTGTATTCCCGTTTTCTGGGGCAGGTATCCTATCTGGTTCCGGTGAAGCCCGTCGGAAAATGTTATTTCTCCCCCCGCAGTCTTTATCAGTCCGAGAAGGGCTTTTATAAGTGTGCTTTTACCTGAGCCGTTTTCTCCGATTATACACAGCATATCCCCGGAGTTTACCGAAAAACTGAGATCGGAAACCACGGTCCTGCCTTCGTATGCAAGGCAGACGTCTTTACATTCAATAAGCGCCATTTTATTTCCTTTCCAGTGCTTTGCGCAACGCTTCCGCATTTGCTCTCATCAGAGTCAGATACGATGCACCGGATTCAAATTCATCCTTTGTAACATTGTGGCAGGAGTGGAGAAGCGCCGTTTCCGCACCGCTTTCGCTTGCTATTGCCCTTGCCGTTTTGCCGTTGGAAAACTCAATAAAAAATACGATCGGAATGTTTTCCTGACGGACCTTTTCAATGAGAAATGCCACGGTCTTGGCTCCCGGTTCGGTGTCCGAGGCACATCCCGGAAAAGCGGCATAATAATTCAATCCATACTCCCGGACCAGGTAAAGGAAAGGGAATCTGTCGCCGACTACGATCGTTTTTCCCGGAGATGTCCGGACCACTTCGGTGAAAAGCCCGTCAAGCTTCTTCAGTTCTTCCGAATAAGATGCGAAGTTTTCAAGATATTTTTCCGTACCCTCGGGGTCGGCATCGCAAAGCCTGTTTTTAATGGCTTCGCATATAAGCAGGGCGTTTTTCGGGCTCAGCCAGACATGTTCCTCAAATTCCGAGTCACCGTCATGACTTTCTTCGTCCTCTTCGTGGTCGTGTGTCTGCATTCCTTCACTGATTTCCTCCCGGAGAAGCGGAACGCAGTCCGTCATCTTCATCGCGGACAGCCCTGGTATGTCTTCGATAAGTTTTTCAACCCATACCTCATTTTCTCCGCCGTTATAGATAAACAGATCACAGTTCCTTATGGCTATTATATCCTTCGGGGAAGGTTCGTATCCGTGGGCTTCCTGTCCCGGGGAAAGAAGCATTTTCACTTCAGCCCTGTCTCCGGCGATATTACGGGCAAAATCAAAAGACGGAAACGACGAGGTTATTATGGTAAAGGTGTCATCCTTTACGGTTGGCTCTTTCCCGCATCCCGTGCAGATCAAAGAGAGGGTTAATGCGAGTAAAAGTGCAGAAACAAGCGTTTTTTTCACCTTGGAAACGTGCCTCCGTAAAGGGAATTTGAAAATGATTTTCATATTTAAGATTATACCACTAAATGGTATAAAAGTAAACCTTGGCGTGTGAACTTTATATGAAATTTATGTGTTTCCGGACTGAAACGCCTGTACTGACGCATTTTTTTGCGCAGTGCCGGTCAGGGCGAAGATTGACAACAAGGTATGTTTATGGTAAAATAGACCCGCTGAACCTTGCTCCGAAAGGCTCCGGGTTTTGCCATGTGTTTCAATGCCGGAATAGGGTGCTCCGTAACTAAAGCTGCGGGAAACCTTTCCGGAACGGATGAAGAATAAATCAAGAGAAGGAAGAAAAAGAAAACTGCCATGTCCCGTAAAAAAGAAGTGCTGAGCCTTATTTCCATCGCCGCCGCAGGAACGCTGTGGGGGCTGATGGGCGTTTTTGTCGATTATTTCAAAAAACTCGGTCTTGATTCCGGCGCGATAACCGGCATCCGTGTGGTCAGCGCCACGGTTGCCCTTGTAATATTTCTGCTGATCGCGGACAGAAGTCTGTTCAGAATAAAACTGAAGGATATCTGGTGCTTTGCCTGCACGGGAATGATAAGCCTGCTGATACAGACCCTTTTCTATTTCCGCTGCATCGTGCTTACGGATGATGTCGCTATGGCTGCGGTCCTTCTGTATACCGCTCCCGTGTTCGTAATGATCCTTTCCGCTATAGTTTTCAAGGAAAAGATCACTCCTGTGAAGGCTGTCTCCGCTGTGATCGCAATAATAGGTTGCTGTTTTGTTACCGGACTTATCGGCAGCGGCGTCAGCGGCAATGCGGAGGGAATACTCTGCGGGCTTGCCTCCGGTCTGGGGTATGCTTCTTATTCCATATTCAGCCGTTTTGCCCTTGACAGGGGATACAAGAGTCTTACCGTCACCCTTTATACTTTCATTTTCGGAACAATAGGAACTCTTCCCATGATGCTCATCGCCGGTTCGGATATCGGGGCCAGTGTGGGGATACTTGTCGGCACCGGAGTGAGGGTCCTGCCCATGGTAATAGGAATAGGTGTGGTTTCCGCCGCGTTGCCTTATATTCTGTATACCAAGGGTCTAGAGGGAACCGAACCCGGAAAGGCGTCCGTGACCGCTTCCGTTGAGCCTGCTGTGGCTGCTCTTGCCGGTTGGCTGATACTCGGGCAGGAAATGGGAACACTGAAGGTTATAGGAATTTTTATCGTACTCGCGGCGATAGTACTTAATTCCGGTGTTGTACGGATCGACAAAAAGCCCGGATCCGGCGGGGAAAAGGAGAACTGACATGAAATTCAGCGGAATACAGAAGCTTTCCCTGCTTGATTTTCCCACCCGGACATGCTGTACTCTGTTTACTTCCGGATGTGACTTCCGTTGCCCGTTCTGCCACAATGCATCCCTCGTCCTCGGACAGGATGAGACTGTTGATGAGGAGGAGGTCTTTGCGTTGCTGAAGAAAAGAAAAGGTGTTCTTGACGGAATTGCGGTAACGGGAGGGGAACCTCTTATGCATCCGGAGCTTGAGCCTTTTCTTTCAAAGGTCAGGCAGATGGGATTTCTTATCAAGCTTGATACCAACGGATCCTATCCCGGATTTCTGAAACGGCTTGTTGAGGGCGGCCTTGTGGATTATGTTGCGATGGATATAAAGAACACCCCGGAAAAGTACCCTGTCACTTCGGGAACCCCGGGTATTGATACGGAAAAAATAAAGGATAGCATTGCCTTTCTTCTTTCGGATCAGGTCGATTACGAGTTCCGGACCACGGTAGTCAGAGGTCTCCATGAAAAAGAGGATTTCAACGGGATAGGGGAGCTTATACGGGGGGCGAAAAGATACTTTCTGCAGACCTTTGTGGATTCCGGAGATATTCTCGGTCAGCAGTGCGAAGCCTTTACACCTGAAGAAATGGCTGTTTTTGCCGAAACCGTAAGGCCTTACGTATGTCAGGTAGCCCTTCGTGGGGTCTAACTTAATATAGAAAAAATATTTTTCGCACCACAATATGTAGTGGTGTTTGTCCTTGACAAAAGAAAAAGAGTATGGTATAATTTTAACAATGGCGAATCCGGAAACCCTGTTTCCGGATGAAGTCCAAAACTGTAATGTTTATTAGCTTTATATAAAACACGGACAGGGAAAGGATTTGGTGAAGGAATTGTATCAGGTTAAGAAAAGAAACGGCTCTGTGGTTGAGTTTGACATCTCAAAGATCAGTACCGCAATCCGTTCTGCGTTTGAGGCACAGGAAAAACAGTACCACCCCAGCGTTATCGATCTTCTTGCGTTAAAGGTCACTGCGGATTTTGAACCCAAGATAAAAGACGGAAATATTGCCGTTGAAGATATTCAGGACAGCGTGGAGCAGGTCCTTATCCAGGCGGGTTATGCGGATGTTGCCAAGGCATACATACTTTATCGTCGTCAGCGCGAAAAGCTGCGTGATATGAAGAGCGCGGTCCTTGACTATAAGGAAATCGTCGACAGCTATGTAAAGGTTACCGACTGGCGCGTCAAGGAAAACTCAACCGTTACCTATTCCGTCGGCGGACTTATCCTGAGCAATTCCGGGGCTATCACCTCCCGTTACTGGCTCAGTGAGATATATGACGATGAGATCGCAAATGCACACCGCAATGCGGATATACATATTCACGATCTTTCCATGCTCACCGGTTACTGTGCCGGATGGTCTCTCAAACAGTTGATTCAGGAGGGGCTCGGAGGTGTTCCCGGAAAGATCACTTCTTCTCCCGCCAGTCACCTTGCGACTCTCTGCAACCAGATGGTAAACTTCCTCGGGATAATGCAGAACGAGTGGGCGGGCGCGCAGGCATTCTCCTCCTTCGACACATACCTTGCTCCTTTCGTCAGAGCGGATAACCTTACCTTCGGTCAGGTTAAAAAGAGCCTTGAATCCTTCATTTACGGCGTAAATCCCCCCAGCCGTTGGGGTACCCAGGCTCCTTTCTCCAATATAACCCTTGACTGGACCGTTCCTGCGGACCTGGCGGAGCAGAACTGCATCGTCGGCGGAAAGGAAATGGATTTCAAATACAAGGATTGCCAGCCTGAAATGGACATGGTAAACAAGGCCTTTATAGAGATCATGATCGAAGGCGACGCAAACGGCAGAGGCTTCCAGTATCCTATACCGACCTATTCCATAACCAGGGACTTCGACTGGTCCGATACCGAAAACAACAAACTTCTGTTTGAAATGACCGCCAAGTACGGCACTCCGTATTTCTCCAACTACGTCAACAGCGATATGGAGCCCAGCGATGTCCGCAGTATGTGCTGCCGTCTCCGTCTTGACCTCCGTGAGCTCCGCAAAAAGTCCGGCGGCTTCTTCGGAAGCGGTGAGAGTACCGGCTCCGTGGGTGTCGTTACCATAAACATGCCCCGTATAGCGTATCTTGCTTCCGATGAGAAGGATTTTTACCACCGTCTTGACCGGATGATGGATATTGCCGCCCGCTCTCTCAAAATCAAGAGAGAAATTATCACCAAACTGCTCAATGAAGGGCTTTATCCCTATACAAAGCGTTATCTGGGAACCTTTGTCAACCACTTCTCCACGATCGGTCTTGTCGGCATGAACGAGGCGGGACTGAATGCCAAGTGGATAGGCAAGGATATGACCCATCCGGAAACGCAGGAGTTTACCAAGCAGGTTCTCACCCATATGAGAGACAGACTTTCCGATTATCAGGAGCAGTACGGAGATCTGTTCAATCTTGAGGCTACCCCGGCTGAGAGTACCTCTTACCGGCTGGCAAAACATGACGTAAAGCGTTACCCCGATATAAAGACTGCTGCGAAGGACGGCGGAACTCCCTATTATACGAATTCTTCTCACCTGCCCGTGGGATACACTGCCGATATATTTGAAGCTCTGGATATCCAGGATGAGCTTCAGACACTCTACACCTCGGGAACGGTGTTCCATGCCTTCCTTGGCGAAAAGCTTCCTGATTGGAAGGCTGCGGCAAATCTCGTCCGCAAGATTTCCGAGAACTACAAGCTTCCTTATTACACTCTCTCGCCTACATATTCCGTCTGCAAGACCCACGGATATATACCCGGCGAAAAGTATAAATGCCCCGTCTGCGGAGAAACTACTGAAGTATACAGCCGTATCACCGGCTACTACAGACCTGTTCAGAACTGGAATGACGGTAAGGCTGAGGAGTTTAAGCAGAGAAGGGTCTACGATATCGCAAATTCACACCTGACACATAACGGACCCATTGAAGACGGAAATTGCTGCGGAAGCACTGCCGGAGTTCACGTTACCGTTGATGCCGATGCGCTTATGGGTGAAAAAACCGCTGTTGCCACCGCCGTGGCGCAGGCTCCCGCAACTGCCGTTTACGAGCTTTTCACCACAAGGACCTGCCCTAACTGCAAGGTCGCCGCGGCGATGCTTGCCAATGCCGGAATTGATTTCGTGAAAACCGATGCGGAGGCTGAATCCGATAAGGCCAAAGGTTACGGAATAATGCAGGCGCCGACTCTTGTCGTTACCGCTCCCGACGGTTCGTATACCAAATATGTCGGAGCCTGGGACATCAAGAAGATGATAGAGTCCATGAAGTCCTGATTTTAAGAATACATTGAGTTGTAAAAGCCCGAGCGATCGGGCTTTTACTTGACAGAAAGAGGATTTTTGTGAAAAAATACGATGTTGCCGTTGTGGGTGCGGGAATTGCCGGAATGACCGCCGCAATATATGCGCTCAGGGCGGGTAAGAGTGTATGCGTTTTTGAAAATGAGTCTTTCGGGGGGCAGATATCCTATTCTCCGAAGGTTGAGAATTATCCCGGAATACCTGCCGTCAGCGGACAGGAGCTTGCGGATGCCATGCTGGAGCAGATAAACGCTCTCGGAGTCACCGTAGAGGTTGAATCCGTCAGGTCCGTGACGGTAAACGGGGACGGCAGCAAGAAACTTGTGACTGACTGGAATGAGTATGAGTGTAAGGCTGTTGTGCTTGCCACCGGATCGAAACACCGTAAACTCGGTGTTGCCCGGGAGGATGAACTTGTGGGAAAGGGCGTTTCCTATTGCGCCGTATGCGACGGTGCTTTTTTCCGTGATAAGCCCGTGGCTGTAATTGGCGGGGGAAGCACAGCTTTGCAGGATGCCATCTATCTTTCTTCCTATTGCTCGGCTGTCTATGTTGTCCATCGCCGTGGCACATTCCGCGGGGAGGACAGGCTTGTAAACATCCTTAAAGAAAAGGCGAACGTTAAATTTCTGCTTGACTGTACAGTAAAAAGCCTTGACGGCTCCGACAGAGTCCAGGGGATAACCGTTGAAAACAAAAAAACGGGACAGACGGAAGAAGTACCCGTTCAGGGTGTTTTTGTTGCTGTAGGACAGATACCCCAGAACGATAAATTCACCAATATAGTGGATCTTGACGAATACGGTTACATCGCTTCGGGGGAAGACTGCCGCACAAGGACTCCGGGGGTTTTTGCCGCAGGCGATTGCCGCAGTAAGACTCTCCGACAGCTCACCACTGCCGCCGCCGACGGCGCCGTAGCGGGAACTGCCGCTGCGGAATACTGTGAATAAGAAACTATTTTTAAGGAGAAACGATACTTATGACCGAACTCGAAAAACAGGAAATCAGCCAGCTTCCCGAAAGATACCGTCCTCTTTCGGCCTGGGCATATTTCGGCTACAGCATTCTTTTCAGTCTGCCTCTCGTCGGACTTATTGCCCTGATCGTATTTTCGTTCAGTAACTCCAATGTCAACCGCCGCAGTTTTGCCCGCAGTTTCTTTTGCGGACTTGTGCTTGCTCTTGTTCTGACAATTGTCGTGACTGTTCTCGCCGCTGTTCTGCAGATATCAATAACTCTTCCTTCTCTGTTGTCCTGATCCGGGAAATCAATTTCTTTTGTTATCTTCCTGTAAGAAAACCCCTTCACTCGCGTGAAGGGGTTTTGTATATGTTATGATTTCTGCAACACGGTTTTTCAGGCGGTCTGCTTTTCGGCTTCTTCCTTTTCAAGGACGGTATAGGCGACCTTTCCCACCAGAGTTTTGGGCAATTCTGTCCTGAATTCAATATCATAGGGCATTGCGTATTTTGCAATATGCTTCCGGCAGTGCTCCATGATACTTTCTTTAAGCTGATCGTCGGCGGTATATCCGTCTTTTACAACAACGAATGCCTTGACTTTCTGCATTTTGTACGGATCTTTCACTCCGATGACACAGCTCATCATGACCGCTTCATGGGCATCAAGGATATTTTCAAGCTGAGACGGATATACATTGTATCCGCTGGTAACTATCATGCGCTTTATGCGCTGTTTGAAATAGATGAATCCTTCTTTATCCATCAGTCCCAGATCCCCGGTGTGAAGCCATATCCTGCCGTCGTCATGAAGTTTGAGCGTGTCCGCAGTTTCTTTCTCGTTATTCATGTAGCCCAGCATGACCGTAGGGCCGGAGAGACATATTTCGCCCTCCTCGCCGTAGGGAACTTCCGTGTTCGTTCCCACAGCGCAGATTTTGTAGTAGGTGTCGGGGTAGGGAAGGCCGATACTGCCTTCCTTTTCCTTGTTGTACGGGGTAAGGCAACTTGCGGTGACGCATTCCGTTGTACCGTAGCCTTCTCTGACCCGGACGGTGGCTTGATGCTCCGCAAGGAATCTGTCAAATTTCTTTTTAAGCTCTATTGAGAGGCTGTCGCCGCCGGAAAATACTCCCCTGAGGCAGCTCAGATCCACTCCGTCCATATTCGGGTTACGGGTTATTGCTTCGTAAAGTGTGGGCACACCGGCGATGTAATTGGGCTTCTCCGTTTTCAGCAGTTTTCCGTAACTTTTGACGTTGAATCTGGGAACAAGGATGCTCCTGCCTCCGGAAATAAGCATCGAGTGTACGCACACTCCAAGTCCGAAACCGTGGAACATGGGCATAGCCGCAAGCATACTCATTCCGGGTTTAAAGTTATTTGCCATGGTTATGGTCTGCTTGCCCAGGGCATTGAAATTAAGATTCGAAAGCATTATTCCCTTGGTCGTGCCGGTGGTTCCGCCGGAGAAGAGTATGACTGCCGGATCCGTTCCTTTTTTATTGCATACGGGCACTTCGGGAATCTCTTTGCCCGCGCGGATGAAGTCCTTCCAGAGTACGGTTTCCTTATCTTCCGCCGGAACTTTAGGATTCTTTGAGGCGATTCTGAACGCCATTGCCTTCACGGGGCTGAGCTCATCGGCAACGCTTGTGATCACGAGTTTTTCCAGGTGATACTTTTTTCTCACGTTGATGAACTTCGTGTAGAACTGATCCAGAGTCACCGCGCATTTGCTTTCTGCGGTACGGAGGTAAAAATCGATTTCTCCCTCAGCCGAAAGGGGATGGATCATCGACGCAACGGCTCCGATCTTGTTGAGAGCATACAGGCAGTACACAGTCTGCGGAACGTTGGGCATACACACTGTGACGTGGTCGTTTTCCCGTATCCCTGCCGCAACAAAAGCCCGTGCGACAATGTCCGTGTTCTTTATCATGTCAGCATAGCTTATGTTTCTTCCCATAAAGGACAGAGCGTTAAGCTTCGGGTACCGTTCCGCCGTGCAGAGAACTTCTCCGTACATGGTCCTGTCGCTGTAATCCAGGTGGAACGGAACGTCTCCGTAACTGTCCAGCCATGGCGCTTTTATTTCTTCCATTTCTTCATATCCTCCGACAATGTGTCGTTATATATCCTTCATGTCTATGGGTTCCAATGCGGGAGCATCAAGTAATTCCGGATGTGCAAAAATATACTTTACCAGGCGAATGCTTTTTGCAAAATATACCCCGTCCGCAATGCGTTCGTCTATGGTTATTCCCAGATTGAGGCTGTCTCTCATCTCATAACTTCCGTCATCCTCGAAAAACGGTTCCTTATGTTTTTCTCCGATAACAAGGAATATGGAATTGGTTCCCCAGTTTGTAAGATGGTGATAGCTTGCACTCATCTTTATGCTTCCCAGATTGGATATGAACATGGTGCAGGCGTAAGGGTCAACATCGGACAGCGCCTGGGGCAGATGTCCGTGAAAGTCCAGCCTGAAGATTATGTTCGTAAACAGTTGCAGAAGCCACCGGGGAAATTTGGTGATTATATCCATAACGTCCGTGGAGCCGTCGGATTTGTCCTCTTTCCGGACTCCGTAGACGAATTTGCATATCTTGTCGTGTATCTGTTTTATTATGGGTTCGTCGCTGTCACGGTCGGTCCGCAGTATCGCAAGGGCTTCTCTTCCGTCATCGGTGAACTTTTTCTTTACCACAAAAGCGAATGATATTTCATTGCGCTCGTAGGTCCTCCGTCCGATGATAAAACGGTTCATTTTCGGACGAAGAGTAATAACCTTTGCGAAGGCCGCAGTAATGAAATGAAACAGGGTATATTTGAACTCCGGATTCTCCCGGTTCTTGGCGTCAATGTATGCCGTTGCCTGAGTCAGGTCTATTTTTTCCACAGCCACCGCTTCATTGTCCGTACGGTTCGGAAGAAGATAGGGGGTGAAATTGTGCATGGAGTCCCCGTCCGTTATACGTCTTCCGTCGCGGCGGTCACCGCGTTTTCTCTTGTATTGTTCACTCATTTTCCTGTATCCCCGTCCCGTCAAAATCTATTTGAGCCAGAAGTCTCAGCAAGGAATGGTCTTCGTCAAACTTTTCCGTCAGCTGTCCGACTCTGTCAGCCATCTCTTCCGCCGAAAGGGTCATTCCCGAGTTTATCCAGTCCACCGCAAGGGTGACTATGCCTCCCAGCTGATACTTTACCCTGGAGTCCGCTTCCATCGGAATGTGGTCCTCCGCATCCTTTGCGTAGCAGCTCACCGCCCAGTAGAATATCTGCATCAGGGATGCGTTTTTCATAGTCAGCAGTTCTTCCCGGTTTTGCTGCATCATTGAAAAGAACAGCCGGTAAAGAGCCGCGGCATCAAAGCCTTTTTCTTTACATTCTTTCTGAAGCGCAACGATATATTCTTCCACCATATCCTCGATATATTTGCGGAGAATGTCATCCTTGCTGTCGAAATTGCGGTAGAATGACTGCCGGGCAACGCCGGCTTCGTCGGTTATATTCGCAATTTTTATCTCGTCATAGGGCTTTTTGCCCAACAGTTTCATAGTGGCGTTAAAGATCCATTTTCGGGTTCTTTTTGTCTGCTTGCTTCGTTTTCTGAACATTTCAGTCACCGGAATAATTGATACATTTGTCACATTTGGCACAATTATACCACAAAACAGCCATATTGTCAATAGTATTTTCAGTTATACCGCAGTCTTTGCCGAAATAGGAAAATCCGGGCTGTATGAACAAAAACGGTACGGAATAATACATGAAAAATGAGGCACAATAGGTATAAAATCAAAATATCTTCGGTAAATTTTTCAAATCGGTTGACAAACAGCCGGACGGGTAGTATAATTAAAACATAAAAGCCTACGGGCGATTGGTGTATCTGAAAGGAAACGGACGGATGAAAACTGTTTACAAGATCATTATCGGCGCAGCTTCCGCGGCGGCTCTTGCCGGCGTTGCTTTTGCCGCATACAAGGGCTTGCAGTATCTGAAGCAGGCTAAGAATAACGCTGAAAACGAAGCGTGCAAGGACTGTCCCGAGGGCTCTCCTGATTCTTCTTCAGAAAACGGTGTATATGTGGACGCTGACTATCTTTCCCTTGAAAAGGAAGATGATGAATGCGACGGGAATTGCTGTTGCTGTCCTGCTGCCGGGGAAACTTCTGCGGAGGAAGATTCCGGGGATACAGAACAGCCTGAGAACCTTTCCGAATGATTTCCGGGGCTCTGCTCGGCGGAATGTTACGGCATAACTGACTGTTACCGAAACAAACATAAAGGACTATGAAACGCTTCATAGTCCTTTGTCTTTTTTGTTATGCGTATATGTATCCGGTACAACGGCTGTCCGGAATTCTTGTAAAGACCCCGGTTGTGTGTTTCATGACTCTGGGGTTCTTATGGTAATATATGGTTCGGAAAAGCCTGATACTACGGGAAAAACTACTGACGGTAGAGGTGGGTGGCCTGACGGTAGAGAAGGGTAAACGGTCGGTAGATAATATATAGAATAACAGTATACACGCAATATTCAGAAGTTTCTTTACAAATAACCGCATGCGGTGTATACTGTAGGAGACGGAAAATGTTCCGGAAAAGACGATACGGAGTTAAGAAAGGACAGAACTGTAATGACAAAAGACTTTATACTTTCCTGCGAGTCCACTGTCGACTTGCCTTACGATTACGTGAACGGAAGAGACATTCCGGTTATTTTTTATTCATACACCGTTGACGGCAAAGCCTACGTCGACGATATGGGACGGGATCCCGAAGCTCTGCCTCAGTTCTACAGATTCATCTCGGAGGGCAAGCTTCCCAGTACATCACAGATCAACGAGTTTCAGTATGTGGAATTCTTTGACGGACTGCTGCAGAAGGGGAATGTGCTTCATCTTGCCTTCGGTTCGGGCATGACGCCTTCGGTCAACAATGCCGTTGCCGCCGCGGAACAGCTCCGTGAAAAGTATCCGGACAGGAAAATAATCGTGGTTGATACCACCTGTTCATCCTCGGGATACGGTATGATCGTGGATTATGCTGCGGATATGTGCGACAGTGGGCAGAGTATGGAGCAGATTGAGCAGTGGGTACTGGAGAACCGCAAAAAAGTACATCATCAGTTTTTTAGCACGGATCTTCAGCATTTCCGCCGTGGAGGACGCATTTCCGGTGCGGCGGCTACCGTTGCCGCCATCCTCGGGATATGTCCGCTTATGAGACTCAACGACGAGGGACGCATAATCGCTTACGATAAGGTCCGGGGAAAGAAGAGGGCTATTGCCGAAACGGTTAAGGTTATGACCGAACACGCCCAGGGAGGTACGGATTACAACGGTAAGTGCTTTATATGCAATTCCAACTGTCTTTCCGATGCGGAGGAACTGAGATCAGTCATTGAAGAAAAGTTTCCCAACCTGGCCGGAAAGATCAGAATCTTTGATATCGGTACGATAGTCGGGTCCCACAGCGGTCCCGGAACCGTTGCCGTATTTTTCCTCGGAGACGAAAGAGCTCCTTCCAAGTAGTTCTGTTTTCTGAAAGATGAAAGAACCCCCCGATGCCTGCTACGGCGATCGGGGGGTCTCCGCAATATATGCGGAAAACTTTTCTGGAAACGGAAATTTTCCCGGAATACTGCGAATAAAGGGTGCTCATCGGAAAGACGGTAAACGGACCTTCAGCCGGATCACCTTCCTCTGTCTTCCATGAGCAGAAGCTGTACTTTGTGATACTGTCCGTTACGGTAATATGTCACGTCTATAGTGCTTCCCACCGCAAAGGAATTATCTACAGACTGAATATCGGACATTTTTGTTACCGCAACGCCGTTGACCTCTGTGATTATGTCGTTTATCTTGATTCCGGCCTGTTCGGCGCCGCTGCCGGATGCCACCGATGTGACAACGATCCCTGCCGGCAGACCATACCTGCGGGCAACGGATGCCGAAAGAGTTTCTCCCGAAATTCCCGTGGCGGGACGTCCTTTGACGTATCCGTATTCTATAAGGTCGTTGAGTATGGGCGCGGCATAGTTTATCGGGATGGCAAAGCCGATTCCCTCAACGTCCGTGTCCACGATTTTTGAGGATGTGATCCCCACCAGTTTGCCGTCTGCGGTAAAAAGTCCGCCTCCGGAGTTTCCGGGGTTTATGGCTGCATCGGTCTGGATCAGTTTTTCGGAGGTGTTTTCTTCACTGACCATACGGTCAAGGGCGCTGACTATACCTGTGGTAACGGTTCCGGCGAATTCTATTCCGAGGGGATTTCCCACTGCAATGACGGTTTGTCCCATAAGCAGTGCGTCGCTGTCTCCGAATACCGCGGTTGTAAGATTGAGAGTTGAGGCGTCGACCTTCAGTACCGCAAGGTCGTTACTCTTGTCTCCGCCTACCAGGGTGGCCTCAGCCGTCGTCCCGTCGGCAAAGGTTACGTCAATGGTCACGTTTTCGTACTCATCATAATACGAAACGACGTGATAATTGGTGACTATATATCCGTCTTCTGTCAGGATAACCCCCGATCCGGTGGAATACCCGCCTCCGGACTGATAGGTGTAAAAACCGAATTGGTAAGTTTTTGAAGGAATAGTGACCGTGACGCATACCACACTCTGACGCGCCAGAGCCGCAGTGGAGGTAAGGTCTACCGTTTCCGTAACAGGGGTCGTCCCCGCTGTCTGTCTCTGTATTCCGGAAAGCTGGGTCGTCAGGTTTTTTATCTGACTGTTGAGGGACTCTATGGTCGCCTCATACTCCTCTCCGGATTTCAGTTCCGTTTTGCCCGTGTTCACCTGTTGTACACAATACGTTCCCACCGCAATGGCAGATACAAGAAGTGCGGCGCAAAGCACCAGACATACCACACTGACGATAATTGCCGGGCGGTTGCTTTTCTGGCGGACATAGATTACCTGATTGCTGTTATTCTGATCGTAGCCGTTCATATACGGATTCCTTTCTTCGTTTTTCCGGCGGATTCCACACCTGTTTTGCTTTAATTACAGTTTACCTCAAAATTTAATAAAATAATCCCGGTTTATGAGTCACAATTGTAGCAATTTTTTCTTTTTCTCCGGGTAAAGCCGGGCTGGGTATCTTATGTTTCTGATTTTTCCCGTAAAACCGGGGAAAATTTTTTTAAAATTTATGGTATTTTCAAAAAAGACTTGAAAAAACGGAAATAATAGTGTATAATATAGGTTGAAATATTACAGTCGACGGTGTCGGTTCTTTTCTCGGGAAAAGGCCGGTATCGCCTTTGAGTTTGTATGTTTTGCGCCGTGTTCTGCGCAGGAGAAGATCGGATTGAGAAACACCGTTAATAAAAAAAATCGGGGCGGGAAGGGTGCCGTAGCGCTTTTTCAGCCGGTAAGTGATTTCCTGGACAAACTGTTTCCCTCCAGGGTCAGAAAAAGAAGAATAGCCGCCAAGCGCGCCGAGAAACAGGCGCGTCATGACGCTGTTCTTGACGCTGCAGACCGTAAGTATAAGGCGACAAAGGCTCAGAGCGAGGAGGATATGCGTCCTCTCTGGGAAAAATACCCTGACAGATACCGCAAAAAGAGGCCGTTTTTTGTCAGGCTTCTCGGCGGTATAGGTTCTTTTATACTTTTCTGGATCCTTGCCGGAGGGATTGTTGTCACCGTTGCCGCAGGGGTAGGCTTTACCATGGTCTATTCTTTTACTGATCCCGAGCTTGACGCGACCCTGGCTAATCTTGAACTTTCCTATACCACTCAGTTGCTGGCAACAAAGTCCGATGGTACGGTGGTTGTTTACGATGAGATATTCAAGGACTCAAACCGTATCTGGACTTCCGTTACGGATATGCCCCAGTATCTGCTTGACGCGACCGTGGCAATAGAGGATAAGAGATTTTATCAGCATAAGGGTATAGACCCGATCCGTACGGCTTCCGCCACGATTGGGTATGTGCTGAACAAATTCGGTGTTTCGGGAATAGGTTCCGGCGGTGGCGGTTCGACCCTTACCCAGCAGCTGATTAAAAATATAACAAAAGACAATGCCACCAGCGGATGGGACGGAATAGAACGTAAATTCCGGGAGATACTCCGCGCGCTGTACATTGAGCGCAAATATGAAAAGGATCAGATACTCGAGTATTATCTGAATGTCATTCCTTTTCACGGCGAGGATAAGGGCGTGGGTACGGCGGCAAAATACTTTTTCGGCAAAGATGTGTCGGAACTCAACCTCACGGAATGTGCTGCGCTTATCTCGGTTACAAATGCGCCGAGCAAGTACGATCCGTACCTGAAACCTGAAAACAACAAGAACAGACGTGACGTTGTTCTACGGTTCATGTATGACCAGGGAAAAATATCCCTGGAGGAGTATGAGCAGGCAAAAAACACCGAGCTTGTGCTTGCGGACAAATCTTCCGGCACGAAAAACACAAAAGTCTACTCATATTTTACCGATACGGTCTTTGAGTGGCTTGTGTCTGAGCTCAGGGATCAGAAAGGGTTCAGCCGGAGCGAAGCCGTGGATTATATATACAATTCAGGTCTCCGCATTTATACCACCGTTGACCCGGATATCCAGTCCATGATGGAGGAGTATTTCGAAAACGAGGACAACTATCCCGAACTTGAGGGAGAAGAACAGCCTCAGGTCGCCATGGAGATACTCGATCCCACCACGGGTAATGTTCTGGGAATTATCGGCGGAAGGGGTAAGAAGGACGGAAGTCTTTCCCTGAACAGGGCTACACAGACTCTGCGCCAGGTGGGTTCTTCCATCAAACCTCTTACGGTCTACGGACTTGCGATAGAGGAGAATATGATAACCGCGGCCTCCGCTATTGACGACACGCCCCTGTACGTGTCGGAGAATGTGGTAAGGGATAAGACTTCCGGAAAGACGTATACTTCTTATAAGCCTTATCCGTCAAACTATGACAGCACCTATAACGGACTTATAGATATAAAAGTCGCTCTTTCGAACTCCTACAATACACCTGCCATGAAAGTGCTTCAGATGGTAGGAATAGACAAGAGTTTTGAATTCGCCAAGAATATGCTCCGGCTTGACAATCTGCTTGAGTCGGATAAGTATCTTGCGCCCCTGTCAGTGGGATCCCTTTCAAAAGGACTTACCCTTCAGGAGCTTACCGCTGCCTACACCGTTTATGCTAACGGCGGAATATACTCCGCCGCCCGTTGCGTTACCCGTGTGGAAACTTATGACGGCAAGACCGTCCTCGAAAACGATGTGGACAGAAGCATCGTGTTTTCTCCCCAGACTTCGTATATCATGACCGATATCCTGAAACGTGCCACAACCGTCGGTTCGAGCAAGGTGGCAAACCTCAAACCCATTGCCACCGCCGGAAAATCGGGAACGACCTCAAGTTTCAACGACAGGTGGTTTATCGGGTATACGCCGTATTATCTCGGCGGTATCTGGTGGGGGTATGACAATAACGGAGCCAATGACAATACCGAGCACATCCGTATGTGGCATGACGTTATGCTCAAAGCACATGAACTCCGCAATATAACCGAGGCGGAGTTTGAAGTTCCCGACGGGCTTGTTACCGCGACTTATTGCAGTGTCAGCGGAATGGCTCCCGGTCCTTACTGCTCCACGGATCCTCTGGGTTCCTGTGTAAAGACGGGTATTTTCAAACAGGGAACACAGCCCACGGAGACCTGCTCCGTTCACCATCAGATATATGTCTGCTCCGAATCCGGGCAGATAGCACATGAGAATTGCCCCTCCGCATATCTTGCGACTTTCAGGGACTGCTCCCGCAGTTTCCCCAATGCGTATGTTTATGTGAAGGATTCCGAGTATATCTGTCCGCCTCTGTCTCCGACACAGGTGCTGTACAACGATTCCCTTCTGCCGGTCTATACCTATATGTTACCCGAAGGCGAATATCCGACGCTTTCAAACAGAAAGAAGGCGCGTTACACCAACTGCCTCTGCTCTACCCATGCCGCAGGGGAAATGCCCCATCCTTATACTTTCAAGTTCCTTTCCTATGACCAGCAGGTGGATATAACAGAAGGTCAGGCGAAACCGGCGGGACTGCTTTCGCCCTCGGAACTGCTCCAGCAGCAGGATCTTGATAAACGCATTTCCATCGCGCGTCAGATATATGAGGAGACCGGAGAGCTTACCGAAGGTATCACAATGGAGATGATGTACCCGCAGATGCTTGAGGAAATGACGGAGGAGGTCATCGAATGAGAATAAAACACATTCATCGTATAGCAGCCTCCGTAATCGCGGTTGCGGTGTTGCTTGTCGTTTTTCTTCCCTTCGCCGGACACGCCGCGGCGGATTATGAGTGCGGATATGACTTCAACTCCGTTTCCGACCTGACGTGGGATCTTGCGGGAAAGTATTCCCTTGTGGAACAGTCATATGACCCGATGAATCCCGTAAGGGGATATACGGGGACTGCCGTTTCCTCGTCAATAGGGCTCTTTTCCAGGATGTTCCGCAGTAATATTGAAGTGACATTTTCTGCCCGTTTCCTGATTTCCGAGGACGTGGACGGCAAGCTTTTCAATGCGGGTTCCGGAACGGTTTCGTCACCGTATCTTACCCTTGAGTATCTGAGTGCCAAGAAAAAAGTCTGTCTCACGTTTTTTGACGGATCGGTCACGGAAGTTCTGTATGCGGATATGGCTGATGCCGTAGGAAAAAATGCGCGCTGGGTCATGATATCCTTTGTTTTCCGGTATGCAACCCCTATGAGCCGTCTCAGCCTGTACAAAGACGGAAAGGTCACGGATGCGGTGAACACTTCCGCCGCACTTGACAATCTTTCTCCTCTTTTCGCTCATATGCCGAATTTCAGTGTTGACGATCTGTATATATCCAACTCAGCCCGGAGTGACACTGACATATCAAAGCTGTATTCCATGTCCATAAAGGATTTTCTGGTCTATCGTGGGGTTCCTGTTACCGAACATTCCGGGACGGCTGATCCGACTCAGCCAACAAACCCGTATGATCCTTCTGATCCCACGAGACCTACCGAGCCGTATATTCCCACTCCGGGAGATGACGGACTGAAATTCAACTGGGTGGCATATTGTTTTGATAAGTCTATTGATATAACCAGGGACTCAAACCGCCTGGCTCCCGCTACGGTGAACGTTTATGCGGTCAACAGGATCGATACGTCAAAGTTCGGCGGAAGTACCGGTTACGGTCTGACCCGGAGAGTAGATGTCGTCCCGTCCGAATACATGAAGCTTAACCGGGACATGCTTCACTCTGCTTCCGAATTCACCATAGGTATGTGGGTGTACCGTGATGTGGATAAAGAATCGGAATACTATAATGACACTGAAATAAAGGTCCTCGATTTCAGCGGCGCCGGATATCTTGTGTTTGCGCCGTTTTCTTCCGAAGCGTACATTGCTGTGGGAACTTCGTACAAATATGTGGACGCGTATACAGGAGAGGAAACTTACGAGTACGATCCCTTTGCCCGTCCCGTACCTCAGGAGGTCTCAAAGATCTCGTCATCTCTTTCAAGGGTGAACAACCGCTGGTGTTATGTGGCTCTGACGTACGATAAGACCGGAAAGGTCACTGTATACATTGACGGCAAGGTCTCGACAACGGTGGAGACAGGATATCCGCTGTCTGTACTTGCCCTGACGGATCTGAAGATTCTTACCGGGGTCAGCACCTATGACGGAAGCCGTTTTATAATCGATGAGATCTACATAGATTCCACCGCTCTGGCGGATACCGAGATACCAAAGCTCCGCTCCTACGGAATTGATACATATGTCAGTGAAGTCATTCCGGATCACGGAAAGGACGATCCCGGGGATCATGATGTAGTGCCCGATGAAAGCGACCTTCTTGAGGATAAGTTCGCTTCCTCCGCCATAATCAACGGTTTTGTGGGAACCACATTTGACGTTTCTTCTTTCATCGGAAAGGATGTAAACAATGCCGTTTCCGCCACCGTCCGCAATCCCAGCCTTTCACAGGGTATCATAAATTACGGGCTTACCCTGGACGGTATATCCTCTTACATCCGTTATCCCAAAGGAATCCTTGACAATGCCTCCGAAATGAGTATTTCAGTGGCATATAAATGGAACGGACCTGCAAACGGCACTACACAGAAACTCTTTGACTTTTCCGCAAAGGCTTCGTCCATAGCCGCTCCCACGGCTTATGTAAGACTTGAGATGGGAGACGGACTTTCCGGGCTTTGTCTGCGGATATATGACGGAGTGACGGAAAATACCATTACCACCGGTGTCAATGCCGTAGGGTCATGGGTAAGGGCTACCGTGGTTTTTTCCAACGGAATAGTCCGGTTGTATGTTAACGGGGCGGAAGTCGGTAAAACTTATGTTTTCTCTTCCATTTCCGATATAAAGCCGAATTTCTGCTATGTGGGAAGATCCGGTGTCAAAGGTGAAGCCCTTTTCAAGGGTGTTATCGACGAGATATACATATCCGACAGCGCTCTGACCTCAGAACAGATACAGCAGATACAGGAGAAGGGCATTGACCCCACTGCCGCGACTGAACCTGCGACCGATCCCGGAAACACGAGTTCGGATATCTGGGACGGACTTATAAGAGGCGTTATAATAATCACGGTGATACTGGTGCTTATAATCATCGGGGTTATTGTGGCAACGATACTCAAAAAGTAAATAATCTTTCAAGGAGAGATAGTAATAATGACACTTATGAAACAGGAGATCTTCGAAGAACCGAAGGTCATGGAAAAATGCATCAAAACCAATGCCGAAACCTTTGACAGACTTGTTGCGGATCTCACTTCCCGCAAAATACGCAACGTTATAGTCGCCGCCCGCGGCACATCCGATCATGCGGGTATTTACGGCAAATATATAATAGAAAAGCTCGTGGGGATCCCCGTAGGGCTTGCGGCCTGCTCCGTTGTGACTCTGTATGGCGCAGATATAGATATGTCTGATATGCTTGTTATCGGCATTTCCCAGTCCGGAGCTGCGGCAGACGTTGCGGAGTATATCTCCATGGCAAAGAAGAGCGGCGCTCTTACCGTGACCGTGACAAACACCGAGGGCTCTCTGCTTGCCGGTGCGGCGGACTACCATCTGTACTGCGACGCCGGAGTGGAAAAGAGTGTCGCCGCAACCAAAACCTTCGGTACAGAACTTTACCTTATGGCTCATCTTGCCGCCAAATGGGCGGGAAGAAAGGATATTCTCGATATGCTCGCAAAGGTTCCCGAGCAGATGTGCAATATAATTCTTCAGGATGAGACCATTGCGGAGATCGCCCGCAGATACCGTTTCATGGATGAGGCATTTGTTCTTTCCAGAGGTATAAATTATCCTATTGCCCTTGAAGCCACACTGAAAATCCAGGAGACAAATTACGTCCGGGCAAAGGCTTATCCCATCTCGGACTTCCACCATGGTCCTTTCGCCATGATCAGCGAGGGAACCCCGGTATTCGTCTATATGTCCGACGGTCCGGTTAAAAACGACACCATGGAAATGATAAGAAAGCTCCAGGGAGCGGGCGCGGATATATTCATGGTATCCGATGATGATGAACTGCTTGCTCAGGGAATAGAAGGTTTCAAGATTCCCTGCGCATACAAGGAAGATATGATCGCCTCCTTCTACTTTGCCATATTCGCACAGCTTTTTGCCGCAAATCTTGCGGAGGTCAAGGGAAGAAACCCTGATGCACCCAGAGGACTGCAGAAGGTAACCGTCACACACTGAGCAAAGGAAAAGGATACATGGAACTTAAAGTAAAAGCCGAACTTGATGCGGATTTTGCCCCCATGTCCGTGTTTTGCCGTGAGTTTATAAAACGGGTGGACAGGGACGGGGGACGAAGCCTGGTAATAGGCATTGAGCGCAACAACGGATATATTTCCGCGTACCGTACAAAAGTTTTTGAGGATAATACGGGACACGACGAGGAAAACTATGTTTATGCCGAACGCATTGTAAAGACTCTTCTCTGGGCAAAAGGCGGTTATAAGATAATTATTGCAGGTTCTTCTGCTATTGCCGACAGGATTGCCGCAGATTACAGTCCGGACGGAAAAAGAAGATTTGATGCGGAATTCATGAGCAGAGTGTATGAAAGACCGTTCTGCGTGGAAAAAAGGCATATTGACGACGCACCGGAGACCTTTGAGAAATCTGAGGCTGTAGGCCGGCATCTTGACGGTTGCCGCATAGGCTTTGATGCCGGTGGAAGCGACCGTAAAGTCAGCGCGGTAGTTGACGGAAAAACTGTATACTCAGAGGAGGTCATCTGGCATCCGAAAACAAACTCCGATCCGGCTTATCACTATCAGGGAATACTTGAGGCTATGAAAACCGCAGCATCGAAAATGCCCAGGGTGGATGCAATAGGAGTGAGTTCCGCCGGTGTTTATATCGATAACAGGATAATGGTTGCCTCTCTTTTCGTTAAGGTTGGCGACGAGGACTTTGAAAAGTCCGTCAAAAATATGTATATAGATGTGGCAAAACAGATAGGAGACGTGCCTGTCTGTGTTGCAAATGACGGAGACGTTACCGCTCTTGCGGGGGCAATGGAACTTGACGATACGGATATTCTCGGTATAGCCATGGGAACAAGCGAAGCGGGAGGATATGTTGACGGAGCCGGTAACATTACCGGATGGCTCAATGAGCTTGCGTTTATCCCCGTTGATCTCAATCCCGAAGCCGCCGTGGATGAATGGTCCGGCGATGTGGGATGCGGAGTCAAGTATTTTTCCCAGGATGCTGTAATCCGTCTTGCGCCCGTTTCGGGGATAGAACTTGACAGGGATATGACCCCTGCCGAAAAGCTCCGTGCGGTGCAGGAACTTATGCTCCGCAACGATCCGAGGGCTGAAAAAATATTCCGTACGATAGGCGTATATCTCGGTTATGAACTGGCATATTATGCGCAGTTTTACAATATCAAACACGTTCTTCTCATGGGACGTGTGACTTCCGGTAGCGGAGGAACTCTTATCCTGGAAAAGGCGCAACAGGTCCTTGAGGAAGAGTTTCCCGTGCTGAGCAGGACAATAGTGCTTCATATTCCCGACGAGAACAGCCGGCGCGTGGGTCAGTCCATTGCTGCGGCAAGCTTGCCGGAAATAAGATAAATCAACAACAGGAAAGGTTTACGAAAATGAGCAAAATCGTTATTACAAAAGACATGACCATCGGTGAAGTTCTCGGAATATTCCCCGACAGCGCAGAGCTTCTGCTTGCCGCAGGTATGCACTGCCTGGGCTGCCCCAGTGCCAGAGGCGAAACCATAGAGCAGGCCTGTGCCGTTCACGGCGTTGATCCGGACGAGCTTGTTGAGGCAATAAACATCGCCGCAGAGAATGTTTAAGCTTACTCCGAGGCTGGAGAAGGTCTGCGCTTATGTCGGTGAGTGTAAAACTCTTGCCGACATAGGCACAGACCATGCTTTTGTGCCGCTGACACTTATCGGAAGGGGTAAATGCGACAGGGCATATGCCTGTGACGTAGGCAAGGGGCCTCTGTCCAGGGCGGAGGAGTATATCCGAAGCTGTGGCATGACTGACAAGGTCAAGACCTTTCTTTCCGACGGTTTTGACTCCGTTCCCGACGATTGGGATACCGCAGTTATAGCCGGCATGGGCGGAGAGCTTACGGCAAATATCCTTTCCCGAATAAATACCGCAAACAAGCGGAGATTCGTTTTTCAGCCCATGACAAAAATTCCCGAACTCCGCCGGTTTTTATATACCTCCGGTTACAGTATAACCGATGAGGATGTAGTTCGTGAAGGTGAAAAGCTTTACATAGTTATCAAGGCGGAAAACAGTCCCTGTGACTGGAATGAGAGCCTTGTTTACGCTTCTACGGCTTTGCGTGCCAAGACTTATTCCGAAAAATACGAATATTTTGAAGCTCTTGCGGAACGTCTGGAATCCATCGCAAGACAGACCGAGTTTACCTCCGCCGGGGTCTGGAAAAAAACGCAGACAGAATTGGCTTACATAAAGGAAATACTGAAATGAAAATAAGAAGTATATATGAATTTATAGACTCCGTCGCACCTTACCGTACCGCCGCAGACTGGGACAACAGCGGACTTAATATCGGAAGTATGGACAGAGAGGTCCGCAAGGTAATGGTATGCCTCGACATTACGGCTCAGGTTGCGGAGGAGGCTGCCCGTAACAGATGCGGGCTGATAATATCCCATCATCCCTGTATCTTTTCTCCCGTGAAAAATATTGACGGAGACAGCATAGTATACTCTCTTATCCGGTTCAATATCGCCGCACTTTCGGCGCATACGAATTTTGACCGTGCTCCCGGGGGCGTTTGTGATATACTCGCTTACTTTGCGGGTATAGACGGACTTTCCGATATGATGCCCGAGGATTCCGCGGTCATAGGTCGCATCGGGACTGCGCCTGTTTCGACTCTTTACGCCTTTGTTTCCAAGGTGAAAACGGCTCTTTCCGCGCCATGCGTTCAGTATTTTGATGCGGGCAGGTCAGTTCACCGTGTTGCCGTGGTGAGCGGCGCGGGAGGCAGTGAGGTGGAAGCCGCCGCAATGTCAGGGGCGGATACACTTCTTACGGGTGAGGCAAGTTACCACCACTGGCTCGAAGCAAAGCAGTACGGAATTAATCTCGTTGCAGCAGGTCATTTTGAGACCGAAAACCCCGCTATGAGATTTCTGAAAACCAAACTTGAGAATCAGTTCCCCGATGTAGAATTTGAAATGTCCCAGACCTGTACCGGGATTATCGAAGCAATGTAAATATTTGTTGACCGGTGGGATATCTGACACATTATTAATAAGGAAGAATATGGCACTTGACGGCATTATGATGCGGGCGCTCTGCAATGAGCTCCGTGAGGCTCTTGTCGGCGGGCGTGTTGAAAAGGTAAATCAGCCCGAACGGGACGAAATAGTATTGAATATACATAATAAAACCGGATTCCGCCTGCTGATGTCGGCGGATCCTTCCCATGCGCGGGTACATATTACCTCTTCTGCGAAGGAGAATCCCGCGGTTGCTCCGAATTTCTGTATGCTCCTGCGTAAGCATCTTGTAGCCTCCCGGATTACGGATGTTTCACAACCCGGACTGGAGCGTGTTCTTATCATACGCTTTGAGTGTCGCACGGAGCTTTACGATACGGTGTACAAGCAACTGATAATCGAAGTCATGGGACGGTACAGCAATATTATTTTCACCGACGGTAACGGAATTATTGCCGATGCGGTGAAACCTGTGGATTTCACCACAAGTTCAAAACGGCAGATACTTCCCGGGCTGAGATACGAGCTTCCGCCATCGCAGGATAAAATCCTGCTGACACGGGGGTTCAGTCCCGATTTTTCATCGGAAAAAAGAGGGGATAAGTATCTTACGGAAACATTCCTCGGTTTTTCTCCGCTGCTGAGCCGGGAGCTTGTCTTCAGGGCTACGGGGGAAACAGATACTCCAATGAACGGTTTTTCACAGCAGGAACGGGAAAAGCTGATAAACCTTCTGGAGGGGCTTTACGACGCTTCGGAAAACGGAAGCCGGACGCCGAGTCTGATATTTGACGGAGATAAACCTCTGGAATACTATTGTCTGCCCATAACCCAGTACGGTGAGGGTAAAGACTCTCATCCCGAAACCCTTTCGGCGGCAATGGACAGGTTTTTTGCTGAAAAATCCTCTCAGGAGCACTCCCGACGTCTCGGTTCGGACACCCATAAACTTCTTACTACCCATAAGGAAAGGCTTTGCCGTAAACTTGAGGCCCAGAGGGCTGAGCTTGCGGACTGTGAAAAGTCAAATATATACCGCCTGTACGGAGATATGATAATAGCGGAAATGTACCGGATAGGGAAGGGCATGGACAGTGCCGTTCTGACGGATTATACTGCTGATCCTCCGGAGCAGAAGACCGTGCCGCTGGATGCAAGGCTGACTCCCTCTGCCAATGCCCAGAGGTACTACAAGATGTACAAAAAGGCTCAGACTGCCATAAAAATCCTCAATAAACAGATCCCGGAGGGAGAAAAGGAACTTGTATATCTGGACAGTGTTTTCGATGAGCTTTCCCGTGCCGGAACGGCTGACGATCTGCGTCAGATCCGCGCGGAACTCGCCGCTTCCGGATATGTGAAGGCTCCTGCTGCGGCAAAAGGGAGAAAGGCACCGAAAAAAGAGAGATTCGTCCCTTTTACGGTCGTGTCTCCCGACGGATTCACCGTCATGATCGGTAAAAATAATGTTCAGAACGATGAAATAACTACTTCAATTGCGGATAAGCATGACATCTGGTTTCACGTCAAGGATTATCCCGGCAGCCACGTTGTTGTCGTCACCGACGGAAGAAAACCCCCGGATTCAACCCTGGATTTTGCGGCTCATCTCGCCGCGGACAACAGCGGCGCAGACAGCGGCGCGAAGGTGGCGGTGGACTACACCGAGATCCGTAACGTCCGTAAGCCCGGCGGTTCACGTCCGGGAATGGTGATTTACGACAATTACCGTACTGCATACGTTGTGGGAAAGAAAAATCAATTTTGAATTTTTTTATGTGCGTGCGGTGAAAACGCGAGCAAACAGGGTGTTAAAGCGAGAAAAACGGAGCTTTAGACCGATTACTCTGAAAAATTTCGGAAAAGGTATTGACAAGGCGGGACTTTTCTGATATAATAACGAAGTACGAATAATTCACGGAATTTTACGGAGGAAAAATCATGTCGACATTTATGGCTAACGCCGGAAATATCGAACGTAAATGGTACGTTGTTGACGCAGCCAACAAGCCCATGGGTCGTGTTGCTGCCGAAGTTGCCGTTCTTCTCAGAGGCAAACATAAGGCTACCTTTACTCCTCACTTTGACAGCGGCGACTTTGTTGTCGTTATCAATGCTGACAAGTCGATACTTACCGGTAAGAAACTGGAACAGAAATATTACAGATATCATACGGGTTACGTCGGCGGTCTCAAGGAGATCCAGTACAAGACCCTTATGAGAGAGAATCCCGAATTCGCTTTCGAACTCGCAGTCAAGAGAATGCTCCCCGATAACGTTATCGGACGCAGCGCATTCCGCCGTCTGCATGTTTACTCCGGCTCCGAGCATCCTCATGCTGCTCAGAAGCCCGAAGTATACAATATAGACTAAGGAGGACGATGAGATGTACGAATCCAAGAAACCGTATTTTTACGGCACCGGCAGAAGAAAGCAGTCCGTCGCCAGAGTTAGAGTTTACGAAGGCACCGGAAATATAACCATTAACAACAGAGATATCGACGACTATTTCGGTCTCGAGACTCTTAAACTCATCGTTCGTCAGCCCATGCAGCTTACCGAGACCCTCGGCAAGTTTGACATCGTTGCCACCGTTGTCGGCGGCGGCGTTACCGGTCAGGCAGGCGCTATCCGCCACGGTCTTGCAAGAGCTATGCTCAAGATAGACCCTAATTACAGAACTGTCCTCAAGAAGGCAGGTCTCCTTACCAGAGACCCCAGAATGAAGGAAAGAAAGAAGCCCGGTCTGAAAGCCGCTCGTCGTGCTCCTCAGTTCTCCAAGCGCTGACCTTTGCCTTTATGCTTACAAACCGACCTCTTCATGGGGTCGGTTTTTTGCTGTTCCGAACAGTTTTTTTCAGGTGAATACATACATTTTTCCGGGCAGGGGATTTCAGCCGCTCACCGACGTTTTTCATAGCGGCGGAAGATCTGACCGGATATTTCTTCCTTTTTGCCTCCCGGAAACAGTATCTCTACCGTCGGTAGAGTATGGCAAAAGTGCTTCATTTCGTGGCAGAAACAGTGGATAAATGCGATTTTGCTTGACAATTCGGGGTTTTTGTAGTATAATGTGACCAAAGGATAATTTTGTTTGTTCGCGAATTCAGGAGCTTTTCCTTATATTGGAAATCTTTTGTTTCAGCAGACGGCAGATAGAACTCCCGCACCATAGATCAGAAACATCGCCCGAAGTAAACGGGGCTTAACATAGATATCCTGTACCTGTGAATATTCAGGAAAAAAATGGGCTACAATACGGGTACAAGAAATTTTTACCGTCGAAACCAACTGTGTTTTGATAATATATGGTGGTGCTTTTTTTGAAAGAAAATAACAAGGGCTCACGCAAAGCTAACCGGATATACTCACGACTGGCGATCCTGCTGTTCGCGGCTTCGCTTGTGTTTACGCTGTTCTTTGCGTACGATATCGTTCTTATGGCTATGAGCGATGAGTCCGAAACTCCCACGGATTCCGTTCCGGTTTTCGTTCCCACTGAGCCTGAACCGGTCGTGGAAAAAGATCCGATGAACCTTTACGTCAGCGATAAGGTCATGTTCCTTGCGCATCTGACCGTTGACGGAAAGGATTATACTTATCCCTTTTCCTATAACGACAATGCTACCGTCCGGACTCTTGTGCAAAAAGCGGGAGTCACGGTAAACGATACCGATTATATCAATGACGGATATACCCTCGATACGCCTCTGTTTGAAGATATTTATGTTGAGGTCGGGCGTATAACATATGAAACGGTGACCACAAAGGTTCCCATCCCGTATGAGACCGTGGTTTACCCCGTAAGTTACAGACTCTACCGTCTGGCATACAAGGGCTATTACGATTCCGCCAGCAGGGCAAAGTATAACGAACGTCCCGGAGAAGACGGAGTGAAGACCGTCACGACCCGCATCAAGTATGTGAACGGTGTGAAAGTCAGTTCCACAAAGATCAGTGAAAAGGTCACAAAGGAACCCGTTACCAGAATAGTCCATAAAGACATTTCTGACCTTTTCGACCGTCGCAACGGTGCTCCGGTGGTATTTGATTCCGTATACAATGATCTTCAGACCACTTCTTACTACCGCTCTCCCAACGGGGGAACCTGGACAAGGACTTCAAAGGAATGTCAGATAGGTTATGTTGCCGCTGATCCGAGATGGTATCCTATAGGAACAAAGCTTTATATTGTCCTTCCCGACGGCTTCGTCTACGGCTACTGTACCGTTGAAGATACCGGAGGAGCGATCAAAGGCAATATCATAGACCTGTTCTTTGAAAGTCCGGCGGACAGTATAGGAAGACTTAAAGACTGTACTATATACGTCCTTGAATGGGGACCGGCAACCACGAAGTACAAAAACGATGGAATAACCTGGCGCAGAGGTGTCGGGACTACCAAGGAAGGGGAGACCGTCTATGCGTACGAGAAAGACGGAAGCGTTATTACCAAGGGTGACGGTTCCGATAAGTACGGCGGCTACAACAGCTATAAGTACCGGTACGCAGACTGATACGCATTCAAGTGCCGAACGGGTTACCGTTCGGCACAATACATATAATAGGAAGGTAATGAGAAATGACCAAGTTTCCTGTAGGTTATCAGGTTTATTCCGCGAGAGACGATGCGGAAAAGGATTTCAAAGGTACCATGAAAGCCCTGAAGGAAATGGGCTATGATTTTGTTGAGCTGGCCGGACTGTACGGCAACGACGCAAAGGATATAAAGGCGGCTCTTGACGAGGTGGGCATACCCTGCTACAGTATGCATATTCCTTTTGCTGACCTTATGTCGGACCTTGACAAACAGATATCCGATGCGCTCGTCATAGGTGCGAAATTCATCGTTGTTCCTTATATGACCGAAGAAAACCGCCCGGGTGTTCCGAATTACGACCAGGTCATCGCTAATATTGAAAAAATAGGTAAAAAGTGCCGAGAGAACGGGATGACTCTGCTTTATCATAACCATGATTTTGAGTTTGTCACCATGCCCGACGGCAGATTCGGACTTGACGTGCTTTACGCAAGCGTTCCCGCTGAATTCTTGCAGACGGAAATTGATACCTGCTGGGTACATGTCGCGGGACAGTCTCCCGATGGCTATGTGCGCAAATATGCGAACCGCTGCCCCATAGTTCACCTGAAGGACTATGAAGGGGAGAAGAGCGCAAACATGTATAAGCTCATAGGTATAGAAAGCGATAAAAAACAGGCTGAGCCCTCCACTTTCCGTTTCCGTCCCGTAGGTTACGGCAAACAGGATTTCAACGCTATAATCAAGGCTTGTCAGGAAAGCGGCGCGGAATATATCGTTGTGGAGCAGGACGAACACTATCAGACCCCCGCTCTTGAATGTGCAAAAATGAGCCGTGATTATCTGCGTACTATCGGTCAGTGATCTTTTTTGTTCATTGCTGAGGTTGGATAATCCGGTACGGACGGTATCCCGGCATGGATACCGTCCGGTTTTGTTCAGGCAACTTGCCGTTCCGGGTCGGGGAGCCTTTTTTGTTGAGGGCGGGCTATGTCCGGATTTCCGTATTTACGGAATGAAAACTTTTTTCAAAATCCCCGTATTACCTCTTGACAACAGGCTTCTTATAGTGTATAATACTCTTGCTTGTTTCGACAGGCTTATACGGACGCTTAGCTCAGCTGGTAGAGCATCCGCTTGACGTGCGGATGGTCAGGGATTCGAGTTCCTTAGCGTCCACCAAAGACCCGGTCATATGACCGGGTCTTTTTTCGTATCCGGTCCGGAAAAGTTGCGTCACCGTCCTTATCTTTATGAAAATCCGGCATCATTTATTCCGCGCCGGATAGAATTCACCGGGTTGGGATTTTTGGCATTTGTGTGAAAAACCCTTATCCGGCTTGCAAATCCGGGGTTTTTGTGATACAATTAAGCAAAAGAAAAATAAAGGCGGAAAAAACATGGACAACAGGTTTCATACCGTTTCTATAGCCTCTGCATATAACTGCACCGTGGGATCTCTGGATAAGCGTTGCGGAGAAAATATGTGTGATGAGGCAACATATTTCACCCCTGCGGGAAGTTATTGGGGCATTCCCTTTGATGTAACGGACGATAACGGCACCGTCGCCCTGTTTGAAGGGGATGAAATAACTCTTCCCCTGGGTGGGCTTGAGGATAAATATATAGTATTTCTGCATACGGCAGATTGCCCGGAACGCAGTACGCAAGGGGAAATAACCCTGCCTTTCAAAGGGGTTCCTAACATAGGCGCGCACGTTGCGGACTATGTTATCACCTTTGAGGACGGGAGTCAGACAAACGTTGAAATGCGTATGCGCTACGGAATAAACGCCTGGAGCGAGACCGGAGGCAACGGAGGCTTTGAGTGTCGTCCCCACAGAAAGCCCGTTTCGAATGACACCGCTTTTGAGGAAATTGCCCGTTACGGAAGCACAAAGCGCACTTACGGCAGGAGCATGCCCCGGACGGCAAAGGCGGGAGAGGACTGCGATTTTAACTTCTGGCTTTATGCCTGGGAAAATACGACGGGGAAAAAAGCAGTCAGTCTTACCGTGAAAAATATCCGCCGTACAATGCTTCTTCACGGAATTACCGGATGCAGTGTTCAGGACAACCCCCTGCGGTGGCAAAGACGGGAAAAGCTCTGTGTCGATCTCAACAATGCCGAAGACTGGCCCGAAATATCTCCGGAGGAACTGGACAGGCTTTGTCACAGTCCGATAAATCTTAAAAACAATATTTCAATTGACATGGGTACGGTGATCTCCGTTCGTCCCAGACTTGTTTTCGAAGACGAAAACTGGCTTACTACCGACTCTACCATGCCTCCGAAAGCAAAGGATCATGCGTTTATAGTGGAATATGCCGCAAATCCCGATGCTCATATGCAATTGGGTAACGCAGATATTCCCCTGCGCCGCACCAGGACCTATCCGAGGCTTTTCATCGAACCCGCCCGTGCCGACATAGTAATAAGAATAATTGATAAACAGACCGGACTGCCCACGCCTGTTAAATTCCATGCCCACGGTCAGTTCGGGGAATACCTTGCGCCCAGAGACAGACAGCGTTACACCACAAATCAGTGGTTTGAGGACTTTTCGGCAGACTATACCAGACGGGGCTACGACTGTTGCTACGTTGAGGGAGAGGTCCATCTTCTCGCGCCCAAAGGCAAGATTTACGTGGACATTACCAAGGGTTTTGAGATCAGACCATGCAAGGCCATTCTTGAAGTTGACGATGAGCACAGAGAATTCACAATTGAGCTTGAGCACGTCATAGACTGGCGCAGCAAAGGATGGGTGACTGCCGATACACACGTTCATTTCCTTTCGCCTCAGACTGCATTACTCGAGGGCAAGGCTGAGGGGATAAATGTAGTAAACCTTCTTGCTTCCCAGTGGGGAGAAATGATGACCAACGCCGCCGATTTTGACGGCAAAACGACCATCGGTTCCAAGGAAGCCGGGGGAGACGGAGAGCACCTTGTCCGTGTGGGCACGGAAAACCGTCAGCAGGTCATGGGACACATCTCTCTGGTTGGGTATGAGGGAAAAATGATTCTTCCCATGGCGACAGGCGCGCCGGATGAAGCTGCAATAGGAGATGCCCTTGAGTCAGGTATAACGGACTGGGCGAAAAAGTGCAAGGAACAGAACGGTATTACCATTCTTCCCCATCTTCCCGGTCCCTACGGGGAAGGTTCCGCCGCGGTGGTTCTTGACGCGATAGATGCGGTGGAGATGTGTTGCTGGAACAATCCTTACGGCGGACTGAGTGCGTATTCACTGTCAGACTGGTATCACTACCTTAACTGCGGTTATCATCTGCCGGCGGTGGGCGGAACAGACAAAATGGATGCCATGACTGAATTGGGAGCTGTCCGTACCTACGCACATATCAAGGATAAACCTTTCACTTATGAAAACTGGAAGGATGCCATTGTGGCGGGAAAGGCATTCGTAACCTTCGGACCCCTGATAGACATTACCGTCAACGGCAAGGAAATGGGGCAGACCCTGGATATGCCGAAGGGCGGCGGAACAGTGGACGTCTGCTGGACTCTCGGCAGTGCAATAATCCCCGTGACAAGTCTTGAACTTGTGGTAAACGGCAGAACGGTGCAGACAGAATCACTCGGCGGGTTCCTCGGGGAAAAGAGCGGCTACTTCACCCTGTTCATAGATAAGCCCTCCTGGATAGCGATCCGTGTACGTGGTAAATATAAGGACGGGGATATAAGGGAACTTATCGCGGCCCATTCCAGCGCGGTTATGTGTCTTATTGATGGGCAGAGACCTCTTGATCCCGGAGATGCGCTTGAAATACTGGAGCAGATAGAGGGCGTCAGTGCATATGTTCAGACCCTTGCCACACGGGCAGAGGAGAAAAAGTATAAACAGATACTTATGAATCTCACCGCGGCTCACAGGGCTCTCCACAACCGTATGCATGCCCAGGGGCTTTTCCATACCCACGGAGTGCATGAGGAGCATGATCATCCCGATCATCATCACCATCATTGATGTTTTCTGACAAATAAAATGGCAGTGCAACTTTCTGTTGCACTGCCTGTCTTATTGTGATTGAGTATACAGGGTAATATGTTTTCCGGATATCCGGAGCCGGGCGCAGCGTAAGGAACAGCCGGACCGCATTTCAGTCCGGCTGTTCTTAAAAACTTTATTTTATCAGTCCGCTTTCTTTCAGAAGCAGTTCAACATCCGTGCCTTTGACTTTTTTCATAACCAGTTTCAGAGCTTCTTTTTCCGCGAAAGTCAGCTTTATATCGGTGATAGGCTTTTTATCGATAGCGTAATAGCAGGCGCGCAGCAGTTCTCTGACGTCATATTTGCTTGCCCAGACTTCGGGAACACCACGGTCAACGTTCAGCAGTGTGTAGACCGATTCCATACCTGTACGGATGGAATACTCCGTAGTGAAGATAGTGTCTCTGGGGGTCTCCGCGAACTGTCCGAGGAATGCGAAGTTCACAGCGCCGTCCGGAACGACCTTCGGACGGTCCGATTCTTTTCTGGGCTGGAAGAAGGCGTTTATATACGGCATGTAGCAGGTTGTGGTGTTGCAGGCATTTTTTGCGAGCTCTCCGATTCTGCTTTCAGGCACTCCTATGTGATAGAGCCACTCACGGCAGACCTCTTCACCGGTGCAGTCTCTCATAGCCTTTTTTACATGGTTTCCTTCTTTGTTTGTGTTAAGGGAATACAGCCACACGAGTACGGTTTTTCTGTCCTGAGATCTGAACTGGGGCTGGCGGTTGATAGTCCAGGAAAGATACCAGTTGTCAACGCTGTCCTTTACCGTGACGATTCCGCCTGTGGTCACTTTTCCTTCACGGGGATCACGTTTGCAGATGTTCATGATATGCTGTATCACTTCTTCATCCGAAGTTTCCACGGTGGCGCTCATCCAGTTGGTGGCATCCGTATCGCTGCAGAAGACATCGGGATCGCCGAATTCTCCGTTCTTTGCCTGAGCCGCAATATTCTTCCACATATCCCAGGATTCACCCGCTCCGTTTTTGATTCCGGACAGATCAGGGGCATGGTTCTGATCCCCGTAGCAGGAGGTATCCGTGCAGCAACCGTTGGTGATGAACACAAGGTCATCCTCTATAAGGTCTATGGACTGTTCTTTGCCGTCTTTTATATAGACTATCTTCTTTGCGATCTTTTTGTTTCCGTTTGTCTCAATGACCACATTCTTCACGTCCATGCCGTACTCTATCTTTACCCCGTGGGATTCAAGATATTTTACGAGAGGCAGGATCATGCTTTCATACTGATTGTATTTCGTGAATCTCAGAGCACTGAAATCCGGCAGTCCGTCAATATGATGGACGTAACGGCAAAGATACCGTTTCATCTCAAGGGCACTGGACCAGCGTTGGAACGCAAACATCGTCTGCCAATAAAGCCAGAAATTTGTGGACCAGAAAGATTCGGGAAGCACTTCGGATATCTTTTTGCCTTCAAGGTCCTTTTCGGGAGTTATGAAAAGCTTTGACAGCGCCATTGCCGATTCCTTGTCAAGAGTAAACTTTTTGTCCGTATGTGCGTCTTCTCCGCGGTTTACCGTCGCACGGCAAAGGGAGTAGTTCGGATCGTGTTTGTTAAGCCAGTAGTATTCGTCAAGTACGGAAACTCCGGGGGGTTCAATTGACGGAACGTCTCTGAACATGTCCCACATACATTCAAAATGGTTATCCATTTCCCGTCCGCCGCGCATGAAAAACCCTTTTGTGACATCCTTGCGTCCGTCACAGCTGCCGCCGGCAAGTTCCAGCTTTTCAAGCAGATGAATGTGTTCTCCCTTCATCTGCCCGTCACGGACAAGGTAAAACGCCGCGGAAAGACCTGCAAGACCCGTGCCGATGATGTAAGCGGATTTTTTATCCACATCCTTCGGTTTCTCCGGGTGAGCGAAAGATTCATAAGTTCCTGCTGAATAATACATTTTTTTGTCCTCCAGAATTTTTTTCTGGCACTATTATACATCGGAAAAATTTTTTTTCAATAGACAGAAAAAGTTCCGTGATGAAAATATTATCACGGAACCTGGAATTGTAAAAAAATTAATCAGAATGACTGAAATGATAAGATATGTCATCAGAATCCGAATCTTCGTATGGCATCGGTAAGGGTGTCTTTGAGAAGCAACGCGAGTTTATTCACGATAACAGCGGGATCCTCCTTCATGTCATCTTTTATCCAGTCAAGCATGAGACCAATGAAAACGTAAGAATATACCCGAGCGATGAATTCTCTGTCATCTTCCCGGAGGGGAATACCGGCAGATTTTTCATCAATGACTCCCAGAAGCAGACGGTCGGTCAGGGGTTTGAGATACCGTTCCACCTGGGCGCGGTCAACACAATGGTATACATTCATTATAAAGGGCTTATTTTCTTTTACCGCTTCAAATATCTGGAGAAACCCCTGCTGCCATGTGTTATAGGTCTTTTTTTCTTCAAGAGCCCGTCTGGCATCTTCAAGACAGGACCATTCCACAAGATCGTATATATCTTTGAAATGGTAATAGAAGGTCATTCTGTTTATGCCGCAGTCTTCGGCAATGTCATTGATAGTAATCTTTGTCAGCGGCTTTTTCAGCAGAAGATTTTTTAATGACTGCTCCAGGGCTCGTTTTGTGACCTGAGACATGGCTGTTTTTCCTTTTTGTTTTATTTCCCGGCAACGGAGGGGGGCAGCAGGGAAGATTCCGTTCGAGATTTACCATAAAGTCCTGAATATTCGTAACTATTCCTGTGGCGCTGAGACTGCCTCTGTCGTGAAGTTTATTTACCGCAAACTCCGCCACATCCACAACGTAAAAATACACGGGGCGCAGTTTCCCGTCAATTACCTGGTAGGATGGGGTCATATTACCCGTGGCGATCGTGTGAAGCTGGGTCGCAAGGGCGATTACGGTCGTAGCTTTGCGGGTGAAGTGACGCATACGATCCTGGGCGTCATATACATTCGGAATAACATCCGGCAGGGGGCCGTCGTCACGGATCGAGCCGGCGAGGACGAAGGGAATATCATTTTTAACCAGAGCGTTCATTACGGATTCCCCGTCATCGTATTTTCCGACAAAGTTCTTTACTCCGCCTGCCCTGCGGACAAGATTTATCGTATGAAGATGGTTATAGTGCCCGTTTTCCATAGGGTCTTTGGTATATATGTCCTGTCCGAGACCGGTGTGAAAGACAGAAGCTTCCATGTCGTGGGTAGCGAGGGCATTTCCGGCAAAAAGAGCGTGGCAGTATCCGTTGTTTATCATTTTACTCAAAGCCCTGCGGGAATCCCTGTCAAAGACACAGGCGGGTCCGAGAACCCAGACAATGTTTCCGTGTTCACGGTCGTGGCGGAGAATTTCATAGAGTCTGTCGTAATCTCTGGAACAGGAGGTTTCTCTTGTTTTTCCCGTGCGAAAAGCAAACACGGAAGCGGATGCCTCTCCTTTCTGTTCCTGAAAGCCGTTAGTATGAACAAAAACTCCGGTGGAGGCATCGTCTTTTCGTCCCACTACCACGTCATCTCCGGGGTTTATGTTCCTCATTTCCACGGCAAAGGGCTCCCCGTTGCGGATGACCACGGAACAGTCCATGCGACTCTGGGTTATCATTTTCCATTTTCCGCCGATTTTAAAGTATTCGGGGAAAATAGTTGTTGCGTAGAAGTTTTCCGGTATAAAACCTTCTCCGGCTTTTTCGGTTTTTACGTCAGGAGCCGAAATAAACGGTTCCTTTGTAAAGTCGGGTGCAATATATTCGGGAAGTTTAAACATAGCGCCTCTCTCTTTCGTTTTTTTTTCTGAAATAAAGTATAGCAGAAAATTCCGGTTTTGTCAATTGCGCGCTGTTTCCGGGCTTCCGGAACGCTGTATGTCCGGTTTTTACCAAAGGAATACCCGGAGCAAGGTCTTTTAAAGGACTGCCCCGGGGTATCCGGACTCTTTTCTGTTATTTTTCATTTCTTTTGACCATGCCCCGGTTATTATCTTTCGGCACAGACGCTTTTTTCAGAACGGACCTTGTCTTTTCCGTAAAATACCTTTTTCGCGGCAAGTATTCCTGCGGCGCAGATATATATCGGGTGGACAAGGCATAAGGGAAGGATCACTCTCGGATCCGGGCAGCTTCCCGCAAGAAAAGGTATGGATATAAGCCCGTATATGATGCAGACCGAAAGTGGAAAGGTTTTATGCTTTACAAACAGCACCTGGGCCGTATTGATTCCGAAGAAAAACGCAAACGAAACGCCGTACCATGCGAGTATTTCCGTAAGTATGCCGATTTTTCCTTCTGATATGAGATCAAATCCTCCGGAGAAAGGCAGCGCGAGGCTCAGAAAGACAGCAACTGAAAGTATTGCAGTCCTGAAAATCCCATTGCTTGTAAAGCTGTTCTTCTTTACTTTATCTGCTTCGGTGCTTGTGGATTTAACCATTCCGTTTCTTCTCATTTTTCTCTTTCTCCCGTTTCCGATTTCCTTTGTGTCTTTATTATACAATATTCCATGTCCAATAAAAAGGACTTTGGTGATTGATTCCGGGAAAGATGAAATATGTGTTCGGAAACTGTATCTGCGGAGCTCCGGATAAGTCTGTATTTCAGGGGACAGGGATAGACACAACAGAAATATGCACGGTCATAAGCGGGAGAAAATACGGAACGGTCGGATATCCCAGTCTTTTCTTTTCAGGTGATTCACGTTTTTGCGGACATGATAAAACCCTTTGTTGAGCAGTGGAACGTACAAAAAAACAACCCACCGATTTCTCGGTGGGTTATCATTTTTGGTGCGCTGTGGGGGACTCGAACCCTCGACCTACTGGTTCGTAGCCAGTCACTCTATCCAGCTGAGCTAACAACGCGTACTCAATTAATTGAGCTTATATATAATAGCATATTTTTACCTGAAATGCAAGGGGGTAAATGTTAAAATATCCGCAACTTTTTGTTTTCCGCCTGTCCGGTCTCCGATTGCGGTTATTGCATCCCACAGTTTCGGATTTTGTCACACTTTTATCCTTGCTTTAGGGTTTTCACTATGATAAAATGATGATATGAAACCGAAAGGAGCCTGTCCCATGAAAATAAACGTAAGTCGTGCCGTTTCCTTCCTGGCAGTCATTGCCGTGATCTTTTCAATAAGTTGTGTTTCTTTGTCTGCTCAGACGTTTTCCTCTCCGGGTACTGATACTCCCGATTTTTTCAGGGAAGGGCTACCCCGGTCCGATGAGAAACAGATCCTTTTCGGTACTCCCGTGGTGGACGGAAAGCTTGATGAGGCTTATCTTTCAAGTTACTGCGTTTATCTTGCTCCGGGCACAGAGGGATACCCTGATGACCGCGAACCGATGGAAAAGACTGCCCGGACCGAAGGCGTTGCTTTTCTTCTTTATGATGAGTCCTGGCTTTATGTCTGCTGCGTGGTCCGGGACAAGACTCTTTGCTCAATGAGCCAGGAGTGGTGGAACAAAAGCAACTGGCCCTGGAACAACGACGGGGCGGAGATTTTCGTATATCTCGGCGACCGCATAGAGCGTTCCGTTCACATTGCCGCTTACGGACTGGGCGCAAAGGAGCACTATAAACGAGGAGTTCAGGACCGGTACAGCATCAAGGACAGCTCCGAATGGGGCTCATACATAATAGGAGAGGATCTGTACAGCGTTGAGGTCGCCTTCCCTCTGAAAAACGGCGAAACTGCCGGTAGCAAGGTCGGGGTTCAGCTGGAGATAGACGACAGATGGTCAACGGAGGATGAGGGGGCAGCCCGTGGAATATTCCACAGCCACTCCCCGTCAGAAAACCTTGTTGTTCTCGCCGAACGCAGACCTGATCCGACTCAGCCTTCCACCTCTCCCGCCACAGACAGAGCAAAGCCCTCCGCAGACGGCGGAAACTCTGTAATATTCATCGCTGTGGCAGTTGTTGCGGTTATTGCGGTGGGAGCCGTTGCTTTTACTCAACGTAAGGTTTCCGGAAAGTAATTCCGGAGGATATATGTATCTGTTATAATTAAAGCCAGACTCCGAAAACAGTTCCGTCGGAGTCTGACTTTTTGTTTTATCTGAACAGCATCCGGACGGATCAGCTTTTTTTCCTTATCGCATCCGGAATGACAAAGAAAAGAGAGACCAGTCCCATATATGCCAGAAGTATCGCAAGTCCAGGTAAAAGGTACAACAGGGGAACGGGTATCCAGCTCCAGAACAGGTTGAGAATGCTTATATCCGCATGGAATGTGAAAAAATAATTGGCAAAGGGACATACGGTTGCTCTCAGAATAAGATTTACCCCGTGCATGACTACGGAAAGGATGATAAATGTTATGAGTATCTGCGGAAAATCTTTAAGCCTGGGGCGGTAAAGACCGAGGGTCGCAAGGCTCAGGGCGCAGACAAAGATAAGCAGGTGCGTTCCGTAAAATCCCATAATCCTGGGTATAGTCAGGGGGAATCCGGTAAATGCCGGCTCGGGGAAAAACACCGCCATAAGAGCCCCGAGTGGTGCTACGAAGAAAGAAAAACCGAGCAGCCCCCGTTTCCCGGTAATCAATCCTATGGGGATAAGAAACATGTTGATATTGCAGAGCTGTATGGGCAGCTCGTTGAACCAGTTGAATTGGGTTATTCCGGCGGCGTCGAGGAATTCCGTATCAGCGGATAATGCCGCTTTGTAAATAAAAAACGCTATTATGTTCAGTCCGCATATAGCGATAACGGTCCACTTCCGTGTGCTTTCATTTGCCTTACGGAGTATAATTCTGATAATAACTACCGCGGCAACGGCACAGGCAAGAAGCATTAAGTGCGGGAAATTAAACGGTCTGATTATCATTCACGGAACTCCTTCTACTGGTCATCATTACCGGCAAAGCCACAATCAGAGCTATGGCACATCCGGTGAAAAGGTCAAGAACTGAATGCTGTTTTACAAAAACAGTGGAAAGACAGGCGAGAACGGCAAAAACCGCGCTTGCCGCACGCCATGGAGCTTTTTTTCCCGGGCCGGGTATTGAAAACAGCAGTAAATGAGCGCAAAGCGCTTCATAGCAGTGCAGACTGGGCAGGACATTTACCGGACTGTCGGCAGAGAAGATCATGCTGCATATCCACTCTGCGATCCCGTTCGCTTCAACATCCGGGCGAAAAGAAATCTTTGTCGGAAAAATTATCATTATTATCAGGCAGATCCCCGCACCGACGAAGAATGCGGCGCATCTCCGGCAGAAACCTTTTTTGTCCGCAAAATACGAAATGACAAGAATCGCAGGCACATACGCATACCAGAGAATATACGGAAAAATGAACAGGGGCACAAAGGGGATAAGGCCGTCGAGACCGCATACTATATCGGTTCGGGGGACTCCGATGCGGGATGTCAGGAAATAGATCAGGATCTTCGGGATAAAAAGCAAAAGCAGCAACAGTGGTTTATTTCTGTTCAGAAAATCCTTTATCATTTCTTCTCCTTTCCCTTATTTCCGGGGTGTGACGGCTGAACCGTGGACAACAGTTCCGACGGAAGTCCTTTTCAGCCCGGAAAAAGCCGCCGGACAACTCTGTCCGGCGGCTGATAATTATCTTATTGGATAGAGGACTGTATTTTAATCAATGCGTATACTCAGCCGTTCTGTTTCTTTTTCGCGACACAGACAACCGTCATTGCCAGAGCGGCAGCGGCAACGAGGGCGTACAGATTCACTGTTACGTTGAAGTCTCCGGTGGGAGGATTGTCGCAGACGGTAATCCTGCCCTGAGGCTTTGCATAGGTTTCGTCAACAACACCGTTGAGCTGAGCGGTGATGTACTCCATAACGACCTCATCAAGGACCAGTCCCGTGTCGAACTGCTCGTTTGCACTTGCGAATGCGTAGTAAGTATCACCGCCGGCGGCGACGAAGTTATTGGTTATAACGGCATATTTTGCGTTCTTATCAAAGGGTTTGCCGTTAATCTCGGTGATGGTGACGCGCTTGATGCTCTTGGGCCCGTAGTAGGTGGAACCGGGGTAAGTCTGGTCTTCCTTATCGTATTCAACCGCCGTGTTGACGGAGAATTTCATTCCAGCGACCTGAGGGAAGCCTCCCAGGGATTCGGGGGTGCAGAAGGTAGATGCCTCCAGAGCTTCAAGCAGCTGATCGCCTGTAACGTAAACAACGGCGAGAGTGTTTCCGAAGGGGAGAACGGTGTTCACGTCTTTTTTGGTAATATCCCCGGTACGGATCCAGGCACGGATACCGCCGCCGTTGGTTATTGCAACTATATTGGTCTCGGGAACGGTAAGGGAATCGGAGGTCTGCTTTATCTTCCAGACCATAGCGTCGGTAATAAGGTCACCGAGGTTTGTTTCTTCTGTGCGGTTACCGGGCTGTTTGTCTCCGTTGAGATCCACTTTGCTCTCGGCAAACTTTACGTTGTATTCCGCGTTTACGCGGTCAACAATTACCTTCGCAGCCGCGGCAACGGTCTCGTCGGACTTTTCGTAAGCCTTCAGATCGACCAGTTCGTTTTTCTCAATTTTCTTTGTGGCGTTATCTATGACGATTATACCGGCATTGGCAAGGGAACTTCCGGTAGACTGAATGGGGAGTTTCTCTTCTCCGTATTCGGTCATGACGGTGTGTGAATGTCCGTCGATAACGAAATCAACGTTTTTCAGTGCGGCATACAGTTCGTAGGATGTATTGGGGGTGGAGCTTGAATCAACGCCCAGATGGGACAGTATTACGATAACGTCCGCTCCTGCGGTTCGGAGTTTATCCACCTCTGCCTGAGCCGCTTTGTGCATTTCTTCCGCAGCCAGGAATCTGAGTCCTTTGATAAGGGCGGGATTTGCCTTTGTCTGGCTTTCGGGAGTTTCAAGTCCCACAAAGCCGATCTTTACACCGCCGATCTCAGTCATAGCGGAACCGTCGAAAATAGTTTTGCCGGTCTCATCAAGAACATCGGCGCAGAGAACAGTTCCCTTGAACGCGGCAAGGTTTTCCCTGAGTTGGGCATAGCCATAGTCAAACTCGTGATTTCCTATGGTTATGTAGTTGTAGCCTACTGCGTTCATCATGGTGACGGCATCGGCACCCTTTGTGGTGCTGACGTACGTTGTGCCCTGGGAGTAGTCCCCGGCGTCAACAAGCAGAACCTTCGCTCCCGCCGCCTCATAGTCGGCTTTAAGAGCGGCGATCTTGGCGTATTCTTCAATAGCGCCGTGAACGTCGTTGGTATGGATTATCACCGTTTTGCCTTCGTATTCGCCGGCGGCGAACATGGGCAACACCGTGATGCTGATAACCATACACAGCGTCAGAAGAACAGCCAGAAGTCGTTTTTTCATAGTCGTTTCCTCCTATTATTTGACCGGTATTACCGGTTTGATTACGTCTTCCTTACTACCTGTTTCTTTGCCGCATTCCGCGGAGGCCCTCCCGTTCAAACGCTGCTGTTCCGGCATTCCGGTATCGGCCCGGAAGCCTTTTATATTTTCCTGCTCCATTATAGCATGGATCGCTGAAAAATGCAAGAGGGTTTTTTACAAATATTTCGGATTCATGTGGATAAAAGGACAAAAACGGCCCGGCTCGGCTGAACTTATTCTTTCAGCCTTTCCGCTATGGCTCTCATTCTTTCCCCGTCGACCTTACATACAGCCCGGTCATAGCTGAGAAGACCGTTTGTTTCATCCTCGACATCGGAGAGCTGGGTGTAAATTGCGGCGCAAAGGCCTTTTTCCTTTGCAGGAATTATCTTTTCAAGATACAGCTTTTCAAGCTCATCCATGAATTCGTTCCTATCAGAAAAGAAGCGATAGCCATAGGTCTTTTCCTCATTGAAGACGTGTCCCTCCGGCTTGTAGGAATATCCTCCGAATTCCGAAAGGACTATCGGCTTGTCGCTTTCGGGAATGACCACGGGTCTGAAGTAAATATGTATGCTTTCCACGTCGCTGTCCGCTCCGCGGAACCAGCCCGAAGCCGTGTCCGTAAACCGGGAAGAGTCCGCACTTTTAGCCTTTCTGTACATTGACTGTCCGTCAAACTGACCCCAGCCTTCATTGAAAATGGTGTAATAGCATACCGATGGGTGCTTGTCAGTCATTTGCATGGTCTGTTCCATGGCAACAGTGAACGCTTTCCTTGTTTGAGGATTTCTGTGCATCCGCCGGTCGTCAAGTTTTTTTATCCCGACGGTTGGTAGGGCGGTGTCCCGGAAAAAAGAATACTTTCCGTTGTTGACCATATCCTGAAAAACTATCATTCCCAGTTCATCGCAGGCATAGTAGAAGAGTTCCGGTTCAACCTTTATGTGTTTGCGCAGGGTGTTGAATCCGAGCTCCTTCATCTTCAGAATGTCTTTCCGGTAAAGAACAGGGGTTGCGGGAGTGAACAGTCCGTCACTGTAATAGCCCTGATCCAGGACTCCGTGGAAAAAGTACGGTTTTCCGTTGAGACACAGCCTCGGAAAGCCTCCAACTGTTTTTATTTCCAGGGTACGGAAGGCAAAATATGTTTCTATCCGGTCCTGCCCGGATTCAACCGTGGCACGGTACAGGTACGGGGATTCCGGAGACCACAGTTGCGGGTCCGCCACCTCGAATTCAGCGCAGCCGTCCGAAAACGGGATGCTCAGTCTGCCTTCGGGGGTGACTACCGAAACTGTTCCTGTCCTGACCCCGTCAAATACCATACTGACCCGGTTTCCCTCTGTTTTTATGTCTGCGGAGCGGATATATTCCTCCGGGACGCTTTCCAGCCATACCGTCTGCCAGATCCCGGAAACGGGAGTATACCACATTCCGCCTCTTTTCCGCCGTTGTTTTCCGTAGGGCTGGATATGCCGGCTCAGTTCGTCCGTGACCCTGACCGTAACGGTGTTTTCAGGTTTCAGCAGCTGTGTCACGTCAAAGGAAAAGGGGAAATATCCGCCGGTGTGGGAGCCCAGGCGTGTGCCGTTGAAAAAAACTTCGGCTGTCTGATCTGCCGCACCGAAATGAAGAATGGTCCTTGTACGCAGAAAGTCCTCGGGAAGAGAGAATGTTTTGCGGTAACAAAGAGTTTTATCCTCTCCGAAAACCTCATGTATTCCCGAAAGGAGAGTCTCCGGGGCAAAGGGGACAAGTATCCGCCGGTCGTAATTTTCAGGGTCTTTGTTTTTGTCTGTCACTGCAAAATCCCAGTACCCGTTGAGGCTGAAAAAAGAATCCCTTTTAAGTGTCGGGCGGGGATATTCCTGCCACGGTCGGGACGTTATGTTTCGTCCCTGCTCCGTCCACAACTCAGCGTATTTCTTCATTTTTTCTCTCCTTTTTCAGAAGTCCGGATACCGCCAGCAGTATCGGTATCGCAACAGCAGCAGCCACAAGTGCGGCGAGAAATATGTTCTCGTTGGGAATAAAGGAGCTTGTTCCGTCGTCATTGACGGTTTTCCCCGCGTTGCGGAGCACAGCCGCGCCTATTGCCGGACCGATTATTCCGGGTATAAGAACCTGTCCCACTATGCGCAGCCCCTGAAACATCCCGGCTCTGTGGGGCGGGGTGTAATCCCTCAGCATTGCCCCGAAAACCGTCATACCGGAAAGATAACCGCACATCATAAGAAGCGAACCGATAAATACTGGGACCGTCTGCCGGAAAAAGAACAGAATTATATATCCCGCCGAAAGCATACCCAGAACAGGTATGACAGACCGTCTGAAACCGTATTTGTCATAAATCCTGCCATAGAAAAGCGTGACTGCCGCCGCTATGATTATAGCAGGAGCCATTATAAGAACATAGTTTTCCATCCCCAGGGACACATTATAGTAAAGGATCAGGTAGGGCATGAATATCTGTATGGATATACCGAAAACGGCGAATGCGGCGAGGGTTAAATAAAGTATTCTGTTTTCCCTGATGACCGAGGGACGGAAACCGTAGAAAATATTTCTGAAATAATTACCGTCACTTCCGGTTCCGGTAACGGGATCTTTGATAAGGAATATTCCAAGTATTCCGGCTGCGAGAACCACGGTGCCTATGATGGTGTAGATAGTGGTCCAGCTGTCGGATCTGCTGAGATCAAACGGCATGAAGCCTCCGAATACCGCGAGAATGGCAACGAGCGGCATCATGGCGTTTATGCCTTCCGCGGAACCTCTGTTTGTAGAGTCGGTGGAATCGGTCAGCCATGCGTTGAAGCAGGCATCGTTTGCTGAGGAACCGAAAAACGTCATGACGCAGTCCATGATTATAACCGCCGAAACACCCACCGACATTGCGGAAACAGCAGAGGGAAAGAGCTTTTCGATTACATCAGTGCGTATGAGCGCGAAACTCCAGATGGAAATTCCCCAGGCTATGTAACCGCCGCAGATAAATATCTTTCTTTTCCCGACTTTGTCCGAAAGAGCACCTATTATCAGGGTCGTGACGGTCGCCGCGACGGCGCTTGCCGCAACCATTAGGGAAATATCCGATGCCGAGGCGTTGAACATTTTGTAAATGAAAACGTTCAGATACATATTTTCCACGACCCAGGCTATCTGGCCTATAAGACTGAATACCGTGAGCGCAATCCAGAACTTTGCGGGAAGTTTTGTTTTTTTCATAGGTTCAGCCGCCTTCTTCTTTATTTCAATACGGAGTATATCACAGATCCGTCAAAAAGTCAATCGTCCTGCCATACAGAAAAGGAGTCCCGAAGGACTCCTTTTAGCTGTTATTTTTGCCTGAGGGGATTCTTTTCAAATATAAACGCGCTGTACCAGCCGAGATCTGAGGCAAGCTTTCTTTCCCTGTCTCCCCGGGGAGTCCATACTGCCACCGGTGCGGACAGAAGCTTCCGGCAGAGGGTAAGGGACGGATTGTTCCGGTAATTGAGGTCATATGCGATAAAATCGGGGCGCGCAAGGAAGTTTGTCAGCAGATTCGAGAGCAGAAAACCGGAAATCCTGCCGCCGAGACCGTGTCCTATAACAGGGATTTTCGACGAAAGCTGTCCGCGGCATATGTCGGGTCTGTTCCTGCTGAACCAGCGCACTGCAAAGGGATTGAAGCTCTCCATACACCACTGTCCATGATATTCCTTCATCGTTTCCGATACCGGAAGACAAGGGGCGGTTTCGGTAGATACCGTTTTTATTTCCACCAGCAGCGGAACCTTACCGTCAACAATATCAAGGACCTCGGAAAACAGGGGAATATGTTCATCTGTTCCCGCCAGACGAAGGGGGCTCAGTTCGTCGTAACGGCTTTTTTCTATGAGAAGTTTTTCCCCGCACATACGGGAAGTGTCATTGTCATGAAATACCACAAGCTTGCCGTCGGCGGTGATATGAACGTCAAGTTCTATGCCATAACCGGCGTCAACCGCACGGCGGAAGGCTTCGGGACTGTTTTCGGGCACATCGTCACCGTGGAGTCCTCTGTGGGCAAATTCAACTCCTTTGAACGGCGCAAATTTTTCTTTGCAGTCTGAGGAGGGAGATATGGCAAAAAGCCAGAGGAAAAAAAGAGCCGCAATAACAAGAAGAGCGATAAAAAGCCAGATCATCAGTCGTTGTCTACCTCGCCGATATATTCAAGTTTACTTTTCTTTGCTTCCGGACGGCTGTCTCCGTGCCGTACAAAAGCCATTGTAATAAGAGCCAGTGCGGAGAATATCGCCGCATAGGGGAAGAGGGTCCTGTACCCCGCGGCATCGCCGTACTTATCGGAAACCAGCTCTATAAGAGCCCCGGAGATTATCGGGGTCGCTATCTGTGCCGCCATGGAGCAGGTATAGTATATGCCGGTATACCGTCCGACATCCGCCCCCTTGCTCATTTCCACTACCATGGGGAAGGAGTTAACGTTTATCGCCGCCCAGCCGATTCCCACCAGGGCAAAAGCCACATAAGCAACCGGGTTTACCGAGGTAAGGAAGAAGGCAATGATGAAGGCTGCGGTCATAGTCACAACTCCGCCCATAATGACCTTTTTTCTGCCGATTTTCGAGGAGATAATGCCTATAGGCAGGTATGATACTGTTGCGAATATCGTCGCTGCCATAAGATAACCGGAGTAAGCGTCGGTGGTGTCAGCCCATACCGCGGCGGTATAGCGGGAAAATGCTGTCGTGACCGCATTGTACGCGAAAAACCAGAGAACTATGGAAGCAAGAAGGAAAACAAGACTTTTTTTCACATTTTTGGGAAGGGGTTCCTTTGAAGACTGTTCCGGAGATTCTTTTTCATCGTAAACTCCCACCTGAGCGGCAATTTTCTTTTCGGGGACAGTTATTACGAGAACCGCCACGCAAAGTGCCATAAATACCGCAAGCGCTATGTATACCGGAACATACGTTCCGTTTTCGGAGGGCTTGAAAAGGGATATCATTGCAAGGGAGAACACTCCGCCCACTGCACCCATCAGGTTTATAACAGCATTCGCCTTGCTTCTCAGCGGCTTCGGGGTAAGATCGGGCATAAGTGCGACAGCCGGCGAACGGTATGTGCTCATTGCCAGGAGGAGCATAAAAAGGGTCACTATGAAAAGGGGAAGATTCTTCAGCTGATCCGCAAAAGGAAGAAGCACTGTAAGAGCCACGGCGGCAACGGTTCCTCCGATGATGAAAGGCATACGTCTGCCGATGGGCGAACGGACCCTGTCGGAAAGTGTTCCGAATACGGGAAGGAGAAATATTGCGAGAATATTATCCATTGCCATGATTATTCCCACTTTTGTTTCTCCCATGCCGAAGGTCTGCTCAAGCATTTTCGGTACGGCATTGTCATACAGCTGCCAGAAGGCACATATGGACATGAACGCCAGTCCGATAAAAAACGTCCGGGTATAGTTTAGTTTTGCCGAAGAGTTTTTTTCCATTTTTTCTTCCTCATTTCGGTATTTGTTACCAAAAGTATAGCACACTTTTCCGGAAAAAGCAATAGATTTTTCCTCACGGCCGAAAAAGACTGTCCGCAGGGCGACAGGCACCCTGCGGACAGTTCCGATCATTTCTTTTCTGTTTTGAGCCCGGGAATTACTGAATATCTGCAACGATCCCCTGTTTTTCCTCATTTCCGTCACAGAGCCAGACTTTGCAGTTGTAGTTTATCTCTTCCTTAGTCTGCTTGGTCCAGATCACCCAGATCTCAGCATCCTTATCTGCCATCTCGGCAGTTACAGGCAGGTAGTAGGTGTAAGCCCTGTCTATGGGGGAGGCGCGGAATTCCCACATGTTTACCCTGTAGGATGCCGCACGGTCGGGACAGCCGTAGAATTTATCTCCGATCTTCACTGCCGCAAACACTGCGTCTCTGCCGTGGATACCGTCTACGCCGATGGCAAGGAAGGAGTCTTTACGCAGGAGCTTTCCGTCAATGTGAACCGTGGTTTTCTGTGCCGCAGTGGCGGGATGAACGCTGTAGTCAGGCAACAGATTGGAAACCTTGGGATTCTTCAGTTCAAGCTCTTTTCCGTCACGGACGAGTGCTATCTTGTAGATCCTGTCCATGGGGCAGGGAAGTCTGAGGTAACGTATTTTGCCGTTTATGGGATAGGTTACGACCTTTCTTGTTCCGCCCACGGTGTAAGCGGTATGGACTCTGTCCAGGGTTGCCTTGCAGGTGGTCTTTTCCACTTCGCTGACGGTTCCGATGGTCGTCTTGTCCCAGTTTATAAGGTCCGTTCCGAAGGTTCCTTCGGGGGGGAGGATATTGCATTTTGCTTCGGGGGTCTGCTCGTTCTTGTTTACGTCAAAGTATTCTATGAGTACTTCGTCCGCGGTGTAAACGTCTCCGAAATCGACTCTGAGACAGCCTCCGTCCATACGCAGGTAGTGGTAGTAGCGGGACTGACCGTCAAAGAAAGTGTCCTTATTGCCGTCGAAGGCATATCTGCCCTCACAGCCTCTGACAATATAGGTTTCCTGGTTGAAGAAAGCGTCTCTTGCCGCTTTTACGCAGGGGATCTCAGTCTCGCCGGAACGGCGCAGTGAGCGGGCTTCAAAGGAGTCGTTGTCCGATGCGAAGAGGGTCGTTTCGTATATCTGTTCCGCGTTTTTCGGAACGGCACACTTTTTGGTTGTTCCGAGTTTTACGGGAACCCTGTTTGTGTTGTCGAAGGGAAGAACACCGTCCGCAGGTGCAAACGGTCTGCCGTCGGTATATTCGACTTTACCGCTCACACTTACTATTTTTATCTTGTCCGGCGTTCCCTTTGTGTCGTGGAGAACCTCATATTCGCAGTTTGTGAGCATCGGCTCGGCGATATCCGCCGCACATACCTCCACCAGGGCGGCACGGAAGGGTTCCACGGTAACGGTTGCGGTCTTTCCGTATTCGAACTCGCCGATATACTGCTCGAAGGGGTGACGAAGACGGACACTTACACCCTTGCATTTCTGGAGACCGATCTCTTTGTCCAGCTTCATTTTTACGGTCAGAGGTTTCCAGGTGGGGTTTCCGAGAACGAGGAAACGGTGGTTCCGGCTGCCTCTGGAGACGGCGTTCAGTCCGTATTTTTCGGGAAGGAGCATACCCTTGACGAGGATATCGGAATATCTCTTATGCAGGTTATAGATATGCGCCATGTGGGCATGTTCATCGTCCCTCATCAGCCAGGGGTTTCCGTATACCTCAGGCGCCAGGATAAGGCATCTGCCGAACGCCTGGAAGATCATATCATCTTCAAAATAGTCAATGCAGGAGGAGATACAGACGCCGTGGTCCTCAGCCAGTCTCTTCAGTCCCGGGACATTGCCTCTGGTGAAGATAAAGGCTCTGTGGTGGGGTGCGTTTCTCCAGTTGCAGGTGTGAACGTCAACATAGGTCTCTCCGCCCTGCCAGAGGAAGGTTGTGGCGTGCTTGAGTCCTTTTCCTCCGAGCCAGAGACGGTGATTGAGCACTATAAGATCGGGGCAGTATTTGCGGCATTCCGTCATTTCTTCGCAGAAAGCGTCCACCTTTTCCTTGCGGACGTCACCGCATACCCCGTCCAGTTTGAAGAGTGCGAAGTTGTAGTCACGGCAAAGGGAAATAATGCGTTCTTTTCTCTGCGCCTCCTGCTCGGGAGTGTCTCCGAAACCGTCAGGTCCGCCCCATATGCCGAGACGGGTTCCCATTTCAGCCGCAGCTTTCGCGAGGGGAGCATAGTCATTGGGATACTGAGCCTTTATTTTTGCCGAATCCGGACTCCAGTAAGCCATTCCGGCTCCGTCCAGGTTGCCCGCATCCCAGGCGTAGATGTCAAGCTGCATTCCGTACTTGTCGTGCAACCATTTGAAGTAGTCCAGGTTTATAAGTGTCTGTTTTTCCGTCGAGCCCTCATTTGTGTTGTTGATCCAGGAAAAATACTGGGATCTGGAGGGGGTATTCTCGTCCGCTCCCGCCAGGGCTTTTGTCTTTTTTGCCATAAGTGTCCTCCGGTGTATGTAAAATTATTTTCCTTTACAGTATTGTTTCGGCGTCATCTATGCGGTCGAAGACGAAGTCCGCTCCGGCCTGAACAAGCTTGTCCGCGGAAAACGTGTTTGTTACGGCAATGCACCGCATTCCGGCATTTTTCGCCGCCTGTACTCCCGCAAGCGAATCTTCGATAACGGTACATTCCTCCGGTTTTGCTCCGGCTTTCCGGGCCGCTTCCAGATATATGTCGGGGAAAGGTTTTTTCCTTGACACGTCGCTTCCCGTAAGTATTGCCGCAAAACGTTCCGGTCCGGCTCCCACGGTGCGAAGATTTAGCATTACCTTGAAACTGTCGGACGCCGAAGCGACGGCAAGAGTATACCCGTGTTGCCGAAGATAGTCCATAAGGGGAAGAACCCCGGGATAAACGACGGCCTGTTTTTCCGCAATTTCCGCATATATCTCATACGCCCTGGCCTTCATTTCCGGGACATACTCTCCGCCATGGAGACGGGCGACTCCTCCTATATAGATATCATCGCCCATACCTGCAAACTGTCTGAAATCCCCCGGGTCGGCCTGTATTCCGTATTCCTTAAGTGCCTGTACCGAAGCGGCGGTGATGACCGGTTCCGAATCCAGCAGTACACCGTCAACGTCAAATATTACGGTCTTCATAATTTCTCGTTTTCTTCTTTGTAAAATATTCCCGGATCATTATACATTCATAAGGGAAAAAAGTCAACAGGTAGGGTCTATTTTTCCCCATTTTGACAAACTTTGCGCACAAAAATCGTAACACGGTATCCCGTTGTTGACATACCTGTCCCGGTGTGGTATAGTGTTGTGGTTAAATTTTACCGGGACAATTACGGACGGCTACAGATACAAATGATAAAACTGAGAATATTTATCGCCGCAGATGATCCGGATTGCGAGTACGCAAAGGATGTAATTCTGCGGCTTCTGGCTGAAAATGAGAAATTTGAAGACGTTTCAGCCGAATTTCTTGATGAAAAAACAAACGCTTCACTCTCGGACGGGTATGATTACATTTTCCTTCCGGCGGTATTTGTATGCCGGAAAGAGGAATTTGCAGGGCACAAAGTTTTTCAGTGGATAAAACTTCATGAGGGGCATCCGACGGAGGAATCTCTGATCCGGGCACTTGAAAAAGCTTTAAAGTTCTGATCCGGTGCGGAAAAATTCTACTTCCCGCATATCGGAACCGTCGGCATAACGGAGTTCCTCGGCGCAGTACGGGATATTGAAGCAGGGAATACCGCAGTCATACGGGCGGATAGAGCAGACGGGGTAGAATACTTCGAAACCTTTGTCTGTCAGAGCTACGTTTGCCGGAGAAAAAAGTTCAGAAAGAGCCCGCTCCGCTCCGGGAAGAATCGTTTCCGGGGGCAGAGCCCGGAACTGCCGGGTAATATGGGGCAGGAAGGCTTTTCTGAGATTGAAACCGCGGGGAAACAGAGACAGTGCCGAAATTGCGCACGTCCCGTCCATTCGCCAGATGTCGGTGCTTCTGACGGTGTTTCCCCTTGCTCCGCCTCCGTAGCGGTAGGTGTCGAATACGACGCAGCATATCCGGTCGGAAACAGCGGAAACAGTCAGTGTACGGCGGAAAGAGTGCATGGAAAAAGGAAATGCCTGAGCCGAAAGCATGGTGTATTCCCGGGCGGCCTCAGCCGCGAGCACGGTGTGCACGTACCGGTTTACCTCCCGGGCTGAAGAGAGATATCTGCGGTTGAATGCTTCCTCTGTTCTTGCCCGGACTCTCCCGGATATCTGAGGGTACTGTATGCGGATCTCCATCACCGGTTTCATGTTGCAGAAGGTCACATCTTCCGTCTGCTCTGTCATTATTCTTATCAAATCTCTCACCTCCGTCGGATTGTATTCGGCGGGGGGATTTTTTATGCTCCGGATAACCGTCGGTGGGTCTGTCCGGAAATTGCTTCGGGCAGCAGGAAAAATATTGGATTTATTTCAATAATTCTTATTGCTTTTTGTCGTTGTTTGTAGTATAATCTAGGGGTACAGTAAATTTTGAGGTGCTTTTATGAAGTCAACTCAGATAAAATCCGAGGATGTTTCGACGGCGGTACGCATGGCCGAGCTTGCGGGACTGATATTACTTGAAAGCGGCGCGGAAACTTCCCGTGTGGAGGAAACCGTGGATCGTATCCTCGACAGTTCGGGATATCCGGAAAGCGACGTTCTTTCGTTGCCTACGGGGCTTTTTCTTACCGTCAGGAAGGACGGGGAAGCGATATTTTCCTCTGTGCGCCGTGTGAGCACGAGATCCGTCAACCTTCAGAAGGTCTGTGCTGTAAACAATCTCTCCCGCCTGTATGTTGAAGGGTCCATAGATGTGGAGGAGGCTCTGCATAATCTGGAGCTTCTTGACAGTGCGGAGCCGGATCAGAAACTTCTGCCGGTGTCTCTTGTTACGGCTTTTTCAGTTTTTTTCTTTGCCATGCTTTTCCGCGGCAGACTGGCGGAGTGTCTTATTTCGGCACTGTGCGGTTTCATTACCGGGGCTCTGGTGTTCAAACTCAAAAAGATATCCATTTACGGTTTTGCCGTATCCTTTGCCGGGGGCGCGGTCTCTGCGGCGCTGACTCTTCTTTCCTCGGCGATAATCCCCTCCATCAGGACTGATCTTGTAATCTCAAGCGTTATAATGCCGCTTCTGAGCGGGCTTGCCCTTACAAATGCCATAAGGGATACCATATTCGGGGATCTCGTTTCCGGCACGGCACGGCTTGCGGAGGCTCTTGTCACGGCTGTGGCAGTAGCTTTCGGTGCGGGCGTGGTTCTGATAGTATTCTCTCTTCTGGGAGGTTCGGTATGATTGAGACGATTGCCAAGGATTTTATTGCCTCGTTTTTCGCCGCGGCGTTCTTTTCCATGCTCAGCGGCGTTCCCAACCGTAACATTCCCGCAACGTCACTGCTTTCCGGATTTGCCTACGTGATATTCGATCTGCTCGATATGCTTGCCGGGCAGCTTGCGGCGGGTTATTTTTTCGCCTCGATGTTCATTGCCATAGGCTCATATATTTTTGCCCGGGTACTCAAAGCCCCGTCGACCGTGTTTATTTACCCCGCGATGATCCCCCTCGTTCCGGGACTGGGGATATACCGGACCATGTACAGCCTTGTAACCCGTGACTATGACGGCTTCAGAACCTACGGCACCGACCCCATCGTTGCGGCCCTCTCCATGGCGATGGCGCTTGCGGTTTCCGCACTTTTTTCAAGACTCGTTTTTTCCCGGAAAAAGAAAAAAACCGAGTGAATCTTTCTGTACCGGAAACACGTCAGACGACGGGGTGTTCCGGTATGTTTGTCTGAAATACTACATTATCCGCCGGGCAACAGTTCCCGTGCCGGAGAACGGAGCATAATTTGTTTACTATCCTCGTAACTACCACTTCCGGAGTGGAAGCGGTCACAAAGCGTGAACTCAACGATCTCGGATATACCGACCTGCGGGTGGAGGAAGGGGTGGGCATCCTCTTCCGGGGAGATTCGGCGGCAGTCGCAAAGTGCAATATATGTCTGAGGACCGCCGAAAGGGTCTTCGTCCTTCTCGGACAGTTCAGGGCTGTGACTTTCGAAGAGCTCTTCCAGGGGGTAAAGGCTATTCCCTGGGGCGACATACTGCCTGAGGATGCGGAGTTCCCGGTTACCGGAAAATCCGTAAAGAGCGGGCTTTTCAGCGTTCCCGACTGCCAGGCGATAACAAAAAAGGCGATAGTGGAAAAACTGAAAGAAAAGTATAACCGTCAGATACTTCCCGAAACCGGAGTAAAATACAAAATCGAGGTCAGCATACGCAACGATATTGTCCGTATAGTTCTTGACACAAGCGGTGACGGACTTCATAAAAGGGGATACCGCCGTATAGTGGGTAATTCCCCGATAAAGGAGACCCTTGCATGCAGTCTCATTCTTCTTTCCTACTGGAAAGAGGGGCGGATACTTGTGGATCCCCTTTGCGGAACCGGGACGATACCCATTGAGGCGGCGATGATCGCGAGAAATCAGGCGCCCGGGCTTCGGCGCAGTTTTATTGCCGAAAAATATGGCATTTTCAACCGGGATGCGTGGGCTCATGCCCGTGCCGAGGCTTTCGGTGCCATAAACAATGATTGCCGCCATACGGTATTCGGTTCCGACCTTGATCCGAAATGCGTCGAACTTGCGCAGCTGCACGCAAAAGAGGCGAGAGTTGAAAATTTTGTCACTTTCAAGCAGATGAATGTCCTTGACCTCGCGTCAAAGGAAAAGTATGGATTTATAATAACAAATCCTCCTTACGGTGAGAGGGTCGGCGAACTCCGGGCGGTGGAAAAGCTGTACGGTCAGATGGGCCGGGTCTTTTCCGCCCTTGACACCTGGTCGTATTACATAATAACCTCTCATCCGTCTTTTGAGAGGCTTTTCGGCAGAAAGGCGGATAAGAGAAGAAAGCTGTATAACGGAGCCCTGCAATGCCAGTACTATCAGTATCTCGGTCCGAAACCTCCGAAAGCTCCGAAGGATGGTCCCGATGACGGGACAAAAGCGGTAGATTTGTGAACAAACGCTGAAAATTGCGGCAAAATTTCTATATTACTGTAAATGCGCTTGATTTTTATCATGAAAAATGATAATATTAATATCGTAGTAGATTTGTGACGGCTCAACCGGAGCGTTATAGCTCCCCCGACGGAGGACTTTGCGGTGAGTGGTGAAAATTTTGACTGCATAGTTATCGGAGCGGGGGCTTCCGGTATGATGTGTGCCGGTTCCGTGGCGGAGTTCTGCCCCGGAATGAGAATATGTCTGGTTGAAAAAAATCGGATATACGGCAAAAAACTGCTTATAACCGGGAAGGGAAGATGCAATGTCACCAATGACTGTGACCGCGATACCCTTCTTTCCAATACGATAGCGAACCGTCGCTTTCTTTACTCTGCCTTTTCCGAGTTTTCGTCAAAGGACACCATGTCCTTTTTCAGTGAACATTCCGTTCCCCTCAAAACAGAAAGGGGCAACAGAGTCTTCCCGGTATCGGACAAGTCGTCGGACATTGTGGATGCTCTTAAAAGATACTGTTCCGCACCGGACATAACCCATGTTCACGGCGATGTCAGAGAGATTATCTCCGACGGTGGACATGTGACCGGATGCAGACTGTCGGACGGCAGGGAACTCCGTTCTTCCCGGATTGCGGTCGCAACGGGGGGCAAATCTTACCCTCTTACCGGTTCGACCGGAGCCGGATACGGGTATGCCCGGCAGTGCGGGCATACCGTGACGCCTCTTTCCGCATGCATAGTTCCGCTGGAACTGGAGCAGACTGATATCTGCAAACGTCTGGAGGGGCTTTCACTGAAGAATACCGGAGTCAAAATACTCCGCAACGGCAAGCCCGTATATTCGGATTTCGGGGAGCTGGTTTTTACTTACTACGGTGTTTCCGGTCCCACGATTCTTTCCGCCAGTGCTCACTGTATGCCGGGGGACAGCCTTGTGCTTGACCTGAAGCCCGCTCTTGACGAAAAAACTCTCGACAATCGCTTACTTACGGATTTTTCCGCTAACATAAACAGGAACTTTTCAAACTGTCTCGGTGATCTTCTGCCTTCGAAGATGATTCCGGTCATAGTTGACCTTTCCGGTATTCCCGGGGAAGAGAAGGTGAATGTCGTCACCAGGCGGCAGCGCAGGGATCTGCTGACGCTTCTTAAAAACCTTACGTTTACTGTCAGGGGGACACGCCCCGTTGAAGAGGCGGTCATCACCGCCGGAGGTGTTGAAGTGGGGCAGATAGATCCGAAAACCATGGGCTCAAAACTTGTTGGCGGGCTCTGGTTCGTGGGGGAAGTTCTTGACGTTCATGCGTATACCGGCGGCTTTAATCTGCAGATAGCCTTTTCCACGGCGATGGCTGCTGCGAAAAGCATTGCCGCGTCATATCTGGAGGAAATGCAATGACAGAATCCGTTCCCGGAAGCCATGAGGTTGCCGCCGCCGCAATAAAACTTGCGGTAAGCAATGACAGAAACGAAGAGTCCCAGCTGAAGCAGCAGTACGCTGCCCGTGGGATAAGGTCTGTGGCGGTGGATTTCGGCGGAGAGTTCATTCCTTCCATAAACAAGATAATCGAACGGGCCGTCCTTGTCAGTAAACGCGACGGTGTCATCGGGGAAAGCCACTCCGAAGAAGGCTCGGTTGCCGGGGCTGCCCGGGAAGCCGTGGCTCAGATACTTCAGAAGGCCGTGGGACTGAATGTGGGCGGCAAGATCGCCGTTGCGAGATGCAACGAACACGTTTCCGTTGCTGTTTTCTTCGGAATAGGCATGATGAACCTGAATGAGGTGGGAATAGGCCTGGGTCACAGGGTGATCTGAAATCTTACGAAAAGAGCGGATTATGGACTGTAGTTTTGTTAGTATTGCCATAGACGGACCTTCCGGAGCCGGAAAGAGCACTGTAGCAAAAATGCTTGCCGGACGTCTCGGCTATATATACGTCGATACCGGTGCCCTGTACCGTGCGCTGGGACTTCTGACCCTTGAAAGCGGCGTTGATCCTTCGGATACTTCCGCAGTGATTTCACTGCTGGATAATGCCGAGGTAAACTTCGGCCACATCGACGGGCAACAGCATGTCTTTCTCAACGGTGAGGATGTTTCCGACAGGATAAGAACCCCGGAGGTCGCCTCCGCAGCATCGACGGTTTCGGCAATTCCCGAGGTCAGGAAATTTCTTCTTCATTTGCAACGGGATATAGCCCGTAACAACAGTATAATCATGGACGGTCGGGATATCGGAACGGTCATCCTTCCCGATGCCACATACAAGATATATATGACAGCGACCCCTGCCGAGAGAGCCCGCAGAAGACTGGCGGATCTCAGGGCTAAGGGGGAAGACGTTACCTATGAGCAGGTCCTGCATCAGATAAATCAGCGCGATTACAACGATTCCCACCGGGCTGTGTCGCCTCTGCGAAAGGCTGAGGATGCGGTTTTTCTTGACAATACCGGAATGGATGAGGAAGGGTCGGTTGCAGGCGTTCTGTCCATAATGAGGCAGAAAGGTTTTGACGGTGATCTGCGGTGATATATAAACTTGGGCGGATTATCTTTACGTTCTGGTTTCGTGTCTTTAACCGATTCCGGGTTTACGGCAGGGAAAATCTTTCCTCCGACAGACCGTTGATAGTTTTCGGGAATCATTACTCAAATCTGGACGTTTTCGTTTTCAATATAGTTTTCGGAAATAAAGCCCACGTCCGTTTCATGGCAAAGAAAGAGCTTTTTGATACTCCGGTCGTCCGCTGGGCCGCGAAGCACTACGGTGCATTTCCCGTGGACAGGGGACACAACGATATTTCCGCCATGAAAACCGCGCTGCGGATACTTAAATCCGGCGGAGTCCTCGGAATTTTCCCGGAGGGAACCCGGGTCCGGGATGAAAGCAAAAGTAACGTCAAAGGCGGATTTGTTATGTTTGCGGCAAAGACCGGGGCTACACTTCAACCTGTTCACATCGTCTATAAAAGACGTGTGCATATATTCAACAGCATCAGCGTTTATGTCGGGAAACCCGTTTCCCCGGCAGACATCTGTCCGGCAAACTCCACATCGGAGGAATTTACCGCAGAAGCTCAGAAACTCATGCGGAATGTGTACGGTATGAATGATGCGGATCTATAAGACGGAAACCATCGGATTCTGCTACGGAGTGGCAAGGGCGGTGGGTATGGCTGAAAAGATCGCGTCGGAGCACCGTAAAGGCCGGGTCTATACCTGGGGTGAGCTTATCCACAACGGAAGTATAACCGAAGGTCTGCGCCGTAAGGGCGTCTTTGTTACTGAGGATATTTCGGTTGTGCGACCCGGGGATACGGTTATAATCCGTGCCCACGGTATCCCTGATTCCATGGAGACCGCACTCCGTGCCACAGGAGCGGAAGTAGTTGACATGACCTGTCCTAAGGTCGAACGTATCCACGTGATAGCGAAAAACTGTGACAGGCTGATAGTGGCTGGCGATCCGATCCATCCCGAAGTTATCGGAATAGTCGGTTCGTGCCGGGGAAAAGCTGAGGTCGTATCAAGCCCTGAGCAGCTGGCGGAGGTTCTTTCCGGGACAGACAATGATCCCGTAACATTGATCTCCCAGACAACGTTTTCCGTAGAGACCTGGCGGCGGATGTGCAGAATTGCAGAGGGTTTTCCGGGAGTTAGGGTCATAGACACGATCTGTCCCTCCACGGAGAAACGCCAGTCTGAAGTTGAAAAACTCAGCCGGGAAGTTGATTTTTTCGTAATAGTCGGAGGAAAAAACAGTTCCAATACAAAAAAACTGTATCAGACCGCACTCCGCAACTGTCCGGCAATACTCATTGAGAGCGCAACCGGGTTACCCCCGGATATCAATAAATATAAAAAAATAGGTCTGTCTTCGGGAGCGTCAACTCCGGCGGATATGACCGAGGAGGTTATTTACACCATGACAAATGAAATTGACAACAAGATTATGACTGAGGAGGATATAGACTTTGCCGCTGCCGTTGAGAGCATGAAACCCATCCGTAACGGCCAGCGTGTCAAGGGTATCGTCAGTGCCGTCAACGGAACTGAGGTTCAGGTTGATCTGGGCGTTAAGTATACGGGCATAATTCCCGTTGCGGAGTTCTCCAATGACGACAAACCCGTAGCTGTCGGCGATGAAGTCGAAGCCTTCGTGGTGAAGGTCACCGATACAGAGGGTACAGCTCTTCTGTCCAAGAAGAATCTTGATTCCGCAAAGGGTCTGGAAAAGATCTCTGCCGCATTTGAATCCGGCGAAGTTCTCACCGGCAAGGTAACCGAGATCGTAAAGGGCGGTGTTGTTGTAAATTACAGCAGCGTCAGAGTATTCATACCCGCTTCCCAGGCTACCCTCCGCCGTGACTCTGATCTTGAACAGCTCAAGGATCAGACCGTGAACTTCCGTATAATCGAAGTTGAGGGTCTCAACTCCAAGAGAAAGAGAATAATCGGCTCCATAAAGAGCGTTCTCAAGGAAGAGAAGCAGAAGCAGGCTGACGAGGTCTGGGCTACTCTTGAAACCGGTAAGGTCTATGAGGGAACCGTACGTTCCATCCTTCCCTTCGGTGCTTTTGTCGATATCGGCGGCGTAGACGGTCTGGTACATATCACCGATATGACCTGGAAACGCATCCACAATCCCAAAGAGGTTGTTGAAGTCGGCGATAAGGTAAAGGTCGAGGTCAAGTCCCTTGATCTTGAGAAGAGAAGAATTTCCCTTACCATGAAAAATGAATCCGAAGATCCCTGGAAGATCCTCGCCGCTACCCATCAGGTAGGGGATGAGATGGAGGTCGAAGTGCTTAAGGTTATGCCTTACGGTGCGTTCGTTTCCGTTATTCCCGATATTGACGGTCTGGTTCATATTTCTCAGATCTCCAACAAGCGTATAGCGAAAGTCTCCGATGCTCTTACCGTCGGCCAGAAGGTAATGGCGAAGATCATTGAGATAGACTATGACGCAAAGAGAGTGAGCCTGTCCATCAAGGCTGTCGGCGAGATCATGCCCGATGACTATGTTTCCGCTCCTGAAGCAGAGACTGAAGCATCCGCCGAAGCGGTGGAAGAAACTCCCGCAGAATAAGCTGAAGGGTCTTTTCCGTCATTATCGGCACCGTGTGGGAATATGCTGTTATGACGGAACGGTTAAATCAATGCCATTTACGGGAGAACCGGCTTTTGTCGGCTCTCCCGTTACTGCAAAAAATAACAACAGGGTTAAGAATCAGGAGAAGTAATATGGTAAGTTACTCCGTCAGTCTCGCGAAAATTGCCGACGAGATCGGCGTAAAACCGGTCTGGCTTCCCGAGGGGGAAAAGGGCAATCTTGATAAAATACTGATAACCACCGCCGAAATAAACCGTCCCGGACTTCAGCTTTCCGGGTATTTTGACTATTTCGATCCGAAGCGTATTCAGGTTGTAGGAAAGGTAGAGGCGAATTATCTGTCTGAATTTTCCAGACAGGAGCAGTATGCCCGTTATGACCGTCTGATGGCAACCGGTATACCTGCCCTTATCGTTGCCCATAATATTCCGCCGAGCGAGGAGATACTTCAGGCGGCAAGGAATCACAGCGTTCCTGTTTTCAGTTCCGAAGAAACAGCCTCCAATCTTACGTTTATTCTTATAAATGCGCTGAATCTGGCTCTTGCACCCAGGGAGACCCGTCACGGAGTTCTTGTTGAAGTTTACGGTCAGGGTGTCCTGATGATCGGCGACAGCGGCGTCGGAAAGAGCGAGACAGCCATAGAACTGCTGAAAAGAGGTCACCGGCTGGTTGCCGATGATGCGGTGGAGATAAAGAAAGTTTCCAATAAGACCCTTGTGGGATCTTCTCCGGAGATAATCCGTTACCTTGTGGAGCTCCGGGGCATAGGCATAGTCGACGTCCGCCGAATATTCGGTATGGGCGCCGTCAAGGAAACCGAAAAGATTGAACTTGTGGTTCAGATGGAACCATGGGATGACAACAAGCAGTACGAGCGGTTCGGCATGGATGAAAAGTACTACGATATTCTGGGACTGAAGATCCCCACTGTGACAATACCGATCCAGCCGGGGCGTAATCTTGCCATAATAATCGAAGTTGCGGCGATGAATAACCGTCAGCGTAGACTGGGTTACAATGCCGCGGCGGAACTGAACAAAAAACTCATGGAAAGTATGGACGGAATTGGGAATGACTGACGCAGCCACGGTTCAGAAGACCCTTGATTTCGCGCTGAAACATAATATCTGTTGCCGGAGTGACGTTGTTATGTCTTCCTGCACTTCTTTCCGCATCGGCGGACCGGCATCGGTGGTCGTTTATCCCCGGAATGCTTCCGAAGCTGCGGAATGCGTCCGTTTTTTCGGAAAAGGCAGGTATACGGTCCTCGGCAACGGCTCAAATGTCCTTGTTCCTGATGAGGGACTTAAGCTTCCTCTGATAAAAACTGACCTTATGCAGCAGCTTTCGGTTAAGGCAAATATTCTTACTGCCGGGGCGGGGGTACTCCTGTGCAAGGCGGCAAATACTGCGGCGGAGAGCTCTCTTTCCGGTATGGAGAAGCTTTTCGGCATACCAGGCTCCGTAGGCGGCGCTGTGGTCATGAACGCCGGCGCTTACGGCGGCGAAATGTCGCAGATAGCGGTCCGGACCGTATTCGTTGACAGTGAGGGAAATATACGGACCGTGGAGGGAAAAGCCCACGATTTCGGCTACAGACATTCGTGTTTTCGCCCCGGCGACGTGGTGTGCAGGGTTGAAATGCAGCTTACCGCGGGTGAAAAGGAGCAGATCCGGTCTGAGATGGCTGCCCTTACCGCGAAGCGCAGGTCAAGTCAGCCGCTGGAATACCCTTCCGCCGGAAGCGTTTTCAAACGTCCCGAGGGACACTTTGCGGGAAAGCTGATAGAGGACTGCGGGCTTAAAGGAGTTTCCGTAGGCGGCGCACAGGTCAGTCCGAAGCACGCCGGATTTATCGTCAATACCGGCTCCGCCACGGCAGAGGATGTAAAACTGCTGATTGAAGATATAAAAAGAACCGTGCTTGAGCGGTTCGGAGTGGAACTTGAAACGGAGATAAGGATGCTGTGAAAAGTTATTCCTACAGAATAAAACAGTCTCTTTGCGCCCAGGACACACAGGCCTGCTGTGCGAATGCCGAACTGTACGGTTTTCTGCTGTTCTGCAACACATTCCGCCCGGACGCAATAAAAATAGTTACCGAACACGCCGATATAATGCAGCGGTATGAAAAAATGATCGCCGGCATAATCGGAAAACAGAATTATACCTTAACGGAGGCTTCGGACGGGGCGAAGAATTTTATACTCCGGGTGCAGGGCACACAGAATATTTCCAGAATAGTCCGTTATATAGGCAATTATAAGATCACGCCGCCGTTGCGCATCGATTTTTCGGTAACGGAAAAGGAATGCTGTATGAAATCCTTCCTTAGGGGAGTATTCATTGCCGGAGGGTTTATTTCACAGCCCGGAAGAGCGTATCATCTTGAGATAAGAACCCCGCATATTCTCCTTGCGGAGGATCTGGTGAGGTATTGCTCCGAGTTCGGTATAAATTTGAGGACCATAACCCGGAGCGGGAAGAAAATAGCGTATCTGAAAAGCGGGGAACCTATAAAAGATTTTCTGACGGTTATCGGAGCCACGGACTTTGTGTTTGATTTTGCAAACGTGGAAATAGAGAGAGAACTCCGTAACAATATCAACAGAGCCATAAACTGTGAATCGGCTAATCTGGATAAAAACATAGCCGCTTCCAGGGCGCAGATAAAGGCGATAAATGCCCTGATGAAAAAAGGCGCACTTGATGAGGACAGGCAGCTTCTTGACCTTGCGAGGGCAAGACTTGACCACCCGGAAATGACGCTTGTACAGTTGGGACAGGCAATGGAGCCTCCTCTGACAAAGTCCGGAGTGGCGCACAGAATGAGAAAGATAATGCAACTTGCGAAAGAATAGGAAAGGTGAAAAATATGGGATTTACACACCTTCATGTACATACCGAATACAGTCTTCTTGACGGTGCCTGCCGGATAAAGAAGATGATGCCGCTGCTTAAGGAAATGGGACAGACCTCAATCGCCATGACCGACCACGGCAATATGTACGCCACTATAGTTTTTTACCGTGAAGCCAAAACCAACGGGATAAAGCCCATAATAGGCTGTGAGGTCTATACCTGTCTGAAATCCCGTTTTGATAAATCCACCCGTGAAATGGGACACCTTGTGCTTCTGTGCAAGGATAATGTGGGCTATAAGAACCTTATAGAGATGGTTTCCTTTGCCAATATGGAGGGCTTCTATTATCGTCCCCGTGTTGACTGGGAGCTCCTGGAAAAGTATCATGAGGGGCTTATATGTCTTTCGGCGTGCTTTGCCGGAGATGTACAGCAGAAACTGATCCAGGGGGATTACGAGGGCGCAAAGGCACTTGCTTTGCGTTTCAGGGATGTTTTCGGACCGGAAAACTATTATCTGGAAATTCAGGATCACGGCCTGGAGGATGACCCTGTGGTATGCCGGGGAATACTCAAGCTCCATCAGGAGACCGGGATTCCCGTTGTTGCCACAAACGACGCCCACTACCTGCGAAAAACTGATGCAAAGGCTCAGAAGATCCTTCTTTGTGTTCAGACTCAGAAGACAATGAGCGAGGACACCGGGATGGGCTTCTCCACGGATGAGTTTTATCTGAAAAGCGAAGAGGAGATGCGAAAACTCTTCGACTACATACCCGAGGCCTGTGACAATACAATGAAAATAGCGGAACGCTGCAATGTGGTGTTCCCGGAGATAGATGATGAGAAGAACAAGGTCTACTATCTGCCCGTTTTTGAATGGACGGAGGGACTCAGTCACTATGACTATCTGCGTAAGATCGCCTATGAGGGACTTGACCGCAGATATACAAAGCAGCAGCAGACTCCCGCGCTTATCGAGCGTCTGGAATATGAGCTGAGCGTCATCAACAAAATGGGGTTCGTTGACTACTTCCTTATAGTCATGGACTTCATACGCTATGCAAAGGATCACGGTATTCCCATCGGTCCCGGACGAGGCTCCGGCGCAGGAAGCCTTGTGGCGTACTGCATAAGAATAACAAACATTGAACCCATACGGTACAATCTGATTTTCGAGCGTTTTCTCAACCCCGAAAGAATCAGTATGCCGGACTTTGACGTGGATATGTGCCCCGTGCGCCGCAGCGACGTTCTGGCTTATGTGAAACGCCGATACGGGGAAGATCATGTCGCGAATATAGTCACCTTCGGAACCATGAAGGCGAAGGCTGCGGTAAAAGATGTCGCCCGTGTCCTGGGCTTTTCTCCCCAGGAGGCAAACGCTCTGACCAAAATGATCCCGGACAAGATGAATCTTACCAAAGAAGAGAAGAAGATGTCCTATCTTCATCTTTGTGTGGAAAAAGTTCCGGAACTCCATGCCATGTACGAGAGCGATCCGAGGATAAAAGAACTTATAGATATGTCGGAGAGCATAGAAAATTCTCCCCGTCACGCCTCCGTTCATGCCTGCGGTATAGTTATCTCAAAGGAGCCGGTCTACAAGTATGTTCCCCTTGCCGTCAACGACGGGCAGGTCGTGGCTCAGTTCGATATGGTGGAGGTCGAGCATGTCGGTCTGGTAAAGATGGACTTCCTCGGTCTGAGAAACCTTACGGTCATAAATGATGCAAGCAAACTGATAAGAAAGTACAAACCGGATTTCAACATTGAAGAGGTCGATGTTGACGATCCGGCGGTATACGATTTGCTTTCACAGGGGCAGACAGACGGTATATTCCAGCTTGAGTCCGGGGGAATGAAAAAGACCCTCATCTCCCTCAAGCCCAGAGGCATGGAGGATATTATAGCTATTATCTCTCTTTACCGCCCCGGTCCTATGGACAGTATTCCCACGTACATATACAACAAACAGCATCCGGATAAGATAGTTTATAAGCATCCGGCGCTTGAGCCCATACTTAACGTTACCTACGGCTGCATGGTCTATCAGGAGCAGGTAATGCAGATAGGCCGCGAACTTGCGGGTTTCTCCTACGGCCGTGCTGACGTTGTGCGTAAGGCAATGGGTAAGAAAAAAATGGATATCATGACCCGGGAGCGGGAGTATTTCGTCAACGGCAAGAAGAGGGAAGACGGAAGCGTGGAGATCCCCGGTTGTGTCGCGAACGGTATCCCCGCGGATATCGCCAACGAAATATACGACGAAATGGTCAAATTCGCGGAATATGCCTTTAATAAATCCCATGCGGCGGCATATGCCTATGTCACTTATTACACGGCGTATCTTAAAACACATTACAAGAAGGAATACATGGCGGCTCTTCTTACCTCGGTCATCGATAAGACCGACAAAATGGTGGGATATATAAACGAATGCCGCAACCAGCATATAGATCTTCTTCCTCCGGATATAAATGAAAGTGAGGATATTTTTACCGTCAGCGGAAACGGTGTCCGTTTCGGTCTGAAAGGGGTAAAGAGCGTCGGAAGCACTGCCATAGCCGACATACTTGCCGAAAGGGAAAAGAACGGACCTTTCACGGGATTCTATAATTTCTGCCGCCGTATGCTTGACGGTTACGATGTGGACTCAAGGACGGTTGAAAGTCTTATTTACTGCGGAGCTTTCGACTCTTTTGAACAGTCCAGAAGACAAATGATCCAGGCTTTTCCCGAGATCCGGAAGAATCTTTCGGGCTACCTGAAGGAAAAGAGCGAGGGACAGATGAGTCTGTTCGGGGAAGACGAACCCGACGGCGAGGACGATTTCATTTTCCCTGATGTGGAGGAATTCAGCAAAAAGGATAAACTCATGCTCGAAAAGGGTGTCACCGGCATATACATTTCCGATCACCCGATGAGGGAATATGAACAGGAATTCCGTTCCTCCGGAGCCACAGCCATCGGCGAACTGACGAAGGACGACAGCGGACTCAGGGATAACCAGAAAATAACCGTTTTCGGTATCATGACCAAGGTCGTGCGTAAAATGACCAGGAATGATACCCAGATGGCAATATGCACCGTAGAGGATCTGACCGGCTCGGTGGAAGTACTTCTGTTTTCAAAGGCTTACGAAAAGTTTTCCATGAAAATCGCGGAGGATGCGGTGTTCCTTATAGAGGGAAAACTGAGTATAAAGGAAGATACCTTCTCTTCCGGCGGCGGTGACGGGGCAGAGGATGCTTCCGGCGGCGGTAATGTATCCGTGTCGGTGATACTAAATGACCTGCGCCAGGTAAAAGCCCACGAGGAGCCCGTAACTGAACCCAAAAGACGGATATTGATAGTGCATATGTACAACTCTGATAACGGAAAGGTCAACGACTGCATTCAGATGATGATGGATAATGTGGGCGGAGACGAGGTCTACTTTGATTTTGTGGATCAAAACCGGAAGGCACGTTTCAAGAAAAATGACGTTGACGCGTCTCCGACTTTTGTGCGTACCCTGAGGGGACTTCTCGGTGACGACAGGGTGGAGGTCAGGACGCTGTGATAACTATTCTTCCTGACGGTCGGGACGCTTTTGTCCTTTCCGACGGAGACATGGCTGTGTTGCGTTGCAGGTATTCCTGCGGGGAAAAAGAAGCGGAACTTCTTGAACTTGAAGAGCTTGAGACCTTTTCTGACCCGGGATCCGTGCTTCACTGCGCCGTGGTTCGTGCGGTGCTTTCGAAACTTGACTTTGCCGGGGTGACCAAAGTCTTATGCCGGAGCGGGAATCCGGTTATGTGCAGGACTCTGGACCTGCTGAAAACAGAACGCACAGACGGGGAATACCGGATAGATACCGTAGAGTTTTTTGCCCGGAAATGCGACGGCTGCGGAAACTGAGCATATAATGAACCGTAGTCATAAAGAAAGGCGGAGAGAGAATGTTTGATTTTGAGAATGCGGCGGAACAGATTGTTTCCGTTACGGCGGAAAAATGCGAGGGAAACTGCACCATAACCCACCAGACAAGGACGAAAGCCATACAGTTTCTGGAGTTGCTCCGGGCGGCTATATACCCGAAGGTTTTTGACGAGGAAAGTCTCCGATACAATGAGATTTGCTGTGTTACGGTGAGAAATCTCCGTCGCACTTCCGAGTTACTTGAAGACGTGTGTGAGGACATTTTTTCAGATAAGGTGAAAGCGGCTCAGGTGACTGAAAAATTCATGGAATCAGTGCCGAAGCTTGCCTCATTGCTGAACAGCGATATACAGGCGGCTTACGACGGGGATCCCGCTGCGAAGAGCCGCACGGAGGTCATGCTGGCATATCCTGCCTTTGAGGCTATAAGCACTTTCCGGGTGGCTCATGAGCTTCTTGTAATAGGTGTGCCTCTGCTTCCGCGGATACTGACGGAAAACGCCCACAGGGTGACCGGAATAGATATTCATCCCGGAGCCTCGGTGGGAAAAAGCTTCTTTATAGATCACGGAACAGGCGTAGTTATCGGAGAAACCTGCGTTATCGGTGATAATGTCAAACTGTATCAGGGTGTGACTCTCGGTGCAAAAAGTTTTCCGAAGGATGAGAACGGAAACCCGGTCAAAAATATCAAGCGTCATCCGAATATCGGTAACAATGTGGTTATTTATGCCGGAGCCACAATTCTCGGCGGAGATACATATATCGGGGACGGTTCGGTTATCGGCGGTAACGTATGGCTTACCCATTCCGTACCTGCCGGCAGCAAAGTAATGAATACGGAGAAATAATATGTTCAGAAAACTGCGTCCGGAGGACAGAAACACCTTTCTTGAGATGACAAGGGACTTTTACTCTTCCCCGGCTGTACTTCATCCTATTCCGGAGGAAAACCATGAAGCGCTGTTCGAAGAGCTTATGCGCTCCGGAGATTATGTTGAATGCTTTATCATTGAGCAGGATGGACAGATCGCGGGCTATGCCCAGATCAGCAAGACCTATTCCCATGAGGCTGGAGGTTCGGTGGTCTGGCTGGAGGAGCTTTACGTCGTTCCACAGTTCAGAGGAAAGGGCCTTGGCGGAAAGTTTCTTGACGAGCTTACCCGATCGTTTCCTGCGGCAAGGTTCAGGCTGGAGACGGAGCCGGAAAACCTTGCGGCTGCGGCACTGTATCGCCGTCACGGCTTCAAACCCCTGAGCTATGTGCAGTACGTGATAGATAAAAAACAGTAATTTGACTTTAATCAATAAAAAAATCCACCCGGCAGGGTGGATTTTTGATTTGTGATCCGTATGAGGTGATTTTTGCGCATTTTATATTCTTTTGCCGTAGATATCCCTTTTTTCAAGATAGAACTGCTCGTATCTGTTTTCGTCCAGGGCGTCCCTGATATCCCGAGCCAGCTTGTTGTAAAAATACAGATTATGCATGACCGCAAGCCTCATGGCAAGGACTTCGTTTGCCTTGAAAAGATGCCGCAGATACGCCTTCGTGTGGCGGCGACAGGTGGGACAGTCACAGTTTTCATCCAGGGGGGTAAAGTCTTTTGCGTATTTTTCATTGAGAATATTCACTATGCCTTTTGATGTGAAAAGATGACCGTGGCGGGCATTACGGCTGGGCATAACGCAATCGAAAAAGTCGACTCCGCGCCAGACCGCTTCGAGAATGTTCACCGGTGTGCCTACCCCCATGAGATAACGGGGTTTGTTTACGGGCATGAATGGTTCGACCGCTTCGATTATTCTGTACATTTCCTCCGTGGGTTCGCCCACCGCAAGGCCGCCTATGGCATAGCCGTCCAGATCAAATGTAGCTATATCCTTCATGTGCCTGACACGAAGGTCTTCAAAGGTGCATCCCTGATTTATTCCGAAAAGCATCTGCTTCGGGTTGACGGTGTCGGGCAGGGAGTTCAGGCGGGTCATCTCTTCTTTGCACCGGGCAAGCCAGCGGTATGTACGTTCGCAGGAGCGTTTGGAGTATTCATATGCCGCGGGATTTTCCACGCATTCGTCGAACGCCATTGCGATGGTGGAACCCAGGTTCGACTGTATTCTCATACTCTCTTCTGGTCCCATGAATATTCTGTGTCCGTCGATATGGGAGGCAAACGTTACCCCTTCTTCGCTTATTTTACGCAGTCCGGAAAGGGAAAAAACCTGAAATCCTCCGCTGTCTGTGAGTACCGGTCCCTGCCATCCCGTGAATTTCCGCACGCCTCCCGCCTGACGGACTGTTCCGTCGCCGGGACGAAGGTGAAGATGGTAAGTATTGCAGAGCATTACCTGACATTTCAGATCCGCGAGGTCAAACGCGTCCACCCCGCCTTTTATCGCCGCCGCAGTGGCAACGTTCATGAAAACGGGGGTCTGTATTGTTCCGTGGGGGGTAACAAACTGTCCCCGACGGGCATTTTTTTCTTTTTTGATGAGAGTAAACATTACCGGACTCCTTAGTCTGATATCTGAAAACTTTGAGGACTGCATATATGCAGGTGATTATTTTATAAACATTGCATCGCCGAAGGAGAAGAACCGGTATCCGTTGCGGACGGCTTCGTTGTACGCGTTGAGAATGTTTTCTCTCCCCGCAAGGGCGGAAACAAGCATTATCAGGGTACTTTCCGGCAGATGGAAATTTGTTATAAGCCTGTCAATAACGTGAAATTCAAATCCGGGATAGATGAATATGTCCGTGTCTCCACTGCAGGCGGTCAGAGGCATGTTTCTTCCTACCGTTTCAAGCACCCGGCAACAGGTGGTTCCAACCGCGGTTATCTTTTTGCCTTCGGCTTTTGCCTGATTTATTATTTCCGCGGTGCGCTCCGGGAGAATGAAAAATTCGGAGTGCATTTTATGGTCTGTAATGTTTTCGACCTTTACTGGGCGGAACGTTCCCAGACCGACATGAAGTGTGACGAAACATATCTTCACACCCTTTTGTCTGAGCTTATCAAGGAGCTCGTCCGTGAAATGAAGCCCCGCGGTAGGTGCGGCGACAGAACCGTCATATTTTGCGTAAACGGTCTGATATCTGCTGTAATCCTGGTCTTTTGCGGTTATGTACGGCGGCAGGGGGATCTGCCCTATATCCTTAATTTTTTCGGAAAAATCTCCCTCACAGTCGAAGCGGATTATTCTGTTTCCGTCATCCCGGACGGACACAACAGTTGCCTTTACGTCCTTGATGTAAAGAATATCTCCTTCACGGGCTTTCTTGCCGGGACGCACCAGGCATTCCCAGGTATTTGCGTCCTTGCACACCCGGAGAAGGAATATCTCCACCTCTTCGTCCTTGTTTTCCCTGTGCCCGAAGAGCCTTGCGGGTATAACACGGGAATCGTTGAGTACAAGGCAGTCTCCTTCTTCAAAATAGTCAAGTATATCGGGAAATTTACCGTGCTGAATATGCCCTGTCTCTTTATCAAGGAGCATAAGCCTGCTTCCGTCACGTTTTTCGGCGGGGTGCTGGGCTATAAGCTCCTGGGGAAGATCATAGTAGAAATCGTGGAGATCCATTTTAAGCCTTTCTTTTCGCATAAAACACTGAATATGCGGGATTTATTCATAAAAAAGTCTGATTTTCTTATTGACACGTTATTATTAATTTGGTATAATTATAGCATCTTTGTGGGCGGATTGTCAAGAACCGAGGGGTAATAATTGAAATAATGTCATAATGTCATTTTCCGGTTCCCCCTGATTTTCAAAGCAACGACGGACGGTTCACCGTCCTTTTTTTTGTTAGCACGATATCCGTTCGGAACATATAATGAAAATGGTAGAGAGAGGTATTGCGATGAAAAACTACAAAATTGCCGTGGTAGGTGCCACAGGTATGGTGGGAAGAACCTTTCTGAAGGTTCTTGAAGAATACTGTCTGAAGGCGGACTACGCGCTGTTTGCGTCCGCAAGAAGTGCCGGTCAGGAACTTGATTTCATGGGCAAAAAATATACTGTCCGGGAACTGAACGAGCATTCTTTCGATGAGGGCTTTGACATAGCTCTGTTTTCGGCGGGGGGCAGTACGAGCGAGAAGTTTGCGCCGATAGCTGCATCCAAGGGCTGTGTTGTCATTGACAACAGCTCCGCGTGGAGAATGAACCCGGATGTTCCTCTGGTCGTTCCCGAGGTCAATCCCGAGGCTATAAAGAACCATCACGGAATAATCGCCAACCCCAACTGTTCCACTATTCAGGCGGTGGTGGCTCTCAAGCCCCTGCACGACAAATACGGGATCAAAAGAATAGTTTATTCTACTTATCAGGCAGTTTCCGGCGCCGGAATGGGCGGTTACAACGATCTCCGGAACGGCATCGAAGGTAAGGAACCGAAAAAATTCCCTTATCCGATCTTTTCGAACTGTCTGCCGCATATCGATGTCTTTACCGATGACGGTTATACAAAAGAAGAGCATAAGATGATCGATGAGACACATAAGATCCTCAATGATTATGACATAAAGATCACCGCTACAACGGTTCGTGTCCCGGTCTTTGACTGCCACAGCGAAAGTATAAACGTTGAACTCAATAAGCCCTTTGAACTTGACGATATCAGACGTCTTATGTCTGAGGCCGAGGGTGTGGTGCTGCAGGACGATGTCGCAAGCAACGTATATCCCATGGCTGTCAATGCAAAGGGACACAATGAGGTGTTCGTCGGTCGTATCCGCCGTGACTACAGCGTGGAAAACGGTATAAATATGTGGGTAGTTGCGGACAATATAAGAAAGGGTGCGGCAACAAACGCCGTTCAGATAGCCCTCAGGATGATACAGGAGGGCTTGATCTAAGGAGCCCTGATGAAAAAAACCGTCTTCACAGGTGCGGCAACTGCCGTGGTGACACCCTTCGGAAGAGATTCCGGGGTTGATCTTGACACCATGGGAAAACTTATTGATTTCAATATCAATAACGGAATTGCCGCTATAGCAGTCTGCGCAACGACGGGAGAATCACCCACGCTTTCCGACAGCGAAAAGAGACGTGTCATCAGCTATGCCGTAAGACACGTCGACGGACGGGTTCCCGTCATCGCGGGCACAGGAAGCAACGATACCGCCCACGTCCTCGGGCTTGCAAGATTTGCCGCAGAGGAGGGGGCGGATGCACAACTGGTGGTAACACCGTATTACAACAAAACAACTCAGAAGGGACTGGCGGAGCACTATGAATACATTGCCGACAGGACCGATCTTCCCATTATTCTTTATAATGTTCCATCCCGTACGGGTATGAACATTTTACCGCAGACTTACAGACGTCTGAGCCTTCATCCGAATATCGTCGGAGTCAAGGAGGCTTCCGGAGACGTTGCGGCTGCGGTCAGGATAAAGGCTATGTGCGGGGACGGACTTGATCTGTATTCCGGAGACGACAGTCTTATCACAGCTCTTCTTGCGGTAGGCGCGAAGGGAGTCATATCGGTTCTTTCGAATGTAACACCGGATGCCGTTTCACGGATGTGCCGGCTCTGGTCTGAAGGCAGACAGGGTGAAAGTACTGCACTGCAGATCCGGTATTCGGAACTTATCGACGCCTTGTTTGCGGAAACCAACCCTATTCCGGTAAAACAGGCCCTCCGTCTGATCGGACTCGATTGCGGCGGATGCCGGATGCCCCTCTGTGAGCCGGAGAAGAAAACAACGGAACAGCTGAGCCATGCTCTTGCCGGACTCGGACTGATCCCGAAACAGTAATGCCCATGCGGAAGTTTCTTCGCAGTGGGAGGAAAAATGACAATAGATACGAGAAATCTAATAGTATCGGCAAGACTCAGACATGATATAGTTCTGGTACGTATCGGAGGACTGCCCGAGGTCTCGAAGGTGTCCTCCGGAGTGTTTTCCGCTCTGGAAGAGCGGGGAATAAAGCCCATCCTTTCGGTGTCAGGAAACACTCCAGGCGGCTCGGAGCTGATATTTGTCGCGGAAAAAAGTTCAGCTTACGACATTGTACAGCTTTGCGGGTGTCTGCGGAACGCTTATCCCGGACTGACCGCGGACGTTGACGGGGGAAATGTTATGCTTGTCCTGAACGGAAGAACTCCTTCCGATCGGTTCGCGATAGCTTCCTTTGCATTTGACTGTTTTGCCCGTGCCGGACTTGATGCGGATCTGATAAATTCAACAGAAACGGCAGTGTGCTGTCTTTTCCCCGACGCTGACGGAGTCGAACAGACCCTGGCGTATGAGTTTGGGATAAAGTATGTCTGAGGCTTTCATTCTTTGCCGAAAAAATCCGAAATACCCTTGTTTTTGTTTTTATTCCCTGGGACCTTTCCGTTCACAGCCCTGAACGGAGAGGTCTTTTGATTTATAAGTTTTTCCGCAAGTTGAAGAACTTCCCAACGACTTTTTTTGCATTTGGGGCTGATAATAAATATTGCCTGCTCGAAAACTTCTCCGTCGCCACGGACTATTATGCTTGTCTTGTTTACACCTTTGATCATTCTTCTGTCTGTCCCTTCGACTGTTTATAGTATCATTATTTATATCCGGAGAAAAAAATATACCGTTTTTTCAAATTTTCTATTTTTTGGTTCGAAAGGGGCTTGACTTTTATAATAAAGTGTGGTACAATACCTATGTATTATACCGTTGACACACGGTGAAAGGAGGATTACCATGAAATTTCAACCTGACAAGCCGGTATATCTGCAGATAGCATCGGCGTTCAGAGCGAAGATCGCTTCCGGCGAATATCCCCCCGGTGCAAGGATGCCGGCGGTGAGAGATCTCGCTCAGGAGGCATCTGTCAACCCCAATACCGTTCAGCACGCATATACTCAGCTGGATGCCTGGGGACTTACGGATGCCAGAAGCACTGCGGGACGTTTCGTCACGGCGGATATCGAAACTATCCGTGCGGTACGTCTGTTCCTCGCGCGCGAAGCGGCTCAGAGATATCTGGACGAATTGCAGGAACTGGGATTCGACAGCGACAAAGCCGTAAGCTTTCTCCCCGCTCCGATCAGCGAAAATGCCGGAAAATGACCGTAAATAAACAACAACTGAAAGAAAAGAATAAGTAAAAGAAAAAAGAGCTTATATTTTGAAAAGAGATAAAGGCAACGGGTCAAGAAAAAACGAAGAATAAAAAATAAAACAGAAAATTAAAAAATCCTGATAGAAAACAGAAGGAAAAGAGGAAACTGTATGAAGGTCCTTGAATGTTTGTCTCTCACGAAGAACTACGGCAGGCTGTGCGCTGTTGACCGGCTTAATTTTTCCGTCGGCAAGGGGCGTATAGTCGGGCTGTTGGGAACCAACGGAAGCGGCAAGACGACTTTGATGAAAATGGTTGCGGGATTGCTTACCCCCACAACGGGGCAGATTCTCATCTGCGGCAAATCCCCCTGCGCCGAAACCAAAGCTATGGTCTCGTATCTGCCGGATACGGATTACCTTCCCGGGTATATGAAGGTCAGGCAGCTTATACGGATGTTCAGGGACTTTTACAAGGACTTTGATGCCGACAGGGCGGAACAGATGATGTCCCGTCTGGGAATAGGTGCGGAGCTGCGGCTCCGTACCCTTTCCAAGGGCACACGGGAGAAGGTCGGGCTTGTGCTGACCATGTCCCGAAGGGCTAAGCTTTATCTTCTTGACGAGCCGATAGGGGGAGTTGATCCTGCCGCCCGGGATTACATAATAGAGACTATAATCAATAATTATGACCGGGAATCTTCGGTCATTATTTCCACACATCTGATCTCCGATGTGGAGAACGTCCTGGATGATTTTCTTTTTATCGACAAGGGCCGCATAATTGAGTGCGGATGCGTTGAGACGGTCCGTGAGGAAAAGGGAAAGACCGTCGACGAATTGTTCAGGGAGGTGTTCAGATGTTAGGAAAACTTCTTAAATACGACCTTCGCGCCACATCACGGATGATACTCCCCGTATACCTGGTGTATATTGCTCTGAGTATCCTGTGCGGAGTGGGGGTGTCCGTGCTTTTATCCATTATCCGGAGTTCCTGGGGGCTGAATGAAGAATCCCGGGCTCTCGGTAATATCTATCTGACGTGGACGGTTTCCCTGAGTATCTTCGCGTATCTGGGCATGATAGTCTGTGCTCTGCTTGTTACGATATTCTGTCTGTCTTACTACTATAAAAAGTTCTTTACTTCCCAGGGCTACCTTACCCATACTCTTCCGGCGTCTGCCATGAGCCAGATCTGGAGTAAGATCCTGACTTCTTTTATATGGTACATCTGTTCCGGAGTAGTATTTATTATCGGGTGCGCGGCTATTTTTGCCGTGATAGGCATCGCTGTTTCTCCTTACGGGAATTTCTCGCTTTTTTCCGCGTTGAAGGAAACTTTCCGGAAGATTCCGGAATTTATGGGGGATATGTGGAGTACCCCCGAGTTTCATTGCATTGTGATTCTGGCTCTGATTTATGTCATCGTTCTGTTTTTTGCGTGGATAACAATCGGATATGCATGCGTTACCCTTGGATGTCAGATAGCAAAGAAGCACAAGGTTTTTGCCAGTATCGGAATCTATGTCGGAGCAAACTATCTGATCAGGTTTATTCAGTATACGATGCTGTCTGTGGGCTCCCTGGTTCTTGAAACAGGCACTGCGAATTCCGGTGTTGTGACTTTCGGTTCCGTGGTCTCATTTCTTGTTCTGGGAATACTCCTGAATCTGGCTTTTTCCGTCGGAGCATTAGTTCTTATGCACCATTCCGTTACAAAGAAACTCAATCTGACGTAACGGTGACGGTTATGGAACATAAAACCGGAAAATGCTGAAATGTCTGTTTCTCAAAGCCCTGATGTGAACGATCCCGAAACATCCGCGGAAAACGAACGGAAAGTTCCGGGAATTGAAACACGTCCCGAAGTATTTAACAAAAATAAAGTGAACGGAGAACTCTGTATGGAACGCAATATTATCAGATACGTGAAGTGGTACAGGAGCGCAAGGAATACCATGCTGCTAGTCGTAATCCTGACGGTGGTCAACCTTGTGCAGCTTTTCTGCGGGAGAACGGAGCTGTTTCTTTTTTTCTCATATTTTCCTTATGAAATGGGGGCAACTCTTCAGAGCTTGCTTGAGCAGCCAGCAGTGGCGCATAATCCTCAGATGAGACTGGTCGCCATGATCATTTGCGGAATACTTATTGTAGTTCCGATAGTTGCACTTTTCCTTTGCTGGATCTTTTCTAAAAAACGTCCCGGATGGATGATCGTCGCACTGGTTCTGGCGGTTCTTGATGCGTTGAATATTGCGTATCTGATTTACAAAGCCAATTCTCTCGGCGGATATGTGGTGTCCCTTATTATCCCGGGCATTGTAATAATAGCCATCATTGCCGAGTACATATACGGCGTGGTCTGTTCCCAAAAGCTGAAAAAGGCAGTAATCGGCAACGGTAAATCTGCGTATGTGAAAGCACTTTCCGGAGATCTCTCTTTTCTGCAAAAGTCCGGAACAAATGAAACAGGAGAGGAAGATTCATTCGGTGGGGCTCAGGACGATCATGTTTCCGTGGAGTCTTCCGACAATGATTCAGCTGCGGCTGACGGGAAAGAAGAAAGCGGTGCAGAATGAAAAAAACAGCCATAACAGTTGTTACTGTTATCCTCATTTTATTGATGATGTCAGGATGCGGACCGTACAGGAGGCTTTGTTTTAACGGAAAAGTCTATATTGAGGTCGATGCCGACTTCCGTAACAAGGATACTTTCACCGCGCCCACAGCAGAAGATCTTGTGGCAGAAAAAGGGTGGCTTGGGAATCTTGATGAGAAGACTGAGTCTATCGATGTGTACAGGCTTAAGGATGATCCTGAGGGACGGATTCTGTTCATTCCCAAAGACGATTCCTTTGCGGCATATGTTCAGAAGGGAACGAGACTGACCCGGGAGAACATACGCGGACTGTATGTCCTGGTTGATTCTGTGACCGTCCGTGAGAATGAAAATACAGCAGTTGTCTACCGGAACAGGACCGTATCCATTCACGGCGATGACGAAAAAATGATGCTCAGATATCTGGATTCCCTCAGCTTTTCCGGAACCTCCGACGAGGCCTACTCCATGAATTTTCGGGTTGCGGCAGAGTTTGAGAATATTCCCCTGTGTGTTATCATACGGGATTATGAAACCGGATCGAACCGGGCGGATGAGAACATTTGCCGTATGTTGGCGGATAATATAAAGAGTCAGTACGGAGGTTCGGAACAGTGAGAAAATTTTCGGCTGTAACCCTTGTTCTTGCGCTTTTCGGGATACTTGTTTCCGGATGTGCGAGGAAAGTCCTTTACATCTCCGACCTTGCAGTTATTTCATATAACGGGCATTCATACGTTCAGGATAATTTCTCCGAATGGAGTATGGAATCTGTTCCAACGGTGAAGTCCGTTGCGTGGATCCGTTCCGAAAACAGTGACGGAAAAGTCGGCGACGGGATGAAGATAGATGTCCTGCTGTTTGAAAATACTGACGATTTGTTTCTTGTTGTTCCATGTGTAGGGTATCTTTCTCTTTTTGTGCGTAAAGATATAGACAGGGTTCTTACCCGGGACAAGGTAAAAGATGTTGTTATACGGGATTTTGCTTATACGGAAATGACCGATGAGCATAATGGTCACGTTTATTTCAACCGGAGTTTTGTTGCCGAAGGGGATCTGAGGCAGGATCTGCTGAATCTTACTTATGAAGCGACATACAGTTTTTCCGGGCTAAAATATCAGGAACCCTCTTACTATAAGATGGATAAAAAGGATACGTATGCCTGTGACGGATGTTACTACGGACAGCTTTGCGCTGTGTACGAAGGACAGCCCTGCATCCGTATTTTCGGGGATATGATCCTCGGACCGGAAAATGACAGAATGGTGCTTGAAAGCCCTTCTTTTGAGTTCAGGATAGCTTCCGTGCGGCTTACGTACGATATTCAGGATTTTGTAAGACAACTGTTAGGTCAGGAGTAAAAGAAAACGTTATAAAGACATCCCCCGCTGTGTTCGTCACAGCGGGGGATGTCTTATTCTATATTATCCCGGACAGAGATCCAGATGCGGGTATCTTTGTCCGGATCTTTTTTCGGTTTTATAAAATAGGGTTTATTTTATGCGAAGTTCTTTATGTTCAGCGGTTTTCTTATTCTTCAGTCTGAGCTGGTCAGACAACAGTCCTATAAATTCCGAATTGGTGGGTTTTCCTTTATTGTTATCAACGGAAAAGCCGAATATGCTGTTAAGTGTGTCGTAATCTCCTCTGTCCCAGGCAACTTCGATCGCGTGACGTATCGCACGTTCTACTCTCGTGGGGGCGGTGTGGTACTGTTTTGCAATTGTGGGATAAACTATCTTTGTTATTGCACTTATGGTTTCAGGGTTTTCCACAGCCATCATAATGGCGCTTCTTACATAATGAAATCCCTTGATGTGCGCGGGAATACCGATTTCAAGTATCAGGGAAGTTACCTGGGATTCCAGATCGGTCTCGACCGCCGTACAGTTGTCTATTGATCCGGCTTCCTCCGTAAAGCCGAATTCTTCAGCGGCATCAAAGGGCTCTGCAAGCGATTTGATTCTGTCTGTAAGTACCTGGGGTTCAAAAGGTTTTGCGATGAAATAGTCGGCTCCTGCAGAAACCGCGTCGCGGATTATCCTTTCATTTGTTATAGAGGAAAGAGCAATGTATTTGCATTTTCTCCCGTCTTTGGCGTTCATCGCTTCTTTAAGAAAGGTGATGCCGTCTATGGGGGAAAGAACAATGTCGAACAACACGAAGTCCGGCTGGAACTGATCGATCATTTCCAAACCCTGACGGGGATTGGCCGTACAACCGATTACATCGTAACCTGTAAGATTAAGGCGTTCTTTGTAAGCATTACGCTGTTCGGTTTGACCATCCACAATCAGTATTTTGGTTCTTTCATTCATTATCGCTGACTCCTCCTGAAAATCTTGTTTTTTAATCTGTATTTCTGTATTCGAATCTTTCCTGATACTATTTTACCACAAAACAGGGTGCAAAATAAAGAGAAAAAAAGACCCAAAAACATATAAAAACCGCAGTAAACGACATTTATCGACAAAAAATAAATATAATTAACCGCATAAATGAATATTTATACAGTTATTACCTTTTGTAAAGGGAAAAAAAGAGTAATAAAAGTCGATAAATGGAGAGATTTATTTGTCGTATGAAGACAAAAGCGTGAAATGACGGGAAAAATCCAAAAACAGACAATGTTTGCTTATTTTTTTAAAAACCTGTATTGACTTTGTCGAAAATATTTGTTATACTGTCAGCATGATAATTGTAGGGTCTGAAAGGGGGATGAGGATGCGGTTTTCTGTTCCGGACGGGCTTCCCGCAACGGATCTGCTCCGACGGGAAGGTATAATCCTCAATCAGGGCGAGCCTTCGGGGCTCAAGCCTCTGAAAATACTCCTTCTCAACCTTATGCCCACAAAAACGGTCACTGAGACCCAGATAATCCGCATGTTGGCATCGGCGGGTCTTGATATTGATCTGGACCTGATGAAAACCGTCACTTATACTTCGAAAAATGCCGACAGTGAGTATATGAATCGGTTCTATAAGGGCTTTGATGAGTACAGCGATTCATTTTTCGACGGCTTCATTGTGACCGGTGCTCCCGTTGAACTTTTTGATTACGGGCAGGTATTGTATTGGGATGAGCTCTGCCGTATTTTTGATTGGGCTGAGACTCATGTCCGTTCTGTTTTTTCCATATGCTGGGGAGCCCAGGCGATTCTTTATCACCGTTACGGGATAGAGAAACGGGCTTTGCCGGAGAAAATGTTCGGCGTTTTTGAACATGATATTCTTGATTCCAAAAACGATATTGTCAGAGGATTGAAAAATCCGTTTGCAACCCCTCATTCCCGTCACACGGAAGTAACAGCCGACGATATTTTAAAGCAGAAAGATCTTTCTCTTGTAGCCTGCTCGAAGGAGGCGGGAGTTCATATTGTCGCGTCTGCCGACCTGCGGCTTGTGTGCTCCATGGGACATTCCGAGTATGACGCCGACACCCTTTCCCGGGAGTATTTCCGGGACCTTGAAAAGGGAGAAAATATTGCGAAGCCGAAGCATTATTTCCCGAACGACGATCCTGCACTTATTCCCGGACTTACATGGCGTGAAACGGGGAGGACGCTCTACGGCAACTGGGTCAGGACCCTTGCCGGGATGAACAGCGACCATTTGATTTAACAGATACAGAAAAAAGTCTGCCTGAAAAGGCAGACTTTTGTTTTTATATTTATTTCAGGTGAGAGTTGCGGTTTATGCGGATAAACTGTTCAACCGGTGACTTTGCCGGAAAACCGGTCCCGACAGTTTCACTCTTTATTATCCGGCGGCATATTATATAGTATACCGCAAAGGAGGGGAAAGAATGTCGGGAAAAAGATTTGCCGTCATCGGCGGAGATATGAGAACGGTTTACCTTGCCCGGTCTTTGGCTGAAAAAGGGTATGAGGTAAGGACGTACGGACTTGAACGGGAAGATCCAGGAAGGGAGGAAGCCTGTGTCGGGGAGGCTCTGAGAGGGGCTGATTATGTTGTCCTTCCGTTCCCCTGCAGCCGTGACGGGGAATGGCTTAACACTCCGCTCTCTGACCGGAAACTCCGGATCTCGGATCTTGCCCCGTTGGTTCCCCCGGATTCTGTCGTTTTCGGCGGAGGGATACCTGCATCTTTTTCAATGGAAACGTTGGCTCAGGTCCATGACTGTCTTGAACTCGAACAGGTCCTTATACCGAACGCCGTAGCCACGGCTGAGGGGGCTGTGCTTCTGGCTATGCAGTCCCGCCCGTGCACTGTTTCCGGGAGCCGGTGTCTGATCGTCGGATACGGAAGAATAGGGAAGGCACTCGCTCCAAGGCTCAGGGCTTTGGGGGCTGAGGTCACGGTTTCTGCCCGGAAAGCTTCCGATATCGCGTGGATCGGGGCCGGCGGAATGTGCGGTGTGAATACGTGCCGGATATGGGAAAGCATGGACCGATACGATATTGTATTCAATACCGTCCCGTATCCTGTGATCGGGCGCAGAGAGCTTGAACGTGCCGGGAAAACCGCCGTGTTTATAGAACTTGCGTCCAAACCCGGTGGTATAGACCTTTCCGTTGCGGAACAGTTGGGGCTGAAGGCTGTCCCTGCCCCCGGACTGCCCGGGAAAATGTGTCCGAAAACCGCCGGGCAGATTATAGAGAAAGCAATTCTGGATATCATTTCCGAGAAAAATTGAGGTGATATTTTGGCGGAAGAAAACAGACCCCTCAGGGTCGGATTTGCCATGACCGGGTCTTTTTGTACATTTTCGGCGGTAATGAAACAGCTTGAAAAACTTGCCGCCCTCGGCTGGGATATAACTCCGATCATGAGCCAGACTTCATATGAAACGGATACCCGGTTCGGAAAGGCTCAGGACTTTGTTGATACAATGAGCCGGATCTGCGGAAAACCGGTACTTCATACTTTGGCCCAGGTGGAGCCCATCGGTCCGAAGAAACTTCTGGATGTTATTGTTATCGCACCGTGTACCGGTAATACTCTGGCAAAACTTGCTCTGGGGATCGCCGATACTCCGGTCACCCTTGCCGTGAAGGCTCATCTGCGTAATCTACGTCCCGTTGTGGTGGCGGTTTCATCTAACGATGCCCTCGGCGCCGGGGCAAAGAACATAGGATTGCTTATGAACAGCCGCAATATGTTCTTTGTTCCTTTTTCGAAGGATGACCCGGTGGGTAAACCCAATTCGCTGGTCGCTCATTTCGATCGCATCGCCCAGACAGTACGTCAGGCTGTGGGAAGTCCTGAGCCGGAGGAAGAGCAAAGCGCCGCAAAGTGACACGGTAAGTCCGAATACCCGGTCCTTCTCCGGTGGGCATAAAAAATATCCACCCTGAAAGGCGGATATCTGAGCTTATAGGGCAGGGGATGCCCTGAAAATGTTTTTTACAAAAAAAAGGAGCTATCCTCACGGATAACTCCTTGATTTTTACTGAAGACCGAACTTCTTCTTGAATCTGTCCACACGACCGCCTGCATCAACCAGCTTCTGCTTGCCGGTGAAGAACGGATGGCACTTGGAGCAAATTTCTACGCGGATTTCTTTCTTGGTGGAACGCGTCGGGATCTCGTTACCGCAGACGCATTTGACCACGCAATCCTGATATACGGGATGAATTCCTTCTTTCACTCTGTTCACTCCCCTTCATAAAACTGTTATTTTACTCCGATATTATATCACATAAAAAGTAAAAATGCAATAGGTAAATGCGAAAAAATTATTAAATCTTCATAATATTTCGTTTTTCACAAGGTCGAGAGAGGGCAGAACACGGTAACATTTCCCGATTATCTCAGGTGAGGGTTTCTTGATGTCAGGAATGCAGACCGGGATCATTCCGGCGTTGCAGGCGGCAAGAATTCCATTGGCGGAGTCCTCCAGGACCATGCACTTTTCAGGGGCAATACCGAGGTTTTCCGCGGCTTTGAGAAAAATATCCGGAGCAGGTTTTCCGTTGGCTATCATGTCTCCGCAGACTATAGTGTCAAAGGTCTTTTCGGTTCCGGCTATTTTCATGTATTTTTCCGTTCTCAGGTGCCCTGTGGAGGTTGCAAGAGCCTTTTTGATCCCCTTTTTATCCAGGAAATCAATCAGTTCCCGGAATCCGGGCTTTATTTTCAGACCGTTTTCTTCCACATCCCGGACAATGAGTTCCGAAATAACGGAAATCACGTCGTTGAAAGGGAAGTCCTTTCCGAAATAGTTCAGAAAGAACTCTTCCTGTCCCTTGCGGTTCGCACCCATGGAGGCTATAACGGCGTCTTCGGTTATGGTCAGTCCGAACATTTCCGCCGCGACGAACCACTTTTTCAGGTAAAGTGTTTCCGTGTCAAAAATGAGTCCGTCCATATCAAAAATAACAAGTTTAACGTCCTTTGGCATTTGTTCCGTTCCCCTCAGTCTTTGCCGTATTGATTGTTATGCGTCGCAGGCTTCCCGGGGTAAAACGGAAGAGAACCGTTTTTCCGCTTTCGTCCCGCTGGCATGGGATCTCCATGTCCTGCTCCGTGATACGGACAGGGGACGGGCAGTAAAGCCTGCATACGCAGTCCACCCCTTCCGGGGCAGCCGCAGAAAAAGATATTCCGTTTTCGTCCTCGGTGTAGTCCAGAATATTTGCCGATATGGCGATAATCTCCGGTTTGCAGTCTTTCTTTTCCTCCAGGTCGTAGAGGAAAAGTCTTGCTCCCGATTCGGCAACGATAAATGATTCCACATCAAGTTCGGGGGAGAGAAGGTCAACGAAAAGTCCGTTGATGGGCACGCTTGTCTTCCCGGTTTCCTTCGGCATGGAAAGGATTTTGTACGGTCCGCGTCCCAGTGCAAAGGTGGAGGATGCCGACACGGGAATCTTTGCTTTGGATGCCGCAGAGATCACTGTCTTGCAGAAGAAATCGGCATATGCCTTTTCATTTATACAGTATTGCGGGTTTTCACCGAATACCGCGACCACTCCCTTTTTGACGGGAAATATCCCCTCCGGTAAGGAGCGGAGAACCTGACTTGCTTTCTTGTTTCTGGCAAATATCCCATCGGCTTTGCGGCTCAGTCCCAGTATCTTCATCAGATGCTCGTCGGGACATGAGAAACTGTTTCCGTTCTGGTTCCACCATGCGGAGATCCCGTTGAAGGTATCCGCGCGGTCGCCGGCAACTATAAGTACTCCTCCCCGCATTATCCATTCCATCAGGGCAAAGTGAATACGGGAGGATTCCGGTTTCATGAACTGATAACTGAGTATAAGTATTCTGTATTTGTCCAGGCATGAGCCGTGGGCGGCTATATTCTCCGCCTGCACCGGGCGTACGGCAATTCCACGTTCAAGAAGCGGCATACAAAGTCCGTAGAAAGAGTGGAAAAGATCTATTCCCCGGTTGTAGGCTTTTTCGTAGCTGTCCCCGTCGGGATATATGCGCTGAAACATCGCATTGTCGGAAAAAAGGACTCCTATCGGATTTTCACCGGAAATAGCCTTGCTTTCCTTTCCGCAGATGTCACCCAGGACGGAAAAGAGATTGAGAAGCTCCGTTTTGTAATATCCTGGTATCGGTTTCGGAGTGCTTCCGGGTTTTCGCGGGTACTTGCCCAGCATTGCCCGATGAGGCATAGGACATATTTCGTATCCGGTGACGTTAGGCTGCATGAGGGCAGCCGTAAGATTTTTTTCGTAATTGATACGGTGCTCCGCCCAACCCTGGGTCGGATCGTCCGAGACCGGACTTACGGACAGAAACATTTTTTTCCCTGTTCCGGCTACGAGTTCCTGCAACAGACCGTAGCGTAAAAAAGACGCTTCGAAGGTCTTTAGTCTGTTCTCACGGGAACTGTCGTCTATATCGTCGTCTGCGGCTTTCCCTATGAATCCGTCGACGGAGTTGAGCGAAGCGATATCGGACACGGGGCAGATCATCTTTTCCAGCGCCATATCAACGGCGGAGGCTACCGAAATATATACCTTCAGATCCTTTCCGAATACGGTCTTTGCCTCATATTTAAGCATGGTTGCTATTCTGTCCACAGCCCGTGTGACAAGATAAGCTTTAAGTACCGACGCTTTATACTGCGCATCGGCGGAACTGTGTGGCGGCTGCCAGGGTTGCCGGTAATAGATCTCCCATTCGGCACGGAAGACCTCTCCGTATCCCGCGAGAGCGGAAAACCCGGGACTTTCGATGCATACGCAGTCTATTGAGCTTTCGAGAAAGGGAAGTATCTTCTTAATATAATACTCGGTGAATGCTATCGTGGGAATGATATACGGTATTCCGGGGGCATAGAGTATCTGTTTGCCCTGGCGGTCTGTCTGAACATCGCCGCTGTGGGAAACTCCGTCCACTTTTCCGCTGAGCCAGTCGGTGAAGTCCCCGCGGGAAAAATCCGCAATAAGTCCGGTGTTATATCCCGCATTTTTCCATTTTTCTATCCGTGCCGGGACAGAACTGTCCAGTCCGTATACCAGCACGGTATCGGCATTGATGGCGGTTGAGTTGGATATATCCCGTGATTCACGGAACAGGGTCACTGCGGCATGTTTTTCAGACGGTTTCATAAAAGGTTCCTCTACAGTCAAGAATCTTCCGGGGTTTCAATGCGGAAAAGCTGTCTGTCCGGACAAGGTTTGCTTTTTCAATCATAGCATAATTTTTTCTCATTTTCAAGTCATTTGCGATTTTTTCCACCAAAACGTCCATATTATGGAAAAAATATAGGTTAAAATAACCATAAAAAGTTTTGAAGAAGAAGGAGTTGCCACGGAAATGAGACCCGCATTCATATTTGACCTTGACGGTACTCTTGTGGACACGATCGCGGATATAAGAAAATGCCTCAATACTGTTCTTGAGAGAAACGGGCTGAGGCCCATAACCGTACGGGAATGCAAAAGCTTTATCGGTCTGGGAGCAAAGCATCTTGTGGAATGTGCCGCAGGAAAAGGTCTTCCGGATGAAAAATACGAAAGTATTCTCCGTGAATATAATGCCGAATATGACGCTCACCCCGCGGTTCTTTCTAAACCGTATCCCGGAATTGAGAAGGCGCTTAAAGAACTCCGGGACAGAGGGTATGCGCTGGCGGTACTTTCGAATAAACCGGACAGGACCACTCAGCTTGTGGTAAAACAGTGCCTGCCGACGGTGGATTTTGATATAGTTCAGGGGCATATTGACGGTATCCCCCATAAGCCCGATCCCACGGCTGCGAATGATATAATAAAACGTCTTGACGCGGACAAAAGCAGAACATGGTTCGCAGGCGATTCCGAAGCGGATTACAAAACTGCGGTAAATGCCGGAATACGCTGCATAAGCGTAACCTGGGGTTACAGAAACAGAGAAGACATTGAGCCTTTGGGACAGGCATTCTTCTGCTCTGATCCGGCGGAATTCCGCCTGTTTGCGGAGGGCAGAAAGGATAGCCTTGTGAAACCTCTTCCCGTTTGCGGAAAGCCATCCGGCCGCGGCAGGGACAACTCTCTTCTTTTCGGAGTGGAACCGAAAGTTGTTCCCGCAGGGCAGGTCCGTCTCGGAAACAATATCTGTTCTTTTACCGGGCACCGTCCTGAAAAGCTCGGTTTTTCCGATGAAGCCGATTCTTCCTGCGTGACTTTGATGATGCGGTTGGAATGTGAGATCAAAAAGGCAGTGGACGACGGGTTTACCGGGTTCATGACGGGAATGGCGGACGGTGTGGATATTTGGGCGGCGATGAGTGTCATACGGGTCAGAAATTCCATGAGATCTGCCGGTGATGTTCGGGGAGACGGAATAAAGCTTTATGCGGTGCTTCCGTACCGGAATTTCCTCGGAAGGGGCTTTGACTGGCAAAAGGAAAGATACCGTGAAATACTCGCAAACTGCGATACTGTTTTCGTGATTTCCGACGAGTATACAAGGGACTGTATGCAGAGACGGAATGCCTTTCTTGTGGACAGCTCCGACAGGCTGATCGCAGTTACAAACGGCAGTTCCGGGGGAACGGAAATGACCCTGAAAATGGCTGAAAGAAAAGGTGTCGACGTCAGGCTGATCCGGCTCTGAAACATTAAATAAAGTTTTTTCATATACTGTTTACGGGATTGAATATTTTCCGTAAGAGCGCAAAAAATACAGTTAAAGGAATTTGCGGTCAAAAAAACAGGAGTGTGAAAAAATGTCTCTGATCAAAAGAGGGGATATATACTACGCGGATCTCAGTCCCGTGATAGGCTCGGAGCAGGGCGGTGTACGTCCGGTCCTTATAGTTCAGAATGACGTTGGCAACAAATACAGTCCTACCGTTATTGCCGCCGCCATAACAAGCCGGCTGAATAAGTCCAAGCTACCCACCCATATAGATGTGGATGCCGCAAAATACGGACTTGCCAAAGACTCCATAATACTGTTGGAGCAGATACGGACACTGGATAAAAAACGGCTGCGTGAACATATGGGACGGCTCGACAGTACATCCATGGACAGGGTCGACAGAGCTCTGACCGTGAGCTTCGGTCTTCCGTCGGTACAGGCCACGGACACTGCGGAAAATGAACAGTGATTTTCCCGCAATCATATATCTCATATTATATAAGCAGTGTAAAAGATCCCGGAGAGCAGTGAAACTCTCCGGGGTTCTTTTTCAGTGAGTATGCGGGACTATAGCGGGTTTCCTGCGGCAAGGAAAGTGACGGCGGTGCATATTAAGGTTGCCGCAGTGACGGCGGCGATAAGTCCGAGATGTCTGGTCTTGTGTCTGCAGAGGAAAAAAGCGGCAAGTACACCGTAACCTCCGCCCAGGAAAGACAGGATGACAAAGGTTTTTTCCGGTATGCGGCGATGACCTTTCTGTTTTGAAAATTTTTTATCCGCGGCAGTGACGGAAAATCCCACAACCGTCATTAAGGCAAATATAACAAGGAAAGCTTCTGACAGATTCATTTTCTTTGTCCCGGCCGGATATATTTATCCTCGGGGAGTTCCTTTCTGCGGTATATCAACCGGCTGCCCGATTTGGCAGCATTCGGCTTTTGTACAACGGTCGTTGAGGAAATTTTATCATTGTTTTGTGTTCAAATAGTGGATTTCACAAAAAGTTTTAAATTCGGCGGGAACATTTTTCGGATTGCGGAGTCCAAAACACAAAAGGCACAAGCCTAAACAAAAGGAGAATACCAAAATGAAAAAAACATCCATTATTCTCGCCGCAATACTTGTCCTGACCCTGTTCCTCGGAGCCTGCGCAAAGGAACCCTCGGTTCAGGAGAGCAAAACGGTGGAAGCATCTGTAAGTGATATTGCGAAAGCCGTTATCGGAACCGACAGTCTCAAGGATATGTCCATAATGAACGAAGCCGTTCAGCCCGGAGCAGAGTATTTCCCCGGTTTCGGCAACTATAAGATAACCGGATATTCCGAAGGCAGAAATTTTGCTCCCATGATAAGCACCATTCCTTTTATGGGATATATTTTCCGTGTTGAGGATCCCGAAAAGGTTGAGGAGTTCAAGACTGCGATCAAAGAAAATGCCAATATGCGCTGGAATATCTGCACTGAGGCTGACACCATGATCTGCGAAAGCGTCAAGGATGTTGTTCTCTTTGTGATGCTTCCCTCTGAGAATATGCCCGATGCTGTCGATCAGCTGACCGCAGCGTTCAAAGAAGCAGCGAAATAAAAACGTACAACAGAGAGTCCGGAAGCCGTATTTCTCAGCTTCCGGCTCTTTTTTTGCACAGAATAAAAATTTTTGTGAACATGGAACTTTTTTCTTTGACCGGAGTCAAAAGAGTGTTAATCGTGAAAAGAGGGGATACTAATGAGAAAAACCGGTCTGATTACAGCGATTGTCTTATGCATGTGCATATTCTGCGCATGTTCTCCGAAACAACCGTCAAAAGCGGATACCGTTTCCCTGGAGGAGGTTGCAAAAGCCTGCGCTCAGGTTGAGGTCTGGGATCAGCAGCCTATGCAATACTTCAAAACGGATGTCGGTGCTCTTTATTTTGAGGGTTTCAATGAATACGTGATCACGGGATATTCCGAATGTTATATGTTCGGGCCCATGTTAGCCCCGTTTCCTTTCATAGGATATGTTTTCCGGGTTGCGGAAGGGGTGGATGTGGATGAATTCAAGTCCGATCTTGAACAGAACTGTGTTCCGGACTGGAATGTCTGCACCTCTGCCGATACGGTGATCTGTAAAAGCGAGAGCCGGCTGGTTCTTTTTGTGATGCTGAGTCAGGAAAAGAGTCCCGGCGCCGCGGACAGGATAGTTTCGGCATTCCAAAACATTCTGAATTAGAAAAATTCCGGAGACATTTTCTCCGGGGAAAGCGAAGAGAGGTATAACCGTGCTTTTTTCAAGTCTGACTTTTCTTTACTGGTTTCTCCCCCTGACATTTCTGATATACTTTCTGGTGCCGGCAAAGCTGAGGAACGGAGTTCTGTTTTTCTCCAGTCTTCTCTTTTATTTCTGGGGAGAGCCGGTATACAGTGTACTGATTCTTTTCTCGGCTTTTGTAGGTTGGATCCACGGATTGCTGATAGAAAAGTACAAGGGCAAAAAGGCGGCAAAAGTGCTGCTCTTTACGGGTGTCGGCATACCTCTGGCGCTGTTGCTGTTTTTCAAGTACACCAACTTTTTTATTACAAATATAAACGCTGTTTCCGGCGCCAATATTCCTTTGCTGAAAATAGTTCTGCCGATAGGTATAAGTTTCTATACCTTCCAGATACTCAGCTATGTTGTGGATGTTTACCGGGGGGATGCGGATGCTCAGCATAATTTTATAAATTTCGGAGCATATGTAATGCTGTTCCCCCAGCTGATAGCCGGTCCTATAGTAAGATATACCGATGTCAACAGGGAACTTGTCAGCAGAACGCTCAGTGTGGATAAATTCGCTTCCGGAGTGAAAACCTTCTGCGCCGGTCTCGGCAAAAAGGTCCTGATAGCAAATGTTCTTGCGGAACTTGTCAAGAAATATCAGGAATCCGGCAGTACCGTTTTGTCCCTCTGGGTCTGTGCGCTGGCGCAGACGCTTCAGATCTATTTCGACTTCTCCGGATACTCGGATATGGCGATAGGTATGGGAAAAATGCTCGGTTTCAACTTCCCCGAAAACTTCCGTTATCCTTTTATTTCGGCAAGTGTTTCCGAGTTCTGGCGCCGTTGGCATATGACTCTCGGTTCCTGGTTCCGTGATTATGTATACATTCCCATGGGCGGAAACAGGGTCTCATTCCTTCGTCATGCGTTCAATATATTCACCGTCTGGTTCCTTACCGGATTCTGGCACGGGGCGGAATGGACCTTCATAATATGGGGACTGTATTTCGGCGTTATTCTGATGCTTGAAAAACATCTGTTCCTCAAAGTCAAAATCCCCGACGCGGTGAGACGTATCCCGACCCTTTTCATAATACTGATAAGCTTCGTGATATTCAATGCCGGATCCGCGGCTCAGATACCGGAAACTCTCGGCGGTATGTTCGGGTTCGGAGGGCTTGCGCTTTCCGACGTTCAGACGCTGTATTACCTGAAGAGTTATATAGTTCTCCTTATTGTGGCGATCATCGGCTCAACCCCGCTTCCCAAAAAGCTCTTTTATAAGCTGAAACAGACCAAAGCCGGAAGCATTGCTCTTGCGGTTGCGGAACCTGTGGGGTGCTGCGCGGTAGTTCTGGTATGCTCCTCATATCTCATAGGCGGTTCCTATAATCCGTTCCTTTATTTCAGGTTCTGATCTCTGATAGTTTTGTTACACTTTTAGTTCATTATTATTCGGTTGCAAATATTGACATTTCGGGAAAAATGTGCTATACTGTAACCGCAATTGTAATCAATTATTTCTAAATGGAGGGTTCAAGATGAAAAATCTGACAAAACTGACAGCAATTCTCATTGCGTTGTTGCTCGTCGTTTCGATTTTGCCGGTAACTTCAAATGCCGCAGCATCGTATACGCTGACGCTTCCTTCCGCATCTGAATTGCAGCACGGCACGGTTGCCGCCAGCAGGTCTGGCAGGATCGTTGCGGGTGAGTCCGTTACCCTGACATTCAGTCCCGAATCCGGCTACAGCCTCAAGGGTTCCGTCGGGACAGGATATGTCTACAGCGGAACTTACCTTTCCTATTTCACTTACGGAGAAGGTTACAAGTTTATCGCCATTCCTGCGGGAAGCACGACCTTTACCTTCACCATGCCTGCGGCTAATGTACGTCTGGTAGCGGCTTTTGAAGAGCTTTGCCAGATAGATCTGTCCGTTTCCGATATAGTTATCGAGGCTGACAGATACATATACAACGGCAGTTCAGTGAATTACTCCGGGGCTTTCAATATTACCGGAAGCTCCTCCACAAACAATATCGTTATCAACAGCGGCGCTCCCGCGATCTACCTTGACGGTGTGAACGCTTCCGGGTCCGCGGACGATTATTGTGCGCTTCTCGTGAATAATTCCGCAGCTCCCACTATTATCCTCAAAAACGGCACCAGCAATACTCTTTCCTCCGGAAAGAATCATGCGGGTATCGAAGTTCGTCCGGCGGCCTCCGTCCGTATCAAGTGCGCAAGCAGTGACACCTCTTCTCATGAGTGCACCACTGTCTGCGGCAGACTCACCGCGATCGGCGGCGAGAACGGCGCGGGCATCGGCGGCGGATATATGTACAGCAGCGGTAATGTAACCATCGACGGCGGTCATATCGTTGCAGCCTGCAACCCCTCATCCGCTTCCACTTCCGCTTACGGCGCTGGTATCGGCGGCGGATATTACGGACAGAGCGGCAGTATCACCATCAACGGCGGTATTGTTGAAGCGTTTGCTTCCCAGACTTCCAGAAATCCCCACGGCGCAGGTATCGGCGGCGGTTCCGGTGCTTCCGCATCCCTTATCACCATCAACGGCGGTGTTGTCAGTGCTGACGCAACCTCCGGTTATGGTGCAGGTATCGGCGGCGGCTCCAACGGCAACGGCGGTATGGTTATCATAAACGGCGGCCGTGTCGAAGCAACCGGCGGTTCCAACGGCGGTGCAGGCATAGGCGGCGGTTCCACACCTGAATACACTCCCTATTACGCCTGCGGATCCGGTGCCGCAGTCAGAATTCTCGGCGGTACGGTAAATGTATCCGGCGGCGGCTGGAACGGCAATGCCATCGGCGGCG